>JANPHB010000279.1:0-20819 GCA_031424235.1 Pirellula sp.
CTTGGCGTTAAACATTCTGCAAAAGGACACTACGATTAAAGATGCAATTCGAGGCAAGCGTAAGCGATGTGGCTGGGATAACTCTGCGATTGAGAAGCTACTCGCAGGTTATTCATGCTGCTAACGTGCGATTGCCCTGCCGGCACCCGACACCGGACTTCTTTGTGTGCGATATCTTCGACGCAGTCCCCAAGGGCGACATGGCTTCGATGGAACATCCAATCTTCTCCCTGTCAACGAAGCCAGACCATCGAATTCGTCGGTATGAAAATGGGTCCAACTATGTCGTAATCAAACCTTCGGCGGATGGGCTCGCAACAGTTCATGATCGCGATGTTTTGATCTACTGCATATCGCAGCTTATGGGTTCGATCAATGAAGGAAAACAAGTATCGCAAGTTCTTCGATTTCGTGCACATGACCTGCTCAAAGCTACGAACCGGATGACTAGCGGGCAAGGATACGAAGCTCTCAAGGCGGCGTTCGAGCGACTTGCGGGCACTCGCATTAGTACCAATGTTGCAACTGGCGGCCAAGAGGTTTTCGACAACTTTGGACTCATTGAGCGAGTTACCATCGTTCGCGAAACCCGCGATGGCCGAATGCAGGAAGTTGAAGTCAAGTTATCGGATTGGGTGTTCAATGCCATCCGTCACAACGAGGTTCTGACCCTGCATCGTGACTATTTTCGACTACGGAAGCCCCTGGAGCGACGAATCTACGAGATCGCTCGAAAACACTGCGGCAAGCAAAGCGAATGGAAAATATCGCTTGAACGACTACAGTTGAAGTGCGGTTCTGCCTCTACACTTAAGGAGTTTCGGCGATTGATTGGCCAAATCGTAGACGAGGATAAATTACACCAGCATATTCCTGACTATTCCATTGAAATGGATGACGGCGAAATGATTGTCTTCCGAAGTCGTGGCACGGCAGGAATCGTTCCAGCCAAGTTCGATGACGCAAAAATCGGATATTTGAACGCGATGACTTACGAAGCAGCCAAGGAAGCCTGCCCTGGATGGGATATTTATCATCTAGAACGAGAGTGGCTTGAATGGATGACCGAAGAGCCACGAAATCGCGACGCTGCGTTCATTGGCTTTTGCCGCAAATGGTTCGAACGACGGGGGACTCCGCGATAGGAATCACGGCACGACGATTCTGCTTTATGGTGCACCGTATCCTGCACCGGCTCGTCAAAGGACGGTTCGTCCTGGGCACGAACGGCTCATTGCTATCATGCCGAATCGGTCGGGTAGACTGCCCATCTACCGGCCATCGATTAAAATCCCCTCCATCCTGAAGGCCAATTTCAAAAGGCGATCTGCCATGCACCTCTTTCGTCGAGCCAGTCGGCAAAGATGCGCCGGTGCGTGGTGAAGGGAGATTCGGTGAGCAGCCCACCTATCGCTTTTCAAACGAGCCTAAGCACGTTGGTCGAACGAAAATCACGGTGCGGGGCGAATAACTTTCGCTTCGTTCCTGCTGCTATCTAAAGAACCATTGCTTGAGTCGTTCAAGAAGTCCTTTTCGTGTTGCTTCGCTCTCGGACTCTTTTCGCACGCTCTCGGATTTTAATTCGCTGTCGAACATATCAACGTTCAATTCTTTTTGCTCGTATTCAAGCCTTCGCGCTGCATTCACTTCTTGAGGCGTCATCGGATAGGAAGGGATAATCTGGTTTCGGCGAATCCAGTAGTGCGAGCGACACGGAAAGCTCCAGTTGCCAATCGATGGATAGAGAGTGACTAGCCCGTCATCGTCCGTCAGTCCCCAACCTTTTGCCGTTGGCCGCAGTGGGGTGACGACACGGTGACCGCACCCACAGCAACAGCTGTGCGAGGCAGTGAGGTAGGTCTTGGAAATGTAGATCTTGCCGTCCTCAAGTTTCTCAGGAATGAATTCGACAAAAACTGGTTGGATGGTGGATATCATGTCTCGTCGTCATTCGCGATTGAATTTGAGCCGATCATGTACATCGAGCAGTGCTCGTGAATTACATCTTGATAGTAGCCGCAGAGCTTCTTCCACTTGATAACGGCTATCGCAGCGTTCAGCGCGTTCAGCTCCGCAATCTGGATGTTGCGTGAGTAATCATTTTCGGCACCCTCGGCAAAATTGATCCGACTTTCGAGGTGGTCGTGTTTTTGAGGAGTGCTAGTTGTAACACGCGTATCGCCTCGCAAATGCTCACCTTCGAGCATCACCCCCATCCCGACATCGACAAACGGGATACCCCACAGCACTAAACGTTCCATGACAAGGCGTTTGTCACCGCCGCGATCAATGCAAAGGAACACGAAGTCCATTTCCCGTAGTTGCTGGACGCTGATTTCGTCCAAAAACGCTTCGTGTGCGATGATCCGCTTATGCATCTTATGGTAGATATCTCGAAAATACACTGCTTTCATCTGGTGTTGGCGAAGCTCCTCAATCGAGGGTGCTCCTGGGGAACGAAAGGCATTGTGGTTTGCAAAGCAATCGCCATCGAAAAGGTGAATCTCGGCAACCGGTGTCTTTGCCACGAAGTCTAGCACGTACGATCCCGTTCCACCAACGCCTGCAATTGCGATTCTCTTCTTTTCGAGTTTGCTTGTGACTGCGCTGATTCCAGCTCGGGGGGAAGCGGTATCGATGTAATTGAATGGGCAGTCATCGTCGATTGGTTCAGAAACGATACCTATGCGAGCAGTCGCCGAGGGGTCGAGAGCCTGGGCCTCGCCACAGACAATCGTGACGTAGTTGGTCATCTTGTGATGGTAGTCTCGGTAATTGCCCTCCTTTGGTTTCGCCGAGAAGTAGTGATTGACAATCAGTCCTCGCGCGAGGGTCTGGGTGTTGCTGTTGTTTCGAATCTGTTCAATTGGCGCACCGTCTCGTCGACATGGGTATTGGCCGATGAAATAGACTGTGTGATCGGTCGGCGGTCGCGACTCGTCACCGCACATGTCTCCAAGCGGAGTCACAAGGGTGCCACGTCGCACCTGGCACGTCGCGTCCACGTAAGGGACGCCCTTGACGAGCAGGTGACCTGCTCGCAGGTCGATATCGTAGCCCTCTTCCCTGAGTCGACGCAGATCGGGGTTACGACTTATCAGTTGCTGTGACATCAATGATCATTCCTTCCTTGACCTTGAGCGTGCCCCCCGGTGCCAGAATGCCCTCCGGCTTGTTGCCGTGGCCGCGCACGTAGGACACGCTGAACAATGTGTTTTCGCCATACGGCGGCGTCTCGAATGCCAAATGGACGACCTCGTCATACGAGAGGTCGACCTTGCCCACGGTCTTTTGGGTGCCGTTGACAATAATCATTACTTGCTTGTCCTTGGTCATCTTTATTCTCCTTGGAATTGATCCTGTAAAAACACTACATATGCGATTGTGAAGGGGAGCTGACGGCGTTAGAAGCAATTGCTGTGACGCCTGGCTCCAGTTCTTCTGTAAATAACTACATTCGGCTTGAGGTCGTCGACATCGAACTCGCCGCCACGCCGAATTTGCCGTTAACGCGCACAAGGATGACGCCCTCGGGCGGCTTTGCGTCGTACCAGCATTTGTCGAAACTGTCGGTGTCACCATCCTTCTGCAACGCGGAGCAATCTCCCCGGTCGTTGTTCCAGATGTAGTTTTCACGGTTCGTGAACACATGGTAGTCCGCACATTCCAGGTCGGCGGTGTTCAAGGCGCTCACTGGTCCGCAGCCCGAATGCACACGCATCGTTTTCCCTGCAACGAGGGTGCCGGTGAAACCCTGCACTCGCTCCCACTTTCCCGTATCATTCGCGCCGCTATAGGCGACGTGATACAGAGTCAGGCCGTCGAGTGTTGCCGCGACTGCCGTGTCATTCTTTAAATCCACCCACTCCGCTCCGAGTTGGGCCGCCGTCGCAGCACCGCGGCGATTCCGGTCTTTTCCAGCGGGGTTCGGTTTGATCCGAACACTCTTGATCGTCTTCATCCTTATTTCTCCGATAACCTAGGCTACACAGGGCAAATTAGACACGGAATGCCCTATCCGCATGCAAGTACGGCGGCCAAACGCGCCGTCTTAACTGGCCACCCAGGCTTTTGCGCAAATTTTATTTCAGTTAAGATGCCACCGTACTTGTATTGGGAGGCAGATTAAGCCGAGATGCGCGAGCAAGAGCCGCAGACAGAAATCGATGATGAGGTGATCGCCCTCCGTATGATGGAGGGGGACCATGAGGCCCTGCGCGCCGCAATAAAGGCTTACGGCCCCAAAGTGAAGGGATACCTGCGGAAGCAGTTCGGCGTCCAACTTGACGAACACGAGCGTGACTACGTCTTCCAAAAGTCTCTTATCAAATTCTGGGAGAAGATCAACAGCTACGACACCAGAAAAGGAACTTTACGCGGCTGGTGGATTCGCATCGTCCGTAACAAAGCACTGGATCACATTGAAGGCGTTGATAATTATCGCGCCAAATATAAGGCGGCGGAACTCGACGACCCGGCCGATCAAAAAAGCGATACGTGTGATGACGTCAAACTGGTGACGGAATCAAAGGAGAAGAAGCGTTTGGACCGTGTCTATGATTTCATTCACAGCAAGCTGGTAGGAGACGAACGGACCGTGGCCGTCAATTGTTTCGCGATCGACGGCGATCCCGACATCGTTCGTCTGGCGGCGAAGCTGGGAAAATCCCGAGCCTATGTCGATACAGTGAAAAGCAAAGTGAAAAAGAAGATCAAAGAATTCATCCTCGCTTTAGAAGCCGAGGACGGGCGGAGGGACAAGAAATGAGCCGCGACGCTGAAAAACGCTCCGAGGAGGCGATCAAGAAGCTGCGGAAGCTCAAAGGGTTCTGCCCGATGACTGCGGAGGAGGCTGATGCTGCATACGATGCCGCCCCGGCTCAACTCATTTCGGATGACGAAATCGATTCGTTGATCGACTTCGTGACGTCAGGTGGTAAGGCATCGTGGGAACCGAAACTCGATCTTGGCTGGACCCACGAGGTGAACACTTCAGAAGCCGAAGACGACGCACTCCAGCTTCACCGGAACCAGGGCGAGGACAAAGGCGATACTACTGTGGAGGACAAACTCCGCGAGGAAATGCTAAGCGATGACGAAGAAGAAGAAGAAGACGAAAATGGAGTGGATGACGGAGAAGAACCGCTTGCGGACGGCCGGTAAGGAAGCTGATGCGATTGTTGAGCGGCTTAACCTCTCGGCCCCCATCGATCCGCTTACGATCATTCGGTCCGAGAAGCCATTTCTCCGCGCAGGCGGTGCTGATTTCGGCGATCGCTATGACGGGATGCTCGAGTATCACAGGAATAAGAACCGGTTTCTTCTTTTCTACAATACAAAATACGACACCGGGTATTCGCTAGGAGATCATCATCCGCGAACCAGGTTTTCAATCAGCCACGAACTTGGACATTACTTCCTGAATCGACACCGCGCGTACCTAATGAAGTCATTAACACCCCATCCTTCCAAGGGTGAGTTTCATTCTGATATTGTTGTGGAAAGGGAGGCCGACAGCTTTGCGGCAAGTATTCTGCTGCCGACATACCTCGCGCGTCCGATGGTGAACCAGGCCGAGTTATCGGTGGAGAGGATCAGTGAAATTGCAGAGCACTTTCGTGCATCGCTGGTTAGCACCATGTTCCGCGCTGTCGCTCTTTCCGATTTTCCCTGCGCCGTTGCTGGCATTCGGAGCGGCGAAGTGACGTGGATGTTCCCATCCGATGCTCTCATCGAGGGTGGTATCTACCCCAGCAAAGGTTTCCTTCCGGTAAACGCTCAGGAGCCGTGGGCCGAGTTCCAAGTCGGTGTTTTGGACCGGTATGAAGATGAGGGGAAAGTTCGCGATTGGTTTAACGTCTACGACAAAGACTATCTCGAAACGATCCACGTTATTGAAGAGTATGTGCCAGTGGCGAGCATGAGCACGTTGCTCGTGTTGCTCACAATGGAGGAGAGTGACGTATTTCTCGAAGAGGAAGAAGAGTACGAAGATGACTAGGAGCGGTCTCAAAACCCCAGAAGTACATTGGGGTCGAAGCGTATTTAACTATTAGACCTTGGCTACGTCCCCACTCAACCGGCGAGTAATCAAATCAACCTGACCGTTTAACCAATTGCGGTTCGCAACTGCAATTGGTGACACAGGAGGGCGTGTCCTGAGCTAGCAATTTCGAACCCGCGATTGCTTTGTACTGTCACGTAGAAAGTAGTTCCAGTTACTCTACGACGACCGGCCACTCAAAGGTCAACCAAACCGGTGCCGTTGCTATTCACCAGCGGCAAATTTTTCAGTAAGGATTGCCAAATTGCTTGGCAGGATTGCGAGTTGAGCCTGAAAACAAGTTATCCCAAGTACCCATTCTGCTTGAGCCACGGCTCAATCGCTTCCTCCAAGATACTCTGCAATGAATTAGGAGTCACATTCTTGAGTTGCCGCTCAAGTGATGCTTTTTTGAGGGCGGCTGCGAAGTCTGCCCGAATCCGCGTGCTTAGAGGTGCGCGTGCGACCACGGGTGCTTGAACTGCATCGGCGGGAGCCGCTTTGGCACCGTAGACAAAGGCTTTTTCAATATTCGGGTCGACTGGCGATGGTGGTGTTGTGATGCCATCGAGTAGTGAGCGACGTTCAACCATGGCAATTACCTCTTCACGACTTGTTTTCGTCTCATTGTCACTCTTGACCTTGCTCTACAAGCATCGGGCAAAATTTCCCGGAATAGCCGGTCAATCTCGTCTGCCGCCTCGTTTGCTCTTGCCCCCATGTTCCAAACGACCTGCCCCTGCCCTGGAGCGTCAGCGTAAATTTGCCGAAGAATCATGGCGGTGGCTGTCATTGGCAAATTGAGCGCGGCTGCGGCGTCCTTCATGTCTTTGGTCAACCTATAGTTCTTGCCCACCATGCTCAAGATGATTACGGCCTTTGGTAATCCATTGCGAATATCCTGCGATTGGCGAAGGACTTCTGTGGCCTTGGACAATGCACGAACCTCCAGCATACTGGCTTTGCATGGGACGATTCCGAGATCTGCGCGCAGCAACAGGGCACGGCTTGTCTCCGTTTGGCTTCCAGGGCCGTCCGCAATGACAAAATCTGTTTCTTGCGCAAGGATTGGCAACTCATTAAGAATTTCGTTTGGATTGTCCAGTCGAATGGTATGGACATCCGGTGCAGCTTCTCGAATCCATTCCGAGGAGGACTGTTGGGTGTCACAGTCGGCTAAGGTAACACGGTGGCCGTGTTTATGGAGCCACGCCGCCAAATGAACAGCGATTGTGCTCTTGCCCACCCCGCCTTTTGAATTTGCAATAGTGATGATCATGAGCGGACACTAGCATGTTTGCAAACATGCTTGCAAGCATTATTTCAAGCATGATGTGGTGCCTGTCTGCTGGCATGAAAACAAGCCTGCATTCAATCAAGATGGCTGACTGACAAGCATGAATACATGCAAGCAATCATTCAAGTTGACTTTCATGCTGTCCTGTCGTCTTGCATGGTTGCTGACATGATGACATGAAAGCAAGCCAGCATGACAGCCAGCAAACCGTTTTCACGGTGAAAACGGAACCTAAGCACTGCTTAGGGAAGACGTCTGACATAAAAATGACTTTTTTCAGGGGACGGCTCTGTCATTTTCCAAAGTCGATTTCATTGGGTTTCCAAAGTGGACTTCAGCGCCCATTTCCGAATCCTTAGGGATGAGTTAGGAGGCTGACTTGCCTTGCCTCACTTCTTTTCTCGCTGACCCAAGACTGGGCGGCCTCGTGAAACTCTGCCATGATAAGCAGGAGAATATTTCGAACGGGCGATAGCTCACCGGCGGGAAATGCAAGTTGTTCAGTCACGAACTCTACCCGAACACCGTTCCGTGTCAGTTCACGCACAAGCGTGAGGAAGTCTTGCGGGCTTCGTCCAAGGCGATCCATTCTCTGTATAAACAGAGAATCACCCTCACGAACATATCGCGTCATCGCATAAAGCTGCGACAAAAACTGCTTTTTGCGATCAATGGTATCCGTAAAGACGATGTCAAGTGTCACTCCCTCAAGCTGCGGGCGAGTCTCACGGCATAGGGCGTTCAGACGGACATAACCGACCCGTCTTCCATGGGTGCTACGCTTCGTTTCCATAGTTATCGCCTCTCTACGAGAGTTTGTTTTATGCAGATTGCTTCGATTGCAGCAGTTTCTGGCCGTCGGCCCGAAGTGTTCCTTTTGGATCCAAGTGTCGGTAAAGCGTCTGCCGAGTTATCGCCAGTTCTTTGCATAGTTCATTGATTTTAGTTTCAGGTTGGCCCATTGCAGCCATTGCGAGACGTAACTTTGCGGGAGTCATTTTGAATGGCCGCCCTCCTAGACGGCCCCGTGCGCGAGCAGCGGCCAACCCAGCGATGGTACGCTCAGCAATCAGTTCACGTTCAAACTCTGCCAATGCCGCAAAGAATCCAAAGATCAGCTTGCCCGTGGGAGTCGTCGTATCGATTTGAGCGCCCTGGCCAGTCAGAACCCGGAAGCCAACCCCGCGATTGTTCAGCTCTTCAATGGTATTGACCAAATGGCGAAGGTCACGACCAAGCCGATCGAGCTTCCAGACCACCAATGTGTCCCCATCACGCAGGGCTTTAAGACAGGCGGCCAGTCCCGGCCGATTGTCGTTTCGCCCCGATGCGTGGTCCTCATAAATGACATCGGATGGAATTCCGGCAGCCAACAATACATCACGTTGCAGTTGCGTGGTTTGACTGCCATCCGATTTTGACACCCTCACATAACCAACCAACATGCATCCCTCCAAAAGTTAATCGTTTTCCATTTTTTGTTTTTAGAGTGTCACAAAAACGATCGATTGCGTGACACTCCCCGAGTCGTATCAATAGGTATGTTCGCAAGTCACAATACTTGTCACATTATCTTCGTCATGTAAACCACTCATTTTCAAGATTGCGTGACACCAAATCAAACCGGGTGTCGATTAGTTATCCGAAATTAGTATTTGTTCGGGGGCGTTTAATAAAATGAGTGACGGTCGTCTGAACAATCGAATCAAGTGGGCAAAGAATCCCCTCGCGTCTTGGATTCCATCGCAAAATTGCAGCTGTTGAAGCCTTATTGAGGTTGAGCAGACTTATCGCGCTCCTTGCTCCATGAGCAGATCCTGATTCTTTTTGGGATAATCATCGAATGGGCAAATCCACTCGAGCTGGCCATGGGTAAAGCGCATGACAAACTTATTGCTTTCCGCCGCACCCGAGCGATAGCCATAGAGACAAAGATCTCCGTGGTAGTCGATGTCAATTTCCTCTGTGTAAATACGCTTGAGCGGCGGTGGCCATCCTGGCATTACTGGAATCGCATCAGGATCGGATTCAAAGCGACAACGGCGCTCAATCAACCTACCGTCCAGGCTAATATAGAATTCCGCCATCCCTGCGTAAAGATTCTTGGTCTCCATGATTGATCCCGCTGGAAGATCATGTTCCGGAAACGCGCGATCGATCCTTACTTTGTCATAGATTCCCATACATTGGCACTCCTTTAAAACAGGATAGAGCCAAAACCACGAGCGAATGTCCAGAAAATTCTTGTGGCTGCACCCAAATCGTAGGCGTGGGCTATTCCTGCAGCCGCGGGGGAACTTTGAGTGTAAGTTCACGTTCCCAAAATTCGATCGTCTGCCAATATTTTCGATCACTGCTGTAGCTTATCCTTACTTGATCACTCAGCCACGCGGCAGTAGCCGCTTCAAATTTCCCAAGCGCCACTTGCAGTTCTGTTTGGAATTGCGACAACAATGCCCCAGTCGTCATTTCACGGAGCTGCCGAAGCGGCACACCTGTTCCTGCGGATAGTTTTTCCAGTGCCTTTTCCGATGGTGTTTCACAGAATTCCGTAATTTCCAAATCGCCAATTGCCAATGCCTGACGACAAAACGTTCGGTAGCCTACTCCATAGGACCTTGCAATTCTCTCCAACCATAGAGTCAGCGGTTCATATTTGCGTGGTTGCGGGTGCAAGGGCCACATGGAGGAACGGGGTTCGTAATCGTCAGCCAAGCGATGCCTCGAACTGCCTCCGTCGCTCAGAAGGCCCAAAATAATCAGCACCAAGAATAATGTCAGCGTCGATATGTTCCCGATTGTTCGCGAGCGCCTTGCGGGTCGCGGCAGACAACAGCGTTGCGATTTCGCCGATCGTTCCTTCCGTGCGTCTCAGGATCAGCGCGCGCATCTCGGCGGCGCTTAAACTGGACGGCTCGCGTAGCGGTAGCGTCGCCTCAAAACTCGCCAGAAGGCGCCCAAGCTCAACACCATCACTCCAACGCGGAAGCGAAATCGGCTCAAACCGGTTTTCCAATTGATCGTCTGAGCGAATCGCGAGATACGCCTCCTTTGTACCCAAGCAAAGTAGTGATATGCGAAGCTCGTTACCGATAAACCGCAATAGATTTAAAAACTCCCGCTGTTGGCTCGTTTTCGCCGCAAGGATATTATGCAATTCGTCAATGATGAGAATGCGGACCCCAACTTTTCGCATGAGACGCAAGGTTATTTGCTCGCTCATTTCAATCGAGCGAGATGCATGAAACGGAGCCCCCAACGCAACCAAGAGCGCCGCATAGAATCGCCGAACGGTCGCATTCGAAGGCATTTGCATCGTTACGACTGGCATGATCAGATGTTCGCCATCACCCGACCGCAATGGTAGATGCGTGCGACGAAACCGTTCGGCAATCATCGATTTGCCATTGTTGGTGGGTCCAACGATAAGCAGGTTCGGAGGTCTAAGAACTGGTGGTTGAGCAAGAATGTTTTCGAGCTTTTCCAATGCGGCCTGCGCGGCGGGATAACCAATCCAGCATTGTCCCCGCGCGTGAGCTATCCGCTCGCCAGCAGGCAAAGCGGCGAACTTCTGTGCCTGAATCGCGAGGTGTGGATATTCCCGGAGCGTCACCATGCCTCAATCTCTGCAAATGGTGAGAGTGGCTGCGTTGCATTCGCCCACACAACACTATCAGGCGGGGTTGCAGCACTGTGGCCAATTGGCTCAGGTTGCATCCGACGCGTCTGGTTGCGACGTGCGGATCGCGTCAAACTGACAGCAGCCTTCTCAATTGTACGCAATTCCGCGACGGCGTTAAACAGCGACATTTCGTCAATCTGCATGCGATTGTGTTCTCGCAAGCGCCGCAACGCCAGGCGATGTTCCCACAGTGAAATGCTAGGGCGCGACAGATCGCGATACGGGACTTCAAGGTAGCCAGAAGTATCCGGATCAAACACGTAGATGCGGCTAAGGTCACGCGGGTCGCGGCGGATGAGTACGGATGTATTTGGATCACGCAACATAATCCACGGCTTTAACGCTGAGCTATAATATGTGATACGATCTACGGTAATGCCGCTTCTTTGAAGCGTTCGCCGGACAATCGGCAAGAAATCAATCAAAAAAGCGCGAGGATTCTTGATCGTTGGCGGCAATTCGCCGGAGGATTGCATGTCTTTCATCCCAGTTTGATACCGATTTAATGGGCTGTTGCCATGAAGCCCGGCGTGTTCGCGCATATGGTAAACGCCCGTAATGGCGGTCGCCATCCAATGCTCCAACTCCTCCAACGTCAAACAAGCCATACGATCACTATCGTAACCACCGCGATCCACAGGATTTGAAAAAGTGGTGCCTGGCAACTCATGTACAAGCTTCATCAGGCTGCCAATCACTCGCTCGACAATACCACCAAATTGTGGCTGCCCAGGTGGCCGCCAGTGAATTGCGATGCCATGCTGTTCGCATCCACGCTCGAACGCCGCGCTATGAAATTCCGCTCCATTGTCAACGCTTAGGAGTTTTGGTTTTCCCTGAATCGGCCATTCGTTCGATACGCCACGATCTGCAAGCCAGCGCGATTTGTCAGAAGCAGTGTGAACGAGACATAGCCCTACAGATGTAGCCGATGGCGCTTCGAGAGACAGATGCATCCCGACAATGCAGCGACTAAAAATATCAATCGCTACGGTGATCCACGGACGCCCAATTGGCTTCCTCTGAACTGGATCGACAATAATAATGTCCATCTTCGTATGGTCCAATTGAACCATGTCCAGCGGATACCGCGCCACTGGCGTGCTGCCCGAAATAACGGTGGCACGTGGAGACGAATCTCCCCTTTTAACGCGGTCCTCAGGCGACAATGCGTTGAGCCGTCGCCGAATGGTATTGCCAGAGGGTGGCTTCAAACCGGCCAGATGACATCGACGACGCGTTTCCCGAACAATCGCTGCCGCAGAAAGACGTTGCGAAGTTAGGTAAAACTCGTTGATCGTCGTACGGATCATTCTTTCTCGATCCCTTGCGATGCGATGGCTTCCTTTCCCACCGCCAGACGTTCTCGGCACAAACGAATCCACGGCTCCTTCGCTATCACGGCAGCGCTTGATAAGCGTGAATACTTGCCGCTCCGACAACTCAAGCTTGGCAGCCGCAGCACGTACAAGTAGAAGCGAGCAGCGTGACTTCGTTGCGAGTGGACGAATTACTTCAGCGCGTTGCTTTGCGATTTCCCAAGCTGCGTCATCAATCAATGAAATATCTGTCATTGCTCCAACCAGAAATTGCAATCCACTTTGGTAAATCTGCAAACTACTGCACATCACTATATGCATGATTGAAGACCGCTTTGGAAATACTAAACATGAAAAATCGCGAAGTATCAAGCTGCAAATTGAAGTTCACTTTGGAAAGTGACAGGCTCGACCCCTGATATTGGCAGCCCGGAAGGATGCCAATTCCACCAAGATTTGGTCACGGTTGGCAGGGAATGGGGTGCGAGTGCGAACGGGTAGGCGGCACTTATTGCCGAGCACGGAACCCCAGTCGGGTCAACGGGGACCAAGTCGCCACGATGGCGACCAGCCGCGAGGGATGTCTGCGTATGTGCGAAGCATCATTAGCTGATCAGGCCGAAGCGAAAATAATGCAGCCGGACGAGGTTTGTCTTGCCAACTCGAAGCGAGTTGCGTGATCAAACGGAGTTCGACATTCCAGTTCTGGGATGGAGCGAAGCGCGACAGTAATGGAAGCAGGCGGCTTCAACCAATTGAGCCTGACTTGCGTGCGAATCGATCCGATTTCGCTCGTCAAGCCAGAAGGCGAGGGAGTCAGCGGCGAGAGTCGGTTGTCTGACTAACTCGATTCGAGATATCTGACAAGCGACATGGCACATTCATTAGTCTTGCGTCTTGCGATGCCTAGTTGGGGCGAGGGGGCAATTCCAGGAGGCGCTGATTGAGAATACGGTTTCGACTTGGGGGATACATTCTTCCAGGCAACAATCCTAGGACTGGAATCCGTGTCGAACAAATGGCGTAGTAGAGTTGAAACGGAATAACGCTGAGATTTACCCGACGAAGTTGTCTGCCAACCAGCGGGTAGGATTCTGGGAATTGTTCGATGTCAACAACGATTCGTCTTGTTTCACCCAAGATGCGATCGCCTAATCCGTTCCGTAACTGTTCAAACGACAGAACGACAGATTGCAAATCAGATTCGGCGACTGGCGTGAAGTCAACCTTCATTGCCGAGGGTTTGCCTAATTCTTGCTTCGACAACCTCCCACGGTGAGCCTTTGACGTGGCCTGACTCATAGTCTCCAAGGCGTTTTTCCATAAGTACAATGTCTGCTTGCTCGAGGGCAGCTTGGCTAATTGATATCGATTCATCAATCCATTCATCCAATTGATCGCGCAGCAAAACCTGCTCATTCAACGGCATAGTCGGAATCATGGCGATAAACTCATTAATCGTGGTCAATTCACTTCTCCTATCTTGGGTTATATTGCCACAATGTTGCCTAAGTTTCAAGCAAATCCTTGCGGTGGTTATTCTCGGCTAGCGCTTCCTCAAAATAGCGATAGGCACGTAGCCTTGTCCGTTCGGGACACGGAGGGCCTTGGGAATTGGCGGCCTCGTCCACGAAGGCCGCGAGCGCGGCCCCGTGGAACCGGTCGTCCCAGATATCCTCGTGGTCGCTCATGATGATACGGCGTACGGCTCAGGGCCGAAGAGTGATTCGGCGGTCGCTTCGATCGATTCCCAATTGAGACCGATACCGGCATCGTGGTAGTCGTAGGCATCTTTCAGCACTTCCCACGCTTGATCGTCGGTCAGTTCGGGACGAAGGACCAGAACATCGTCGACTTCCCAAATGACCGCCACTTGCCGTTGCCGGTCAAGCAACCGTTTAACGTCAAATGGCTTGGTCAGTAACCCGAGATGATCGTCAACCGACAGTATCGAGACGTTATAGGGCGTTTTAGGCAACTCGCTCCGCAATCCACCGTGAAGAAGGTACGGAAGCTCCTCTTGCAGTTGGTACAACATGGTCTCGAAGGGCAACTCGATTTCGATGGCGGCGGTAATAGTTACGATGCGTGACATAATGTGAGTCCTTTCAAAGGGTTACTTAGTGAATACTGCACAAACGTCATGCAGTCCAGGAATAAATGCCGAACGGTAAACCTTGCGGCCACTGCTAGCGCCATGGCTGAACCTGATGATGTCGGTACAGGTTTGAATGAGTCCAGATTCGAAGGCAAGGCGTTTTGTGTGGTAGGTGAGGGGGACGAAACCCGTATCACGATCGCTATAGTCGCCCATCAGGATGGCAAGCTTGCCACCTGGCTTCAAGACGTAGGCACAATGAGCAATCACTCGGGCATAGCGTTCAAGGAAGTCCTCGAGTGTTGGAGCCCGCGATAGGTCATCGGGGTTGCTTGCGTAAAGCTTCATCCTCCAGTAGGGAGGGTGAATCCATACGAAGTCAAACATCCGGCGTTCAAGCAACGCATTATCGCCGAAGAAGTTTCGCGGATCACTTAAGTCAAAGCCATCATGGATATCGCTGGACCAGTGCTCAATGCCAAGTGACTGACAAACGTCGCGACAAGTTCCGCTGCCGCTCATTGGATCGAAGACATGATTTGGTTTGAAAAATTGCAGCAAATCATGAATCAAATTGCCTCCGCAATTGCCGGGATAGGAACGGTCTCCAAACGCACCGGGTTCGTCGTTGTGATAGAGGCTGGTAAGCCCAGGGACAGGGCTTCCATTGATGGGAGCACGAGGCAGCTTGGCCATCTGAGGCATAGGTTCTGACGCGAATTGAGAGTAAAAGGGATTGACGATGTTCATGGCTGTGATTCCTTTCGTGTGATTAATACTCGTTGTTTGTGTAGACGTTGGTTATGTTGTTGTCGGTGATAACGATTAGACCTCGGTCGAACTTTCCGTATCGCGAAAGCAGTTCTCCACCCCATTTAGCTGCAAACTCGTTCCAGTCCAATTCTTGGCCGTCGATAGTGCCCCAATCGCCGGTAGCATGGCATTGCAGAACTTCGAACAACTCTTCGATGTTAAAATTCTTGCTTGCCTCGGCGGAGATCACGATTTGTCCAAGTTTGACAACCAGTTCGGATTTCTGTGAAATTGATTGTTTGGTCATGACATTACATCCTTTCGTTGAGTGATATTGTCGCATTCAAATAGTCGTCGGGCATCAGAATGGTTGTTCTTGAACCGTCACCATTGGTAATGATCCAAAATCGACGGTCGCGTTTGCCATAGGCAGAAAAGATGTCGAAGCCATTTTCAATTGCTTCGAAATTCTCTTCCTGACTCTCAGGGCTAAGATCACCCCAATCGCAGTTCATGTGCCGCTTTAGACCCGCGAAGTACACTCCACTTGTGAGCTTGTCTTGCACGGCTTCGGTAATTACGATGTTGCCAAGACGAAATTGCGGATTTGGTTTGTGTTTTGTAGACATGATGTGATTCCTTTCCGATGAGGGCGGGCATCGCTGCCCGCCCGCTGGCTGATTGTGATTACTTCTCCGCTGGCTCTTCCTTAGGCGGCGTGCAGACGATGCGACCGTCAAGCGGGACACAATCGAGCTGGAGGGTAAAGCCACCATCCTTGTTGCTCCAAGCGACACCGATGCGGGTCCAGTAACTCTTGCCGTTTCCAGATTCGCGAACATGGTGGGCATAGAGCGTTGGTTTTTTGGAAGTGCTTGTTGATTCGTTTGACATAAAAGACCTTTCTTCATTTGGTTTTAAGGCCACAACCATTGCTGCCTTACGGCAAGCAACTCAAAGCCGCCAAGGCGTGTGCGTTTACGCATTTACTTTGCAACCCTTAAATTGGGGGCGACCTTCAGGGGGAACCGATTTAAGGGTTGCAAAGCACGACGGCGGCTTTAGCTTCGCCGTAACGATGGCTGCATGGTGTGCCGCCTTGAGAGCACTGAAAGAAAGAGGGCGAGTGCATTGCGAATCACGCGGACAATGCAAACCACGCTTGGCCATTGTGGCTGGGAAGTGCGACCCAGAGTTCCCCAAGCAACTGTCGCTGCATTCAACGAGAGGCCACCATCCACTGCGAAATTCGGTTGACAATTGGCAGGCTGTTTCGCTAAGAGCGAGGAGGGTAATCACAACCAACGAGGCGAAATAAATGCAACTAACCCATCGGATCAATGTAGCAAGGACGCCAAGGCAAACCACGATGAGGATCGCATGAGCTGGAAGAATCGCATGGCCGACATCGCGGTCGGAGACAAGGTGTGCTACAGCCGAACATTTTTGCAAAGCACGGGGCAGCAAACAGGCGATGTGCCGTTTGCGCGTGGAATCGTAACCGCAATTGAGTCGCTGGGCGAAACCAAGCTTGCGGCAATTGATTGGGACAATGCAGACATGCCAAAACGAGTTAATGTGTCAAACCTTTCGAAGGTGACCCCAAAAGGCATAAGCGAACTATCATGACGCCATGTGTTGATGCAAAGCCAATGGACATTTAGTATCGCCAAACAACGATCATTGCAGATGGCTGTCTTAGATTGACACGCATTGCCAGCGAATGCCATTAACGAAAATGAAACCGTAAGTGGGATAGAATTAGGCATGTTGCGTATCATTCAAAATACTCATGCCGCCGGCGCAAAAAGCTACTACTCGACTGCCGACTATTATTCGGAAGGGCAGGAGCTAGAGGGGCGTTGGCGAGGACTTGGAGCGGCCAGACTCGGCCTGACTGGGAAAGTCGAACAGAAAGAATGGGAAGCGCTTTGCGATAACAAGAACCCATTAAATGGCGAACCTTTGACGCTTCGCCACAAGACGGAACGGACCGTTGGCTATGACTTCAATTTCCATGTTCCCAAAAGTGTGTCGATGCTTTATTCGATGACACGTGATGAACGCATCCTGGATGCCTTTCGTGATGCGGTTGACGGGACCATGCAGGACATGGAAGCTGAAATGAGCACACGGGTTCGCAAAGATGGCAAAAATGAAAACCGCCAAACAGGGAACATGGTGTGGGGTGAGTTCGTCCATTTCACTGCGAGGCCAGTGGACGGAATGCCCGACCCCCATTTGCATTCCCATTGTTTCGTGTTCAACACGACTTGGGATAAACAAGAGCAAGCCTACAAAGCGGGCCAATTTCGCAATCTCAAACGCGATGCACCGTATTTTGAAGCGGTATTCCATTCCAGGTTTGCTCATCGGCTCGGTGAACTAGGCCTACCGATCGAGCGAACGGCCAAGGGCTGGGAGCTACAAGGCATTGGGCGTACAACGCTCGGCAAATTCTCCAGACGCACGCATGAGATTGAAGAGTTGGCTCGCGAGAAAGGCATCGAGAATGTCGAACAAAAAGCGGAATTGGGAGCCAAGACGCGCAATCGCAAACAAAAGGATATGGGATTTTCTGAATTGCAAAGCGAATGGCGGGCACGGATGAGCCCCGCAGAACTCTCGGAGATTGAATCGCTGGAGCGACGACTTGGCGGCGACGCGGAACCAGCAGACAGCTCGGCTGCGGCCAAAGGCCTGGAATATGCAACCAGCCATGCATTCGAACGGCAATCAGTCGTTCCAGAACGACATGTCCTTGCGTTGGCACTTCGTCATTCGGTTGGGGCGGCCAAGGCGGAAGATGTTCTCAAACACGCAGCGACCATTCCGTTCATTCGCGGCGAGCGCGAGGGACAAAAAATGGTGACCACCCGTGAGGTTCTGGCCGAAGAGAAACGCGTCATCGAGTTTGCACGCAAGGGGAGGGGGACTTGTAAGCCGATCAATCCGATTCTGCATGGTTTCAAACGGGAATGGTTGAACGACGCACAAAAGGCCGCTGTTCGTCACATCGTCGGCTCGCGAGATCGCGTCATTCTGCTTCGAGGGGCTGCGGGTGTTGGCAAAACGACACTGATGCAAGAGGCGGCGGAAGCCATTGAACAATCGGGCACCAAGATATTCGCTTTCGCACCATCTGCCGATGCCAGTCGTGGCGTGTTGCGGGAGGCGGGATTTAACGAAGCAGATACGGTTTCGAGGTTGCTGGTGGACACGGAGCTTCAGCAAAAAGCCGCTGGCCAGTTGATTTGGATCGACGAAGCGGGGCTGGTGGGAACGCATACGATGAAGCAAGTAATTGAATTGGCGGAGAAAATCGATGCAAGGCTGTTGCTGTCGGGGGACCGCAGGCAACATGCCTCGGTCGAACGCGGATCGGTTCTCAAACTATTAGAAACCGAGGCTGGGATTGTTTCGGCGGAAGTGAAGGAAATCAAACGCCAGCAAGGGACCTACAAATCTGCCGTCAAGTTGCTTAGCGAACAGAAAATTGCCGATGGGTTCAACCAACTCGACGCCATGGGCTGGGTTAAGGAACTTCCCAAAAATGAACGCTATATCCAAATGTCGTCCGACTATGTGTCTGCGATTGCCAAGGGCCAATCAGCCATTGTGGTATCGCCCACGCATGCCGAAGGGCATCGCATCACGTCTGAGATTCGCGATCGACTCCGCTTTAAGAAGGTCTTAGGGAAGGAGGAGCATCGTTTTAAGATCCTGGAGACGGCGGGACTTACGGAAGCAGAACGCGGCGACAGAGTCAACTATGAACCGTCCGATGTATTGGTGTTTCATCAAAACGCCAAGGGATTTAGGCGAGGGGACCGAATCGCCGTCGATGAGGCAGACACCTTACCGTTGGAACATGCCAAGCGGTTCCAAGCGTTTCATAGCCGCGAGACGTCATTCTCTGAGGGTGACAAAATACGGATCACTCAAAACGGCTCCACCGCCGATGGATCTCATCGGCTCAACAATGGGTCCATCTACACCATCAAGCAATTCACGCCGCAGGGCGATATTATTCTCGCTGAAAATGGTTGGACCATCGCTCATGATTTTGGCCATCTGACGCATGGCTACGTGGTTACGTCGCATGCGTCGCAAGGCAAATCGGTGGATCGGGTTTTCATCGGCCAGTCGAGTGAATCCTTCCGAGCCTCGTCACGCGAGCAATTCTACGTTTCGGTGTCACGCGGAGCCAAGCAGGCGACCATTTATACCGACGACAAACATGCATTGCGGCAGCACATCACCGAAAGCGATGAACGCCTGTCAGCAACGGAATTCGTGAATCGCAATCGATCTGGCTTAGAAATTGCCAGGAGAAACGCACCGCAGGAAACGCGCGAGCATGAACCGCAAATGGAAAGAGAATTAGCCTATGAGCGATAGTATTCTGGAGCGGCTAACCAGTCGTGGCGACGACCAGTACCGAAAAAACGACGACCAAGAGATGGAGGACCTGCAATCATTCGGTTGGCTCCGAGGAGTTCGCGACCGAGCCATTATGCTGGAACTACGGCACCGCAACGGCAACATCACCTGTTTTGGAAACGCTTGGCTCGAGAAAGCTGAGTTTGATCCGTCGGAAGGCATTACGTTGCATTTCGGAGGCAAAACAGTTCGCATCGTCGGCCAAAACTTGAACTGCTTGGTTCGCCCCAATATCAGCTTGTTTGCCGGCATCGTCAGGCACAAAGTACCGTGGATTCGCGAGGCCGAGTTTGGGGACGCGGCGAGCAGCCCTAACAATGCGACTATTATTGACGATATTCAGGTGAAATAGCGATTGGCAAGCATTTGCGACCAGCAAGAACGGAGACTTTCGACAGGCGATTCGCCATTTCCCAACTTCATCGCTTAAGTATTTCTTAACACTTGCGTGCCATGATGCGATCATGGAGAACTTTAAGCATAATCGAGCATCGAGCATCGAGCATCCGCTTCGGCGGAAGGCATGCCCTAACATGCGCCGCGGCTTCACCCTCATCGAACTCTCGATCGTTTTAGTCATCATCGGCCTCATCATCGGCGGGATTTTGGTAGGAAAAGATTTGATTGAGGCGGGAAGAATTCGTAAGCAAATTACACAGATTGAAGCGCTTCAAACATCAGTAATGGCTTTCAAATTAAAATACGATGGTATGCCTGGCGATGTTCAAGCTAGAAAAGCTCAACAATTCGGTCTTCAAACTAGATCCGGAGGCTTAGGACAGGGTGATGGAAATGGGATACTACAGAACGTCAAACTATGGGGCGCGAATAATCCTGGCACTCGTGCGCTCGGAGGTGAGCTTGCTCTTTTCTGGCGTGACTTAAGCGAAACTAAGTTAATTAAAGAAGAATTTCATACCGCAACAGAGAGCTGGTCAGCTGATTTTACAGAGGGCGCAGCTGAATGGGATTTATATATTCCCAAAAGCGAATTGAATAAAAACTATATTTATACGTGGAGTGGCGGTACTGAAGAGCCAGGAGCTAGTCCTTAAACAAGCGAACGCTTGTTTGTCGGAGCCCCATTTTTGCAGCGCAGCGGTGACCGAGCCAGCGGGGCTGGTTTGATTTTTCTATTTTAGGCTGCTTCATCTTTTTTCGGTTTCTAACTTGGTTTGGCGTTG
>JANPHB010000280.1:0-7115 GCA_031424235.1 Pirellula sp.
GCACTAGAGGCGGGAAGAGAGCAGGCCGCTTCTGCTCTTCACCACCGGGAAACGCCCACTGCGTGCTCTCCATAATTCCGTACAGTGCATAGTAGTCAGCGGCTGAAATCGGGTCGTATTTGTGATCGTGGCATCGCGCACAACCCAATGAGAGTCCCAGCATCGAACGGCCGAGCGAGTCAATCACATCGCCAAAGTCCAAGTACTGATAGTCCGGCGCGGCTTTGTAACCGTAACGTTTGCCGATCGCCAAAAAACCTGTGGCTGTAACTCGATCCGCATACTTATCTGTAGGACCATTGAGAGCGAGAATGTCGCCAGCGATCTGTTCGCGAACGAACTCATGGAACGGTTTGTCTTCATTAAAGGCATTGATCACCCAATTGCGATACTTTCCAGCTTCTCGAACTGGATAGTCCGAGCCATCGCCTGCCGTGTCTGCATATCTGGCTACGTCAAGCCAGTGCCGTCCCCATCGTTCGCCATAGGCGGGTGAATCAAGCAGACGATCCACCACCACTGCAAATGCGTTCGCAGATTCGTCGCGTAAAAACGCATCGATCTCGTCGGGGGTTGGCGGAAATCCTGTCAGATCGAATGTGGCTCGGCGGATCCAAGTGCGGCGATCTGCGTCTGCAACAGGCGTCAGTTCGTGCTTCTTCAGCTCCGCGTGAATAAACGCATCGAGCGAAGTTCGAGACCATCGATCCGCGGTGTCCTGCGGTGGGGCAACAGGTACAAGAGGTTGAAAAGACCAAAACGTTCGAGCCTGTTCGAGACTCATTTTTTCTGATCTCTGAGTTGCTGATCCGCGTCGAGGATCGTGGGCACCGCGTTGGACCCACGCTTCGAGATCTGCGATTTCGGGTCCTGACAGTTTTTTGTTTCCAGGCGGCATTTGCAAATCGGGATCGTTATATCTTACCGCCTGAATGAATAAGCTCTTTTTTGGTTCACCCGCCACGATAACATCACCGCGATCGCCACCTCGCATCCAGCTATCGCGTGAGTCGAGTCGCAGCCCACCCTCTTGTTTTTTTGCACCATGACATTCCAAGCAATGCTTAACCAAAACCGGTCGAACTCGCGCCTCAAAGAACTCGTCGTCGTCCTCCGCGAGACAAGCTGGTGAGATGATGAGCAGGTATGCTATCGCAAATGCAATGGCTAAATTCGGGAGGGTGAGGCCACCGCTGTAAACATGTTTTTTACGAGTTTGCCCAAAGAATTCGTTACTAGGGAGGGTGAGGCTCCTGCCGAACCGTAGCGTCGCAAGCTCGGCAGGAGCCTCGCTCTCCCAAGTGTTTTTAAGGGACTTGGCATTACAAAGATGTTTGGAGCGGGAGGGTGAGGCTCCTGCCGAACCGTGGCGTTCCAAGCTCGGCAGGAGCCTCGCTCTCCCGAAGGTTTTTAGGGGACTTGGCATTGCAAAGATGTTTGGAGCGGTGGAGGGAGCATCCAGGAAATTGCGTTTCCTGGCAGCGAGCATTTTCATACTGGTGATTGGCCTGAAAAGAGCCTAACATAGGTACATTGTATACGAAACACCAACAAGGTGCTCTTTCTCTCAAAACCTTTTTAACGACCTCCTATGGAATCCAGCTTGAAAAACACTGAGATTCTTCGCGGAACTGCCAAAGGCTCGGTGAGCGACGGGTGCGCGAGGCGTTGGTGCGATAGGATCACGTTGAGATCTTTCAAGCAGTGGCTGTTTGGGGCTGCCTTCGTCGGCTTCCTTTGTTTAGTGCACTCGCTGTCGACTCGTACACTGGCCGATGAATCCTCGCCGCAACCCTCGCCAGCCGATATTGAGTTCTTTGAAAAGCAGATTCGGCCGCTATTGATTGAACGCTGCCAAGGATGCCACGGCGATAAGAAGCAATGGGCCGGGCTTCGTCTGGATTCACGAGAGGCGATCCTCGTTGGTGGCGATAGCGGTCCATCGATTGTTCCGGGGGACGGCCAGCGAGGTGAGTTGCTGGATCGCGTTAAGAGTCTCGATCCAGAGTTGAGAATGCCGCCGAAGGAAGCTGGCGAGCCACTTACCAAGAATCAGACGGACGATCTAGCTCGCTGGATTGCAATGGGCGCTCCGTGGCCAAAAGAAACGCCACTCTCAAAACAAAAGGAAGACCTGTGGCGTGAGCATTGGGCCTTTCAGCCTCTTCGTAACGTCGCTCCACCCAAGATCGAAAGCGATGCGAGAGTCAAGAATGACATCGATCGATTTGTGATTGCCAGGCTGAAGGAAGCAGGACTCCAATCGTCGAGCGAAGCCAGTCGCGAAGCGTTGATTGCTCGCGCCACGTATGACTTGTGCGGCTTGCCTCCTACCCAGGATGAAATCAACGCGTTCGTTCATGATAAGTCGGATGACGCGTACAAAAACCTGGTCGATCGGTTGCTAGAGTCGCCTCGTTATGGAGAGCGTTGGGGTCGTCATTGGCTGGATGTTGCGAGGTACTCGGACACCAAAGGATACGTCTATGGTCGCGAGGAACGACGGTTTTTTCATTCGTTTCTGTATCGCGATTGGGTGATCAACGCATTCAACGAGGACATGCCATACAACCGTTTTGTACTGCTGCAGCTGGCAGCCGACCAAATAGCCGCAAGCGATCCGGCGTCGCAGGCTGCGATGGGCTTTCTAACTCTCGGCCGTCGTTTCCTGGGCACAACGCCAGACATCATCGATGATCGGATTGATGTTGTTGGCCGCGGGCTATTGGGTTTGACGGTGGGTTGTGCACGCTGCCACGATCATAAATACGATCCCATTCCTACGGCGGACTATTATTCGATGTACGGAGTCTTCCTGAACTGTGTCGATCAGCAAATAGAAATCCCCAATCCGGCTGAAAAATCCGAAGCCACCGACACCCATCGCAAAGGATTGCACGAACGGCTCCAGAAACTTCGTAGTCTCACGGAAAGCTCGCAAGTAGAAGCGAATAAACGGATCCGAGATCGGATCAAGGACTATTTGATGGCGCAGCGTGAGATGGACAAGTATCCTGAAGTTGCGTTTGTGCAGTTGACGGGCAAGGATGAGTTGGTGCCAGCCATTGTACGACGATGGCATGCGTTTCTCGCAGGTGCCGAACATCGTTTGGATCCGGTGTTCACTCCCTGGATCGCTTTGAACCAACTGCGTGAGGATGAGTTTGCGGCACGTGCGGCCGAGTTGACCAAGCAATGGCTCGACGGGACCATCGCCATCAATTCGCGGGTCGCAAAAGCATTTGAGGTCCCACCGGTTTCGATCCAAGAAGCTGCCGACCGGTACGCGTCCCTCTTGGCCGCAAACGATCTTGTTTGGCAAAGTTCCGCTCAAAGTGCCTCCCAAGGAACTCCTGGCTCGATCGAGGAATGCGATCGGCAATTGCATGAGGCATTTTATGCAGCGGGCTCACCGTGCGTGATCCCTGATGAACCGCTGATCAATACCGAATGGTATTGGGACCACGCGACTGGGGTTGCTCTTTGGAAGGCTCAATCGGAAGTGGATCAATGGATTCTTCAATCACAAGTGGCCACACCCTGTGCCGTCGCCTTGAACGATTGTGTTGTGCAGCAGGATGCCTATGTGTTTCGACGTGGAAATCCGGCTTCCAAAGGGGAACGCGTTCCTCGTCAATTTTTGAAGGTGCTCGCTGGCGAAGCGAGGCGACCTTTTGAAAAAAGAAGCGGACGCCTGGAGATGGCCAACGCAATCGTTGATCCGTCGAATCCACTGACTGCCCGTGTTTGGGTCAATCGAGTCTGGCAACATCATTTCGGAACGGGGCTAGTCCGCACCCCAAGTGACTTTGGGATTCGCGCGAATCCGCCAAGTCATCCCGAACTACTCGACTATTTGGCGAACCAATTCATTTCCGGCGGTTGGAGCACCAAGTCGCTTCATCGCATGATCCTATTGTCCGCAACCTATCGCCAAAACTCGGAAGGACCATCGGTTGCCTCGGTACGCACGGTTGCCCAAGAAAAAGATCCGGAGAACCGGCTGCTATGGCGAAGCAATCGACGACGATTGGAATTCGAAGCTTGGCGAGATTCGATGCTTGCCACATCGGGGGAATTGGACTTGACCAAGGGTGGCCCTGGAACGGACTTGTTCGGCCCGCGGCGATCAGTCTACATCTCCATCGATCGGCAGTTCTTGCCGACTCTGCTCAGTGTGTTCGATTTTGCCAATCCGGATCTGCATTCCCCTGAACGATCGGAAACCACAACTCCGCAACAGGCTCTCTTTGCCATGAACCATCCGTTCGTCGTTGCAAGAGCTAAGAAGATCGTAGTCAATTTGGATGGTTTAGCGTCGGTGAAGCAACTGTACAATCGAGTTCTCGGGCGAACGCCTTCCAGCGAAGAAGAAAGGATTGCAGAGCAGTTTCTAGCGGATTCAGAAGCAGGAGCCAAGGCCGAGTCCGTGAATCCACATTCGGCCGCTTGGAGCTATGGTTATGGTGAAATGGATGAGGCTTCAGGCAAGCTTAAATCGTTTACCCCGCTCCCTCACTTCACGGGTGCCGGCTGGCAAGGCGGAGCGCAGTTCCCAGACGGAACGCTCGGCTGGTTGCAACTAACGTCTCAAGGTGGCCACCCTGGCAATGACCGCCAACATGCCATTGTGCGACGCTGGACCGTGCCAGAAAAAGGAACTATCGCGATCCAATCCAAGATGGTTCATAACAGAACCGAGGGGGATGGTGTTCGAGCTTTTATCGTTTCAAGCAACCAAGGCACGCTGAAATCAACTGCAGTACAAAATCGCGAGTTGGATTTGAGCATGGATTCGTTGCCAGTTGAGGCCAATGAGACCATTGATTTTGTGGTTGATATCGATAAGGTCTTGAACAACGATCAATTCCTGTGGTCACCTACCGTTTCGATCTTAAATTCAAATCGCGAAGAAGCAAACTCCTGGAGTGCCGAAAAAGACTTCGCCGGCAATCCAGCGCAGAGGTTGTCTCCGATGGAGCAATTGGCTCAAGTACTCCTTATCTCGAATGAGCGAATGTTCGTGCCTTAGCCCGGATTATTCACTGGGCCATTACTGATCAACCGCAGGGCGCTAGCCAAATGCCACTCGCTTTGTAGCGGAACGGCGCAAGCCGTCCGGTGCGTGACTAGTAAATGCCGCGAAACCGGAGGGCTCGCGCCCAGCCGCTACAAAAACACAATCGAAAGTGAGTGCCATTGGACACTAGCCCCCGGTTATAGTTGAGATGACAACCGTGGGCTAGCGCCCTTCGGCTAATGAATAATCCGAGTTAGTTTTCATCCATGAGACCGAAACGGTGACACCAGAAACCATGACTACAGAACATCCAGCTATCGAGTTCTCCCGCCGCCAACTGCTCCGTCGTTCCGGCGTTGGATTGGGGCTATTGGGCTTGGCGGGTGTTATGGCGGATGACAATGCGCTGATTGCGGCAAACGCAGATGGGGCGTCCAACTCGCTAAGTGCCAAAGCGTCGCACTTCGCTGGCCGCGCCAAGCGCGTTGTGCATTTCTTTCTTAATGGCGGACCATCGCAGGTCGATACGTTTGATCCCAAACCATTACTGGAGAAGTACGCGGGCCAGCCTTTGCCGCAGTCGTACATAACGGAGCGAAAAACAGGTGGTGCCTTGCCATCCGCGTTCAAGTTCCAAAAGTACGGTCAAAGCGGATTGGAGATCAGCGAACTTTTTGCTCGAACCGCAGCCCATGCAGATGACATTGCGGTGATTCGTTCGATGACCGCTCAAGTCCCCAATCACGAACCGTCGCTGATGCTCATGAACTGCGGCGATTCAGTTCAGCCGAGGCCAAGCGTTGGCTCCTGGGTCATGTACGGTTTAGGCACCGTAAATCAGAATTTACCCGGCTTCATTGCGATGTGCCCAAATGGATATCCAGTTTCCGATAAAGCGAATTGGCAATCGGGGTTTTTGCCGGGCTCGTTTCAAGGCACATATGTCGACACACAATATCGTAAGATCGAACAACTGATCGAGAATATTCGCAGCACGCATGCGACCACAGATATCCAGCAAGGCCAGTTGGCTCTCCTCCGAAAGCTAGAATCGGTACGCTCGCAAGGCCCATCCGATTCTCGCATGGACGCTCGCATTGAGTCTTTTGAGTTGGCCTTCCGAATGCAATCCGAGGCGGCTGACGTTTTTGATATCCAAGGTGAGCCGAAGCATATTCAAGAACTGTACGGTGACACGGTTCATGGAAGGCAGACATTGATCGCTCGACGATTGCTGGAGCGAGGTGTTCGTTATGTCCAATTGTGGCATGGCGCTGGTCAACCTTGGGATCACCACGGCGATATTGAGAAGAATATTCGAAAAAACGCAGGCGAAATCGACCAACCGATCGCGGCATTGCTGGCCGATCTCAAGCAACGAGACATGTTAAAGGATACGCTTGTGATTTGGGGCGGCGAGTTTGGGCGAACTCCCGTATCGGAGGGTGGCACTGGCCGCGATCACAATCATTACGGCTTTTCCGTTTGGATGGCGGGTGGCGGTGTGCGGGGAGGAGTTACCTATGGTGCGACTGACGACTTTGGCTTCAAAGCCGTTGAGAAGGTCTCCACCGTCCATGACTTGCATGCCACCATTCTTCATCTGCTGGGCTTCGATCACGAACGCCTTACCTACCGATATGCTGGGCGAGATTTTCGATTGACCGACGTTCATGGCAACGTCATGCGCGAGATCCTTGCATGATATTCTGGGGTACAACGTAGTAGACGAGGCAACGAGTCCTATTGAAGCATTAGCCCAAAGTATTCATACTGAACTGCGGGTGCTGCTAAACGGCACTCGCTTTGTTAGCGTAACGGCGCGAGCCGTACGGTGTCGCGTTAGAAATCCCGACGTTTTCTAGCACTTCGTAACCGGGCAGCTTGCGCTGCTCCGCTAAAGTGAGTGCCGTTGGGCACTAGCCGCGTTACGGTTTACCTCACAAACACTGTGGTCGCGGCTAGCGCGGATTATTCATTGGTTGTTGAACGAAAACGGCCCTCTGTGCGTATAAGTTGTTTATCACAAGCAGCTTACGACGCATCAGAAGGACCGACCATGAGTATACAGTCTGCAACGCAAATGTCATTCGGA
>JANPHB010000281.1:0-6470 GCA_031424235.1 Pirellula sp.
TTGCTTGCTCAAAGTGCAGTGTCCCTTGCTTGCTCAAAGTGCAGTGTCCCTTGCTTGCTCAAAGTGCAGTGTCCCTTGCTTGCTCAAAGTGCAGTGTCCCTTGCTTGCTCAAGTGCAGTGTCCCTTGCTTGCTCAAGTGCAGTGTCCCTTGCTTGCTCAAGTGCAGTGTCCCTTGCTTGCTCCTCGTTCTTTATTGCGAGCATCTCGTCAAGGTAGCGTTGATCCCCCATAGAAAACGTTGCGAATACGGGGCGTCGGTGACCACCCTTGTAGTCGTATTGTTCTTGTGCATCCCAAAGCGCAATGATCTGCACTGGAAACAGCGGGTCATAGTCGTTGAATGGTATCGCCTTATTCTCGTTTTCGTTTATTAGCCTATACAGTTCTTTCGCATCCAGGTCGAAAGGGTCGGCGTTACCATATGCGATGTCAAAATTGGGCGAGTATGCGAATCCGATAAAATGCAGAATATCGTCATCAAAGAAATCAAGCTGGATTGAGTTTTCATCGTAGTAGTCCATGTTGTCGGTAGTATGTGTCAATGCGAGTTTAAGCGATGCCATCACGTTGCGGGTCCCCCTCGTCAACGGACTCCTTGGCTGCCTCCTTAGCCTCCTCTGGCTCGAAATCGCCGAACTGAAGCAGAAGTTTCTCCGTAAGCTCTTGTCTCTCTTTGCGTTTCATTTGTACTCAATGTGAAAGGACGAACGGCAGGGTTCAGCGAGCCCGAGCGATTGACTCAACGCAAGTCAAAACGGCTGATCGAGGGCTTCGTCTGCAACCCTTTGTTCTGTGTCCACGCCAGTTTGACTGGAACCTGGATGTGAAGCAATACTAGTCATTTTCATTCGGCACCTCACTTATCCATTCGTCAACGACCCTTTGACATAAATCCGAATCGCGACAATCTACCGTCGGAATTTGGATCAGCGCATCAGCCGCAAATTCCTTCTCCGGGTTCTCGGCAATCCAATGAGCATAATCATCCACGCAAGGCGAGTGCGATTTGTGCACGGCGACAAGGAATTGGTTTGCCATGGTTCTTCCGCATTGAAGCGCATCTGCTTCGTTTGTCGCCTCGATGAAGACAGAGTTTGAGTCTTCAAAGTCGGAGTTCCATTCGCGGTTGGATTTCATCATTGCAGGAGTCTCAAACCCGAAGATGAAAAGATACTTGCGCACAAGACTTTCCTGACACAGAACGGCAGCATTCATCTAGCGGCGGGAGAAATGCCTTTTTTGTCAGCGCACCGGATCGCCGCTTAGATGCAATGCTTTGTTATTGGACGTTCCTCTGATTGTATCGTTCGAGTACGGCGTCCGCCATTTGTACAGGAGTCATTTCGCGAGATTCGTCTCCATCTGCAAAGTACTGCTCAGGCCAAAATACCAAGTCGGAAACCTGTGCGTCACCAAAGGTTTTCTCTATCGTTGAGAATACGAATTCAAGGTAGGCCTCGTCTGAAGGATTCTCGGTAATGCGCGTGAACATTTCAGTCAATTGATCTCGGTCAAGCGTCGGGACAGCAGTCGCCAATTGCCTTATCAGTACACGACGCACGTAGTCTTCGTGCTCTTCGCCACCGTAGATTCCTTGGAACTCGTCATAAGTTACTTCGGTGCCAGCTAGCGAGTTGAATTCTTGGACCAATTCGTTTGCAATTGACTCATGGCCACCGTCAATTTCGCTTGCAAGCTCGGCGAGGCGTTGCACAAGAGATTCATCAAGCGACGGTGGAACTGGAGCGTTGTTTGCCATTTTGATTCACAGAGTCCAATAACGCCCCGGCATCACCCAGGGCGAGTTTTAAATGATTGCAACGACCACGCTTGGGTGATCGAGCCCTTGGTGTGCATGCCATTGTTCCGCTTGTTTTGAGTCAGCGTCTGCAAAGTCAGGATTACGAACCCTGTCAGGCACAATTGTAAGAGTGCTATCGACCGCCTGCAATCATGGGCAAGTTTCGCGTGGATGCATGATAATGCAATCCAAGACTCGAGTATTTTATCAAGCCACAAAAAGGCACAAAGTTCACAAGAGAGGATTTTATTTTTGTGTTGTTTGTGATTCTTGGTGGCTAGCAACCGAGTTCTGCAATCGACCGCCTGCGTCTCTAACGACCAAGATCCAAGTTGGGAAAGTGTTCCGTCCCTGTTTACGCGCTGACAAGTGGAACGGCACACGTCACCGAGTCGCGGAAGTTGACGTTCCATTTCGAAAGTGCACCGTCCGCGACTTCGGTGCACGTGATTGTTCGCCGCGGTTTTCATCGCCGAGACCGTTCGTATTGTACGAAATCTCGGTAGTCGTTGACGAAGGGGTAGTCAGAACCCTGCGCTGCGACCGCTGTTGCAATCGCGTCCTTCTCCAACTCGTATTTCTGTTGATACGCGGCGCCGCTTGGCGTCATCATAGCGTATCTGTCCCAGATTGCATCAATGGTCAACCTGTTGGGTCCGTTAGTGAGTGTGTCATCCAGGATTTGTTCGACGTCACGGATGGCACCGTAGGATGCGTACACGAGAGGCATCGCGTTGCAGTGGAGGTTGTGCGTCCAGTAGACGTGTACCGCCCACTCAAGTTCGCCCATGTCGCTGGGAGGGTATGACGCGAGTCGATCTATCTTCGTCAAAACCCTGTCGCATAGGCGGACCCGCACCATGTGATATGCAACGCCGCCGACCGCGACAGCGAAAAGTACCGTCGCGATCGAATATGCGATTTGGCGAAGGCGATTTCGTTTGAACATCAGATTTCCGTCGGCGAACGACCCCATTCACCGAGTGGCCGTCAAAAATATTTCTAAAATGAAAGCCGGACGATCGGCCACTTCGGTGCAATGGTTTGTTCGTCCTAGTTTCCTAAGTCTAATTCGTAGAACGGCAAAACTGGTTTTTTCTTCATCTCGAGAAGATCCGGCACTGATTTTTTAGCAAATACATTGGGTAAAGCAATAAAGCTCTGCAAAAGTGTAAGGGATTCTTTCCCTTTTAGCCGTTTGAATTCATCTTTTCTCGCCCAAGTCATGCACAGCCCACAAATGGTGGTTGACGAAATACGCTTGTCACCGCGATAGATCTGAACGGCATAGGCAGGAAAGTGTCCACAGAAAGGAACATCTGTATTGTCCTCAAGCTCTTCATCGAGTGTCGCCCATAATTTCCGAGCTTCTGATTTACTCAGCGTCTTCGATGCGATGATGTCAGTTTTGTCATTGCCATAGTTCGTTTCCAGTGTGTTTTTGGTCAATCGAACAATTCGCGGATCAAGCAGATGAATTACGGTTCTTTCCGCAGGCTCGTCACCGCATGAGCAACACGCGAGTTGCGACACGAGTATCGCAATCATTACCAGGACGCGATAAGTAATCATGGGATGGCCTTTGTGTTGGACGAACGCCGCCGATGACCCAGCGGCGGCAAGTATAGTTTCTAAAAGTCAAAGCGGTCGATCCGCCGCTTGGTGTCCATCGGATTGTTCGCGGATTATTCAGTGTAGTTTAGGCCGCATCCAACTAGGATCTGTTCACGCTTGTCTTCATCATACTCAAATTCAAGGAAAAGCTGGCGATCGTCTTTTGGCCAGTCTAGCCACAGCTTGTGTCGTCGAGAATCGATTGGAATGGGAGGAAGCTTCTCGTCGACCGGAAGGAGAAGTTGGATTTCCTTGGCAGACCAACCGCCCGTACCACGATCTGAAAGCCGATCATAAAAGTCAGCAATGTCTTTTGATCTAGCGACCGGACGGTTTACGTAACGAACACCATGGATTCTGATAGCATTGATGTCTACAGGTGCAGGTTCAAGGTTGGGGCTGACCAAGGAACGAAAACCATCGTCATCGTTAATGTTCCAACTCGACTTGAGATCGATAGAAACAATGAATTCGACGTGTGTCTTTTGATGCTCGAAGAGTCTAGGAACGCGCCGGGGCTGAAGTGCGACTTTACCAGCTGGCACGGTCAATACAATCGTGCCACGATCAAGCGATTCTTCGGCATCTTCAATCGATTTGAATATAGCGGTGAACCCGCCCGTTTCTTGGCGCGCAGTATCGCAACCAACCAAAGCGATAGCCAAAAACGGTATCAAGAGCCTCACGCTACGATTCCTCCGCGAACGCCCGGCATCACCCAGGGCGAGGAGTAAACAAATGCAACGACCAAGCTCGGTCGATCGAGCCCTTGGTGTGCATGCCATTGTTCCGCTTGTTTTTGGGTCAGCGTTTCCAATGTCAGGATTACGAACCCTGTTAGGCACCATTGTAAGAGTGCTATCGACCGCCTGCAATCATGGGCAGGTTTCGCATGGATGCATGATAATGCAATCCACGACTTGCCTCTCGACGCTTGAAGTGTTTCGCTGTCACCAATCGTCTGTGACTCGATTAGCGTGGATCAGTGTAGATTAGTGTTCTGCTCTTATCGGCGAGAAGGCAGCTGCAAAAAGAACACTAATCAACGCTAATCTCCACTAATGCAGATTCCCAGTTGGACTCAATCCACGACTGCCATTCGGCACTTGAAGTGAGTCGCTGTCATCAATCAATCGCTGGCGTCTCTATCGACCAAGCATCAAGTTGGGAAAGCGTTTTGTCCCTGTTCACGCGCTGACAAGTGGAACAATTAAATCTCCCCGGTCGAGTTGGGGCAGAAAAGTGATTGTATCTGGGTGAGTTGAGGCCGAAAAGGCTTATACCACGGCTGAGCCGGGGTTTTTCCTGTGGCAAAATGCCGCATACCGTTAATTTGACAACAACGCATAAGTCAGGTAAATACTGTTTCAAATTTCGCATTTTGCGATCTCGATCAGCTTAGTTAATTGAAGAAACGGAGTGAATCATGAGTCTTGAACTCTTTCGTGATCGATTGAACAAATCCCGTCTTCATCCAAATGACATCAAATGGATGCCTAGCTGGGTCGCTCAGTTTGCGACCGGCAGACCGATCCTCGACGGATTAATTCAGTTTGAAAAAGATGATGTGCTCAAATTTCTTCAAAAGCTGAGGGACAGTCACGTACCCTGTTGGCAGCGCCTGCAGGCAGCTCGTTCGCTGGAGTGGTATCAGACCATGGTTCTACGAGTATCCAAGGTTGACTTTTCTGAGTTCACGCTCAAGTTGCAGGAAATGGCCGAGAAAGAGAGGCGCGCTCAAGTCTCGTCAAGTGAACCGTTATCCGAAGAGGATGGGTTTGCTGGCGAAGGAAAACCAGGCGTGCTTAACCCAAACGAAGCCCGTCCGGTTCAAGCTCTCCGAGCCCGAATGCGAGTTCTGCACAATCCGATTTCTACCGAAAACAGTTATGCAGGCTGGATCGCAAGGTTCGTTCGACACCTTGATGATGAAAACCTGGAAAAATACTCAGAGGATGCTATCGGCGAATTCTTAACCGAGCTGGCACTTGTGCGCGAAGTGGACGCAGGAACTCAAAATCAGGCGCTCAGCGCGATCTTGTTCTACTATCAAAAAGTGCTGGGACGAGAAATGCAATTTATCCATCGACTGCGTGCCAAGGAAAGCACTTACCTGCCACTCGTCATGAGCGTCGAAGAAATCAAGCTACTACTCCCTGAGTTCTTGGGAAGAAACGAAGTGATGGCTCGCCTTATGTATGGGAGTGGAATGCGGCACAGGGAGACGCGAACGCTTCGCATCAAGGACCTTCATTTTGACACTGGGCACATCGTTGTTCGAAACGGAAAAGGTCAAAAAGATCGTGTTACGGTTCTACCCACGTCGGTGGCTGAGTCGCTGCGAGCTGTTGTCGAAGAGGCCAAGAAGATTCATAAGCATGATCTTCTTCAGGGCTATGGCAGCGTATATCTGCCCTTTGCGCTTTCGCGAAAATATCCAAATGCCGCAACAGAAACCGCGTGGCAGTATGTCTTTCCGTCTAGACAACGTTCAAGGGATCCGCGCAGCGGCGCGATTCGGCGTCATCACATTCACGAGGGTACGTTCGCGGAAGCAATGCGGAAAGCGGTAGCGATGTCCGGTATCGAAAAGCCTGCGACTCCGCACACTTTGCGACACTCGTTTGCGACCCATATGCTCGACGATGGTGCCGACATTCGAACGGTGCAGGAACTTCTTGGGCACAAAGATCTCAATACTACGAGGATCTATACCCACGTCATGAATCGCCCTGGGCTGGTTGTTCGAAGTCCGTTGGATCGGCTATAGACGCCGTACCACGCCATGCTTCTCAAGTTCGCAAGGGGACGGAGGGCGAACATCGATTCAACGCAGCAGTTTGCTATTTGTCACTAGTTATTTTTCATTTTTCATTGGAAGACAGTGCGGCGATCGCCGCCCGAGATCCAAGGACTAGTCCTTAAACAAGCGAACGCTTGTTTGTCGGAGCCCCATTTTTGCAGCGCAGCGGTGACCGAGCCAGCGGGGCTGGTTTGATTTTTCTATTTTAGGCTGCTTCATCTTTTTTCGGATTCTAACTTGGTTTGGCGTTGC
>JANPHB010000282.1:0-51349 GCA_031424235.1 Pirellula sp.
ACACTTGGCCATTCTTGCTGCGATGAAACCAGCGAGCGAACCGACATGCTCTTTCTGAACCATCATGTGCTCGGCACTCCCGCCCCATGACAGATAGGTTCTAGACGCTGCCCGTCCGTCAATATCGAAAGTTGACGACATGCTGGCCGATGTTAGCAAACACTTGCAAAAACACGCCCCAAGCTTGACGAACGCAACCGCATGGCCCGCCTCATGGAATGCCGCTTTTCGCTTGATAGACTGCGAATAGTCCGAGAGCTTGCGGTCAATGTCCGCATCGGTATCTGTCGTAATGATCGAAAGGAATGTCTGCATCCGTCCAAAGATGACGGATCATGTCGAACGGATCAAGTTTCCTCTGAAATGTCCTTCCCTTCGCGTTGAATCTCATCCATAAGCCGAAACATGTCAGTTGAACGAAACAGTCTGACGTTACCTTCATCACACGTTCGCTTCACAACGTTGTAGGTATCTTCATCCTGATAACGGAACTTTCCGATCAAAAGCAACTGCAACTGACCAAGCTCATCGTCTTCATGGTTAAACAAGGATCTGCCTTCGACAGCGTACTTGCAAGCAGTCCGAAAAGACTGGTCAGCGTCTTTTGATTCGAAACGCACCGGTGTTATTAAATTGAACCTTCCGTTTTGGTATCCAAACGGAACTTCGATTTCTCGGTTCATCACAGGAACATGCACCCGAACGTCTCTCTTGATTTTCCGTTGGATTCCCGCTGAATTCACCTCATCCATGAATCGATTCTTTAAATTCTCCCTCTTCTCCAGCTTCTCATCCGCTCCAAAGAATTCTTCAAACAAGGCATGCAGATCCTTTTTGGGCTCGACGATGGTCATTGATCGCGGATCGGTGAGTTGAATCAGGTTCGCTCTGGAGTCAATGAATCTCTTGAGACCTTCGAAATCCTTGATTTCGGAAGACTCGGCTTTGAGTCTGTTTACAATGCCCTTTTTGTAGCTGTTTATCTGACTCCAGTTGTGCCCATGATTACCGAAGAACTCGATTATCCTTGAGTTGTTGCGAGTGACTATCGCGTCAAGGAATCCAAGCTCAGGGCAAAAAACCAATACGCCAACATTTGCGGATTCGTGTCGGCCCAAATCCGGACAGTATTGGATTAGGCTGTAGTAGCCTTTTTTCGGTTGTCGGTTAGTTTCGTTTGTCATCTTCAAACTCAAAACCGGGAAGTTCTAAATGCGGAAAAATGGCCGAACCGATCGTATCGCAGACAAATTCAGCCCGTCGAAGCAAAAACGATTTCATGGCACTTTGGGTGTCGGCATTTACTTCCCATTCCTTCGGAATGTCTTCAAAAGCAAGGTCTAGGGTTGCCGAATTAATTTTACGCAAGTCGGCAACGGCAAGTTTTAGCTCCTCGTCGAAAATTAGAGGCTTGAATTCCGGAAACAGTCCGAAAATTCTCGGATCATGGATTGTATTGATGTCGAAGATTTTTGGGGATACCGGCTTTCCACAGGAAAAACAGTGTGTGTGGTCCATGGCTTTCAGAACGAAACCACCATCTTCGGGTTCCTCCTCTAGGAATACGTTTCCAAGATTACGTCTTGGTTTCGTTCCAATTTCCTCGTTTTTTCTTGAAAACCTATCGCAATTTAGTGTCCAAGTATCGAAAAGTACCAGCCTGCCAATGTCATGCGGGTTCGAAAGTCGCTTGAGCTGATCCTTCGATCCATCCCATTGCTCACCTCGCACCGCACGAGTCAGAAAAGCAGTCCCAGGGGTCGCATCTCGTCCATTGTGAAATTGAATGTTGTGATATGGCTCGACAACCATTTGGGCGAACTCAAACGTAGATAGCCCCAACCAATTCGCTAGTCGTGTTCCAATCAAATCACAAGCTAGCGTCCATGGACCTTCATCATTTCCTAGTGCCTTCAAGTACGCAGTACCGCAATTGGTCTCGACGACAACGGTACAAGCACTGGTAGGCAACGCCTTACTGACGCGTCTTATTTCGGTTGGAGCAAAAGCATTCGAATTCGAAATTGCAATCACGGACTAGGCTATCCAGGAAATCAATTAGCTGGGAAAAGTAGCCCGAGAGTATAGCGGCAACCTTGAAAAACTGAACCGGGTAGTAATTCGACCTTCTAAAATCGCTCTTTGACTCCACGGTAGTTTTTCCGCTGGAGTTTTGCTCCCAAGATAGAAAAACCACGGCAAAACGCAGTGAATCGTGCGAGCGTTTTCGAAAGTAACTCTTGCCTATATTCCCGCGAACCGATGGGGGATGGTACGAAACAAGTCGAAAAACATGGTTTTCTCTAGGATTTCGGACACTTTGAAGAATGACAACCGAATACCGAAAGGCGGTAATTACGGACTCTCTACCGGACCATAGCCGTTTGGGGGGTGCGTAGCGAGTAGCTCAACCGACTACAGAAAACAGGATGGACTTGCCCACAATCGTTCCCGTCTGCAATTGGGATTAGTCTCGCTCATGTTTGCATAGCCACCGTTCGTTTTCCATGCGATGGACTTCCAACCAATGGACTCCAGGTCATTGTGCTCACCATCCAGTCCACAGACGACGATTCGCATCCTGGAGTCTTGGCCCATTTGATGGCACCAAATGCTAACATCCGCCACCAGCCGATCCACGTCGGTATCATCCCCAAGATAGATCGTCTTGGCCCTATTGCCGCATCTGGCTTTCTTCACATCGATCTTGGAGGCGGACAACATTCGTTTCCAGCCGTCAAGCTTGTCCAGACTCTTGGCGTATGGTGGGTCTAAGAACACCCCAACGCTTCCCAGTTCGGTTAGTACCGAATCACTGGAGCAAACCCGACTCCAATTGCCACAGCAAACACGAACATTCCGCAAACGGTTGGACAGTTTTTGAATCCAACTGGTAATGAACTCGGTTCGGTCCTGGGATGTTGTGTTATCCCAATCGTTGCTATCGCGTAGGGAAGCATACAAACCGCGTCCGCCCCTGTGCCCCAAGCTTGGCCTCTTACGGTTTTGGTTCCCAGGTACGCACCATCCGGAACCGATCCAAAGGCACTGCCCCCAAACCCACCATCCCGCAAGCTTCGCATCGAAGTAATCCGGATCATTCAAGACGCGATTCAATCCAGAATCGGGACTCATCAACGCATTGTGTCTGGCAAACAAGCAAGCTTCGCTAACGGGATAGTCAGCATGCTTGGCCACCAATTCGGGTTCCGCTGCAACCGCTCTCCAAAAGTTCGTCACCCAATGGTTGGTATCATTCAGAGTCTCGACAATACCGGCATTGGGTCGACGCAAGAGCACCGAAGCCGAACCCGCGAACGGCTCGATAAAGTTCTTTGGGTCACCCAATAATTCCCAAACCTGATCGGCCACCGCTGACTTGCCGCCAAAGTACGGGAATGGAGGAACCAGCCAAGTATCTCCCTCAATTGGTTTCTTTCGAACTATCGGTTTTGTTGTGGCCATCGTGCAATCAATCTAAAGAAAGGTGCCCGACCAAGAAAGCTCAGTCGGGCACCTATTTGACGAAACTATCCTGCGGCGTCCAGCACTCCTACCGCCCCCGCTATCCATGCTGCGATGAATTCCGGCTCATCGCATTCGTCATTCCATTCGTCACCGAACAATTCGTCGGCGTCCAACTCCATGAATCTAAGCAAGTCTTGAGCGTTGACAATTTCGCCGCGTTCATCTGCTTTTTTGAGCTTCCAAAGTGGCTCATATTCCATATCGTCGGCGGCTGCCTTGCCCGCCTGAGCCCCACGTTTCTTCAGTTCCTCAATGAACTGTTTTTTTGACTCCAACAATCTACTCATGACCAAAACTCCAATAAAAAACCCAGTCCAAAATGTGAACATGGCACGAGTCATTGACCGGAAAACGCTCGTGCACCCCTAGCCTAGAAAAGCCAAAACGATTGGCTTTTTATGTCTTATTCCGGATGTCCATCCCATTCGTCTTCATCGTCCCAATCATCCTCAGACACTTCGGAATGATGAAATTCCAACTCCTCGTCCTCATCGTCAAAGTACGATTCCATGCAAGCGTTGTCGTACGCGGTCGCTTCCTTGCCGCCTATACGCATTCACGGACTGCCTTTTCTCGAAACTGGGGGGAGGTTTGACCGTCTAGCCAACAATGAAAGCATACCGGTTCGCCTTTCTGCTCAGATGGTTCAATGGTTTCGCAACAGACGTTGCAGACATGACCATTCAAAATTGAGTCGATGGAGTCTAAATGCAGCTTCGCATTCTTCAAAAGCTCTCTTCGAAGCCACGCTGATTTGCTCAAGTCGATCGATTCAAGGTCAATACGGTAGTTCGTGCCATTGTCCATCGACTTCCCAAAACAAACGTTGTGTTCGATCAACCACTTTAGGACGACTATCGCAGCCAGAAATCTGCTTTTTCTTTGGGCTGCGTCTTCTGATCTTGGGCTTGGTCGCTTTCTCATTGTCGATTCCTTTAGCTGATGTCTCTATTCCGGTCCAAACGTAGTAATTCGCTAATCTCGCCGTTCCGTCATTGGTGAACTTACTTTGATCGACGCAATTAATGTAACCTTTGTCGCAAAGAAGTGCCAAGTCTCTGGCCGCACTACTTTTGCTTGTTCCCGTCACAAACGCTGCGAGTCGACACGGAAGGAACCAACTAGGGGAGTCCGACAGACTTTGCATTAGCCGACAGAGAGTTGCTAGTCGCACGATGCTCTGTTGAGAATCGATTCTCTTCCTAAGATATCGAACCGACTCAACTGGTTTCGCTGAGTCCAGCATTCCGGCAGCCATACACAATAGGCCGGAACTCGGATTGTATTCGTCATAGAGCCATTTCAAGCTGCTGATTGTCTCTCTTCCATCGACATCGTTTGTTAGTCCTTTCCTTGACGCGATTTTCCACCAACACATAGCGACTGAATTTAATTCGGACGAACTCCAATCAGGTTTTACTAACTTTAGCTCCCGCATCAGCTTGGCGAGTCGGGGTCTTCTTTCTCCCCGCTTATACGGTAGACATTTCACAATCAATTTCCGAACTGATTGTGACAGTCGTCCAACGGCTACAGTCCCTAACTGGGACATATTAGGTTTCTTCTTCTTCTCCCCTGGGAGAGCAAGACAACCCAACGGGTTGGCGCGTGATCCCTTGGTCCCGCCAGTCGATGGTTCTTTCCCTGTTAAACCTTCCACACGAGATTGAACCTCCGCGCGCAAATATGGAACAACCTCCAATAAAGTGAACATCGGCACTTCGGAAAGTGACTGCGGTAACGGATTGACCCATCGATATTGAACGTCGGTGATGGTTCGGTGATACGAAGGAGGAACGATGCACAAACAATTCCCGCCCCGTAATTCACCCACTATATCTGGTCGAAGGTTGATAGCCCTCGGCAAAACGAAAGGAAACCTACAAACGATATGCATTCCTCTTGATGTGTTGTACCGAGGCAAAGTCAACACTTCTGGCGAAACCTGACTCAACCACCGATCAACTTCAAACTCATTATCCAGGTCCAACCAAGTCAAATTTGTGAAACGCAAATCCAGTGCGATGGCATCGCATTCCTTGCGTCTCCAATTCTCTGCCGTTTCGAACATCCCACGCACTGCATCCCACGGGGCAAATTTCCGATTGGGTTCCTTTGGTGGTTTTAGATCGCCTTTCTCATAGTAGATAGGCATCGGATGTAGTCCCAAATCATGAAAAGACTTTGCCGCGTCGATGAGTTCGCTGGTTGCTGTCTCTAGAATGCAATCCTTCACGCCACACCTCTCCCGAACACATCGTGCACAACTTCCATGGCTTCCGCTTCTGGCATCTGGACCAAGATTGCTCGCAACTGTTCCGCCAATGTTGTCTTGGGGCGAAGGCGGGAGGGCGGTTCTACCGTCACCGACTCTTTCGCAATCTTGATTTGCTTAACCGTCGGTTCCTTGTCTCCAGCAAGGGCAATTGATTTAGAGGCTATCCTGGCAATTTCCGCGTCAGGAACATCCGCGAATGCAACCAATCGGCTAGTCTTGTCAAACTTTTTTGCGTCCGACTCGGTTAGTTTCGATGCGATTTTTCTTCGCCCCAGTGACGCTGCTATTAGTTTGTTCATGTTACGCAATCCTCCGAATCCGAAGTCAGACAACTTGTCGTTTACAAAGTCCTCGAAAGAAAGGTACTGTTCGCGATACAGCCTGAGATTTCGGATGACCCCAATTGCGTTGATTAACTCCCGATGCGAATCACGACACGATTCAATAACCGCTAGTTGTGTTTGCCACTGAACTGATTCGTTGGGGCTTAGCTTCTCGACGCACGGTTCGGAGTGTGGGCTCAAATCGGCAGTGCTCTGCCGATTTGCTTTGATCAACTGATCCGCTTGTGTCCATGTTGTTGCGGACTTCTGTACAATTAAGTCTCGATGCTCAAAGTACTTAAGCATTTGGCTTGCGGTTCTCGGAGGGATGCCGATTGTCGCCAGTGTAGGATGCCATCCGCCATGCGGTATGTTTTCCCGGAGAGAGAAGAGCCATCTGCCGCACTCGATTGCATCGTTGACGGCAATCGATGCACTAGTTGTAGCTCGCTCAAATGCTTCGCTAACCTTTGCGGTTAGTTCATCAATTGAGAGCTTGATTGATTGTTTACTTCCTACCACTAATTGGCTATTATTCATGTGTCTCGACTTTCAAAGAGATTGGTTCTGATTGCTCCGAATTGACCGTTCTGCAATCCACGATTCATGCGACCCTGGCCCCAAACCGGGGTCGCTTTATTTGTTGCCTAGCTATGCTTGATGCCCAAAGCATCCAATTGGCGATTCTCTAGCTCCACAGCCCGTTTGCTTCGGTTATGCGTCCTGGTCTGATGGGCCAATTGTTTTGGTGAACGCCCGGCCATGGCTAATTCTGTTTGCCGCTCCGCGTACTCTTTGACCTTCTCTCGCGTTGTCTGCCAACGCCCTAGGACTTTCCTTGCCTCTAGGTGCCCATTCCTAATCAGTTTCGAAGCCGTTTGAATCGTTGGTCTTACACCTGTCTCCGCTTCGATCGCATCCAACACAAACATCCAGTCAGTCGCAATTACCGTCATGCCAATCTCCACAAAAGTGTTCTGAAACGCCATTTCGCATTTACTACTAGGCCGGAATGGCAAACCGATTGGATATTTACGTTCTGTAGAGTTCAAACCAAACACTATTGGCTCGGTGCATATGCCTGACGTAAAAACGAAAAAAGGGAAGCACTTTCGCACCTCCCTTTGTGGATTCCCGACCCGATTGGACCGACCGCTATTCCACCGACGCAAGCTCTTGATTAGCCAGTTGCAACCGATCCGACTCATCGAATGACTTCGACAGTTGCATACAATCGGGACCGTCAAATCCACGATTGACCAACGCCGCAATGAACTTTGGCCGATCTGTAGTTGCCTCTGCGATGGTGCAAAGCCCTGACGCCCCCGCGTCCATTGCCAAACGTTCAATCTCGGCAATCATCGATTCGTAGACGCGTACCGATTCTTCCGACGACTCAACGTCGAATTCACTGTAACCGGAATCGCACGTTGCACCGACGACGGCAATGCCATCCCGAAATCCGATAATGTACCGGAAGCCTTGCTCGAAAAACGCATGGGCTTCATCACCAAAAAAATCAACCACCGTTGCTAGATCGGCTGCATCGCCCATTGCCATTTCACGAAAACTTAACTCACTCATACTTCACATCTCCAATTGAAAACATAGAAACTGAAACCACTAACCAACCAACGCGTATCGCCCTACAGCACAACGCTTTACACGCCCGAACACCTGAACCATCGAACGCGTTCGGAACTCGGATTCGAGAACTCGGATTGCCTTTGCTCGCCTGTCGAAGAAACCAAGACGCCTCTTGCAGTGCTTGGGTCAATTGCTTGACCGTAGCTAGCTCCACGATTTCGACTGTCGACCGCGTTCGAACTATACAATTGAACTTCATTTCATTCACTCCAACTACCTAAAGAAACATGGGAAAACACAGGGAAAAACTTGGATTTGCCGCGTATGGCCCATTAAGCCATCGACGACAACAACGCCGCTTTGAGAGTCTCGGCATCGACGGACTTCATCAGCGTTGCGAGCAACTTATTGGACAGGTCACCACCCAATAGCCCGACAGATTCAGAAGCCTTTGGCGGCTCCACTTTGGGAGCTTCTGCCATCGCTCTGGGCAACGCATTGAGGTTGGGAAGAGATTCAACCGCTTCCAACCCGTCGATGCCTGTGGTGTCCGTGTACAGCGTACTCATCTCCAATTTAGAATGTCGCAGAAGCTTCATTGCCGTACGGGGGGCAACCCCCGCCATGTTCAAGAATGTCGCAAACGTATAACGCAAAGCGTGGATATCAGCGGATCTGGAGTTGGCGTCTATGGCCACGATGCCAGCCGCTTCACGGTCGTAATTGAAGCGATTCATTCCCTTAGCAGGCATGTCGAAAATCGGATCATGTGGACCTAATTTCCGATCCTCAATCCATTGCTTCAATTCTGATGCCAATTCTGCCTTGAGCGGAATTGAGCTACCGTTTCCGTTCTTCTCTTGCTCTGGGTCCAGCTTGATGCACGACGAATCAAAGTGCACTTGTCGGACCTGCAACGCCCGCAATTCTCCCCAACGCAAACCAGTCCAGCCAAGAGTGAGATAGATAATGGACCATTTCAAACCATCGATTTCCTTTCGCGTTACCTCCTTGTGATTCAGCATGTTGCGAGCTTCATTCGCAAGGTGTTCCACGTTCGCAGGTGTGATCGGATTGGCTGCCCAAAATGCTGGATTCCGGCTGCCAACCAACCGCATCTTGGCATATTCTGCAAGAGGTCGAAGCCTTGCCACGCGTACAAGTTCCTTGAACTCGACTTCGGTCAATGCTCGACGACGCTTACGGATATCTCGCTTTAGCTTTCGTGGCCGTGGACAAGTGGCCATTGGATTGCGTGGAAGGTGTTCACGAGCAACCAGCCAATCGAAGAATGTAAACGCGTAGACAAAGAGTAACCGACGCGTTCCCGCTGCCATGCCACGTTCAGACAGACTAACGAACCACTCGTTAAGCTTGTCATCCGTAACGTCCGACAAGAGCACGAAACCGCAAGCTTTAGCAACTTGACGAATCCGCCCCAACATGTCGCGTAACGTCGTTTCCTTTAGCCCCTCAGCCCTTCGGAAACCAATGTACTTGACAACGAAACCATCAAACTCAGTTGTGTTCAACATCACAATAACTCCTAAAAACACAAGAAAAACCAAGATATAGGCATAATCTCAGACAGTTGAGAAACACCGGAAAACTTCACTCAATAACGATCAGACAACCAGAGGCTGTCTAATTTCAGACTTGATCTGGTCAAGCAATTTTTGCTGCTCAGCCATTGATAGCAACGCAAAGATGCGTAGCCTCGTTTCGTCGATATCCATACCTGCTTGCTTCCATAACTGGACAAGTTTTTCGCTGTTGCTCATCCGTGTGCCTGAGCAATCTGGACAGCTACTTCCAAGCTTCCATCATCAACGTATCGGGATGTAATTGCAGTGGAACTGTGTCCCAAAGCTTTACTGAGGCGATCCACTCCTTCCGATTTGTTCACCCTTGTTGCAAAACTATGTCTCAATCGGTTTGGTGCCCATGGTTCAATCCCAGCCTTTTCGCATGAAGCACGAATAGACTTGGCGTAACTTTGGGTTGAGTAGCATCGCCCAGGTTGCTTCTTGGGGTGCTTTGCAACGTTGGAACCCGGAACGTTTCCGCAGCTCTCCGGCGTTGTCCGATTCGCACGTCGTTCTTCCAACCGACGACTCATCGCTTCCGCTGGTGAGAAAATAAAATGCTCCGGATTTCGATCCACCATGAATGGCTTAAGGATCTCCTGACCAATTGGGCCAATCGCCAATTGGCGTTTATGGCCTCTATAGGCTGTTTTATGCGCTTTGAAATCGGCGATCCAAGTGATATTCGTCTCGCCAGTGACTTTATTTGTGGTTGTCACTTCATCAATGATTCCAGGGGTCAATCTGCAAATCTCCCCTGGTCTGGCACCACAGGCTTGTTGCAGTTTCACCATCGCTGCCACGACGTAATTCAAATGCGGAATCGTCGCGTCAACGATCTCCTGTGGAACCGATACGATTGGCTCCAATTCCGGTGCATCCGTTCGCCCAAACTCAAGAGCTTTCACGCTTCTGAGTTCCTCAATCAGACTGGAAGGAACCATCTTCTTGGAAACAGCCCACCTGAAAACGGACCTAATCCGCTTCATCTGCACATTGATATAGCTTCTCGACCGACGAAGGATTTCTCTCGTACCATCGGCACGCTTAACCTCATAAGGCTCGGCTAAAGTTGCCCTAAGTGTTTCAAAGCGTAACGCATCAAACTCCGCTGCGAGAGTGTACCCATACTCCTTCGTTAATGCCGACAGTACAGTTCTGTATCGCTGATACTCAGAATTCGGACCAGTTCCGTAGTACGATTTCGCATAACTCCCAAACGCGATGGAAAGCTGCCGTACTAGCAATGGTGCTTTCACGCCAAATGTTGGCGAACAACCGGACTGGAAATACTCCTGCTTAAGGCGATTGTATTCCGCCTTCGACTTCGGGCTATTGTAAGGACCAAGGTAAAAATCCTTGCCACCCAACGTTACGACTGCCTTACCAGAAGCCTTGTGCAACCGGTACGATGGCCCTTTAGACTTCTCCGACCTTGAAAGCTTTTCGACTTTGCCTGTCTGCTCAAGCTCCTTCATCAATTGGTTGTAGTATGCTCGACTCTCCTTAGAGTCATGCTTACCAAGATAGACATCCCGGCCATTGATCGTGACAACAGCCTGCCCTGAAGATCTGTGCAACCGATAAGATGGTTGACGCATCAAACGAACCCCCTACATGGGTAAGACACATAGCAAATCCGGCAGTAACACCGTTTTTACCGTATCCCACTTGCCTAATGAATTGCAAGAGTCCATGCAGTAGATGAGCGAAGTATCCTTAGTCCGCCCAGTCTTTTCGTTGGTAGTCTAACTAACTACCACGAGTACACCCATCAGGTCTCTTTGCTGGAATTCCAAATTGTTTCGGACTATATCAGATTGTAGCTTTCCCGCATTTTTTAACTCTATTTCTTTTTCCGCGATACCATCTGATGGAATTTGATTCGATTTGAACGCCCCATTTTCGCCCCATTCCATCGACGCGGCCCGCTTGCGATCGAATGATGTCTCGTTTGAATAGTGTATCTTTGCTGTTGCTTCACTGTTGCCTGTCCACTCTCGCACTTCCACTATTCGAAGTTCCGGGCATCGCTCTAGTTCATTGATGCGGAATTCTCGAATCGCATGAAACGGGGAAGGCCAAGGAGCGATTTCATTTCGCTTAAGGATATCCTTGAACAACTTCCCGATGTTCGCCCCCCATCGCCCCTTTCTAAGTACTTTGCCATCACTGTCGAATAGGTCGAATTCGGGCTTTGCTCCAAGACTGCCGATTTGGTTAAACAAGTGCACCGTTCCTTTTGGTGTTGATGCTTGAAAGGAAAGTAATAGGTCATGCAGTGGCTTCCATAGCGGAGAAAATCTTTCTCGAAGTTCCAAATTCCTAACACTGTTCATGCCGGCCCGCTTACCACGTATTCGAATTTCCATCTCGTCGAAATCGATGTCCGACCAGCGAAGAATAAGGGCTTCGGAGATTCGGCAGCCAGTCCAACGGACCAACGAGATTAAAGCATTCCATTCTTGGTTTAGGTACGGATCGCAAAACGCTTTTTCGCAGGCTAACACACGTTCAAGGACCTCTAACGTCAAAAGCTTGTTTTGGGTTTTCCTTTTAGCCTTGCTCTTTACTATCTGCAAACCCGATCGGTTAACGTAGGCAAAGGGATTCTCATTGATCCATTTGTGTTTGACCGCGTGAGCAAATGCCGCATTTCCTCGCTTAACGTAGTTGCCAATAGTGGAAGGCTGCTTCGTTTTCCGTAAGTCAGCAACAAAATTCTCAAGACAGCCAGCCGTAATGTTTGCAATTGGGAAGTCAGCCCCGAAATGATCTTCGAAAGATCGAAGCGTACTACGGTAATTCAGTATTGATTTGGGGTCGGCTGTCGATGACTTTAGTCTGCAATGATCGTCGAAGAGTTCCGACAGGGTCGTTTTCGCTCTCTCAATCCGTTCGATGAGCCCGACTTTCACCAATTCGTTTTGGAACTTTTGGCTAGTCTTGCCAATTCTTTTATCGAGATCGGGAGGAAGGACCCCGCCAGCGTACTTGTGCCCCTCAAGTTGCGCGATGACGGACAGCAAGGAATCGCAGGCATTTTTTGCCATAATTCCAAGGTTAATTATTCTGCGTTGTCCATCAACCATAACGGACACTCTTTGGTAGTTGCCATTTCGACGTTGTTCAGGTGCAAGCATCTTTGCCATTTTAGTTCTCCGATACTTTGAATTGAGATAGAGCCGATGCTCTGTGTTGATCGATGAACACTTCTACATCTGTTACTTTGACAAAAACTGTCCCATCAATCTTGTATGCGGGCAGCCTCTTGTTGTCGATCCATTGTCGAATCTTGGTCGGTCCTGCACGAAGAACAACCGTGAGATCGGAAATGGTGTACTGGATTGGACGAACCAAAGAAATTCCCGTCGGTTGCATACCAACGTCGTTGCTATTTTGCTTAATGATTATGTTCCTTGTTGAAGTGATATTGAAGTTGTGACAAAAAGGCTTTTTGTCGTCGAAAAACGAGCCTTTTTTGTCTTTAGTTACCTTTCTAACGGGCGAAGTTGCCCAACTTGAATTTACGACGAATCGACACTATCTACGTTCTATTTTGCATTTGGCTTCTCCTTTCCTGTAGACGTTTTTCGAGCCAAGGAAACTTGAACCGATCTTCCGGCCCTAACGGTCTCGAATTGCTTGTCATCGATCGCACCATCTAGAATCATCGGACTTGGTTTGCATCCGAAGGCGATTGCGTAAGACCGGATCAAATCAGCCTTTGGCAACGTTCCTTTGTTTTCTGCAAGTTCCTTTGCGATCCAAAGTATTTTTTCCGCAGTTGACGTTTTTGGGGCCCGCTTTCCTGTTGCTTGTGTTGCCGGAAGAGTGCTCGCCAAGGCAATTTGAAGTAGGCGAAGTTCGGCCACTAGTTCCTGTTTTAGCTCTATTGGCTGGAGATCATTGAGGATTTCCGCGAGATCCGAACGAAGTGATTTACTAGCTTCAACGACGTTCTTCTGAAGTATCTCAAGCCCCTGCCTGATCAACTCCCTGCCGTCCTGAATCAATTTCCTGTCTGATTTGCTCATGATTTTAATTCCTATAGTTATTTTTTTTATTTCTTATCTTATTTTTTACTGCCCGCCACACCCGACGCTTTATTATCTCACGACCCAACGGTCCTGTCTACTGCTATTTGGTGTTTTATCGCCAAAAAGCCTTGACATAGCGACAAGTGTGTAGTTTAATCTGGGCCCCGACACGGTGATTCTGTCTTCATGCTAAGCGATAGCATGATCTTTTAGTATGTTTCTTTGCAACACGTTTTTAGTAAGGTATTTTATGATTCAATATCAGCGTAATTATTTAGTAAGGCAGTTTGCGTCACTTCAAACGAATTTTCCGCAAATCAACGGATTTAGGGATATTGAGCAATTTTTTGAAGCTTTTGAACGAATTGGAGTGACGGGCGAATCCTCGCTTTTGGGCACGAAATACGCCGCTTTTCAACCGAATATCCATGAAAAGTTCGGTCCGGAAAACATCGAATGGCTCGCGATTACTTGCGAAAACGACTTGGGCGTGCCGACCTACCCATCCCTAAAGGGCTATGACGATTACTCATCGAACAAGTTTTACGAAGGCGAGGGAGTTGAGTACCAAATTCAATTTGATGTGTTAGAGCAGCAATATGAACAGCTTCGCGATAAGCACCCTTGCCTTGATGGATTTGCAAATAAAGAAGAGTTCATCGCGACTTGGGTGAAGTCTACAACCCGTTTTATCACCAAGGGAAAGCTTGTCTTGCGTCGGAAAGATTCGAGCTCAATTAAGGCAGGTGCACCAAACGTGGCCTATAGGCTCGACGATAGTGAGGATGCCGAGTTCGGACCGGAAAACATCGCATGGCTGGCTATTGATAACGAGGAAGACGAACGAACGCCGACGATTCCTTCGCTCAGAGGTTATCGCCCATGGTAGGCATCTATAAAGCGAAGGCAATTCGACTGGTCGGGACGGGGACTAGTCTAACGAATCAACAGGTTAAGGATGCCGTTCTCAGAGATTTTGGTTTGGTCGTTGAGTCCAATCAGATCAATGGACTTTTGGGGCCGGAATATCGTCGAAAAAACGCCGCCCTGATTCTGCAACTTGAGGATTTGGCGAGACGGCTACTATTGGCAGCGGGTGGTTTGGGGGAAGCAAAGAGAATTCTCAGCCTCGTAGGGATGCGAAATTTCGATTCTACGGGGCTTGGAGGAGGGAACTAATGGAAATCCACGTACCTGAAAAACTTCTCGACAGAATCGCGATTGAGGGCTTTCGGCGCGAACGAAAGGACGCCACTTTGCTGATTTGGTGGTTCATTGAGTCCCAATATCCCTTTGGAGACGAAGACGGTGAAAATGGCGACGAGAATGGCTGGAAGTCAATCAATGACCGGAAGCATTTTAAGAAGCTGGCCAACAACGACGAAACGCGGAGGAACAGTAGGAATTGGCTCGAAGACAAAATATTTATCGCCATAAAAAAGGTGGTCTGCAAGGACGGGGTAACTCGAAACTTTCGAATTCCGGGAGAGAGAAGCCAGCAATACAAGGCGCTTGGGGCGGAAGACCTTGTTTCTCATGAAATTCCGAATCGATCAGTAATCGACTGCCTCGCTTTGCCTGAGACTTCCAAAGACCTTGCATGCCAGATAACTAGGGAAAACCTAGCGAAGCTGAAAAGGAAGGAGCGTTGCGTTTTGGCACCGCCTCGCGATCAAGATAAGTACAAACAGAAAGAGTACAATCTAGCCAAGTACAATCGAGATTTGATGTCGATTGCCGTTCTTGAAAACAATCTTGGGCGAGTTAGTCGAGGAACAAAGGTAAATCGATTGTATAGCCCTTGGGTCAGCGCAAGAAAGCACGAACGCAATATCCGCTCTATGTTCACGCTTGATGGGGAGGAAATCGTCTCGCTTGATATGCGGGCCGCACAACCAACATTTGTAGCGAACTTTGCGGAGGATGATGAATTGTTGACCGCTTGCATGGAAGACCAGCTATACAGCGGACTAATGTCGCTCCTTGGGAAGGACAGGAAAGAAACGAAAACGTTTTTCCTCACATATCTGTTTGGCCATATTCGTAAATCGACAACAGAATGCCCCGAAGCGTTTGCAATCCAAGAATATATGGCAACTAAGTTCCCAATCGCCGCCAAGTATGTAGATAAGGAAAAGACCCCTGACTACAGACAACTCGCTCGAAAACTCCAAAACTACGAAGCAAGTATTTTTGTCGACGAGATTTTTATGGAATTGACGAAAATGAACATTCCAGTACTGTCAGTTCACGATTCTATTTCCTGCCAAAAAAGCAAAGCAGGGGAATGCCGGGGAGTAATGGAAAAAACTATTGGGATTAGGATAAAATGTGGGAAGTTTATGATTAAGGAAGAATAAGAAGTAGGGAAGTAGGGGGGGAAGGAGAACCAACTATATATAAGGGGGTTCTTGTGAATGCGTTTGTGAATGCAAGTAGCACGAATCCACGGATTTGGGCTTGGATGATTGCGTAGGGAAATCGCAAATGAAGAATGGAGCAAAGAAAAAAGTAGGGCCGGTTAAGGCGAATGTTCAGCTAGACCGGACTTGGTGCTTCGTGTGCATGCCATGCATGGGATTGACGAACGACACGCATCACCGCGGTCGCGGTTAGAAAACTCACCATCAGGAAGCGGGGCCGGCCCCGCCGATCCGCGACTTCGGTGGATCGCATTGTTCGTCGGCCAAGCAAAGCGAAGATTCAAATCGGCTATCGCGGAACAATTTGTTGATGAACATTCTTGGGAAGCGATTTGCGATTTGCCAAGTAGGTGCGCCATAAGAGTTGGTCGTTTCTGACGTGCTCGTCAACCATTACAACAAAGATTTGCAAATCGGCGAGCGTCCGTTTCGCATCGGTGTGCAGTTGCTTTTCAAGGGCTTTGGTGGTCTTGTAATCGGAATGATAAAACCGAACATGGAGTTTGTGATCTGGACCGTTCTCATCAACAAACTTTTTTGCAACCGTGTGAATCTCCTCCCAAATAGCTGATTCAGGCATTTCGCGACCTTCGTTCGCAATTGAGATGGAATCGATTTCGAGCATTGCATCGGCATGGTTGCCAAATTCGAGTTTCGTCGGCGCAATACTTGGATCTTGCATTCGGATCCAGCAAGTCGTTGCAGTGATTTCTCGAAAGCGTTTGGTATTCGTTTCGTCAACTGCGGAGCTACGAGCAGAAATCAAGACAGAGCAAGCGAAAGCCGTGAGAGCGAAAAGCGTGCGATTCATTTTTAGCAATCCCTATCGATTGGGTCCAGATTTGTTCGACGAACGGCTAAAATCACCCAGTTGGCCAAAGTGATCGTGACGTTGAGGAAGCACCCGATGGCCAACTTGGGTGCATTTTTTTGTTCTGTCCTATTTCTAGTAAAAATGCTGAACCCAGCCAGCGTCTGGATTGGTACTATCGAAGATCCAGTCGTCTGTTGCCCAAAGTTCATATTGAAGCGTATACGAGTCTTCACCCGTTCGCCGGTAATTTACGAATGTGGGATATCCGCCGTCGTGTACTTTCGGTAGTGATCGACCAAGTATCGATTCTAATTCTGCTTGCGACTCCGGTGCCCTCCCTAGTTTTTCTCGGATCGCTTCAACGTCATCTACAATTTGCTTTAGGGTCTCCACATCTTGTTTGGCAAGCTGGGCAAGTTTTTCTCGCCATGCATTGCGTTGCTTAGCGACGCAAGTAACCCCAGCCAAAGGAATCGCCAGCAACATCGTCATACCAAGTAGGAACCGAATACTAAACTGAGGAGATTTTGATGTCAAAACGCACCATGGTCGGATGAAAGCCCTTTTGGACAGAACTTGTAATTATCCCGGTTGGGGATCAGTTATCCCTGAATTTATGGGAATTATCCCTGATTTGCAATTTAATTATCCCTGATTCCATTAATTCTCCCGGTTTCGATTCCCCCTAGAAGCCATGAGGGATAATTGGATATCCCGGATTACCCCTCAAATGGGTATAGACCCTCAAAAGTTGTGTTACTCGCCAAAAAGGGCCAACTTGAACAGTGAACCAACGACTGAACCTGCTAAATTGAGGTTTCTAGCTATGCGACGAGCACCGGGAAACGTTACTTAGCCAGAGAGGCGGACAATCTCAAGCAAATAACCCCCGGCACGTGGCTGCCGGGAATGCAGCAAAGAAAAAAGTAGGGTATCTTTTCCAAGGCATATTGGGGCGGTTCCGAAACCCATCCCCTAGAAAATATGAACCCTTTTAAGGTTGGGCCTTTTTCCGAAGTGCTTGGATGAACATTTCGAGAGTTGGCAGATCAAGAACGCCCCGATTTAGGGCCTCTTTGCTCAGGGCTTCGCAAATTCCCTGAAAATCCAAGCTAGATAGTACACCCATCAGGATTCGAACCTGAAACCCTCGGTTCCGAAGACCGATGCGCTATCCAGTTGCGCCATGGGTGCGTTTCAAGATAATGTTTTTATAGAAAAACCGCCTGGCCGTCAATTGCCTTTGTCCCAAGTTCTGCTCTGCACCGTTGATTCCCAAGTTTTTTCGATTTTTCGACCGCAGTGACTACGCATTCCTACGGCGCATCGAATGGGTCGCTACTTTCCCGTTACCAGACCGCTCAGTGCAGACCAAGTTGTTGAAACCAGTCCGCAAAGCTTGTCCGAGGTTCCCCATTGGCCGCCCCAAGCTGGCATGATCAAGATTGCCAAAATAAATGCACCTAGCATCGCTACCGGTAATGTCGGATCCGTTTGTCCAATCGTCGCAACTTGAGTGGATTTTCCCGAAAGAGGTGCCCTGTTGAGCTTTGGCGAAATCAACTCGTCCAACTGCTTGAATTCCAGATCAACTTGATTCGACTCACCAATCCATTTGTTGGTGCACAGCACGCTCCAAAGCATCTCTTGGTACATCAGCTTGGATTTTTTGCCGACGACAACCTTTTTCGCAATCGCTGCTGGTAAACGCACGCAAAAGCTATCACGACTCATCTCCAGCACTTCGACACTAAAGCGTCGCATCCCCAATTGAAGAGAGCCGCGAGTGTTGCCCGCACTTACTTTGCATCGGTAGGAAGGTGTTGCATCTATCATTGTGTTTTACGTGACTAGTTTAGCTCGCATCGAATCGAATTCTTACGGCAGAATCAACCGCTACCCTAGAGTGTGGGCGTCGATCTTGAACCAATTACGATTTGGGCAACGATTTTCCAAGAAAAAATTCTCCGCTTACGTAAAAAGTAGCGGCTAGCGGAATAAAGCCGTTTGGGGGGGAGCTGCCTGTTTTGCCGCTCGTTCGTGCTGGAGTCTCTTTCCTGACGATCCGGCTTGTCCCCGTCGATCCTAAGAAGCATGCAGAACCTATTGTGCCGACGATGAGGATTTTGCACGCTTCAAAGGACTACCAGTGCAACGCCATCTTTTTCTAAAACCATCCATTCAACCTCGCTCCTGCGGGCCAGGAATACGGCAAACCGTGCTGCCTTGGTATTCCTACGGACTCGCGTTGGCTCTCAACGCGTGCGCATTGCTCCTTTCGCACGGAACCATTCAAGCACAGGTACCGGGTATTTGCACGCAACCCGACGGTGCTTCCTGGCCAATGAACACCCAGCCAAACGCTGGTGCGGCGCCTCAACGCCAACTTCCGTGGCCCTCCAGATCAAATCTCCAAAACTCACCCCCTAAGGCAAACCAGTTTGATGCAGAAACGATGAGGGCTTTCCTCAATCAGCCAAACTCACAGCCAAACGTACCGCCAAACGCAGCAAGTCCCGAAGGTTCGAAGCCGATCGTCAATCGCTACACGCCCCACTCTATTCAACCAAAACTTAGTTCAACGCAATCCAACTCTCCAGTTCAGTATCCCAACGCGTCTGCTCCAAATAACCACAATCCAGGCCTGAATCTGGCCAATCCTGGTCCCTATTCCACGAGCCCAGCGATACCCCGAAATACAATCCACTCCGTTAGCAATCGACTCACAATCGGTCGTGACGATGATGACTTACTCGCGCCATTGCCTGCTCCCAAAACCAACAGCAACAACGATGACTTGCTCGGGCCACCAGCGGCCCCCAACGCTGCCGTCGATCCCCTTTCCAACATGGGGCCTGATGTCGCGAAAGAACAACAACGGCAAGAACAGAAAGTTCCAGCACCTGCCAATGGTCAGCTTGCCATAGACCCTCACCAGGAAGTGTTTGCCAACGAACAATACCCATCAGCTTTGACCTGCGCCAAATGCCACCAGAAAATCTACGATGAGTGGCGAGTCAGCGGACACGCTTATGCGGCTGTATCGCCGATGTTTCAACGCTTTGAGCAAGCCGTCGCGGACTTGGTTCGAGGTACTTCAGGAACTTTCTGCGTTCGATGCCACGCTCCGGTTGCAACCCAATCCGATTTCCCACGCGAAGCCCCTATCTTCTCTGGCCCTGCAGTCTTTCGAGAAGGCATCACCTGTATCGCTTGCCACCGCGTCGTCGAACGCTACGGCCGCGTCAATGGCGAACGACGCATTGAGACCGGCAGTCCCTACGATCCTGTCGTTGGTAGTTGGGGTGGCGATGGTATCGCAGCGGTCATTGCCGATGCGGACAACTACAAAGTCAAAACGGATCCCAACGACAAACGCCCACTCCAAGCGATCCACCAAGGGGCGATCAAGTTCGAACAGCTCTCGGATAGTTCCTTCTGCGCGGGCTGCCATCAAGTCCTAGTGCAACCAGGGATCGCACTCGAAGTGGTCTACCAACAATATCGCTCGGGCCCGGCCTGCAAGAAAGGTGTTTCGTGCCAAGATTGCCACATGGGTGCCGTACCTGGCAAACCCAACGGATACACAGTTGGCTCAGCAGCTGAGGTCAACGGAAAGTCCGTGAACACCAATCGCAAACATGCCAACCATATCTTCCACGGACCAAGCTACCCACTTGCGCATCCCGGCATTTTTCCTCATAACGAAAAATCCTTGCGATGGACCGCTGAGCAATGGCTCGAGTTCGATCACCGAGAAGGCTGGGGGACCGAAGCCTTTGAGAATGCAATTTCGCGTGGTCAAATACCAAATGCATTCCCGCCCGCCTGGAGTTCCGCACAAGAACGACGCGACGCGAGAAAAGTGGTCGATGAAAACGAAAAGCTGCTCGCCATCAAACGGGATTCCGCGACGCAAACGTTGGAAAACGGCGGACGCATCGATGGTCCTTTCTTTGAAAAGGCGGCCAAAGTCGGAACCGACCTAAAGCTTCATTATGTGATCAGCAATACCAGCGAAGGGCACAACATGCCTAGCGGTTCGCTTGGTGCTCAGCCACAACTTTGGCTCAACACAGTGTTAATCGGCCCAGATGGGACTCACCTTTGGGAATCCGGACACTTGGACACCAACGGCGACCTGTGCGATTGGCACTCGCTGGACGTGCGAGCAAATCGCTTTCAACGCGATACGCAATTGGCTAACTTCCAAACCAAGTTCCTGATCACCAACGTCAAAGGAACGGAACGTGAGATGTATCTGCCTGTTCCCGTCGACATCGACCCACTGCCGTTCTTCCGACCCGGTGCCGTTCCCTACACTGTCCTAAATCACCCTCCGTTTATTCGAATGGAAGCGCACAGCATACCTCCGTTGGACTCGCGAACGGCACACTATACGATCCCAGGCAAACTGCTTCGCCAACCAGGTAAATACCGGCTCAGCGTTCGCTTGCGAAGTCGAGTTGAGCCAGCGTATTTTCTGTTGTTCTGCAAAGGCACACCGGACATGCAGCGTTCGCTGAACGAAGGCATCATCGATGTGCATCCGTATTCCACCGAATTCATGGTGCGCTAAGGTGCGAATACTTACTTCTATCAATTCACGAAAAGGAAGAGGTCGATTGCAGTCGGCCTTGATGCGTTGCGTTGCGCATTTGTGCTGGTCTATCGTTTGGCTCGCCTCGCTCATCGGCGTGTCAACGATGGTCTTCGGGCAATCGAGTAGCGTTCCAATAAATGTACCGGGCACGTTGAAGCCAAGTGGGTCACACTTGCCGAGTGTGACTGAGCCTGTAAGCGGTACTGAGCCTGCAAGTGGTTCTTTGTTAATAAGTGATTTTGACGGGACCAAGGTCGCATCCGGCAGATGCGACCCACTGCCTGCTCCGCCTAAACGCTCGGAGGGCCAATCAACTCCTGCCACCGGTGCGACTAGGAAGCTGTCTGCCTTACCAATAGCTACACGCTCGAAACCAGCTCAAGATTTTTTGGAAGACATTCCGCCTCGCAAGACTCCAGATGCGCTTTTGCCTGTGCCTCGGAAGCTGCGAGAGTCAGACGAAAAATCGTTCTTGCCATTGCCTGCACCCGTCAAAGACCCGGAACCGACCGATGAAGTGCCGACGAAGGAATCCCTATTAGCTGAGCCAGAACAGAAGGACGACGGTTTGCCCAACGACGATCTACTAGATCAACGCGAGAAATCAGCTACCCCTTACCCAATGCCTGATTTTTCAACTCCTGCGGAACGAGTCGTCCCTTTGGAAATTCAAAGAGCGCCTGCCGACTTCAAGGGGTTTGAACCGGCATCGCCTGGCGATTGGAACTTGCCTGAACCCAGACGAATCTTCCCGTTGCCGAAAGTCGATGTCCCTGCGCCGCAACCGGAACGTATTCCTAGGCCGCCATCCGAGCGAACTCCAACTCCACCGCAATCCACGAGCCCAATCGCGCCACCTGAAACGACTCCTAAACCGACATCGCAACTCCCGTGGCATACCGAAGCGTTTTCAGGCTCATCGCAGTTTCAATCGTTGCTAGGGCCAAGCTCCTCTGTTGTACATGGAGCACCTGTACTTGGATCACCAGCAATTTCACTGCAATCGCCACGCGTGCACGAACAGCCTCTGCATCTCGCAGGGATACCGCAAGTGGCTCTTCCCGAACACCGCACGCCCATAGGGATGGAATCGCCAGAACAGCCGACAAATCTCCTCTATAAGGCGATGAACCCTGCCTTTGGAAGTTCGGAGTCGTTGCCATTTCGCGAACGTCTCAACAGCAAGCGTTGGCAATTGCAACACGCTCGCCAACTCCCTATTTCAAAAAGCCCTACGCCTATCATGGCGGAACAGACTTGTCTCGTTCCCTATCAGCCCACCGACTTTGCGCCGGTCCCTTACGAACCCCAACCTTTAGACCCACAACGCGAAATCGAAACGTACTATGGCAAGCAAGCGGTTGATACGCAACGACCTTGGGTCGAATGGGGGCGCCCATTTTACACGGGCGGAATGTATGCCCCCGGCGTTCCGGTGTTTAGCGATGTCAATTTGCTGACTCCCTCGTTTCTCGTCTACGGCGACTACCGAAATGGAGTCGGCGTTCATCGCAACAATGGCAAGGCTGTTCGAAGCTGGGCTAACCGTTTGAACTTGGACATGGACTTGCGGCTAACTTCAACGGAACGTTTTCACATCTTCACAGGGCCACTCGATCATAACGGTCAGTTCACACGCCTCGACTTCAGCAATAACAACGTTACGTTCGTCGAAGAGCTCGATGCACAAGTTGACACGGCATTCTTCGAAGGGGATTTAGGCGCAATCACCGGAAGCTGGATTGGGGACGACGCTCCCTTTGATTTGCCGTTCACCTGCGGCCTTGTTCCACTGCTATACCAAAACGGGATCTGGATGGAGGATGCGATCGCTGGCGTCGCTGTTGGTAGTCCATGGCGGCACAGCAAGGCTCTGAACTGGGCAAACTACGACGCTACTTTTTTTGCGGGTTTCAATCAAGTTACCAGCCCTGCCTTCAATAATGACAACAACGCAGCGGCTATCTATGGTACCGCTTGGTTTATCGAAGCGTACAATGGTTACATTGAATCCGACTATGCGTACTTGGACGATCTCGACGGCCAAGGGCGTTCGTACCACAACGCTGCCATCGCTTACACTCGCCGCTACTTTGGCCGCATCTCGAATTCGGTACGACTGATAGGCAACATCGGCCAATCGGGGCCGGCGATAGATCGGTCAGCGGATGGTGCGTTGCTTTTGTTCGAGAACAGTTTGATTTCTTCGCAACCCAGCACGATTGTTCCCTATTGGAATTTCTTTGTTGGCAGTGGCCGACCTCAGAGCGTGGCTAGGGCTGGTGGTGCAGGAGGCATCCTTCGCAATACCGGTATCAACTTTGAGACCGACGGGCTGACAGGCTATCCGACGCTGAACGCCACGGGATCGAATTCGTACGGAGGAGCGGTTGGGATCAACTTGTTGAGCGCCGACTTCCGAAAGCAACTGGTGCTCGAGTTTGCGTCGCTCGACACGTATGGCGACCCGGCCTTGAGCGCTGCCGCCGGTCCAGAATATGCGTTGGGAACACGCTACCAAACCGCGCTCAACAATCGCGTCATTTGGCGAGTGGACTTGATGAACGGCTGGTTCGACAACGCACCGGATATTTATGGAACTAGGACGGAGATCCGCTGGAAGTTTTAGGGGGCCATCGCCCACTCGGGAGTGTTGACTTACTCGTTTAACAGTCAGCCGTAGGCGTACTTACGCCTGAGTGACAGTACGCCTGCGGCTGACTGTTAAACGAAATGCAAGGCAGAGCCTCCCCTCCAGGCCCAACGCCAAAAGCGTTGGGCCTGGAGGGGAGGGGATGCGGAAAACGCCTGTCGCGGTTTTTTCTAGCCGCGAACCGTTACGTACGATGGGACAAGCCCATCGGGGCGTTCACAAAAAGAGACGGCCTCCTAGCTCCGCGAGGGGGCGCTATGCTTAGGGAGGGCGAGGCTCCTGCCGAGCCAGCGGGCAATGGTTCGGCAGGAGCCTCACCCTCCCAAGTAACAATGTGCTTGGGTGAGGTCGTAAGAAACATGTTTCCAGCCGTTTCCTCCCCCTCCCCAGTAATCAATCGTTGGGTGAGGTCGATGAAATATGTTTACAACCGTTTCCTGCGGCTTCTGCCTTCTGGGTTACCATTTCATTTCTACGCGAGGCAGAGCCTCGAATGCAGTGCGTTCCCAGGCAGAGCCCGGGAACGAGGGTGATACGGCTGATCAGAGCTTCTTCAGTTTATCGATCGCCTGTTCGGCGGCATCTCTTTGCGAGACGAGCTCGCTCAACGCTTGACGCTCTTTCTCGATGATGTCCACAGGAGCTTTGCTAACAAACGACTCGTTGTTGAGCCGGCCTTCTTTGCCCTGTATTTGTTTGATGAGATTGCTCAGAAGTTTTTCATTGCGAGAGATTTCAGCAGCCACGTCGATGAACTGCGTCAAATCGACATAAACATCCATTTGGTCGATCCCGATGTGCGCGTTGATCGAGGGCGCCGTTGGCGACGTGCTCCACTCGGTAGCCGTTGCTCCAGCCATGCTTTCAATAAAGGTCGCCATCGGTGCAAGCAGTTGTTTCATGGACGGTTCGCAGCGAACACAGAATTGCAACGACTCTTTGGGACCGATGTTTTGTCGCGAACGAATTTCTCGGATCGCGCCCAAGATGTCCACGAAGTGTGAAAATTGCTTCTCGACTTCAGGGCGAATGTGCTCCTCATGAACAGCCGGCCATGGTGCCAAGATCACCCACTGGCTCGGCGGCTTATCAGAGTGCAAGTCTCGCGTTGGAGCGAATCGGGCAAGCTGCTGCCAAATCGATTCGGTTACAAACGGCATAATCGGATGGAGCAAACGCAGCATCGAATCCAGGCAATGAGCCAGGATTTGTTGAACGAGCGGTCGGGCCGCCGGATCCTGCAATCGCGGCTTGGCCATTTCAACGTACAGCGAGCAGAAGTGGTCCCAAGCAAAATCGTAAACGGCCCTGGCTGCCTCGGCATAGCGGAACAGCTTGATCTCGGATTGGACCGTCTTCGTTACCGTGGCAAGACGCGACAAAATCCATTGATCTTCCAAAGGCAAATTGTCAAAGTCGACTTTGGTGGGCTTGAAGCCTTCGAGGTTCATCATGACAAACCGTGAAGCGTTCCACAATTTGTTGACGAAGTTACGAGCAACTTCAAAGCGTTCGCTAACGACGGGGGCTTTCGGCTGCGCTTTGTCCGATTCGGTTTCTGCCCACTGTGTTGAGAAAGGCTTCTTGCACTTGTCGCAGTTAACCAGTGGCTTGGAACGGTTCTCTTTGGTTTGGTTGACTAACGCTTCGCAATGTGGACACTCGAATTGGACCGGCATGCGAACGTCCTGCGTTTCGGTACACAGCCAAGTCAATCCAAATCGCAACGCATCCGGCCCGAACTTGTTAATCACGTCGAGTGGGTCAACACCGTTCCCTTTGCTCTTGGACATGGTCTCGCCATAGCCATCGAGAATCTTTGGGTGAATGAAAACTTCTTGGAAGGGGACTTTGCCCATGTTATTAAGCCCCATCAGAACCATACGTGCAACCCAGAGAGTGATGATGTCACGCGAAGTGATGAGAGTGCTCGTCGGATAGAAATACTCCAGTTCAGGGGTCTGTTCGGGCCAACCCAGAGTCGAATGAGGCCACAAAGCCGAAGAGAACCACGTGTCAAGAACGTCTGCTTGCCGAACTAGCCCCAGCGATTGCAGTTTCGTTTCGAGACCTGCGTCTTCGATGCGGATGCAAACGTGAACGGTGGCTGGCTCTTCGATCGATACGTTGATCAAGCCCGCGGCTCGCTCTGGCATCGCTTCGATTTTGAACTTGAGCGATTGAGCGTCGGCCGGCGAATCAAACGATCGACTCCAGATAGGGATTTGGTGGCCCCACCAAAGTTGCCGACCGACTGGCCAGTCTCGTTTTTCGCCGAGCCAATCGAGATAGCCGCTGGCGTAGCGTTGCGGGAAAATTTTGACGTCCCCATTGGTCACAGCATCCATGGCAGACTGTGCTAGCTGCTCCATTCGAACGAACCACTGGTCGGCCAAGTAGGGCTCGATAGGCGTCTTGCTTCGATCGCTATGCTTCATCTCGATTTCTCGATCTTCCGCTTTTTCCAGTAGCTCAATCGCATCGAGTGCTTCGACAATTTTCAAGCGTGCCTTGGCCATGGACAAGCCAGCGAAACTACCACCGTTCTCGTTGATGGTGCCGTCTGGATTCATGATGTTGATCATTGGCAATGAGCAACGCAACGCGACTTCGTAGTCATTCGGATCGTGGGCCGGCGTGATCTTGACGCAGCCGCTTCCGAGTTCTGGTTTGGCCCAAACATCTGCGACCAATGGAATCTCTCGATCAGTTAGTGGCAGCTTAAGCTTGTGTCCTTCGCGAGCCATTTGGGCGAGCAAGACCAGTTGGGGCAATACCTCAACCTTTCGAACGGCGAGTTCGTCCAATTGCGACTGGATTGCTGGCTGATCCTTTGCCGTCGCCGCTTGCAATTTTTCTTGAAGCAATCGCTCGTACTTATCGAGAGCAGCAACGGGATCTGGATGGACGGCAACCGCAGTATCGCCGAGCATCGTTTCTGGACGTGTTGTTGCCACGGTAACGAACGCGGGTTCACCTGGCTTAGGAGAAGCAAAAGGGTATCTCAAGTGAAAGAAGTTGCCTTTAACGGTCTCGGTAAATACTTCGTCGTCGCTTACTGCTGTTTGCAAGTAGGCGTCCCAGTTCACCAAGCGTTTGCCGCGATAGATAAGTCCCTTTGAAAACAAATCAAAGAAAGTCGTTCGGACCGCTTTAGCGCACATCTCGTCCAGTGTAAATCGGGTTCTGCGCCAATCGCAGGAACAGCCCATGCGTTGCAACTGGCCTAGGATGCGTTTCTCGTATTGTTCTTTCCATTCCCAGATACGTTCTACTAGCTTTTCTCGACCGAGGTCATGTCGGGTCTTGTTTTCAACTTCTTTGAGGCGCCGTTCGACAACAGCTTGCGTTGCAATTCCAGCGTGGTCGGTCCCTGGCATCCACAGTGCAACGTATCCTTGCATGCGATGCAGACGGATCTGAATGTCTTGGAGGGTGTTGTTTAACGCGTGCCCCAAGTGCAAGGCGCCGGTTACGTTGGGGGGTGGAATGACGATAGTGAACGGCTTCTTGTTTTTGTCGACGTCCGCATTAAAGCAGCCGTGCTTTAACCAGCTGTCGTATATTTCCGTAGCGCTGGCGGCGAAATCGAATCGATTGGGAATCTCGTTGGTTTCAGCGTTCATGTTGGTTGGATTTGGGTGTGGTTGATTGAATGAAATGTTAGTAAAGGCTGCTTGTAATTTCAGAAGCGGCTATTGGGAGGGCAATTCATTGATCGGGAGGGCGAGGCTCCTGCCGAGCCGGTGAGGCTATGGTTCGGCAGGAGCCTCACCCTCCCGTTTGAAGGTTGGTTCGGTAAGGTCGCGGGTAATATGCTTAGCTTGGGTTTGTTTTATTGAGTTTGTATTCGACGGCATCGACCAACGCATGCCAGCTGGCTTCGATGATGTTCTCGCTGACGCCGATGGTTCGCCAAGTGTCGTGATCGTCCGCGCTCTCGATGTTGACTCGAATGCGAGCCGCTGTGCCGGCTTCACCGTTGACCACTCGGACTTTGAAGTCGACCAGTCGCATGGAGTCGAGATTCGGGTAGAACGGCAATAAGACTTTGCGTAGGGCCGCGTCCATGGCGTTGACGGGCCCGTGGCCTTCCGCAGCTTCGACTCTCGTCTCTTCGTTGACTTGTACCTTGAGGATCGCTTCGGCGTAGGTTTGGTTGCGTTCGATGTCCAAGTCGCCGGACAGGATTTGGTACTTGATGGTTTTGAAATGCTCGACGTACGAGCCGAGGCAGCGTTTCACGAGCAAGTCGAACGACCCTTCGGCCGCTTCGAATTGATAGCCTTGATTTTCTTTCGCGACGACATCTGCGAGGATCTTATCAAGAACGGCTCGATCATCGGGCAATTTATGATCGGCGGTTAAGGCTGCGATGTTGGAGCGTCCGGAGAGTTCGCTGACCAAGATACGGCGTTCGTTACCAACCAGGGCTGGATCCATGTGCTCGTACGTGTGAGCAAATTTATTGACAGCATGAACGTGCATGCCACCTTTGTGAGCAAATGCGCTTCGCCCGACGAAGGGCTGGCCGCTTCGCAGTTGCAGATTGGCCGTTTCGTAAACGTAACGGGAGAGTTCGGTTAAGTGTTCGAGCGATCGGCCGCCGAGAACGGAGTAACCTTTTTTCTTGAACTGCAGGTTGGCGAGAACGGTCACTAGGTCGGCGTTTCCGCAGCGTTCGCCGATTCCGTTGATGGTCCCTTGGACTTGTTCGCAGCCGGCATCGATCGCTGAGAGCGAGTTGGCGGTAGCCAGGTCACCGTCATTGTGGCAATGGATCCCAAAGCGGACCGAGGTTCCGGACAAAGCTTTTCGAGCATCGGCAACGATTGCAGCGACTTCCTCGGGCAGCGTTCCCCCGTTGGTATCGCAAAAGACGATCCACTTTGCTCCAGCGGTTGCGGCCGACTGAATGGCTTGCAGAGCGTATTCGCGATTGGCTTTGTAGCCATCGAAAAAATGCTCGGCGTCATAGACCACCTGAGCGTACTTGGCCAAGTACGCAACGCTTTCACCGATCATATCGAGGTTTTCTTGCAACGAAACGCCAAGGACGTTGATTGCGTGGAAGTCCCAGGATTTGCCGACGACGGTGATGGCGGGCGTCTGGGCAGCGACAAGGGCTTTCATGCCCGGGTCATCTTGTACTGCGACTCCCCTTCGCCGAGTCATCCCAAAAGCGCAGACGAGGCTTTGGCCCATGGGTAGCGATCGGACTTTTTGAAAGAACATCGTGTCCTTTTCATTGGAGAGCGGATAGCCCCCCTCGATCATGTCGATCCCCATTTCAGCAAGCCGGACCGCGATATTGAGTTTGTCCTGGAGAGAAAGACTTACGCCTTCCCCTTGGGTTCCGTCGCGGAGAGTGGTGTCGTAGGTATGGATAGAACGAGCCGACATAATGATTTGTTTTGGTTAGGTGTAGCGTCTCAATAACGAAAAAACCCCTGAAGCCTTGATTTCGGCTTCAGGGGTTTTGTTTTGCAATCCACGCATGCTGTTCGCACGTTCCGGGATCCCCGAGGCCTAGTCGCAATGGGGAATAATAATCACTTGCGGAAAGTGCGTTGAGTTTGGATTCATGGATGGAAATTCGGACGACGTGAAGGAATGAAAGTGGTTCGAGCGTTCGGAGAAACGTTCCTCGCGTACGCATCGGGTTACTAGTTACCGTCTCAGATTACTTGATGTAGTCTCAAACCAGACAAAATTGTAACGGATCAGGTTCGTTCTTGGCAGTAGCTATCCGCTTGGGACGGATATTGTGGCACTTCTAGTTCAACGCTAGGCCAGGAACTCAGGATTCGGGAGGATGCGGCCAACCAATGCATTACTTGGGAGGGTGAGGCTCCAGCCGAACTTTGCCGTCGACAGCTCGGCAGGAGCCTCGCTCTCCCGGCGGTTTTAGCTGGATTTGACAACTGCAAGGAAAATTTAGAGGCTCCCCCGTCTGGCGACGGTGGCTACCCTCGTCGGCCATCAAGCGGCGTTTTTCATCCGCTTGTAAGTCAAAAGCACCTCGTAAAGGTCCTTCGTAATGACCACAGGATCGTCTCCGAAGTCCTGAACCCAAGCGAGGCGATTGGGTGTCGTCGATGGCATAGCCGCCAGCATGTCACTGAGCCGGATCGTCACGGTTTCTGGCTCGGTCGGCGAATAGATCGACAATTTCGCCTCGAATAAGTCCACTTTGGTTGGCTGGGTAGACGTTTCGGCGCCATCATATTCGTTGTCGCAGGTAGCGTGATCCAGACCGACAACCCGAAAAACTGGCTTGTTCATAGACAAAGAACTCTTGAATTGGAGGATAAGTTACTTCGTTAACCGAAACGATCTGTGTGGCTTTGGATCGACTGGGCGGACTTTAACGCTTGAGTCATTTCGACAAATTTCACCAAAAACTCATGGCAATATCCCCAAACGGACTCTTTTCGCTAATCCGACGACTCGAAACATCGGTAAATCAATGGAAAGCTTGACAATTGGGGGCATCTCCCCTAGATTCCCAGTCTTAGCTTGCTTGCATGCACTACTTTGCACCAATGTGCATAACGACACCCATTTACATGAAGGACTTCAAACTTCGATTTCGGCCTCTAAGCACGGTGACGTCGTCACGTGTTTAGAACCAACGTGATTCGTGGAATGAACCGGTTTGCCTTATGAAAGATCTACAAGCGATCGCGCGTTACATGCGCCTTCCAGAAGACCAACTCAAGTTTCCAATCGAGTTGCTCAACCAAGGATACGAACCGAACTACCTTGCGAATTACCGGCCGGACGAACTGGGGAACATCGACGAACAGACTTTGTCGATTCTGCGCCGAGCTCTGAATTATTCCGAGTCGCTGAAAGCTCACAAGGAAAAGGTGCAGCAGACGCTGGACCGCGAGCAGCAGTGGAACGAAACGGTCGCTTCAGTCGTTTCCCAAGCCAACACGATTTCCCAAGTCGACACTGTCACTCGTCATCTCCGCGCTCGCAAGAATTCCCGGACCATCTCGGAAAAGTGTCCGCAGGTGGAAACCGTCGGACAAGCGATTTTGACCATGCAGGGGGACGCCCCGAAAGATCTGCTTCCTTGGATTGCCGAGGTAGCGAGTGTCCCTCTCGAACAAGCCGCCGATGTTTTGGAACAAACCAAGCGCTGGATGGTCTTTTTGCTGAGCGAAGATGTGCGGCTCATGCAAGAACTGCAGAGATCGTTATTGCGAAAGGCTGGGATTTCCGTCAAGGTGTTGCCTGATCCTCCGAAAGGGAGCGATGCCGAAAAGCAATTGGAACGTGCGGAAGCGAACGCTCCGTCCCAACCAGCTGCGTCCCAACCAGCTGCGGCTCCAATTCCAGCCGCCATAGAACCAACTCCGGCTGTAGCCTCCACTACGGAAACTGCCACACCTGCAGAATCATCCGAACAAACAGTTGCTCCGAACGACAACCCTGCCGTTTCGACGGAGGGCGCGGACCCAGCTATCTCGGCATCGGAAGCGATCGCTGTCGTTCCGGAACAAGTCGAAGTAGCAGCCATCGAAGCAGCAGCCAGCACACCCGATGCGGTTGCGCCATTGATTGCTGAATTCCATCAGGGCCGAAAGCAAGGCAAAGGGATCAAAACGAAGACCCTTTCGGACAAGCAATTGTCCCCTCGCCAGCGGCGACGCAAATGGCTTCGAAGCATCTTGGAATCCTACGCGAAACTCAAGAAACCGCTGACTGCGTTGACGCCTTATCAGATTTTGATGTTGTCCCGAGGACAACGTTCGCAAATCGTTTCGCTGCAGTTTCATTACGACGAGCGGCCACTCGTTCAAGCGTGTCGAGAGTCGCTTTGCCCCGGTCGCCATCCAATGCATCACTGGCTTTTGGAAGTCGCCGAAGATGGCCTTCGCAATCACATATTGCCGCGACTCCATCAAGATGTTTTGAGCATTTTGGAAGAAGACGCCCATACGGATTTGACCGAAGCGGCTGTCGTTCATTTGCAAGCATCGCTTCTGCAACGTCCTGTTCATGGTCACCGCATTCTGATCATCGACGCGATCGGTCCAAAGATGGCCGCGGTTGCCATTGTCGACGCGGACGGCAAAGTCGTATTCACCAACGAAATCCCTTGCAATAGCAATCGAGCCGACGTCGTTGCTCAGAATGTTGTGTCGCTCGGGCAATGGATCCATGAACACAAAGTTACGCTCATGGCCATCTCGAACGGCCCTGCTCGTCGCTATTTGATCCACACCGTATCGGAGCTGCTCAAGCAATCCTCCGAAGGCTCCTTGTATTGGACGATGGTCGATCGGGCTGGCGCTGACGCGTATTGCATGTCGCGCGGTTGCTTGGTTGAGCTGCCAAACATTTCGCGTCGGCATCGAGCCGCCGTGTGGTTGGCACTGCGGCTTCAGGATCCGCTCAAGCAGATCCTCAAGGTTGATCCGGTTCGATTGCGTCTCGGTTCGTATCAACGCGAGTTGCCACAACGAGAATTGGAGGCTGCATTGCAAGATGCCGTTTCGACTGCAATCACTCAAGCAGGCGTGGACGTATTCCATGCGGACACCGACGTCTTGAAGCGAATTCCAGGCATGACCACCGAGGCAGCCAAGGCCGTCGTGAAAGCTTGCCATGACGACAAAATTGTCAGTCGCGAAGCGCTGATGACAGTGCTGCGAGAACATCTGACCGAGATGCAAGCCCGTCAAGCCATTGGTTTCATCAAAGTATACGGAAGCACAGAACCGCTAGACGGAACGACGATCCATCCGGACGACTACCGTTTGGCCGAGCGATTGGTCGCCCATGCGAGTCTGGCGTTACCCGCTTCGTGCCCAACCAACTGGACCAAGCCTGACTATGCTCAACTTGCGGTCGCAACCGCGGCTGCCATCGTGGAGCATGCCAAGCAAGTTGAGACACAGCCGTTCGGCGAGTCGATCGATCTATCGGAACCAGCCAGTGACGATTCTGCAGAATCGGATGCGAGCACTGAGCCCGAGGTGGACATGACTCCACCAACAGATGCCGAAATCGAAGCGACTGATGCCGTTGTAGCCGAAACTGGTTCGACCGAGACTGTAGAGGCTTCGAATGAACTTCCGTCAAATGACGCGGCCCCAGAATCACCAGCCGAGCCATCTACAGCTGAATCGGTCGAGGTATCTCCCGCTCAGCCGCCTCGAATCATGGTTCCGATGCCTCCCATCCCTTCGGGACCTATGGAGCGTCCAACTCACACGATCGATGTCGAGCGACTGGCGAGAAGCTGGCAGGTTGGCCGGGAAAAGATGAAGCGAGTTGCGAACTGTTTGCAATTTGCATTTACGGACAGCCGAGATTTCCAATACCCCATTCCGCTATTGAGCAAGGTTCCGAAACTCGATGCATTGCAAAGCGGTACCATGCTTCAGGCGTTGGTAATCGGTGTTGCCGACTTTGGTGTATTTGTAGACTTGGGCCCAGAGTGCAGTGGTTTGATCCACATCAGTCGTTTGGCTCCAGACTTTATCGAAGACCCTCATCAATTCGTTCAAGTCGGCGACTTGGTGCCGGTTTGGGTATTGAACGTTGACGAAAAGAAGAAGCGTGTTTCGCTGACCGCAATTCCACCAGGAACGCCTTCTCGCCGCGATGCTCAAAACCAAGAGAGCTCGCAAGATCGTGGTGGCAACGCAGGTCGCGACAATCGCAATCAGCGCAATGATCGAAATCAAGGTGGATCGCGAGAAGGGCGTCCACCTGCAGCCGAGAATCGCAGTCCGATGCCTGCCGGAGCTGGCAACGATCGAGGACGCGGGCCTGGAGGCGGTAATCGTCCATCCGGCGGAGGCAATCGACCTGGTGGCGACAATCGAGGTGGCGACAATCGAGGAGGCCGTCCAACAGGGCGCGACAATAACCGCGATCGGAATCGAAGCAATTCCAGGAATGAAGAGCAAGGAACTCGGCGGCCAACCCGTGTTGAGCCACCCAAGCCGATCACTCCAATCACCGATGCGATGCAAACCGGCAAGGAACCACTTCGCTCTTTCTCTGACTTGCTGCAATTCATGAAGAAAGAAAAAGAAGAGCCCGTAGTCGTTCGGCAAGAAGTCGAAAAGGTTGCACCGCAAAAATCGGAAGCTACCGAATCTGCCCAAACGTCAGCAGAACCATCGAGCGAAAGTGTTGCAAACCGTGTAGATTCCACACAAAGCGGCGACGCTTCTGACACGTCTACTTGAGAACCCCATGTCTGAATTCGATGACAAATTAAAGCAAGCCGCTGCGCGCGGAGCAAACCGCGCGAGCCACTCGCAAACCGAAGCGGAACGCAAACGCATCGAGACCGAAGAGTTTCGAAGTTTGCATAGTAAGTCTCGGCTTGAGCTCTCGGATCGTATCGAATCGGTGATCAAGAAAGTGGCCGACTTGTTTCCTGGATTCCAGTTTACGACGGTGTTTGGAGATGCCGGTTGGGGCGCCGCTTGCATCCGCGATGATTTGATCATGGAACGTGGGCAAAGAAAGAACAAGTACAGTCGTTTTGAAATGGTGGTACGGCCCGTCAACGAGTTCTTTATTCTCGATCTTCAGGCGAAAGGCACTATCGCCAACCGAGAACTCATGACCCGCAGTTTTTATCAACCGCTAGGTGAAGTTGATCTCAATAAGTTCCGCGAGCTGATCGATGCCTGGGCACTTACCTATACCGAACTCTACGCGGCCAATCGCTAGACCGCATTATTCATAACTGAGCCGCAGGCGCTAGCCGCGTGGCGGTTTCCCTGGCAAATACTATGGTCGCGGCTAGCGCCCGCGGCTCAAATCCAGCGCCGTGAATAATCCGGGCTAGTTGGGCACTCTTACCGAGAGTGACCTTGCTCTGGTCGACCGTTTTACAGCAATCCTGATCAACGAAACATAGCTTCGAAGAAATTTCGTTTAACAGTCAGACGTAGGCGTACTTTCTATTCAGAATCGATGGTACGCCTACGGCTGACCGTTAAACGATCGGGTGACCGTTAAACGATGTTGTTACTTGATTCAACAAGTTTCGGTTATGAGGAATGCTTCCGAATAAGATCAGCAATTCAAGGCGAACTAGATGAAAATCGTCATTCCAGGCGGGACCGGCCAGATTGGTGTTTTGTTGGCAAAAACGTTTGTCGCTGATGGACATGAAGTTGTCGTTCTGAGCCGAACTCCATGTCGCGCTCCGTGGCGAGTTGTCCAGTGGGATGCGGAGACACTGGGTGCTTGGGCGAGCGAATTCGAAGGTGTGGATGTTGTCATCAATTTAGCTGGCCGCAGCGTGAACTGCCGCTACACCGTCAAAAATCGAAAACAGATCCTCGATTCACGCGTCAACTCCACGCTCGCAGTTGGTCAGGCCATTTCGAAGGCCGTTCAACCACCCAAGCTATGGCTACAAGCCAGCACCGCCACGATCTATGCTCATCGTTACGACGCTCCCAACGATGAGAAGTGTGGGATTCTTGGTGGCAACGAAGAAAAAGCTCCGGATACTTGGCGGTTTAGTATCGAAGTTGCGAAGGCTTGGGAAGCTGCAGCGATGAAGGCGACCTTGCCGAATACGAGACGCGTATTGCTTCGGGCTGCGATGACGATGAGCCCGGATCGCGAGGGTGTGTTCGGTGTCCTGCTGGGGCTTGCTCGAAAGGGGCTTGGCGGGACCAACGGTGACGGTAAGCAGTTCGTGTCTTGGATCCACGACGTTGATTTCGTGCGTTCCATTTACTGGCTCATCGAGCACAAAGAACTTGAGGGGCCGATCAATTTAGCCTCGCCCAATCCGCTTCCGAACGCTGAGTTTATGCGAACGTTACGGAAGGCTTGGGGGATCAAACTAGGGTTACCCGCAACGAAATGGATGATTGAGATAGGCACTTTTTTGATGCGGACGGAAAGCGAATTGGTTCTTAAGAGCCGCCGTGTTTTACCTGGTCGATTGCTTTCGTCTGGCTTTCGTTTTGAGTTCCCGAATTGGGAGGCGGCGGCCACAGATCTGTGCCAGCGCTATCGACGGGTTATGCACATAGACGATTCGGTGTCAGGATAGGCTTTGACGCCCTAAAAGTTTCCCTAAGTGACACGTCCTGATCGGTTTGCAAATCATTCATGCCAGTTCATGGTGTTAGGTCGTTGGTTAACCAAGTCCCATGCTGTACTCTCTTGACTCAACGTCACCGCGCTCGTGGATATGCGAGCCGGATGCGAGACAGAATCCAACCTCCTGCAACGATTGCATATGACACCACCTCCAGCATTCTTGAACAATGTCGACACGCCTGTTGAAAATGCCGCCTTGACCGTCGAGACTACGGCAGACCTAGACCCACAGGCCCAAACGGTAACAGCGCCCTTTGTCGGTCAGTGGAACACGCTGATCAGTCAAACCAACTGGGAAAAGGGCAAGATCATCTCTGAATGGCGATCTGCTTTGATATCCGCAGACGCAACGCCCAGCAGTTTCAGCGATGAAACATGGACCAAGCAGGTGGGGGCAGTAACAAGCCAGCACGTCGGACGCTTGCGTCGTGTCTACGAACGATTCGGCCAAACTAGCACAAGCTACCCTGGTCTTTACTGGAGCCATTTTTTGGCGGCCATCGACTGGGATGATGCAGAATTATGGCTCGAGGGCGCCATGCGAAGCAATTGGAGCATCTCCGAAATGCGCAAAACCCGCTGGGAGTCGAGCGGTGGGGATCCGAAACATGGTCCGAAGGACGAAGAGCTGATCACTTCGGAAGTAGACGACGACTTCGATGCCCTAACGGCTGAAACGGACGAAGAGTTCGATCGAGAAAAGCGAGATCGGGCAGAGTCGAGCGGACCGCTTGCCGAAGGTCCAGATTTCGGCGAAGAAGATTCCGAGCCGTCGATGGCAGGCCAATCACAACCTGGCGATCCACCTTTCGAGTCAGAATCGTTTGATGCATCCAAGGAACAAGGAAACCCTTTCGTCGGTTTACCCGATCTTCCACCAGACGTTTCGGACGCGATGGAACAGTTCAAGTTGAGCATTGTGCGTCATCGTGCGAGCAAGTGGGCCGACATTTCTCAAAAGCAATTGATTGATGTTTTGGATGCCTTAAAGTTGTTTGCCGATCGATAAACATCTCTTCGCAGTGCGTTCTCAGCCCTCGTTCCAAGTTCACTAAAGCGATTCTTAAGAGAACGCAAGGACACAGCAGGTTGGGAGGGTGAGGCCACCGCTGTAAACATGTTTCCAACGAGTTTACCTATGCAATTCATTGCTCGGGAGGGTGAGGCTCCTGCCGAACCTTTGCACCGCTGGCTCGGCAGGAGCCTCGCCCTCCCGGAGGTTTTGACCGGACTTGGCTTTGCAATGATGTTTACGTGGGTGGGGTGAGGCTTTGCCTAACTGCTGCGTCCTCAGCTCGTCAGGAGCCTCGCTCTCCCATTAGTCTCGGGCTCGGATAGTCTCGTGCTCGGAGAGCCATGCCACAACTAATGAAAACCGCCCCTACTGTTTGCATCGTTTTCGGCGGTGCAGACAGTAGGGGCGGAGTCGTTTTAGCCCAAATAGTTAGTTGTCGAACTATTTCTTTTCGACTTTGGCAAACTTACCTTTTGCGTACGAATCTTCGCCAAAGACCTTTGCAAGCTTGTCTTCATCGGACATCTTTTCTGCTTTGCCTTTGCAGTTGTCGCAGCAGAATCCGACTGTCGCACCCTTGAACTCAACGGTGGCATCTTTCTTCAAAGGTCCGCCAGTGAATGGGCAAGCCTTTTGTTCAACTTGCTTGGAAGCGATAAGCTGAAGGTTTGCTTCTGAAGCAAACTTCTTCTTGTCGCCTTCGAACTTCTTCAAGCAATTTCCACAGCAGAAGTAGACTTTGCTTTCTTTCCATTCGCTGGACTTATCTTCGACCGGTGCCTTGTCAGCGAACAAGCACTTCAATTTTGTGAAATCAATTTTGGTGTCTGCTGCGAAACTGACAGCCGTAAAGGCAACGACGAACGCAAACAAACCAGCAACCCAAGAGTTTTTCATGTGTTTTTCTCCAGAAACGAAATATCGACCATTTCAACAATATGTGAAGTGTAGATGGTAAGTCAATCCGCTGTCAATCTGTCGTAATGGAGCTACAATTCGCCGACCGACAGGAACTGAGGGAAATGCGGGATTTTTGAACCCAACCGTTTTGGAAAAGCATGGCGAATGACTGAACAAAAAGCTGAAAAACCTAAGGCGTTGGTTGGTGTCATCATGGGGTCTCAGTCCGATTGGGAGACCATGAAAGAGGCCTGTATTATTCTGGAAGAATTTGGAATCCCGTTCGAGGCCAAGGTTGTTTCTGCCCACCGAACCCCCCATTTTATGGTTGAGTACGCTTCGGCTGCCCGAGCGAGGGGGCTTCAAGTCATTATCGCAGGTGCCGGCGGTGCGGCTCATTTGCCGGGCATGGTGGCGGCTTGCACACCGCTTCCGGTTTTAGGAGTTCCTGTTCAAAGTCGCTCCCTCCAGGGGCTCGATTCTTTGCTCAGTATCGTTCAAATGCCAGGTGGGATCCCTGTCGCAACGTTGGCCATCGGAGCCGCTGGCGCCAAGAACGCAGGGTTGCTTGCCGCGCGAATCCTGGGCCTAAACAACGCCGAAGTGCGAACCAAAATGGACGACTACATGGCCAACCAAACTCAGACCGTTTTAGAAAATCAAAACCTAATCTAGGCGACTATGAATTCCAAATTGCGAGTTATCGCTCCTGGTGCAACGCTTGGGGTCTTCGGCGGCGGCCAGCTTGGCCGTATGTTCACGCACGCAGCCCAGCGTTTAGGGTATCGCGTCATCGTATTCACCGACGAGATCGATAGTCCCGCAGGACAGGTAGCTCAGGAGACCATTCAAGCAGATTACCTCGATCCAGATGCCGTTCGAAAATTTGCAGAACGAGTGGAGGTCATCACGCTTGAGTTTGAAAACATCGCTCTCGAAGCAGTCGCGAGAGCGGCCGAGATCACGCTGGTTCGTCCCGGTGTGCGCGTTCTGTCGGTCGCACAGCATCGCCTCAACGAAAAGCGAACGCTCAAGAACGCTGGATTTCCTGTAACACCTTTTTTTGAAATTCGTTCGAGCGAAGACATCGCGCAAGCGGCTGCTGAGCTTGGCTGGCCATTGGTCCTCAAGACAGTGAACTGGGGGTACGACGGCAAAGGGCAACGCAAAGTTGCCAACGCCAATGAAGCCAAGGACGCTATCGAACTGCTAGGTCCCGAGCCGTTGATTGCAGAGAAGTGGATTTCGTATATTGTCGAGGTCTCGGTAATCGTTGCGAGAACTGCGACTGGAGCCACATCCGTCTTTCCAATGTTCACCAACTCGCACTCCAATCATATTCTCGATGTGACAACTTGCCCGGCTGATCCAAGTCTACAAGCGGTGGCTGCCAATGCCGAATCGATAGCCTTGTCGGTTGCTGACTCATTGCAGTTGGAGGGAGTATTGTGTGTGGAGTTTTTCGTTTGCGAGGGAGGTGAGTTGATGATCAACGAAATCGCACCTCGCACACACAATTCGGGCCACTTGACGATGGAAGCCTGCCGAACAAGTCAGTTTGAGCAACAAGTTCGAGCGATCTGCAATTTGCCATTAGGTGATACGTCGCTCATTCAGCCAGCGGCCATGGCGAATTTACTGGGTGATGTTTGGGGCAATGGTTCGCCGCACTTTGAACGAGCTTTGCAGAGCCCTGCGACATACTTGCATCTTTATGGCAAAAGTGGTCCACGACCAGGTCGCAAAATGGGGCATCTGACTAAGCTATCATCGACCGCGGCCAACGCCTCGAGCGAAGTCATCTCAATGAGAGAAGCGATTCGATCTACGGAAGGAAAATTGTTCTAGTGTTAAACGAACTCAGTCAACGATTTCCCATTCCAGGTCTCAGGTTTGAGCAAAACCATAATGGACTCATCAGCGTGGTTATCCAATCTGCGGCCTGTACGGGCGAGCTATTCCTGCAGGGCGCGCACGTCACATCGTGGCAACCTATCGGACACGAGCCCGTATTGTGGTTGAGCCAGAAGTCAAACTACGAAAAGGGCAAACCAATTCGCGGCGGCGTACCAATTTGCTTTCCTTGGTTTGGACCAAACGCCAACGACACAACACTCCCTGCGCACGGCTTCGCCCGCTTACAAGAGTGGCAACTCGTCGGCGCACAACAAAAAGATGGGAAAGCTATTGAGCTCCTTTTGGAAACAACCATCGACCCATTTCGGCTGAATTTTCAAGTTGAATTTGGGCCTGAGCTGAAAATGACTTTGAAAACCCACCTTCCGCAAAATGCGAATTCACCACAGTCGTATGAGGACGCTTTGCACACTTACTTTTCGGTTAGTGATGTGCATTCCATTGCGATTCGCGGTTTGGAGCCGACGAGCTTCATCGACAAGGTTGAGCATGCGCAATTGAAATCAGCTACCAATAGCCCTATTCGGATCGCATCGGAAACGGACCGAGTTTACTTGGACACACAGAGTGATTGTGTCTTAGAGGATGCTCAATGGAAGCGGGCGATTCGTGTTTCCAAACTCGGGTCGGCATCGACGGTCGTCTGGAACCCTTGGGTCGACAAGAGCAAGCGGATGGCAGATTTTGGTGATGCCGAATGGCCTGGCATGGTATGCATCGAAACGGCCAACATCTGTGACAGCCGTATTCGGCTTTCACCTGGCGAGTCGCATTCCACGACGGCCGTGATCTCGGTTCAAGCTTTATCGGCGAATCGTAACCTGTGATCCGCTGCTGAGCATTCCGTAGACATCGTTGGCATCCATTGGCGAAAGGCTAATGCAGCCAAGCTTGGTGTCTGCTGGCCCGGCGCTGGATGATCCGTGTATGCAAAGATCTTGACCAAGGTCGATCCAGTAGCCGCCGAACGGATTACGTGGGTCAGTCGCTGGAATCTGAACGCCGTTCCCGTAGTAGTTCTTGTTCTTCTCCTTGCCGACGACTTGGAAAATGCCAGGAGCTGGGGATGGCTCTGCACCAAACGTGACTGGATAGCGACCTGCATAGAGATCGCCCACAAAGATGGTGAGTTCGTTTTTCGCTAGATCGACTTCAGCCCGAAATGGACCGGGAACAATTTTTAGCTTCTCACCGCTACGAAGAGGTGCACTTGGTTCCAGAGCGTTGATTCGAGCTAATATCTCAGGAGGCAAGTTGTGTTGCTTTGCAACTTGTTCGAGGGTTTCACCGGGAGCGACAATGTAAGCCAATTCGAGTAGGTGTTGGCGAGAAAAGACAACTTCACGTGATAGCGCATCGAGCAGATCGAGCAGATCCTGACGTTGTTCGGTTGTGAGTTCGGCAGCATTGTAAAAGACGGACAACGTTGCCAACGCGTCCCTCAGGTTTCGACGGTCGATTTGTTCCATGGCTAGGTCCTTGGCGTTTTCGTACGACTTGCTGGCAGCAGACGAAATCGGGGACGAACTTGAGCCAATGGAATTGGTAGCGGATGGCAATTCTAAATTTGGTGTAGGGTCGAGAGCGGGGAGCGGACTGACCGAGGACAATCCGCTCGAACTAGGTGAAAAGTCATTGGATAGTTTGGGTTCGAACGCGTTAACGCTTAGGTTCGGAGTATTGGTTGAGATTGGCAGCGAGGAACCGTTCATTTCCTTCTTGTCCTCGGTGTTCGATGGCAAGCTGGGGATGAGGTTAGGAGCAACGCTTGCCAACGGTGGGAGGGCATTAACCTGGGCTGTGTTGCTCTGGGGGGTATTTCCACTGGGGGGAATGAGTAGTGGTGCTGCTTGGAGCTGTGGACTGGAGGGGCTTGGGAATGCCATCGATGGATTGGCCGCGTCTGGATTTGCAGGCGCCCCGAACGGGGATGGGCTAGCCGTTGTGCTTGATCCAAAACCTTTGGAAGGCGCGCTGTTAAACATGTCGAATGCGTTGGCCGTATTGCCTGCGGTCGAAGAATCGCTTGGGCCGATAGGGCTAGGAGTCGTGACTTGTTGGAAAGCGTCGCCGAATTCTTCCTCGACTTTGAGGGGCGTGTCGTTCCCGTTCAACGCGATCCAGCCTCCGTAAAGCACGAAAAGTAGCAATACGACAACAACGGCGGTTTTGATAGTTTGCACTGCGGTCCTCCCTGACCGAATGTCCAGTCTTAAAAACAGTTTGGTAGACGTTTTCGCCAATAGGAATTCGAACGATTCGGCCTTTTCGAGCGGCCGAATACGGGAAAACCAAATAGCTCCTTCGAGTCCACGCGGGATGCTAGGAACTGTTAGAGGGGCAAGTCAATCTCAATTACCCCATCAGATTCATGGATTTTGTAGGTTTTTAGCATCGGTTTGCAGGTTGGAGCATGATTTCCGGTCGCCAATTCATACTGCCAACCGTGCCACGGACAAGTAATTGTTCCATCGGCCAGCCGTCCTCGGGCCAATGGGCCACCCTGATGCATGCAAACTCCGTCGATGGCGTAAAGAACGTTTTCATGACGGTAGACTGCGATCACCTCGCCATTGGAAACCACCTCCATCGATTTGCCTTCGGCGAGCTCATTTGATGCACAAATACGTTGCCAAACCATTCTTTTGCCTAACCTGTTAATTCGGATACTTCGAAGAATCTCCAATCTACGAACGCAGAGAATTGTATTACAATCTTGGACATCAATAAATCGTGCGCGAACTTTCGTGACCCCAGGATCGTTTCAAGATGCAACAAGCCAAAGTCCAAGCAACAACTAGCTTTTGCTTGTTTGTGGCTATCATGGGCATGCTTTCTTTTTCTGCTAACGGAGTTGCGGACGATAAGATGCCAACCAAGATCGGGACAATTGAGGGGATCGCCGAGTATCGTCTAGAAAACGGTCTCAAAGTTCTGCTCGTCCAAGACATGAGTCAGCCGAAGGTGACAGTCAACTGCACCGTCTTTGTCGGCTCTCGACACGAGGGCTACGGCGAAACAGGTATGGCGCATTTGTTGGAGCACATGCTTTTCAAGGGCACAGACCTTCACCCCAAAATTTCGGATGCCTTGCGTGACCGGGGAGCCGAGTTCAACGGCTCCACGGGGCGCGATCGCACCAACTACTACGAAACGCTAACCGCATCCGATGAGAATTTGGAGTTTGCGATTCGTCTGGAAGCAGACCGCTTGATCAATAGCAAGATCCTTCCTGAGCATTTGGAAACGGAGTTTACCGTAGTCGGTAGCGAATTCGAAATGGGTGAGAACAACTCCGCGAATGTGCTTACACAACGCATTTTCTCCGCCTCGTTCCTTTGGCATAACTACGGAAATGCGATCATTGGAAACCGCAGCGACTTCGAACGGGTTCCCGCGAATAGTCTGCGTGTCTTCTATCGCAAGCACTACCGGCCTGACAATGCCATGCTGATTGTTGCAGGCAGTTTCGACGAAGCCAGAACGCTCGGCTACATTCAAAAGTATTTTGGCCCGATCGAAAAGCCAAAGTTCAATCTGGCTCCATCGCACACCATCGAGCCCGCCCAAGATGGAGATCGTGTGACGACCGTTCGCAGAGTTGGCGAAGTCCAAATGGTAGGAGCCATGTATCATATCCCTGCTGCTAGCGACCCTGACTTTGCAGCCGCACAGTTGCTCACGTATATCTTGACCGATCAGCCAAGCGGTCGGCTTTACAAATCCCTGATCGAGAGCAAGAAAGCCACAAGCATGTATGGCCACGCGTTTGCGTTGCACGACCCTGGTGCCATGCTATTTATGGTGCAGTTGCCCAAAGACAAGAGTATTGACGATGCTCAAACGACTATGATCGCAACTCTAGAGAAACTAGCTGAGTCTCCGATCACAGCCGAAGAAGTCGATCGAGCCAAGCAGCAGTCCCTGAACTCACGCGAAATGCTCGCATCAAAAACGCATGGGCTAGCGATTAACCTTAGCGATTGGGCGGCTCAAGGAGATTGGCGGCTTTACTTTTTGCATCGCGATGCGATCGAATCCGTGACCGCCGAACAGGTCCAGAATGTTGCCGTCAAATATCTCGTTCGCAACAACCGAACACTTGGCCTTTTTCTTCCCGTGAATGAGCCCGAGCGAATCGAAATCCCCGAGCGACCATCAGTCGCCAAACTGGTCACAGGATATGTTGGTCGCGAAGCCGTCAGCGAAGGTGAGCAGTTCGACCCCACACCTAAGAACATCGAAGGGCGAATCGTTCGCGGCGAATTAAAAACGGGCATCCCCTACTCTTTTCTTCAAAAGAAAACTCGAGGCGAAACCGTCAGCCTAACTCTAAATCTACGTTTCGGCGATGAAAAGTCATTGACCGGTAAAGCTGCTGCCGTCGGAATGGTGGGCAGTCTAATGGAGCGTGGCACCAAGACACTTTCCTTTCAACAACTTAACGATCGCAAGGACCAACTGAAAGCCGGTATAAGCGTCGACTCTGGATTGCAAACTCTAGAGGTTCACTTGGAAACGAAACGGGACAAACTCCCTGAAGTTTTGGATTTGGTCGGCGAAATCCTTCGAAATCCCGCCATGGAGGAACACGAGTTTTCGATCCTTCGCGATCAAGCGATCACGCAATTGGAAAGCCAAAAGAACGAACCGCGTGTCTTGGCCGCCCAAGCCGTTGCTCGAACGTTGAATCCCTACAAACGTGGCGACGCACGCTACATGCCGACCATCGAGGAAGAGCTCGAAGATTACAAAAAATTAAAGTTATCGGAGGTCAAGGATATTCATGCCAGATTTTTGTCGGGCACCGAAGGCGAGGTGACCGTCATCGGTGACTTTGAACCGAAAGCCGTTGAGGAAAAACTCTCGTTGATGCTGGCAAACTGGCGATCGAAAATTGCCTATCAACGCATCTCCGCTTCCGCCACCACCGATGTCAAAGTCCCGATGCGTTCCATTGAAACTCCGGACAAGGCGGATTCCAGTTTTGTCGCAAGTCAACAATACGCGATTCGAGATGATCATCCAAAGTATCCCGCGTTGCTCATGGCCAACCGTATACTTGGCGCGAGCAGTCTTTCGTCGCGACTAGGAAGCCGTGTTCGACAGGAGGAAGGGCTATCCTATGAAATCTCCAGCCGTTTCGCAGCTAGCCCCATCGACGAACGCGCCTCGCTTTCCATTTCCGCAAAAACCAATCCAGCCAATCGAGACAAACTGATCAAAGTCATCGATGAAGAGATTCGCAAGTTTGTCAAAGACGGGGTCACAGAAAAGGAACTCAAGGACAATGTCCAAGGGTTCCTGGAAAACCAGCGACTCGATCGTTCGCGCGATGGAGAACTTGCACGGATTCTTGCAAGCAACCTGTTCACAGGCCGCAGCATGGAATATTACGAAAAACTGGAAGCTGACGTTGCACACTTGACCATCGCGGAAGTAAACGAAGCGATTAGCGAGTACTTTGATCCTGATCGGTTCGTCGTTGTGACCGCGGGCGACTTTGCGAAAGCCGCTTCGCCAAATCCTTGAATGAACGATCGTTTGACGATCCAATCACCTGTTGTCGATATCCCTCTTACCACTATCCAACCTTTAAATATGCCTGCCATTCGCAAATTGCTCGCCGCAAACCGCAGCGAGATCGCAACTCGAATTTTCCGAAGCGCTCACGAACTCAAGATCAGAACTGTTGCTCTCTATTCCCACGAGGATCGATTCGCATTGCACCGATTTAAAGCGGACGAAGCGTACCAAATCGGCAAGGCCGGAGAGCCTATTCGTTCGTATCTCGATATCGACGGAATCGTTCGATTATGCTTGGAAAACGGCATCGACGCCGTTCATCCAGGCTACGGCTTTCTTTCGGAAAACGCCGAGTTTGCGAAAGCACTTGCGGCAGCAGGAATTACGTTTGTCGGGCCAAGTGTTCGGGCACTCGAATTGCTCGGAGACAAAGTCGCCGCTCGTTCGATTGCAAAGAAGGTCGGCGTGCCAGTCCTTGAGGGTTCTGCGCATGCGGTAGCTTCGCTCGAGGAAGCGATTGCAACAGCCAAGCACATGGGATACCCCATCATGCTCAAAGCGTCCAAGGGGGGCGGTGGCCGCGGAATGCGCGTTGTCGAGTCCGAAAGCGAACTTGCCCCAAACCTCGAACAAGCTCAACGCGAATCCAAAAACGCGTTCGGCAGCGACGAAGTCTTTCTCGAAAAGCTAGTTGGAAAAGCTCGGCACCTCGAAGTCCAAATCTTGGGCGACCAACACGGGAACATAATCCACCTGCACGAGCGCGATTGCTCGGTCCAACGCCGACATCAAAAAGTCGTTGAACTAGCCCCTGCACCGAACCTCAGCAAGCAGACTGCTAGCGAATTGCACGAAGCTGCAATCGCGATCGCCAGGGAAGTTGGATACTCGTGCGCAGGGACGGTCGAGTTCTTGCTCGATACCGAAACCAACAAATTCTACTTCATCGAGGTCAACCCTCGCATTCAAGTCGAACATACAGTAACCGAAGAAGTAACCGGAATCGATTTGGTCCGCGCTCAGATTCTTGTTTCGTGCGGTGAACGACTCGGTGATGAGGCACTCGGATTACCGCTCCAAAAGGATGTGCAAGTTGTCGGCACCGCCATCCAATGCCGTGTCACGACCGAAGATCCGACCAATCAGTTCCGCCCCGATTACGGACGCATCACACACTATCGCAGCGCCGGGGGCATGGGAGTTCGACTCGATGCTGGCAGCGCATTTAGTGGGGCAGTTGTGAATCCTTTTTACGATTCATTGCTCGTTAAGGTCACCGCACGCGGCCGCAATCTCGGTGAAGCCGCAGGACGTATGGAACGCTGCCTGCAAGAGTTTCGTATTCGAGGCGTAAAGACCAACATCCCGTTCTTGATTTCGCTAATCACGCATAAGACATTCCTTGCCGGTGATGCAACGACTCGCATGATCGACAAAACGCCAGAGTTGTTCGCTATGCAACGTCGACGAGACCGAGCAACCCGCCTGCTGAGCTTTATCGCCGAAACGCTGGTCAATGGGAACAAGTTGGTAGGCAATCCCAACGCAACCATTCGACGCGAACCGGCCTTGCTCCCGAAACTCGACGTCACTCAGCCAATGCCGGAAAGCTATCGCAATCGCTTCAAGGCCCTCGGCGCCAAAAAGTTCTGTCACTCCATTCGCGGGAGTAAAGAACTGTTGCTAACCGACACGACGATGCGCGACGCTCACCAGTCTCTGCTCGCAACTCGTGTTCGAACGTTTGACATGATGAAGATCGCAGACGCGTACGCGAGATTGACTCCCCAATTCTTCAGTCTCGAAATGTGGGGCGGTGCAACCTTCGATACGACCATGCGATTTTTGAAAGAAAGCCCTTGGCAACGCCTTTCGGATCTCCGCTCCAAGATTCCGAACATGCTTTTCCAAATGCTGCTACGAGCTTCGAATGCGGTCGGCTATACGAACTATCCAGACAATGTGGTACGCGCGTTTGTGAAAGAGGCAGCCGAGGCAGGCATCGATATCTTCCGAGTCTTCGATGCGCTCAATTGGACCGAAAACATGCGAGTTGCAATGGATGCCGTCGTGGAATCGGGCATGATCTGCGAAGCAGCCATTTGCTACACGGGCGACATCCTAAATCCCAATCGCCAAAAGTATTCGCTCAAGTACTACGTCGATCTTGCCAAAGAACTCGAACGCATGGGCGCCCACATTCTGGCGATCAAGGACATGGCAGGTCTGTGCAAGCCTGCTGCTGCCAAAAAACTAGTTGCCACGCTCAAACAGGAGATTGGCATTCCGATCCATTTCCACACGCATGATACGGCCGGAATCCAAGCGGCCTCGATCCTCAACGCAGCCGAAGAAGGACTCGAGATCGCGGATGGTGCCTTTGCATCGATGTCCGGTGGTACCTCGCAAGTGAACTTGAACACATTGGTTGAGTCGCTTCGATATTCTCCTCGCGAAAGCCAACTCGATACCGATGCGATGACGGAGCTTTCGGAATACTGGAAAGCCGCTCGCCAATTCTACTCTCCGTTTGAAAGCGAATCGCTGGTCGCAGCAGGTGACTTGTATCAACACGAAATGCCAGGCGGACAATACACCAATCTCTATCAACAGGCCAAAGCGTTGGGGCTTGCGGATCAGTGGTCGCTGATTTGCAAACGATATGCCGACGCCAACCAATTGCTCGGTGACATCGTGAAAGTGACTCCGACCAGCAAAGCGGTTGGGGACCTGGCTCTGTTCATGGTTGCAAATCAACTGTCGGCTGACGACGTGGTTTCTGGAGAACGAGAAATAGCCTACCCAGGTTCCGTCTTGGATCTGGTGGGTGGCATGATGGGCCAACCCCCTGGCGGATTCCCGGCACAAGCAAAGAAATCGATTCTTAAGAACAATCCAGAAGTTCTTCAACGCCCGGGCGAAACGTTGCCGCCGGTGGATTTCGACGCCATTGGTATCGCACTAAAGCCGAAGCTTGGACGCGATGCGACAATGAAAGAAATCGTTACCAGTGCACTTTATCCAAAAGTGTTTGACGAATACGTGACCCACGTTCGGAACTACGGCGATGTCTCCTTGATTCCGACCTCGGCCTTCTTCTTCGGACCATCGATCGGAGAAGAGTTCTCCGTCGACATCGAAGCGGGCAAGCGTTTGATCATTAAGTTCTTGGCGATCGGCGAAGCACGACCGAATGGCACTCGAACGGTCTTCTTTGAATTGAACGGTCAGCCGCGAGAGGTCGAAGTGTTAGACAAATCGATCGAGTCCAAAGCCGCCACGCGCGTCAAGGCGGACCCTGCTGATCCGACTCACGTTGCGGCCGGTATGCCGGGCATGGTGATCGGTGTCGCTGTCACGCAAGGGGCCAAAGTAACCAAGGGGCAAAAACTCTTGGCGCTGGAAGCCATGAAAATGGAGACCGTTATCAACGCAGAACGCGAAGGCGAAATCGCCCAATTGCTAGTCCAATCCGGCAGCCAAGTCGAAACGGGAGACCTCCTGTTTGTACTGAAGTAGAAACCTCAATCAGGTTTCATTGATCGAGTTTTTTACCACGAAAAGACACAAAACACACAAAAGGAAATGCTCAAACTCTTTGGTGAGCGTAGGTAATTCCTGGTTTTGTGACCTATGTGTCTTTTCGGGGCAAGCTAGATGCTTTGAACATTTGTCTCTGTAAGGAGTGAACTTGATAATGATTTCGAATCAAAATATCGATGCAATATCAACTCGATCGGAAACCATTGGGAGAGCGAGGCTCCTGCCGAGCTGGCGAAGCAATGGTTCGGCAGGAGCCTCACCCTCCCGAGCAATCACTTTCCTGATTTGTGTGTTTGCTTTGACCGCCAACGCTCTAGCCGTTCAAGACAAGCCCACCGGCGAAAACTCGACCGATAAAGCGAGAGTCAAGCCAGATGAGCTCAGTAAAAAAGCGGGTTCCGCGATCCTTTGGGAACGTAAGTACGCCGATGCATTGGCGAAGTCCAAAGAGACCGGGAAACCTATCTTTTGGTATGTGAATTCCATCCCGGGCACGTTCACCGATCGCAAAGTCGAAATCGATCGCTACATGTTGGCCGGCCCATTTAGCTGGCCAGCTATCGTCAAACTGATCAACGAAAATTGCATCCCGCTCAAGGCGTTGCCAAACAAAGCTCTTTCCGAGCAGTTTTCGCTGAAGGTATACGATTTCGTCGAACCAGGCTTCCTGATTATCCAACCCGACGAAAAAGTAAAGCTGTCTGCCAATCGGATGACCACGTTGCATCCTCTGTGGCTCTTCCAAACGATTGCCAGCGCACTCGGTGACCGTTCGTCTTGGGCGGAGTATTCGGGTAGCAAATTAGACTTAACAGCGAGCTTCAAGAATCCACCATCCGACGTAGAAATTGCAAAGATGGCGTCAAGCGATTCGATGGAGTCCAAGCTCGTCGCAGGGATGTTGGTGTTTCGTGCCGGTCGGCATGCTGAGGCACAACGCATTTGGCAGGAAGCGTCTCGGACGCACCCAGACAATCCACTTGCATGGAAAGCATCCTGCGAAGCACAGGGCTATGGCCCGTTCTGCCGTGGCTTCGAAGTCTTTTCCGAATTGCCGAAGTCGGCCTATAAGATTCCGGACGTGATGAACATAACCAGCGCAGCCTTGCCGAATGCCTTTACGGAAGCGGAACTTTGGGAACGAAGCGTTGACTACTTGTTAGGAATGCAGCGAGAAGATGGCGGCTTCTTTGACAGCGACTATGACTTTGGTGGTGCGGACAGTCTCCCGAACGTTTACACGGCCATCACCTCGCTCGTCGGATTAGCGTTGCTCGAAGCCGAACGCAAGTCCACGGACTTGGACAAGAACAAAGAGATTCGGGCTGCTGTCGAGCGCATCATTGATTACGTTTCCAACGATAACAACGTGAACTTGAACGATCGCGATGAAATCCTTTGGGCCCAAGCCTATCGTGTCCGTTTTTTAGCGGCGGTGCAGAAGCAAGCCGGTAACGATGCGATCCTTTCGAATTTGCAGCGGTCGGTCAAGCAATTAGAAAACTTGCAACTTAGCACGGGCGGATGGTATCACGAATATGCTAACTCATTTGTCTCTGCGACTGCCCTGACTGCATTGTTTGACGCCAGCTTGGTCGGCGCGACTGTCGACAGCAGCAAAGTCAACTCGGGACTAAAGCGACTAGCCACGCAGCGGTTTACCAACGGGGCTTATCCCTATGCAGTTCGTCCAGAAAACGGCAAAAACGATGGGACGGCCAATGAGCTGGCGGGTGGCGGAGGTCGCATTTCGATTTGCGAATTGGCACGACGGCGCTGGGGACAAGTCAACGATGCGGACTTCGAAGCTGCGGTGACCAAATCGTTGGGCCTCCACGATCTGTTGGCCAAGGCGCTCAAGTACGATAACCATACCTCGACTTATGCGTATGGCGGCTTTTTCTTTTGGTACGACATGCAAGCCCGCAGCGAAGCCATCGGACTGGTCTCGGACGAAGGAGCTCGGAAAAAGTTAGCAGCGAAACAGCGTGAATTGATTTTGAATCTTCCGGAGATCGATGGCTGTTTCGTCGACTCCCACGAACTAGGCCGCTGCTACGGAACAGCCATGGGACTATTGAGTCTGAGCCTACTGAAATAGGTGGCAAGGCCACTTACATCTCGTTCCCTGGCTCAGCCAGGGAACGCAATGCATCGGAGGCCCCTGTCTCCTGAGTAACAACTCAGTAGTCTTAATTCCACTTCTCCTCCAGAGGCCGTTTCGGGGAGAGGGGTAGAATTGTCAGCAACAAGTCTCCGGTTCAATGACTTGTTAAGACCTTTTAAGCATGGCATGGCTTGCGACCGAAATTCTAATCAAAACGGAGTACAAACCCCTCACCCCCAGCCCCTCTCCCCTAAAAGGCAACGCTGTGAAGCATTTCAGGACGGCTGGGGCTTGCCCCCACCGTCCGCAGCTTTGGAGTCCTAGATTCACGTCGCCCGATCGCACAACTCTGTATTCGTGGCACCCCCCAGGGGGGTGCGACGAATAAAGAGGTGTCAATT
>JANPHB010000283.1:0-14073 GCA_031424235.1 Pirellula sp.
ATCACCCGCCTTTTTTCGTTTTGGTATTTGTTTTTTTCTGAGGCGGATAGTTTATTAGCCGCGATAGCGGCGGCACTTCGTAGCCGTGGGGCTTGCCCCACGGTTTCTAGGCACGATGAGTACGAGAGCCGTGAAACGGCGCCACCACACCATGGCGCCGATTCACGGCTCTCGTATTTATCGTGCCTAGAAACCGTGGGGCAAGCCCCACGGCTACGAAGTGCCGCCGCTATCGCGGCTAAGAAACTATCCGCCTCAGAAAAAAACAAATCCCAAAACGAAAAACGGCGGGTGATTTCCCGCCGTTTTCCAAAATGCTTGTTTCTCTATTCCAAACTAACTTAGATTGCTTTTCAGCACATCGGCTGCGAGTCCGTCGAGGTAGTCGAACTCTTCTTCGCCAGCCGATTGCTGTGCCAAGTATTCGTCCAAGCTAAAGACCTCTTCCACTTCGTCGGTCGTTGGCAGTGGCCCGTAGACAAAGGCTGGGGTGATAGTCGAACGTTTGGTTGTGAACGGAACATCCACCACTTGAGACTTAAATGGTGTTGCGAGCGGAGCTGCTTCTGTTGCTGCTTCTCCTTCGCCACTACCACCATTCTGACGTAAGTTGAGTTCGTTGATAACCATCAGTGCGTCTAGCGGCGACAAGTAGTTGTCTTGGTTCACGTCCAAGAAGTACTTGCCGGTACCACCTTCACCACTACCAGCACTGGAGCCAGCTGCGAGCAAGCCGCTTCCACCGGTGTTCAATGAGTTAACCAAGATCAAGACGTCGATTGGCGAAATGAATCCGTCGTTATTAACGTCGAACGCGTTGGTCAAATTCGTGTTGCCTTCGCCGCCGCTAGAACCGCTTCCGCCCGAGGTGGAAACAATCAAAAGGGTATCGGAAAGGTAGCGGATTTGGGATGGTAGCAACGGTGTCGTTGGATCGAACACGAAGCTATCATGGAACGGCTTGATGTCAGCAGGGTCACCGATGAAAGTGGCTGTGCCCGTGTTACGTGCAGTTAACGTAATAGTGAACTGCAGTTTTTCGCCGAGCCCTGTTGGTAGGTTACCATTCTGAGCCGATCCGATCTCGTTGATCAAGCCAGGGATTCGAATATCACCCGCTTTGGCATTATTATAGGCGGCATCGTAAACAACCGCGAAACCTGGATCCGTGGTGGTTGTGTTAACCGAAACAAGGTTCTTGCTGTACAAAATGTCTTGGAACGCAGCAAACACGCCGAATTGAGAGGCGGAGGTTCGAAGGTCCTCAACGTAGCCTCGCAATTGGAACTGCTGGCCAACCGTAATTTGATTGATCGGTACGCCTGCAAGGTCAGTCGCACTCAATCGCAATTGGATGATGTCGTCGGCGGTGTCAACCCCGACGTGCATTGTAACGGTTCCCGTCGAGATAAAGCCTCGTTCATCCGTGATCGTATACTGGAACTGATCCAAACCGACAAAGTTTGTGTTTGGAATGTAGGTGACAGTATCGTCTGCGAAATTGTTTGGCGTATTGTTATCATTAATCTGCGTCTGGCCACTTCCAGGTTGTGTCACCGAGGTGATACGAATGGGTGGTTGAGTCCCGACGGTGTCGTTGGTCAACACATCGACATTAAATGGATTGCCTTGTGGAACATTGAATCGGGTATCATCCACTGCAAACGGGAAATTGACTCCGTTCGGCACGACTTCAATCGTGGATCGACCGAATCGAATTTGTTCGTTCGCAACACGTGCGGAAGCTGGTGCGTTGTAGAAAGTTACTTCCGAGCCAGGGATCTTGTCGGCAGGATCGCCAACAAATTCTGCGATACCGGCAGAGGTCGCAGTGAAGTCCAAAATCACGAGCGGCAATTTATTCGGCTGATTGAACGATGTGACTTGTCCGATAAAGGCACCAAGTTCGTCGATAACGCCAGGAGTCAAGGCCGAACCACCGCGTCCGGTTTGATACGGCGGTTGGAAGGATGCCGAAAAATCTTGAGTGCCGCTGGTTGGCGCATTTGGAGTCACTAATCCAGAGGTGTAAAGCAAATCCAAATAGGCCGAATAAACACCTGGATCGGTGATGTTCCTTGCCGGAACTTCGAGAGCTGCTTTTTCTGGTCGCAAGTCATCGACGTAAACAACAACCTTGAATGTATCACCTTGGCGAACTTCGGTGATCGGTTCATTTACCGCATTGAGGAAGGAGAAGCTAAATTCCACTTCGTCGTCCAACCGGTCACCTTGAAGGGTGTGAACGGTAATGTTCGCGGTAGAAACTTTACCCGTTCCATCGACCGCTGTGTAGCTGAACTGTTCGGTACCGCCGAAGTCACGGCGAGGCGTGTAACGAATGCTCTGGCTACCTGATCCAATAACAACCGATCCGCCCTTGTCTGGCGTTGTCACACTTTGAACGATCAGAGCACCACCGCGTCCCTCAACGTCGTTGGCGAGCACGCTGAGTGGGAAGCCAATCGAGTTTGTGGGTACGTCGAACGAATCGTCGACGGCAACAGGGTCTACGAATTGAAGAGCCACGTTAACCGTGACAGTTGCTGTTTCTCGGAGACCGCTAGTGGTTACTGCGGTATAAGTAAAGGTGTCCCGTCCGGTAAAGCTCAGCTTCGGAGTGTACTTGACGGTTTGAGTCGCTTGGTCGATGGTGACTCTTCCGCCTTGAGAGCCAGAGCTCACCGTGCTTAGCGTGAAGTTTTCGTTCGGCAACTTGAAGTCGTTGGCCAAAACATCCAAGACGTTGTTCTGGCTGTTTCGAGCGACGGTGAACGTATCTGGCTGGAGCAAGACACGTGGGCCGTCAACGATGTTGTAAACGTAGTCTTCTACTTCACCTGTTGTTGACCGGCCAGTTGGGGCCAGATTTTGGTCTTTCGACAGACGGAATCGAGCGAATGTGCGACCTACGGCGTTGGAAGGGGTCGTGAAGGTGATATTGCTCGCACCACTCGTTGCAAAAACGACATTCGTTGCGATCTGTTCGCTGGACTCCCAGCTGCCGTTCCCATTGAAATCGATCCAGCCCTGGAGATAGGAAGGCGAGCCTGTTGTGTTGGTGACATTGACCCGAATAATATTCGAACGGTCACCGCGAACAATAGGAGTTAGGAGCCCGACACCGTCTTCGTCGTCGATCACTGTTCCGGAACCGTTCAGCAAGCCGTTGACATCGTCTCCGTCTGCATTGGCAGAAGGACGTCCATCTTGATCCGCGTCAAAGGCATCGCCGAGCCGTAGTCCTGGCAAGGTTCCGTGTGACGCACCGTTTTGAGCTCGTGTAGTAGGGTACGGAGCGGGAGCGTCACCCCAGTCGGATGATTCGTTGTTACCGAAGTCGTAACCGCGAAGTGGAGTGCGTCCGTCATAAACAACTGTGTGTTTGCCAGCTGCCGGGAATGTTTGAATGTATCCAGCCGCCACAACTTCACGGATCGAGTAGGTACCTGGTCCAGGAGGAATCAGATTGTAGGAACCATCGGCTTTGGTGAGGCTACCAGGCTCACCAACATCAGGTCGCTCATCCCCGTCAAGATCGAGATAAATGTAAACATTAGCCAAAGGTGGCTCACTCGGGTCTCGAATGCCATCTGCATTGATGTCTAGCCACTTGAATCCAGTCGCGATGTCCGAAGGAATTACCGACCCAAAATTGACTGTGGCTGTAGCGCTGCCGAGAACCGAAATTGTCTTGAATTCTTCAGTGCTCTTTGACGCAATCCAAGGAGCAGGTCGGACAATTCGAACGGTGTAAGTTCCTGGAGCAACTCGGAGGTTATAATTTCCGGCACTATCGGTTGTCGTTCGTGGTTCGCCTTGATCACGAACTCCGTTGTTGTTGACGTCAGCAAATATTTCCCATCCGCTGATTCCCACGTCCCCGGTATCTTTGATCGCATTGCGGTTCAAGTCGTTATAAGCGTTCCCAACGATGGAAAGACCAGCTCTTCCGGTCGGCATCGAGAATGCAAGAGCTTGACCTGAGTTATCAACACCACCACCGAAGCGCGCTCCGGCGGTTGGCGCGTAGTCATCGTTCAGGAACTTAAGTGGCTGGTCGTCTGCATTACCAAAAATCCCATCAAGCCCGGACCCGCTCGTGATTACGCCGCTGTAAAATTGGTCAATAATGCCGAAAACGTTATTGTTAGGGTCTTGGTGGATTGCTCCCAAATTGTGACCGGCTTCGTGAGCGATGACCACAGAAGCCAACTCAATGAAGAGGTCAATATTGGAAGCCGTCCCTGACCTTGGGATATAAAACGGATCTGTGATATCCAGATTCGTTGCATCGAAGATCAGGGTATCCACCATCACAAGGGCAGTGTCCTCGCGATCGAAATTGCCAATATCCACTCTTTGTGCAATTCCGAGCAAGCCTGGAATTGCTGGTGCTAGAACTGGTTGAGTACCACCAAACATAACTCTGGAAACGTTTGGTTGGCCCCAGAAATCTCCGTCGTTGCTGCTAACGACTTTGATGTTAAAGTCGCCTGGATTCCCTGTCGCTTGATAAAATCCGTTGTTGGTATCCGCAGCAAGAATCGTTTTCAGCTTGCCTTCGACGTTACGAGTAATGCGCTCGATAACCCCAGGTACTTGTGCCTGAGTAATTCCTAATTGAGTTGCATAAGTGGAAAATGCTGGAACGCGAACGGTTTGAGCAGGATTTGGAGGAGACGATGCGGGGGAGTCAAGTTGCAAAAGATCGTTTCGGAACAACGCCCCGTCGAAGTCAAGGAAGAGCACTTGCTGTGTACCGATGGGTTCTTGCTCCAACGTGTTTCGGTACGTTCTCAAATTGGCGGTATAAGCTCCAGTGGCATCCCCAACTCGGAAGAAATAGCGACCGTCGGTGTCGATGATGTACGTTAGAGTGGTCGAGCCGGTTGTAAAGCGAGGCGACTTGGTTGTGGCAACGCCGCCAGCTGTTGGCAGGAAGAGTCCTTTGGTATAGAGCAACTCCGTGCCAATGGAATTGTAGAGAATTGCTCCAGGAATCGTGCCGCTGGATTGGATTCTCGCATCAAGGATGTCTCCTTTCTTCAGATCAAAGGCATAGAAGTCTTCGTCAAATGTATTCGCCATTTGGCCAGAGACATTGACGACGGCATTTTGTCCAGAACCATTGCCGAGCGGAAGGAAATTGGCAGTGGCACGAATGTTATTGGGTTCGACTTCGGTCGTGTTGAAGGGAGCATTGTCCTCTCCACTAAACTCCGCTGACGCTGGCGCATTGCCGCCGAGCTTCGCTGTCAAAGCGATCCCAGCCCTGTCATATTGGGCTTGGTTTCTGAACAAACTTGCCGCCAAGATCGAGGTTACCTGGGGCGAAAAGTCCATCGCCATTAATTCGCGACGTTCCAACGTTTCGAATTGCCGAGTCCGTTTGGCAAGTTTGCGGCTCTTTGCCTTTTTTGACGATTGGGATTTCATTGAACCAAGAACAGGCTTACGTGAATTCACCATGGGATCCCCAAGTGACGAACGGACAGAAAAGAAATGCAGTGTTTTTCGTTGTCTTAGTAACGCCTCCCCACTCAATTTGGGGATGCCACCATGACAGGCGAATTTCTATGGTAGTTGGAGGCCATTCACTGTCAACAAAACGAACCTGGAGTACGATGCACTAAAACCTGGCAAAGTTCCGATTATCCAGAGTTTTTGGCAATATCGACACAACCCAAACCCAGGTGAATTCGATTAATGGTTGCTTTTTTGGCTAAACCACCAGAAAATCGAGGGAATAGCCTTGAAGGCTAAATTTCCGAACAATTTTTTGATTCGGAGGGATTGACGCGCAATTCACGGAAATGACTGCGAACCTTGGTACCCCCAATAAACAACCCAATCCCCCAAAATCTGGATTTGCTCAAAAGGCGAGATCGCAGCGTTTTCGTTTTCGAGCAAAGGTCTTGGTCGGACCTCCGGGCTTGGATGGTAAGCTGCACTTTTCACACAATTCTTGTTGTAATCTTGGTGCTTATGTGGCGTCCCGGCACCCACGGGACCGGCGCAGAAAAGGATCGCCCCATCGGTATCGCCATCGCCTATCAAACCAATGATGGCAGTGAATACTCGCTCGAGGGAGGTTCGAGCGGCTCCGGGGCCTCAAGCGCGGCCTCAGCTCAGTCTGTTCCTTTGACCAACGAAAATGACGCTGGGCCGCCAATTTCCATTGACAGCATTGTCTCGTCCTTGGTCGGTAACCAAACCGGCACTGCGGAAAATGCTTCTGGTCTTGATGGCTCCGCTGGAAACGGACTTTCTGGCGATGGTGGATCTGCCAACAGCTCGGGACGCGGCCCCGGTAAAGGAAACAAATCGAAGGCAGACTTTTTCGGCTTGGTCGGTTCCGGATCTTCCTTTGCCTACGTGATGGATCGTTCCGATTCGATGAACTCCTACGAAGGTGCTCCGCTCAGGTACGCCAAACGTGAACTGCTCAAAAGTCTCGAATCGCTCAACGAATACAACCAGTTCCAGGTGGTTTTCTACAACGACTCACTGTCCCCCATGTCTGCGAGAATGATTTTCGCAACCGAGAGCAACAAGAACAGGGCAGCCAATTTCGTTCGAAACATGCCCGGCGACGGAGGAACGGCACACCTGCCCGCCTTGAGACAAGCGTTGGCGATGTCCCCTGAAGTCCTTTTTTTTCTCACCGATGCAGACGATCCAAGGTTGAGTATGACACAATTGCTCGATATCCAACGACTCACCGAAATCTCCAGAACGACCATCCATACAGTACAATTTAATCTCGGCCCTGCGGCCAACGATGGAAGCTGGATTCGGAAATTGGCGGAGATGAATCGTGGCACCTACAAATACATCGACGTCACCACTATCAACCAACCTCCAGACAAATAGCTAGCTATGCAAAACGTATTCGAGCTAACGCATCCGTTGGCCGCTCATCACCTCTCCATCCTGCGTGACGTGAGCACCACGCCCGCCCAGTTTCGCACGCAAATACACCTTCTCGCAATGCTGCTCGCCGTTCGGGCAACCGACGATCTTGGGCTTGAACCATCAAAAGTCCAAACTCCATTGACTCAAATGACCGGCAACCGCTTGGCACAACGCATCGGCATCGTACCGATTCTTCGGGCAGGTTTAGGACTCGTCGAACCAGTTCTCCAGCTGATCCCAGACGCTGCCGTTTGGCACCTTGGTATGTACCGCGATGAAGCGACCGCGCAGCCAGTTGAGTACTACTGCAAACTACCTGCAGGCAACGCAGTCGACGTGGGGCTCGTCCTGGACCCAATGCTAGCAACAGGCGGCTCCATTCGCGCCGCCGTCTTGGCATTAAAACGATGGGGGGTCCAAGATATTCGAGTCCTCAGCGTCTTGGCTGCAAAACAAGGCGTCGAACAATTTCACCAAGACTTCCCTGAGGTCAAGGTTTTCGTTGCCGGGATCGACCCAGAACTCAACGCACACAAGTTCATTGTGCCTGGACTCGGGGATGCGGGCGATAGAATGTTCAACTCCCAACGCGATTAGTTGGTAAGTACGTCGCGATGTGTTTTGAAGTTGCTCCCCTCGCTCCTCTTAGGCAACGTTGTGAAGCAATTTTGCAATCTTATGTAGCGGATTTCGTGAGAAATCTGCGTTCAATGACTATTCGATTGCATCAGGTTTCTCACGAAACCTGCTACCGTTGCCGAAACGGGGCGAGGGGGAGAAAAATCGCATCACGTAACGAAAATCGTCGAAAGTACCGACGACTTCCGTTATATTTCAACGCAATGCTAAAGTTTAGTAAATTCGATTCCATTTCTATCAGGGCATTTGTTGTGAAATTTCATTCTCCTTGGCTGTTAACAAACGGCGTGCGAGTTTCTCCATCGATTGCTTCTGTCCTTTGTCTTGCCGTCCTCACAGTTAACGCTTTGCTAGCCAAAGCAGATGACAACCCGGTTAAAGGCCCAGCGAGCGAAGTGCAAGAACGGCTTTTGGCCGACATCAAATATCTTTCCTCCGATGAACTGCAAGGTCGTGCAGCTGAGACGCCAGGCCTCAAGTTGGCCGCTAAGTTTATTGCCAAGCGATGGCAAGAGCTCGGCCTAAAGACAGATCTCTTCGATGGTAAACCCTTTCAAGAATTTCAGCTGCCAGGAACCTCGCTCTTTGCCGAATCTGAGAGCAATAGACTTGCAATCACCAAGCCCACGGGCCAAAGGGTCGAGCTGGCTCTAACAAAACAATTCAATCCCCAATCCATTGGCAAAAGCGGTGGATTTGATGGTGGCCTCGTCTTTGTTGGCTATGGAATTACAGCAGCAGAGGAAGACCTCAAGTACGACGATTTTGCTGGCATTGATGTCAAAGGAAAAGTGGTCATCGTGATTCGAAAGGAACCGCAAGGCAACGACCCAACCAGCCCCTTTAATGGCGATAGCCCCAGCCAATACGCTTTGTTTACTGCGAAGCAAAAGAATGCAGCATTGCATGGTGTCGCAGCCATGATCATGGTAAACGACCAGAACACCGACAAAACGGCACCTGATTCGGTCATGCCCATTTCGGGCAGTGGAACGGCTGCCTCCAAGGATCAGGTTCCGACTTTGTATCTAAAACGGAGCGAGGTCGAAAGCTGGCTAAAGGACTCAGGGAAGTCATTGTCTGAAATAGAATCCGAAATCGATCTCGATCTCAAGCCTCGCTCGTTTGAAATGGTTGGCTGGAAAGCCGAAGGCAATGTCGAATTGAAGAAACTACAATCGATGAATGTGCTCGGCGTGCTTCCTGGCAAAGGTGCTCTTGCAAACGAGTACATCGTACTTGGCGCCCACTTTGACCACGTCGGTATGGGAGGTATGGCCTCGCTTGCGCCTGGAACGATCGATGTGCATAACGGAGCCGATGACAACGCATCGGGAACCGTTTGCTTGCTCGAGGCCGCTCGGCAGCTGAGCCTCGCTGCAAAGAAAGATGCACACGAAACACCAAGACGGACATTGGTCTTCATTGCGTTCTCCGGCGAAGAACTTGGTCTGCTTGGCAGCGAATACTACGTCAAGCATCCGCGATTCGAACTTGAAAACACGGTCGCAATGATCAACATGGACATGGTTGGTCGACTCACGGATAACAATTTAACTGTTTACGGAACAGGCACAGCGAAAGAGCTTGATGCCATGGTAACGAAGGCTAATGATTCGCTAGCATTCGCCCTTACTAAACTGCCCGAGGGGATGGGTCCGAGCGACCATCAGTCGTTTTTCCAGAAGAACATTCCAGTGCTCCATTTCTTTACGGGTCTCCACAACGACTATCATCGACCAAGCGACGATTTCGACAAAATCAACCTAAGCGGAATTGAACGCATAACCGATATGGTCACAGGGATAGCAAATAGCCTCGTCACACAACCCGACAAGCTAACCTTTGTGAAGGTGAAGGGACGAGCCAATCCACAAGCCAACGGCCCTAGACGAACGCGATTAGGAGCTCGATTAAAACTGAATGTTCCTGGAGTCGTAGTCGACCGACTGCTAACCAGCGGCTTGGCTGTAAATGCTGGCATTCAACCCGACGACAAAATTTTGAAAATCAACGAGGACGAAATCACAAGTCGAGCCGAGCTCGATCGCATCCTTCAAAAGGTCAAGAAGGGCGACACGATCAAAATTTTGGTCGAGCGAGGTGCAGAAAAAATTGAACTGAAAGTTGAACTTACGGACTAGTTCCAGCCAGATCGCTATTTACTCGCCATAACGGAATCGTCAGAATCTCGGATGAAACAGTGTGGCGACTTATTAGGTCGGCATTACTCAAATGGAAAACACGGATTGTTTTTCACAAATAGCCGTTGAGATCAAACTCGACCGCCCACAATTCACTTAGCAAGGAGTGCTGACAAGTGCATTTTCGAATTTCCTTAGCGACAATCGCTCTCATGGGCTTCTGTGCAGCCCCATCCGTATTCGGCCAAGCTCCGGCAGCAGGCCAAGCGGCACCGGCCGGTCCAAAAACAGGACCTTCCAGCATCGCGTTGGTCGACGTTGGGTACATTCTCAAGAATCACCCCAACATGAACGCCAACATGGAGGCGATCAAATCCGAAATGACCCAGGCGCAAGAAGATATCGAATCGCGTCGAACTGCGTTGCTTAAAGACCAAGAGTCCATTGGCAAAATGTTTGAACCAGACTCGCCTCAATTCAAGCAAAAACAAGAAAGCCTGATTAGTGCCGAAAGCAAACTTCGTGTTGACTTCATGGGCAAGGAAAAAGAGTTCGCCGAGAAACAAGCGACCGTAATCTTCAAGTCCTATCAGTCGATCAATCGTGCGATCAAACTCGTCGCAGATCATTTAGCGTATGACGTTGTGCTCCGCTATAGCCGCGAGCAAAACGAGATGGACCCCAAGAAACCACAGTCGGTCAACTTTGGAGTGCAACGCGATGTCCTCTATCATAATCCGGGCATCGACGTCACTGAAATGGTGCTAGCCGTACTCAATCGGGATGAGCCGAAGGCAACCGCCCCAGCCGCAGCAACAACTCCAACAACTCCGACTCCTCAACCTCAAGCCCCTCGAACCGCCAACGGTCAACAGCAACCAGGCCTTCGAAAGCAGTAATCGATTTTTGTAGTTTGGGATCATTGTCCCGAACGAATAAGCGGACGGGACAATGGTCCCATCCTACGGAAAAAAGCAATCGTTCCCAGGCGGAGCCTGGGAACTGATCTTGCAGCAGGTTTCTAGCCAAAGTATTTGACACACTATCGATTCGGCGTCCTTCACGAAGCTCGAGTCGAAAACGATTCTCATCCAACAACATTCCCACGGACACGAAACGGATTTCGGCGTCACGCATGCAACAGATTCGATTCCAAAATACGATAGAGCACATGGCGCATGTGAGCGGTCGCGGCTATTGGTCCGGTCGACCTATCACCTTGTCATTCCTGCCAGGCTCTCCCAACTCTGGGATCGTCTTTCGAAGAGTCGATCTTCCCGGTCGCCCCGAAATAAAATGTATTGCATCCAATCGTCGCGATACGAGTCTAAGAACTACTCTTGTTAGTAACGCTTGCCATGTCGAGATGGTAGAGCACGTAGCAGCAGCTCTCTACGCAATGGACATCGACAATTGCATTGTCGAATGCGATGCTCCTGAGATGCCCGGCATGGATGGCAGCGCTCTAGCATTTGCTGTGGCGTTGGAACGAGCTGGAATAAGGAAACAACCAGCGACTTCACTTGAAGTCGCTTTAGCGATGCCGATAAGAGTTGGCAATGAAAACCAATGGATCACGGCTATTCCATCGACAGACCCAGGCTTAACTATCCAGTATCAGCTGGACTACGGTCTTTCTAGCCCGATACCTGCGTCGACCACAACTTACACGCTCAACCGAGATACCTTCGCTCAGCAAGTTGCTCCAGCACGGACTTTTTTGACCGAAAGCGAAGCGAGGGGCCTTCAATCGCAAGGGGTTGCAAGCCACGTCACCTATCGCGATTTGGTCATCTTTGGCCCAAATGGTCCTATCGAAAACTCACCTCGATACGAAGATGAATGCTCGCGACACAAGCTGCTCGATCTCATCGGCGACCTGTCTCTATGCGGATTGCGAGTCCAAGGGAAAATCATCGCTCATCGAAGCGGACACATTTTGAACGGTTACCTCGCAGAAGCCGTTCATGAACTGAAAGACTCGCAAGTGCCGATGCGCAATAGGTATGCAGCATGATTGCACACAACACAAACCAATCAACCAAACAGACACGTTCGGGAACCTTTTCATGCCAACTATAATCGCCCATACAGCAGTGGTCGACCCTCGCGCTGAACTCGACGAAGATGTTCGCATCGGTCACCACTGTGTCATCGGTGCAAACGTCAAGATTGGCCGTGGAACTCGCTTAGAGAACAGTGTCACCCTGACTGGCCACACCAGCATCGGACGAGACAATCGTTTCTTCCCAGGTTGCGTTATCGGCGGTGAACCTCAAGATTTATCCTACCAAGGGTCGCCAACCCAGGTGATTATTGGTGACTCCAATGTCTTCCGAGAATGCGTTACGGTAAATCGCGGAACCGAGAAAGACGAAGGCATTACGTCCATCGGTAGCGATTGCTACTTCATGGCCAATTCGCACGTGGCTCACGACTGTGTCGTTGAAGACCGCGTGATTATGGCCAATACAGTCATGCTCGGCGGCCACGTTCGTGTCGAACACGATGCAACCTTGAGTGGCGGTGTTGCCGTCCATCACTTCGCGTCAATCGGATGCTATAGCTTTGTAAGCGGACTATCACGCGTTCTCCAAGACATTCCGCCGTTCATGTTAGCCGAGGGTTTTCCTGCCCGACCACGTTGCGTTAATGTCGTCGCTCTCAAGCGAAAAAACTTTACGGCAGCAGCCATTCGAACTATCGGCGAGGCTCACAAACTTTTGTACCGATCCAAGGTAGGTGTAAAGCACGCACGGGAAATCCTACAAGTCAATGGAGTTCTGTCGCCCGAATTAGAAATCCTCTTTGCGTTTATCGACGAATCGCAATTGGGGCGACACGGTCGAGGCCGCGATCGACGTTCCTCCTCTTCTTCAGCTGCTGCCGCATAAGGTAGCAAGGCAAAATCATGAGCCACAATCCGCACGTTTTCGTTGGACCGAAACCAAGAATTGGAGTGATCGGTGGTGGCCATCTCGGAAGAATCCATGCCAAACTTGCGGCAGCAAATCCTGCGTGCGAATTGATTGGAGTTGCTGACCCGTCCGACGCGTCTCGTCAATTTGTTGAGGGCCAACTGAATATTGCGGCCATCACCAATTACTGTGAGTGGCTCGGAGCCGTGGACGGTGTCATCGTTGCAGCACCTACCTTTCTCCATCATGAAATCGGTCTTTGGTGCTTGAACCATGGGATTCACGTCTTGATGGAAAAGCCAGTCGCGAGCACGCTGATTGAAGCCAACCAACTCGTATCCGCAGCTAAATCCAACCATCGCACTTTGCAAGTCGGACACGTCGAACGGTTCAACCCAGCTTGGAGGCTCGCTTCAAGCCAGTTTTCGAGCAACTCGATTCGCTATATCGAGGCCTCGCGTGAAGGGACTTACACTGGACGCAGCACGGATATCGGTATCGTTATGGACTTGATGATTCACGACATCGATCTCATTCTCAGTGCGGTCGATGCGCCTGTCGAATCGGTTGCAGCATACGGTTGGAACGTTCTTGGAAAGACTGAGGACTTTGCAACGGCAAGTCTCTGCTTCCGCAATGGCACCATCGCGAACCTGAGGGCCTCTCGAGTCGCTGTGACTCCCAGGCGGACCATGCAGGTCTTCACGGACGAAGGACTTACGGAAATCGATTTTGCGACCAACAGCGTGACGCAAACGGCTGCCGTCGAAGATGTCGCCAACGGATCAAGGCAAGCAGATGAATTGCCTGCGGAACTGAGAGCGAAAGTCAAGGATAGTTTGTTTTCCGATTGGCTGAATCGAGTAGAGCAAAAGGCAACTCCCGCCAACGCAATCGAACAAGAACAAATGGAGTTTTTCCGAGCGATCCAAACCGGTAGTTCGGTGACAGTTACTGGCGAACAAGGCTGTCAGGCACTCGAAGTTGCATCGCGCATCCTCGAGCAGATCGCGATGAACCAGCCTATCCGATCGATCATTCCTGCAGCGGATCGATTCAGGAAGACCAAAGCCGCGTAGCGGCATCGGTGAAACCGTTGGTGTACCGGCTTCAGCCGGCTGAAGGGTTTCAAGGCTATTCGACTCGCAAACAATTGCTATCGGCACGTCGTCACAAGTCTTGGGACAAATGAACAAATTAGCCGAACGGCGTTAGCCGCGGTTCTCCGATTGCTCGACAGTCGTCGAGAACCGGGGCTAACGTTTAGCCGTGTAACGGCGACAGTTCGTAGCTGCGGGGCTCGCCCCGCAGACACCTTTCGAAATAGAATGCAAGAGCCGTGTAAAGGCGCCAAAACACCGGGGCGCCCTTTCGAGGGTCGTGGATTAAAGTTTAATCGGGTCCGTGGGGCCAGCCCCCCGGCGACAACATGTCACCGCGCATGCGGCGTTGTA
>JANPHB010000284.1:0-22323 GCA_031424235.1 Pirellula sp.
GGCAGCAAATGGGTTGTCGTCATTGATTACCACAACTAAACGCTAGAAAGGAACAAGCCTACCATGACCGAGACTTTTATAGAGATGACAGAAGATGAATTCGAAAAACGGTTCGAACTAGTGACGAACCATTTCGACCCATCCGCCGGTTGGGCATATGGGGATTCGAACGGGTGCCTTTTTGAGACCTACGGCGAAGAGTTCGCTTTCGTCAAACAGGCCGACCCAAGACAGGTTTGGACTCTCACAGATGGCGAAGGCGACAGCATGTATCTCATCTCTGGGGTGCACTTCGTTAACCGAGTCGGATACCTTATCAGCCGCAACCTCATCCCCAACGATACTATCGTCATCGTGACGCTAGAAACCCAGCCCGACGATGAGGGGTCACCATGACCTCGACGATGCTCGATGAAATCCTCAATTAGCTGTTCCTTGGGTGTCCTGCAAACCCATGTTGCACTGGTCGTTGCCACGCCACCCATTAACGTGCTTGCCATCTCTATGAAGAAGCACTTTCGAAGCGGGTTTCACAGCCTTGGCCGATGGCCTTCGGCTGAAACCCTTCAAGCTTCGACTCCTTCTCTACCTCACAACAAAATCAGAAAGCGAAGCCTGCCGCATTCACGCCTTGCTTCTGCTTGCCCGTTCCCGAGTTAACGGGCATCGCTGTGCCACTTCGGGACAGCCGCTTCTGCTCTCGCTCCAGCCCTTGAAAATCGTGTCGAATCCAGCATCCATGCTGGTTTGCGACCGCGCGATTCTTGCGAGGGCTGGCAAAGACTAAGGATTCAGGCGTCTTCCCTATGCACAGCATAGGCCGGGTTTCCCGGGGAAAGCGACATGGTTCGACCAGTCTGCTTTCTTGACGCCTTGCTCATGATGCGTGTTTTCCAGCATTTTCGCAATTCAATTAAATGTTGGAAAACCGCGTTTTGTCGAGCGTGTGCAAACGGTCAGGAAACAAGCCCAACTTACCGCAAGCAATCCAGCCCATCGTTCCCGGCAACCTATAAGAGAAGTAGCCGTTATTTCGACAGTTGCGCCGCATAGGCATTCCAGTCGATAGCAGGAACGGTGCCTAGCGATTGCAGTTGGTTTAAGAAGCGAAACAGAAAGTACACCAATGCGTTTTCGGACTTGCAATAGGTGTAGCCACCGCCTGTCTCGAAGGTATCAAAGGCGTGGCCATCGACAGCCAAGCCACAGTTCAGCTGTTGCAGCCCAGTCAAATCTGCATGGCATTTCTCGAAGGATGCTCCTAAGCCATCTTTCCAATCTACGCCGATGGAAAGGATTCCGGCGAGGATGTCAAAGTGCGGTTTCGCTGGGTATGAACCACCCGCGTGTGGAATCGGGACGGAGGTTCGTTTAAGTCGACGAACCGATTCAGCTTTGGCACCTGCGTATTCGAGATAGCCCTTGTCGATAGTTGGCTTGCATTCAAAGACCGCATAGACCGCTTCCGCCGGGATGTACCGATGCGATTCGCTGTCCAACAAAGTTGGTGTGTATTGACGGTCATGCACCACAACGTCAATCGAATCGGACACTTGCCCGTCGCTATCAAGGATGGTCGCCTTATGGACGGTATAGCGGTTGGGCAGATAGTTTCTGAGTACCTCAATGAAGTACTGTTCATTAACCTCGCCGCGATCACCATCATGGATTATCCGGTCGGATGACCGGAGTTTTGCCACCAAACAGGATTGCTCGCTTGCGAACGCTCGCTGGAGAAACTCCATGCCACGTGTCTTGCTCAAATGCGAATCTGCCACGTTCTTAATCCTCATTTACGATAATGGAAACATTGGCCCGAACACTTCGTTGCGCCAAACTTTCAATGCCTCGCCGTTCTTGCCCTGCCGTTCAAGTTGGATTGCTCGCGCTGCCGCATCCGAACCCGCACGAAGCTTGACCTTGGCTGAATCACGCGCAGCTTGATTCATGCTGTCACTTACAGGCGGACCCAGCTTGGCGGGGTCCGCCCATGTCTCATCCAGCCGGTCAGCCAAGCTTGCGAGGAAGGCCTTTAATTCAAATCGATAATCGCCACCGAACGGAGGATGAAGTAGTTCCAAGGCCATCACCTCGATCAGGAAGGACGGCTTGACTGGCTTGCCCTGATTGGCGTTCCACTTCTTGGTCATCCGCACGATGCCCTTCCATGCGCCGTCATACTTCCGCTGTGCTTCAACGGCCAGGTCATAGTGGACTTGCGGATTCGTTTCGGTCCATCCAGCCGTCGTGGCTGCATCGGGGATTTCGTAGTGCGAGGTTTTTGCGAACGCCGGGACCACGTCGAAGCTCATCACCTTTCCTCCGGTGTCTTCATCTGCATCCGTATTGACACCGAATTCAATCATGACCGACCGTCGCTGCCGGGTAACTTTGTCGCGGCCATACTTTTCTACAAGCGCGTCCTCAAACGCCTTGAGAAGATCGGCGGGCGATTTATCCCGACGATGTCGCTCCTTCTGTCCAAGGACGCAGAAAATATCAACGTCCTTCAATGGTTTGGTCTTTGTCCATCGTTTGTATGATCCGGTGAGAAAGTCCCGTTCAATGTCGAACTTCGTTTTCAGGTAGTCCCGGATTTCATTGTGACGACGTGATGCGTCGTCCTGCTCGCGATCCGTCAGTTCCAGGCGGCTGCGGAATTTCTTAAACGCTTCGGCGACAGTAATCACTTGGTTGCCCTCCAGTAGGTTGTTCCCGATTTAAGCCCATTGCCGTCAATGGTTGTGCCAAGACTCTGCCGCACGAACCCGTCCGTTGAGCGGAGCGTGGTTCCGCTCCATCCCGAGACGTCGGGCCTGCCCTTTTTCGTTGTCAGTACAATGCGATAGTCGCACGCAGACGGCCATTGTCCGGCTTTGAGGATGTGGTACTTAATGTCATCGGTATTGACCCACATCCCCCCATCGCCAGATGAGCCATAAAACATTTCAAAATCCCACCGACCAATCAAAGCGTTGGTCTTGGGGGTGTAAACTTCGAGAATGACCGTTTCCAGATCGCGGGAATTGAGCCAAGTGCTAATCCCCCGTTGAAGAACCGACCATTCAGAGACGAATTTTTCAGGGCTGAGACCGCTGCATCGGATGATTTCCTTAAGCGACATCAGCATCTTGTCCGTGACATAGGTCACGGAATGGGTATAGGTGTTAACGACAACAAACGTGCTCATGGCCTTAGAAATGCCTCCATGTTGATTGCTGCTTCCGAAGCAACTGATTGCTTCGATTGTTGTTCTTCATCATCTTTGACAGCTTCGCTTTTCTCGCGAACCGTCACACGCTTCGTCTTCTTGGCCAATGCATCCCTGACCCATGCGACATCGTCTACGTCAGCAGGCAGGCTCATGGACCAATCGCCATCGGTTGGTGCCTCCGCTAATGCGGACTCGTTGGCATCGTCGCCAGCGATGGCCTCGTCGTCGTAAAGGCAATAAATCCGTACGCGCGGTCCCTTGCCGCGCACGACAAATGCTGCTTCCTTCGGCGATTCCGTAGAAATAATTGAAGCTGCGATCCCCTCGACGCTGAGCAATTCGCTTCGCGCGTCGCCAGCCTTCGGAGCGATTAAGTTGACGATCACCTGCCATGCGTCAGACGCACCGCGTACGGGTGTCGCCCTGATACGACGTGCCACCACTGCCATGATGATTTACTCCTGAACTGATTTAGATTCTTCTTGGGCCTGTTTAGCTGCTTGCAACACATCGGCAGCAGTCAATCCATTTGGGTCAATCGCTGTTTGCTTCCTGAGAGCACATGCGGAGATCACCAGCTTGCGGATGCGCCGTCCATCCAAACCAACACACTGCTTTGCCGCACGGTCGAAATCAGCATCCTGAGTAATTCGAGCCGTTGCCGGAAATGCCCTTGCCAGTTCTTCTAGAGCTGATCGAAGAATGGAGCGGCATGCCTCTGGTCCGGGCATGCCAATGTTCTCGATAAGGTCGGCACGGGACAGGAACGCCCCGTCCACTGCCCGCGTAAAATTGCTCGTGGCGATGAACAGTAAGTGAGGGTATTTCGCGGCGAGCTGGTCTAGTTGAGCCAATACGGCATCCGTCGCCCGATGGACGTCAATAGGATTGGCGTCCATGCTCATGCGGCCACGATCAGCCGCTAGCGTTTCCACCTCATCAAGAAGCACAATCAGTGGACCACGCTCTGCCTGCTCGGCAACGGTCTGGCCGAGCAGATCTCGCACTGCGCGTTGGCTTTTGCCGAGGGCCGCACCGGCAAGCGCGTGTGGTTCCACCTCGATAAATCGAAATTTGCCGAGATTGCCAATGACTTCGGCAGTGCGTGCCGCCAAGCCACGGGCGAGTGACGTCTTGCCTGTTCCGGGAGGTCCGTGCAGGACAATCAACCCGTGCAAGGGCAGGTTTGAGCGATTCACTTTTTCCCGAAGCGTGAAATTCAAAATCGCCTGGGAGAGAAGTCGGTCCTTCTGCGTCGTTTCGATAATGACGGCATCCCATTGCGCCATGAATTCCCGGTCCGGAAGCATCCGGCTATCGAGTACTCCCGTTGCATCCACGCCGCCTGAGCCCGCGCCATCTCGTGCCGATGGCAAGCGGGCAATTCTCGCGTCCTGATCGTCGTCATAGGAAGTCTTTCGCATCCCTCACTCCTTTCGTTTTTCCTCGATGAATTCACCGGCTCCCAATTGCCAGAAGCCAGACTGTCACATACAATGTGACGAAGTCGTCAACCCGCAGGCCAACAAAAACGGCCCGCGTGGCCGTAATGAAAAAGTTTACGGAGTCGTCACACTGGAGTCAAGGGGATCATGTCAGAATCATTTGGCGAACGCTTGCGACGCATCCGCGAGGAAAAGCGCCTGAACCAGTCCGATCTGGCAACAAGGACTGGATTCCAGCCTTCCGCTATTTCGCACTTCGAGTCAGGACGGCGGGCACCGTCGTTTGACAACCTGAAGAAACTCGCCGATGCCCTTGCAGTAACCATTGATTACCTGCTTGGCCGCGAGACCGTACCCACAACTGCTGGACCGGTTGCTGAGAAACTGTTTCGAAACTTCGAGAAAATGACGGCAGAGGACCAAGATGACCTCGCCAAATTCGCCGCACTTCTTGCGGAAAAGAACCGACTCCGCCAGCAGGAGAAATAGCAATGACCGACAAGATTGCCCGCCTTGAGGCGGAAAACACGGCGCAGTCAATCGTGGAGGAATGCGGGTTCACCACATTTCCCATTTGTCCATTTGAAATTGCAAAGCGACACGACATCCATGTCGAGCCAAAGCAATCGAGCAAGCCAGGCGTGTCGGGGTTTTTGATGCGAGTCGGCAACAGCTTTGGCATTCGCTATGCCCAGCATATCCAGAATGAGGGCTTCATCCGATTCACCGTGGCGCATGAGCTTGGACACTATTTCCTTCCCGGTCATCCCGAACAACTTTTCCCGAATGGTGACGGTATCCATGAATCCAAAAGCGATTTCATTTCCAGCAATCCACTGGAACGGCAGGCTGACTACTTCGCCAGCGCGTTGCTGATGCCCGTGCATCAATTCCGTGAGGCTGTGGATTCCGTAGGCGGTGGGTTCGATGCAATAGAAAAGCTTGCCAAACGATGCAAGACTTCGATCACAGCTACTTCCATCCGGTACACGCAGTTCACTGATGAAGCGGTTGCAGTCATCGTCAGCAGCGGAGCGAGGATTGATTTTTGTTTTATGTCCGACAGCATCCGAGACCTGCACGGAGTTACCTGGATCAAAAAGGGCGATCTCGTTCCTACGGGAACCACAACATCCGCCTTTAGCGCCAATCCTTCCAATGTCGATAACGCCGCTCGGGACGAAGGGGGCTGCCTTTTGTCCGACTGGTTTGACGGCGCACCGGACATCGAGGTCAACGAAGATGTTGTTGGTCTAGGAAGCTACGGAAAAATACTAACCATCCTGTTTACCGACGAGAGTCTCGAAGACGAGGATGAATACAAAGACGATTGACGGATCGAAATCCATCAATCTGGGCCTCCACACCCCAGGCCGAATAGGCGAGTGCATCGATTTTTGATAGACTTGTCCCGGGAGAGAGCTGGGATGATGTATGTGAAGTCCCTTGAAATTGAACACAGGTTGGAATCACTTCTGTCGCTCGTGCGAGAGGGGAAGCACTCCACTCCAGCACTTGCCAAAGCATTGAAGGTATCCATTCCAACGGTTTCGCGGTGCATCCAGGCCCTCAGGGCTAGGGGGTATTCGATCCGGGCCATCAATCTCGGAGATTGCTGGGCCTTTGTTCTCGATGAAGATTCACCCGCGGATTCAAGGACCAAAAATGGACACCCTCACGCGCGAACAGCGTAGCGAACGCATGAGCCGTGTCCGTAGCAAGGACACTAAGCCAGAGTTAGAGGTGCGCCGCCTGATTCATTCGCTTGGATTCCGCTATCGCCTCCACTCCAGCACGCTTCCAGGACACCCGGACATTGTGTTTGGAACTCGCCGCAAGGTTATTTTTGTGCATGGCTGTTTCTGGCATCGCCACGAGGGCTGTCCTCAATGCCGAATGCCAAAGTCTCGCGTGCAATTCTGGAAACCAAAGCTGAATACCAATCGTGAACGCGACCTCGCGAATCAGGAGAAGCTGACGGATATGGGATGGGATTTCCTGATCGTATGGGAATGCGAATTAGGCCAGAAAGTCGAATTGACCTCAATGCTTCTAGCGTTTCTCGGAGTCGCCCACCAATGAGAGCAATCGAAATGTTTGCCGGTGGTGGAGGTCTCGCTCTTGGCGTTGCCAAGGCCGGGTTCGCGCACGACGCTGTGCTTGAATGGAATCAGGACTGTTGCGACACCATTCGCGAAAATCAACGCCGTGGCATCGATCCTGTTGCGGGTTGGACACTTCACCAGGGTGATGTTCGGGAATTCGATTTCACTAGTGTTCTGGGCGAAGTTGATCTACTTGCCGGTGGACCACCGTGCCAGCCATTTTCGATGGGTGGAAAACACGGCGGGCTGGCAGATCGCAGAAACATGTTTCCTGCCGTCGCCGAAGCCGCCAGAATTCTGCGGCCTCGCGCCATTATCATCGAGAATGTGAAGGGCATACTGCGGCCATCGTTCCAAGCAACTTTTGAGTATATCCTTCTTTTATTGCGATACCCGGAACTCAGGAGCAAAGGTAACGAGACCTGGAAAGAACATCTCGTGCGGTTGAAAGCCTACCACGAAAAAGGGAAGCGACATGGCCTTTACTACAACCTGGACTTTCGCTGCCTGAACGCAACTGACTTTGGCGTCCCACAACGACGTGAGCGAGTCTTCATCGTCGGTTTTCGTGGCGATCTGGAAATGGACTGGGCTTTTCCGACGCCCACCCATTCGTTTGATTCCCTGCTGCGAAGTAAATGGATCACCGGCGAATACTGGGAAAGGCACAAGATTGCAGTACGGAATCGCCCAACGCCTCGACCACGTCTTGCTAGTCGATTGGATCGGATTCGCGAATGGCTGAATGCGCCATCAAACTCTCCCTGGATCACCGTTCGGGACGCGATCTGCGATTTGCCAGATCCTCGACTGAAAGATCATTCGTCGCAAATTCCGAATCATTGGCTCAATCCCGGAGCACGGGTCTATGCAGGACATACTGGAAGCCCACTTGATGAACCCGCAAAAGTTCTCAAGGCCGGTGCCCACGGAGTACCAGGTGGCGAAAACATGCTCGCTTACCCGGATGGAGAAGTCCGTTATTTCACGGTGCGCGAATGCGCACGGTTACAAACATTTCCCGATGACTATGTTTTCATGGGATCGTGGACCGAGAGCATGAGGCAGCTTGGAAACGCAGTGCCCGTCCACTTGGCGGAAATTGTCGCCCAAGGAGTCTACGAGCGGCTAAAACGGTTTAAGAAGATCACAAGCAACGACAATTCTGCACCGCGAACAGCGAGCAACGACAACAAAATACACCGCGTAAACGGTTTTCACGTCACAGGCGACGACGATAACGCGGAAGGCAAATTAGAACCCGTGGCCGTCACTGCGACGCGCGCGGCTAGGAGGCGTCGAGACCATGCCTGATATAGTCCATGAATTTGATTTACAGCCCGATCCCCGCATTCTTCCTATGCTGGGCGAGATCAATCTTTCGCAATGGAAGTGCCTCGCCGAGCTTGTCGACAATTCGGTTGACGGCTTTCTGGAGATGATTCGCTCCGGACAGGCACCCTCACATCCCGAAATTGCGATCACCGTCCCTACGACGGACGTTGCGACATCAAAGGTGTCCGTCCGCGATAATGGACCGGGCATGACGCGCGACAAACTGGAAATGGCCGTGCGTGCGGGTTGGTCTGGTAACGATCCAACAAGTAATCTCGGCTTGTTCGGCATGGGGTTCAACATCGCCACCGCCAGACTCGGTACGGTTACTACGGTGTGGACCACGCAGGAAGACGATGCGGAGTGGATTGGACTACGCATAGATTTTGACGCCCTTCGTGGCCAAAGACACTTCAAGACGCCGGGACTGACAAGACCAAAAATCGACCCTAAGGAACATGGGACCGAGATCACTGTCGAAAAAGTCAAATCCGAACAACGGCAATGGTTTGCCAAGGCAGCAAACCGGTCTATCTTGAAACGGGAGTTGAGTCGGGCCTATTCTGCAATGCTCCGTCCAGCGGGGATGCCGACAACTTTCCGACTTTTACTCAATGGCTCGGCTGTTGTCGGGCGTCAACATTGTGTATGGGGCGGTGAAGGCAACCCATCACGGGAGGTCACTACCGCCAGATTCGGTACCGTCACCAGCTATCAGGTCATCGACCTTCACTTGCCGGATCGCCCCTTCTGCAAAAAATGTTGGCAATGGCTCCCCAGCGAAGAAACCGTTTGCGCTTCCTGTCTTTCCAATTTCGACATCGTGGCTCGTCATCGGGCGATCCGTGGATGGATCGGTATTCAACGATACCTCAGCAAGACTGACTATGGCATCGACTTGCTTCGCCACGGAAGAAAAATCGAAATTGCAAACAAAGACCTTTTTCAATGGATGGATGGAGAAAATGTCGAGCCCGAATACCCCATCGACGACCCGCGACAGCGAGGCCGTATCGTCGGTGAGATCCACATGGATCATTGCCGCGTAACGTATACAAAGGATCGATTCGACCGTACCGATCCAGCTTGGGAGGACATGGTACGAATCGTTCGGGGCGAAGGCCCACTTCGCCCCGACAAAGCAGAGGAGGCTGGTTTTGGGCCAAACAATTCTCCGCTCTTCAAGCTCTTCCAAGTATTCCGGCGTTCATCGCCCAAACCGAAAGTTGCGGGATGCTATGCACGTCTCCTGCTTGTGTCTGACAATGACCGTGCCGAAGACATGGCGAAGAAGTTTCATGAGGGAGATCCCGCACATCAGACAGACTCGAAGTGGTGGGATCTGGTTGAAGAGGCCGATCGTCAACTTCTTGTCACGACTGGTGCGGGCACGGGAGCAGCCGGTGGAGGTGCGACGCCCGGCCCCGGAGATACGCTGGACGGATTCGGTCCAACCCCACCGCCTCAGTCAGGAGGTGCCACCGGTACGATGCCGCCCGTTACCTCAACACCACCTTCTCCAGAAATTCCCATTGCCAGCCTTGGTGGTGAATATCGAAGTGATTCGACGAATCAGCGATGGGAAATTCGCGCCCTCGAAGTTCTTGATTCTCACCCAACACTTGCAAGTACGGGAAAGCCTTGGTCACTTCGGGCGCAACCAAGTGGCGTACATGAGTATCTCGTGAACCCCCGGCACTCGGTTTTTGCTTCGGCGACGATGACGCCGCTTGACGCGCTTCTTGCCGAACTGGCATGGTCGGCAATGGACTTTCTGCGAGGAAATCCAGGCTCAGCAAGTTTTGCCGCCGTCCTCACGGAACTTCGGGAAAGATATGCCACGATCCACGCCTTGGATGCGGTCGAACTCGGAAACCAGGCTCGACAAGTTGTTCTCGATATCGCTGGCACCTTGCGAAGCAACATCGACACCACTGACGCGCTGGCGCTGTTCAACGAATTACCATCTGCCGACCAAGACGCCATCTTCCAAAAGATGGCAACCCGTTCCGCAGGTAACCCCCAAGGTGTCATTTCCGAAGGGCGATTCCTTGAATACGCTTCTCCAAGAGTAACCTGCGATTTCTTCTCCAATCATCCTGAACTCTTCCTCGACGGTAAATGTTGGGATGATGCCTACGCCACGCTTGATTATGGGCGTCCTCTTGCCACCGAGGCTGCCCAGACGCAGGTTGTACGCCACTACGAAAGCCTGCTGGCTGACGCCGTATGGCTTGCTGAGCAAGACGCGAGTGATTTGGCGGACGCACATCGTCCCAGACTTCTTCGCGCTCAATTAGCCATCGAACTCCTCGCGCCGACCGTCGAGGAGGCCACCTGATCGTGAGTGGGTCAAACCTCTGCTTTTTGGACGAAAGACGCCTGTTGCTTGGGCCTTGGCAAGCATTCGAACGTGATCTCGCACGCCTATTGCTTGCAAATGGCTTCGACGATGTTCGATTGGTCGGAGGCAGCGGCGACCGGGGTGCCGATGTGCTCGGCGTTCAACGCGGCGAACTGTGGGTGTTTCAGTGTAAGCACACTAGGACAAGTCCACCGCCGAAAGATGCCATTGCCGAAGTTGTTGAAGCGGCGAAGTATTACGGAGCGCACCGTTTGGTGGTGGCCACATCCCGGCCGCCGGGCGATGCGTTTTTCGCGGAGAAACAAAGATACGAACGCACCGGACTTCGGATTCAGGTTGCCGACCCTAGAAGTCTCCTGGGAATGATGGCGAACACGCCTGAGTATCCTCCCGCACGTCGAGGCTTACGGCCATACCAAGAAGACGTAACGGACCGATTCCGTCGTGCGTTGATTGATACGGGCCGCGCCCAGATCGTGTTGGCCACCGGCCTTGGAAAAACGATGGTGATGGCTGAGGTTGTCGCCGACCTTCTTCGAGACAATTGTATCGAGGAAGGCCGCGTATTAGTCCTAGCCCATACACGTTCACTGGTCGATCAATTGAATCGAGCCTTCTGGTATCAACTTCCCAAATGGGTTGCCACCCATCATCTCGCAGACGGTGAGTTTCCTACTTTCTGGGATGGGATCACCTTCGCTACCGTCCAATCCGCGCTTTCCAATCTGGAACTGCTCCCCCGATTTGGATTGATTCTCGTTGATGAAGCCCATCACATCGGGGCGGATATGTTTCAGAAAACCATCCAGGAATTGAATCCGCCAATGCTTGGGGGCGTTACGGCAACCCCGTGGCGCGGGGACGGATACGACATTGACGAAATTCTTGGCCCAGCCTTGGTTAAAATCGGAATCGCCGAAGGTCTCCAGCAAGGGTTTCTCTCCGACGTTGATTACCGGCTCTTGGCCGACAATCTAGACTGGGAAGCCGTTCAGGAAATGTCAAAGCACCACTACTCACTCAGCCAGCTCAACAAGCGGCTCATTATCCCTACCCGCGATGAAGAGGCGGCGCGGCTTGTAAAGCAGGTGTTCGAGGAAGAGAAACGAAGATCGGGGATCGTCTTCAGTCCCACGATCATTCACGCCCAGAGTTTCGCCGCGATGTTGCGACGTTATGGTTTTCGGGCTGAGGCCATTTCGTCGGAAACAGACGCACGAGAACGAGACGTTTTGATGTCCCGATTCCGGGCAGGGCAGCTAGATTTTGTAACGACGGTCGATCTTTTTAACGAAGGCGTTGATGTTCCTGACGTTGATATGCTCATCTTCCTCCGGGCCACCCATAGCCGACGAATATTCGTGCAACAGCTTGGACGGGGATTGCGAGTCAGTCCCGGCAAGACAAAGGTCGTTGTCCTAGATTTTGTCACTGACTTGCGACGGATCGCTGAAGTGGTGGATCTCGAACGCGCAGTCCGCGGAGCGGATGTCGAACACCTTGGCATTGGATCGCGAATCATTCAGTTCCATGATGCATCAGCGGGAAGCTTTCTCAGGGAATGGATGCTCGATCAGGCCTCTCTTTTTCTCCGTGACGGAGACCCGGAGCTTGAACTTCCGGAAATTGATTATCCGAGACCACCGGCTCCAGGGGGAGTTCAATGAATTTGCCGGACAACATTCGAGATCAACTTCGTGAGCGCATGTGGCGAATTGCCGACGAGATCGGCTGGCTGGCACTCGGTTCCACTGAGAAGACTCAGCATTACGAAAACTGGACCAAGGACCCCGATGTTGGAGGCGTCCTCCAACGATATATGGCCGTCGGTCAGGTTCGCGTTTACATCAAGGATTCGCTACTCAAAGATTACCCAAGGGCACGGCGAGCGGACCAGGACAAGCCTTTTCGTATTCTGGGTCTGGATGGGAAAGTCGACGTGAGGCAAGTATTCATCAAGCCACATGGTCGATTGCTTAACGATGGTCGCATCGTTTGCTGGGGTCGCGCAGCCGATTGGAAAGCAATTCTTCTTGCCGTGTTTGAGCGAAGCTTCACAATCCGAGACGCGAAGCCGTTTGCCGCGATACTGACTGAATCGGCGGGCAAGTACTCTGACACGACGGCGAGGTCGGTAGTCATCGAAGCCGCAAAGCGTCTCAAAATCGAGAAGTTGATCTGGGACTCTTGATGAACCAAACTGGCACTTACGATGTCAAGTGGGATTGAGGAGTAATGTGACGTGCAGCAAATCCCAGATTTCGGCGATGAGCGTAATAAAAGATGGTGTGTGTTTTGCGGTGGTCCAGAAGAGACACGTGACCACGCGCCGTCTCGGGTATTTCTTGATGAACCCTATCCCGAAAATCTGCCCGTCTTGCCTGCATGCCAGGCATGTAACAATTCGTTTTCGCTCGACGAGGAATACCTCGCTTGCCTGATCGAATGTGCCCGCACAGGCTCGGTCGAGCAAGCTTGTTACGCAAGACCGAAGGTCGCCAAGGCACTTGCCCATAAACCCCTACTTGCATCCCGACTGTCCGCAGCCCGCGTCGAAACTTCCGACGCTATCATCTGGCGACCCGAAGAAGATCGAGTTCGCAATGTCGTCTTAAAGCTCGCCCGCGCGCATGTCGCATTCGAACAGAATGAACCGCAGCTTGATGATCCCGTTGGTGTTTCCACTATCCCCCTTTGCTCTATGAAGGAGGATGGAAGGGTGAATTTCGAGACATCACCAGATACCGGGATTTGGCCCGAAGTGGGAAGTCGGGCGATGCACCGTATCCTTGTCGGAGCAGAAGGGGAATATCCTTGGATTGAAGTCCAGCCAGGGCGGTATCGCTATCTTGTGGCAACCGGTTCTGGCATTACCGTGAGGATCGTGATAGCGGAATATCTTGCCGCCGAAGTTACTTGGGACTGAAAACATGGCAATTCGGATCATTTTAACCATCAGCCAGGCCTCGGCTTACTGTCATTCAGTAGCCGCCTCAAACCGGCTTCCCAGACCGTTAGGCCTCTGCAAAAAAGTTCAATAGCCGTCTTGTCGCCCCGATTTTCTTTTTACCAACGAAAACACTAGGTTTTCGATTGGTGATTTGAAATCGATTTGCCGTTTGACTCCAAATAGGTTTTCGGGAAGCTTCCCGGTTACCATCTTTTAGGAGTGAATCAGATGCGGCTACCAAAGTATCGCCGGCATTCGGGCGGAGGTGCCAGGGTCACCATCGCAGGCAAGGACTACATGCTTGGTCCTTTCGGGTCAGCTAAGAGCAAACGCGAGTACGACCGTCTAATTGGAGAGTACATAGTTTCGGGCCGGCAAAAGTCCTTTGGCGTTAAGAAAGAGGAATTGTTGCTCAGTGAATTGTTGGTTGCCTACCTTAAGCACGCGAAACAGGCTTATGGGGTTACCAAGCGTGGCGAATACTACAAGGTAAAGCTTGCGATTCGTCCATTGAGGCGGTTGTATGGTTCGTCTGAACTACTGCAATTCGGTGTTTTGCAATGGAAAAACGTCAGGCAGTACGTCTTGGACGGTAAGAACGGCAAGGAAGGTGACCCAATTCGGGTTCCTACGCGTCGATATGTAAACACCTTCATGCAACGAGTTACCAGAATCTTCCGGTGGGCGGCTGGTGATGGTGATATGTATCCAGGCGAATTGGCGTTGAAGCTCGAAAGAATCGAGCCGTTGAAGGTTGGCCGAACTAAGGCAAGGGAAACGGAGGACGTTGAAGGCGTTCCTGATGAAATCATTGAAAAGACGTTGGAACACCTTCCGCCTGTCGTAGCAGATTTAGTTCGGATACAAAGGCTAGTTGGGTGCAGGCCCGGAGAATTGTGTTCCTTGACAGCCGGTATGGTGGACCGATCAACGGATATCTGGACTGTTGATCTCGGCAAGAATCACAAGACCGCCCACCATGGAAAGAAACGTGTCTTGTACATCGGTCCTAAAGCACAGGACGTTTTGCGTTCCTATCTCTTGCGAGGCCCCGAAGAGTTTCTATTCCGTCCAAGAGATTCCGAGAAGAAACGTCGTCAAGCCTTGCACGATCAACGGGTTACACCATTGTCTTGCGGTAATAAGCCAGGGTCGAATAAGAGGACAAAGCCCTTGCGAAAGCCTGGGCATTGTTACACGGCCCAAAGCTATGCACGTGCCGTTTTGCGTGGTTGCGACAAGGCTTTCCCGCCTCCAGAGGGCATGAAAAAGGAAAGCGATATCGAAGCGTGGAAGAAAGCACGTCGCTGGAGTCCGAATCAACTCCGTCATGCTTGTGCTCAGAAGGTCAGGGATGAAATTTCCATCGAAGCCGCGTCTAGCGTTCTTGGCCACAGTGATATCCAGACTACCCAAATCTATGCGAAGCGAAACGAAAAGCACGGAATGGATGCAGCGAGGTTACTGGGATGAGCAACCAAGCAATTCTCATCGATCTATGGAAGCAAGCAGGCCAAGAGATCGACCAGCAACGTTTGAGGATATTCAAACTCATGTCAGAGTCAGAGCAACAAAGGTTGCTTGACCAAATTCGTGATGAGTTGAAACAACCGTCCATCGCTTGAGCGGTGAAAACCTTGTGGCACTTTTGCCACAAGGTTAGTTGAGTGAAGTTCCAGTATCGCAACCGTCTAGCGGTACGTTTTTACAGTGTTTTTTCAGGTTTTCTAGGAGTTTTGAATATGGTTAAGCGAATTGTAAACAACTATGAGCAGATGGTATTTAGCTTCATTTCCTTCAAACAAGGGGAGGGATTGAAGCCGTCATATACCCAAGATTTGAAGGGGAGACTCTTCCACGTTGGTCGTAAATGCGGGTTCCAGACCGTCAAAGAGATCACTAAGGAACGTCTGATGGAATGGTTCCTTGGACTGTCTGCAATGGATGTGGTCACTGGCAAGTCGATTCTATCACCTGCAAGCCGATCACTCTATCGAAAGTCAATTTATCCGTTCTTGGAATGGTGCATCATGATGGGGCACTATGAAGGCGATAACCCAGCGGACAAGCTTCCACGGCCAAAGGCCAAGGGAGACATCCGCAGACGACGCCGAGCACTGAGCGAGAACGAGTTGTTAGCCCTATTCAAGGTTGCACTCTTGAAACCAGCCGCAGAATATGCAAGACGCAGATCTTGTCGACTGAGCAATGACGAAAGTGGGTGGAATGATTGCAGCGTAAACCTAGAAAACATCGATGCTTACGCGTTGGAAGCGGAAGAATTGTTGCTGAAGAATCCGAAGTACCTCGCCCAATTGAAGAGAGAAGGAAGACATCGCGAGCTTGCTTATCGCACGATCGCTCTAACAGGATTGCGCAAAAACGAAATCAAGACTCTCAAGGCAAGTCAAATCTACTTCGATGGTCAGCCACGAATCGAAATGGACCCCATGTTTGAGAAGAATTCCGATGGGTCGACGATCTATCTTCCGGTTGAATTGGCGAACGATCTAAAGTCGTGGATAGAGGATCGGAAGATACAGCCGATGGACTTAGTGTTTTCGATTCCTCAATCGTTGGTCCGAACTTTCCATAGAGATTGCATCGTAGCGGGTATACCCCGGAAAGAGCGTGGGAGGTCAATTGATATCCATGCCCTCAGAACGAGCTACTGCATGTTGTTGCAGACAACGGGTGCATTGCCGCGAATCGCTATGCAGGCTATGAGACACTCAAAGCTTGAACTCACGATGGGGGTCTATACGGACCCTGCCCATTTGGCTGTAGCGGATGCGGTCAATATGTTGCCGACATTCGGGAGGTCCGCTCCATCGGTGTCGTTAGAAGCAAAGCCAGAGCTATCTAAGCCAGTCGAATCGATGGCCGGAATGTTGAATCTGGACCTATCTAACAAACTGCTAGCCGCATTAATGAAGCAAGTAGACGGAGAGACTTTGAAAGCGGCGTTGCTGTCTTCGATGGCATAGCCGGTAAATCAAGTTTTTTCCCAGTGTTTTTCTTAGTTTCTCAAGGTAGTAGTGGAGTGATCGAAATGAAGTTTCAATGTGTAGTTCGAACGCGGTCGACAGTCGAAATCGTGGAATTAGTTTCCGTCAAGCAGTTGACTCAAGCCATTTTGGAAGCGTCGGGTTTCCAAGCTGGTGAAGCGGAGCAAGCGTTGTCCTCCAATGGGGTCAAAGCAGGTTCCAAAATCGTTTGTGCAAAGCTGGATGGCATCTACATCGGTGCAATTTGGACGGGCAAGAACGGTCAGCAAGCCGATTATTTTGGCTTTTTTGATCGAAGGGCAAAGGCAATTCGCGTCTTGGAATCGGAGTTCCGTACGCGGTCGATGATCCAAGTTATCGGGCGGTCAAAGCGTTCCGCCAAACGGCAATACGCACTTGTTAGTTAGTGAAATCGAAGGGTGTGGCAAAAGTGCCACAGGGCACAATCGGTTAGTTTCTGTTTCAAATTTCTAGATTGGAGTTGGTTATGTCGAAGTTAGTTTTCAAGGAAATGTCAAAGAACAGTGCAGAGGATTTGGCGACAATCGCCATGTTCTTTGGCCGGGATGAAAGCGAACATTTTGCAGCCCATTCGGTCGGTTGCGTAATCGGTTTTCGGGATGGTGCCCCCGTGGTCGGTTCCTCGTTCGATGAGGACTACAGTTGCATCTTTATCGATGTGGCGTATCAAGACCAGGGGCTGTATCAAGAGATGCTTGTCGAAGTCGAGAGACTCGCAAGAGCGAATGGAACGGCAAGTATTGAAACGGGATCGGATGCGATAACGGATATTCCAGAATTCATAGCAGCGTGCTACTCGCTTGGATTCCGTGGTGATTGTTGCTGGATGGCCAAGATACTCGATGAAGAGAAGCATCGAATCGAATTGGAAGAGGATGCCAAGCACCTGGGGAAGGTGGCCAAACAAGTGCATCGGATGATCCAAGCCGGAAGCGTGTAACCCCCAACACAGCCCCCACTTTGGCAATTATGCTGGTGTGGGGGCTTTTTCGTGCAATGACCGATCCATACCAACTATCCAGACGGCTTAGGTTTTGCGTTCATCTTGCGGGTGAGGGCGTATCCGTGGACCGAATTAGGGAGTTGGACTGTACCAAGCGAGCTAGAGAAGCTGGTTGGCCGGTGCCATCGGATGGAATGCTGAGAGAGAAGCCAGACCGTTTCGAATTGTACGACGTAACCAAGGAAGCGTGGATACCGCTAAAACGCTCCAAACGGAAGCTAACCTACTCGGCAAAGGATTTGACCGAATGGAGTCAGGCACTCAATCGGATGTACGGTTACGCTCTTCCAAGACCGCCAAAGCCGGCAGGACGGCCAAAGGGTGACCGCCTAAACAAGCAGGTTGCATTCGTAAAGGAAGCCAAGGAACTGGCAGCGTCAAGCGATGTGTCTCTAAACAGTGCAATGCTTCGATTGGCTAAGCGTCATGGCTTCAAGGAATCCGAGTTCGGTGCTTGCCGGGAAGCGTTTCGACGCCAAATCTAGCCAATAAATCTTTTCAGACTTTTCTAGACCGCCTCTAAATCAGTCGTTTTTCTACACGAAAAAGATATTTCGTGTGAGCGTTTTCGTTGGTCAAACGCGTTTTCGTGCTCATCGCTCTTGATAGGTTGTTTTTGATTTGAAATCCAGCGGGCCGATACCTGACAACTAAAGCACGAAGCTGGCAACAGCAGAAAACGAGTGACAAGCAAAGACAACGGATATGAGAAAATGAAACATGAGATTTTGAGGGACATGTGGAAACGTCTTTTCGATCAGAACCTGTCCAGTTCAGCCCAGTGGCGAATGCTAAACGGGAAGAACGTTGCAGGTCGCAAGTTGCGACATGTCCGGGTTAACAATTGCATCATGTGTACCGAGGAAGACTTGTTGGCTTACTTGCATCGCGACGAAGAGGAAGCAGCCAAGCCAGTCAGCCAGCCAAAGAGCCGTTCCCCCAAAGCCAGACAGAAGGCCAGCGATGCGGCCAATGCCGAGCTTGATGCAATGCTGAAGTAGTTGTGTGTTTTTCCAAGTTTCAATGGATTTTGCAGGAGTTACGAAAGATGTCAGAACAAGAGTTTGTTGAGTTGACGAAGCTTGCAGGTTATCGGGCGAATCGAGTGGCCAAGCTGGTTAGGGCTGAACTTTCGGACAAAGCAGAATTGGCAGCCATCAAAACAGCCGTAGGAAATGCCGTGTCGGTCAGAAGCGACAACGATTGAACCTTACATCGAAAGGTCGTTAAATGCGAAACGCCGTGGGTTAGCGTCCACGGCGTCTAGCGGGTTTCACATGCGATGGGCATCGCTCTTTAATAACACGGAATCACGGAATGGATGATATAGACGAAAGTCCTAAAAATCAAGCGACAGACCGACAACAGTTCTTCGCAGCGTATCCCAAAAGAATCAGGTTCCACGCGAATCGATTGCTAAAGGATTTCTTCGATTGTGATGGGTATAGCCAGTTAGCCAGGCAAGGAGCGGATGGACGCAATGCGGCGGCGTTGATAATTTTCATCGCCACTCAAGAGGATCGCTTCGGATACAAAGGACCGATCAGCTTTTGGATAAGACAGTTACAAAGACTGTTGTACATGCCGAGCCCCCAGCAGCCCCCAGCAGCTATCGAGCTTGCTGTTAAGTCTGGATGGTTGGCATCGTGGCGGAAGCACAATAGGGACGAAACCTACTTCTACACTATCAATCCAATTGCTTCCGAAGTTGGAAGCAATCAATCTAATCCTTCCGAAATTGGAAGCAATGAGGATTCGATTCCTTCCAACAATGCTTCCGAAAATGGAAGTATTACCCCGGTTATTGCTTCCAACATTCCTTCCACGATTCCTTCCAACAATGCTTCCGAAAATGGAAGAACTCCATACCTAATTCCATCCCTAGATCCTTTCCTAAATCCAAACCTTGAAAAACAACCTACTTCCAAACCAAAAAGCGCAATCGGTTACACCGATGAATTTGAATTGTTTTGGAATGCATATCCTCCAAGGAGACGAACGGCAAAGAGGAAAGCCTATGAGGCATGGAAGAAAGCCATCAAGGGGTTAGCTAGGACGCAATGCCCAATCTCTGATGGTTGGCCGAGCTATCTAGTCCAACGCGCAACGGAATACGCAGCGTCGGAGGTCGGAAGGGACAAATACGTCAAGGGTCCAGAGCCTTGGTTGAATGGCGGTTGCTGGGATGATCCCGCAGAAGCTTGGGGTGGGACTGGTAAATGGAATGGACGCCATGCATCGCAGGCGATTTGCAAGGATGGTGTGCTCTAATGGGAAACGACATATTCTTTTCTAAACTCAAGGCAATTTTGAACGATATCGAGCCCATCGAAAATCCGGAAAACGTCAAACGTGCCGAAGATCGTGTGCTAATTGAGAGCATACGCAAGGAAGCCAGAGTTGCACGGACCTACATGACCGACACAATTCGGGAAAACAGCATAAAGCTAATTGATGCGACTCTGGATAATTACAAAGTGGAGTGCGAAGGTCAGAGGAAGGCGTTGGAACTAGCGAAGAGATATTCAGTTAACGCTCATACGGTGGCGGACAATGGGAACGGGCTGGTTCTGTTTGGCGGACTTGGGACAGGCAAAGACCACTTGATGATGGGCATCGCCAAAAGGCTTTACTATCATCACAAATCCGTTCTGTGGACTGACGGATTAAGGCTCAAAGCAAGAATGGTAAGGTTCTGGTCGAAAGATTCTGAATCCGCGTTAGATGTGATTCGAGAATTGACCGATCCTGACTTTTTGTGGATTAGTGACCCCATCATTCAGGGAGAGCCGCTCACGCCCCAACAGAGAGATTTTTTCTATGGGATTGTGAATGCACGGTACATGGCCAAAAAGCCAACACTGCTAACCATCAACGTAAAGAATGGTCCAGAATTGGACGCGGTGATGGGGGCAGCCACGGCGGATAGATTGAAAGATGGCAGTTACACGCATTATTGCGACTGGCCATCTTGGCGTGGACCATTATCAATCAATGATTTGCCGCTTAAGCCTGCACCTAGGAAATTCGACATGAATGCACTTCAAGAGCAGGCAATCAGGAACGGCGATATTCCCAATCCCAACATGGGGACAAGACCAGAGACGGCGGCAAAACTTAAGAAGCTTAAGCCGTTCGTGTCGGCAGAATAGCCAAGTCAATTTAATCAGTCGGCATGGCATCCAATCACGGTGGTTGGCCGGCTATGCCAGTTTAATAGGAGTTAGTTATGACCACAGTTCAGAAGGAAATCACAATCGACTTTTCAGACGCGGCTAGCGATGAGAAAGGACGATACGACGATTTGGGGAATAGGGTTATTCTGTTCCGTTCGCATCCAGACGTTTCGAACGTTTTAGACTCGCGTGAGAGATTGTGAAGATGGAATCCGAATTAAATGTCAGCTTGAATCGAATGTTTCAGAAGGTGTTGGCTGCCGTGAATCCTCCGAAGAAAAAGGTAGCTCGCAAACGGAGTCCAGCCAAACCGAAAACCGTTGTTTCATCGCAACCCGAATTCGATTTCGGCGAAACGGATGCCAGCTAGTCCAGCGTTAGCCGAACGCAACCAAAGTCGTTGGTATGAATCGACTGTGGTTGTCCCGAATGCGACAGAATCGATCCTAGAGCGTTTGGGGGTTGTCGATGTTAATCGAGTGATTCGCGTATCGTTGCAGCTTGAGAGCGAATCGTTGCGGCAGCATCCCGAAGTGCTATTTCCGCACCAAGTCGTGCCTCATTCGTTCCGGTTATCTTAATGCCCTCAACCAACACGGCAGTTGTTTCGATAAATTCGACCGCAATTTTCCAGTGTCTTTTTGCCTGATCCGATAGTGCATCTCTCAGGACATCTTTGAATTGCGATTCCGTGTAGGTCAGTTGCAAACTTGCATCGTCAGACATTTTTTCGGTCCTCGTGAGTGTTGGAGCGTTACGGTAATTCCCGCAACGCCAATGTAACAAATTCAATCGAACTGGTGGCAGACGGAAACTATTTTCCGCGTTTCGGGCTAAATGCCGGCTAGTTCCGGCTTTGTTATATGTGGATTTACATTTCCCAGCGGCTAGGCTCATTACCGAACACCGAATCTGTCGCGGCTGCCGCTTGGGATTTTTGCGATGGAAAAACCGGACGGAGGTTTGTTATGTCCAGTATTGTTGTTCAGGGTTTGGATGCGAGTCGCTTGGTCGAGTCTAAGAAGCAATTCTTGGAACAACTGAAAGTACGCGGTGTTCAGGCATTCGCTGACACAGCCAATGACATTGATTACGAAAGTCTTTGGAAGCTCAAGAAAGCCGATGAACGTGGCGAACTTGAGCCAACGGAAGAGAGTTTGCTGTCGGTGCTCCAACTCGACGCCGATGAGCTATTTGGAGACGAGTACAAGGATGAACGCTGTGAGCGGGAATTCATAGCGGCATGGATTGAAGCGGCACTTGGATTTTTAGCAGCCGCAGATTAGTTTTTGATGGTCGATGGATTGTGATAGAAGCCCGTGTGGAATACCCATGCGGGCTTTTTTCGTTTTGATCCGTTTGCCCTGATCCGTCATCTTTGGTCGGATGCAAACATCCCTTTCGATCATTACGACAGATACCGATGCGGACATTGACCGCAAGCTCTCGGACTATTCGCAGTCAACCAAGCGAAAAGCGGCATTCCATGAGGCGGGCCATGCGGTTGCGTTCGTCAAGCTTGGGGCGTGTTTTTGCAAGTGTTTGCTAACATCGGCCAGTATGTCGTCAACTTTCGATATTGACGGACGGGCAGCGTCTAGAACCTATCTGTCATGGGGCGGGAGTGCCGAGCACATGATGGTTCAGAAAGAGCATGTCGGTTCGCTCGCTGGTTTCATCGCAGCAAGAATGGCCAAGTGT
>JANPHB010000285.1:0-19473 GCA_031424235.1 Pirellula sp.
TCCTCACCCTACCCCCGTGGATTTTTAAACGCCTACACCCCACGCCCCCGGGGGGCTGGGGCGCACTGGGCGGGGCCCGCCCAGCGACAATGTCGTCCTTCGCTCCGCGAAGGTAGCGTTGGGCAACAGTTCCTTGTTCACAAGAGGGCGATTTGCCGTCTCCCCTTTGGACTTTCACGCGCCTATCAGTTTGCCGCTTTGGATATCGCTATCAAGTGTATCGCCTGCGATCCAACCGCTCATCATGACCATTGGCATTCCTGGTCCTGGATGTGCCGCACCGCCCGCTAAATACAGGCCCTTGAGATCGCGAGATCGATTGGCTGGTTTGAACGCACCCAAGAAGCGGCCATGGCTCGCCAGTCCATAAATGGCGCCGTTGAGAACGCGATAGCGTTTGTGGATGCCTTCGGGGGTTAGCGCACTCTCTGTGACAATACGATCGCGAATGCCTTTCATGCCCGCCGTGTTTTCTAGCTTATCCAAGATAACTTCTCGATAGGCCGGCAACATCTTCGACCAATCATGATCTGGTCTCAAATAAGGCGTGTGCACCAAGATATAGAGCGCCTCTCCGCCAGGAGGTGCAACGCCAGGTTCGGATATGGCTGGCGCGCAAACATATGCGGTTGGGTCTGGTGCAGGCTTCCCCTGCTTGTAGATATAGTCAAACTCTTCGTGCGGATCCTTCGAAAATACAAAGTTGTGGTGCAAGAGATGTTCGTACTTTTCCTTGAGCCCAAGATAGAGAACCACCCCTGAGCATGCGGGTTCGTAACTGCGTCGTTTCTCGAATTTCTTATCCGTCGCCGTGCCCTTCATCAATTCGCGATGGGTCCGAACCGCATCGCAGTTCGATACGACAGCATCAAACTCATACTTTTCCCCCGAAGCTGTCGTCACTCCCCGAACTGACTTGCCATCGGAATCGATCGAGACGACATCGACCTGCGTCTTGATGTCGACGCCCAACTCTCTCGCAAGTTTCGATAAAGCTTCCGGTACAGCTCGCGTTCCACCAATTGGATACCAAACACCCTCTTCGGTCTGCATATGAGCAATACCGCACAGCACGGCTGGGGACGCTTCCGGCGATGAACCCACGTACTGCGTAAAGTGATCGATCATCTGCGCTGCTCGAGCGTCCGGCACGCAGGATCGAACCAAGCCCGCAACGGACCGTCCCATTCGCAAACTAAGCACGTCCTTGAGCACAGTTGCAGAAAAGGCTCCTCCAACCTCCATCGTATCCCCGATTCCACCGACGCTTCTCCAAAAGAAGAACTTGTCGGAGACTTCGTGAAGCCGTTTGGAAATTTGCATGAAGCGCTCATAGCCTTGACCCACTTTCGGGTTCGGCGAAAACCGTTCTAGATTGGCCTTCATTTTCTCCAGGTCCGGGACCAGATCGAGCACTCCACCATCATCAAAGAAGCATCGCCACTGAGGATCGAGCGCGACCAGGTGCATGTAATCTTCTAGGTTACGATTGGCCTCGCGAAAAATTCGATGCAATACCGAGGGCAAGGTCAAGATGGTCGGCCCCATATCGAACCGGTAGCCGTCTTGATGAAGAACCGCCGCTTTGCCGCCAACCCATTCGTTCTTCTCCAAGAGTGTTACTTTGTGCCCTCGAGCAGCAAGAGTACAAGCGGCAGCTAGCCCTGCGAGTCCACCGCCAATAACACCGACATTCAAAACTCGTGTAGACCGCTCTATCATGGAATTCTCTGTTCAATCGTTGGAAGTGTTTTTGGTTTTGGACGATTTCCGCTGGGATATCGCTGCACGAACCGTTTGCAGCAGTCCTTGCATTCTGGCCTTGAAATCTTTGTGGTGGCTGAATTGTAGCAGACCGTCTAGTAATTCCTCATCGGTGGCCTCTGGTAATTTCGCATGCGGCAGCCAGGAACCAAGCCGAGCCGAAACGACCTTCGGGTAAGTCATTTCCAAAAGCCCTTCATTCCCTCGCGTAACCCCATATCCGCTCTCGCCACGCCCCCCAAAAGGTAAGCGTGGATCCGCCGTCGGCACAATCAAATCATTGATCGTAATAAATCCAGCCGACACAAATTTCATGATCCGAAGTGCATCCTCCATCGGACCAAAAATCGAAGCTGTCAGCGCATAAGGGCAACGTGAATCCGCCCGAAGAGCGTCCGACCAGTCCTCAACCGGGATGATCATCGCTAGGGGAGCAAAAATGTCAGCGGAACATAACCGCATTTCGGTCGAAACATCCGTCAGCACAAGATGCCCAGAATCCACCATCTCTGGCGCCCTGTCTTCGGATGCAAGTGGATTGCGCCGCGACTCACCAGAGAAAATCCTAGCTCCTTTTTCAATCGCTTCCTCGACCCCTTCCCAAAGCTGATGATAAGTTTGACTTGATAGCTTGGTCGTCCAATTCTTCTGAACCGGAGTTTCCAATCGCTGTGACAACAATCGATGGAATACCTCGGAGGACTTTTTAGGGACGAAGATACGCCGGGGCGCCATGCATGTTGCACCTCCATTGAGACGAAGACCGAAGACCAACAAATCGCAAACGCGATGCATATCCGCTCCAGGCAAGACGTACATCGCGTCGCAGCCACTCAACTCCATCACCGATGGCGTCAAGCTTTCGGCCAAAGAACGAAGGACTGTGCGACCGGATCGACTGCTGCCTGTCATGATGACTTTGTCGACACCAATATCGATGGCTTGTTTGGCCGATTCGACCGAACTATCGAGCAACACGATCAGATCCGATGGAACCCCAGCTCGAACCAGCAAGCTAACCAAGAGATGAGACAATCGGTCGCATCCCGGAGCTGGCTTGAAGACAACTGCGTTGCCTGCAGCCAACGCATGCAGTATTTGAACCCCCGGAAGAAACAATGGGTAGTTCCATGTTCCGATGATCATCACAAGTCCATGCGGGACGCGATGGACTGTTGACCGAAGCCGACCTAGCCAAAGCGGTGATCCGCCACCGTCCAAATAACGAGGAGCCAAAATTCGCTTGGCACTCTTGTGAAGCCATTTGGCTGAATCGGCCAAGGGCATCAACTCGGAAGTAATGGTCTCTCTAAAGTCTTGTCGAGAGTGCGATTCGATGGCTTCCGCGATGAGGTGCCGGGACTCGACCAACAGCGAACGCAACTTATTGAGGATTGTCGTCCGTTCGACTGTCTTACGCTGGCTCCAAGCGAGTTGAGCTTGATATGCTTTTGCAAAATCTGCTTCGATCTTGGCACGCGATTTCGAAGGTTCGATTTTGTTTGTATTTGATAGGACAGACGTATTCATCCTATCAACATAACACTACTTTTCGCGGCGTAAATGACCAAAGGATCGCTTGCGGGGTGCTTTCCGTTCCGCGGCACACCCGGCAGGTGTGCCCCACCGTGGGTCACTCTTGCCGAGAGTGACTTGCACGACGCGCAAGCTAGTGAATCAACTATCCAATTCACTAGCTTGCGCGTCGTTCTAACCATTTCACTAGCTTGCGCGTCGTGCTAAGCCGCGCTTTGAAGTTCCGCGTCGGCAACCGCAGGAGCCACTCGAGACTTGCGGTCGAATCGACGTCGCAATTCGTAACGCATGATCAGCATGTACCTCGAAACCGCGTTGTGTCGCGATTGGCGAGGTTCGAAAGCCTTCCCGAGTGGACCAGCCAAGATTGCTGGCAATAATATCAATTCGGCCACAACCCCAGCCACCAGAATCGTCAGCATTAGCCAACCAAAGCGTTGGGTTGGCGTAAACGTGCTAAATGCAAACACGGATAACCCCAGCCCGCTAATGCACGCTGCCTGAAGCGTTGGCGTCGCACATCGCTTGTACGACGCAATGATGGCTTCCCGACGATTTTTCATCTGCTTGACGTCCACACGGAACCAAGACAAAAAGTGAATCGTGTCGTCGACCGCAACCCCGAGCGCGATGCTTGCTGACATCATCGAACCGATATCGATCGCAATATTCAGCCAACCCATGGCTCCAAAAATAATGAAGATCGGCAAAACGTTCGGAATCATCGCGACCAAACCCGCTCTTATGCTCCTGGAGACAAACATCATCAATGGCGTGATTGTCAAGAACGACCACATGGTGCTCTCGACCAAGCTTTGTAGCAATGCACGTTGGGCCTTGTAAACGATTGGAACAACCCCAGTGTAAACTGACGAGACCATGGGTTTCGACAATCGTGGATCTTTGGCTTGCAGATCGATGACCTTACCGAGCGATGCACCCAACGTTCCAATTTCGCCGTCGGTGAATTGGCCAGTCAAAACCACCGCATCGAACTCGCTCAGTTTCTGCAATTGAACGATTGGCATCGAAGCAGGGTCCGCGGCCAATCTTTGAACGTTCAACCGCGATTTGGCCAACAGTAGCGAAACCTCATCCGATCGTGCCTTGGTCCGCGAAGCGACGTTGGGCTCGGCGTTCTTAGGAGCCGGATCCCAGATCACAACTCGTTTCCCAGTAAATTTAGGGTCACCAGTCCAAGCAGCTATTTGCCTTAGGATTCGAACACGATCGCTATGAGCCTCAATAATTGGGGAAACGGCATCCCGCAATTCGTGCACAAACTGCCCGTAATCAACCCCTTCAAAAGCGGCAACTCGCAAACTGATTCGCCAAAGTTCCGCTCCAGTCGTTTGATCGATTCGAAGGAAACCAGAACCCATCAGCTCTTCCCGTTTGGATTCCAAAGCTTTGTTGTACGCGAATCGCTTGGTCCAAGTGACCGTGCTGGTGTCTTGGGATGGAAGGCTAGAAGCAAATGTCGCGGCCGACATGCTTCGACCTACAATCTTGGAACCGTTTTCGCCGAACTGATTTCGAATCGCTTCCTGAATTTGTACGGTTGTCTCCAATCGTTCCAGAAACGTCAGACGTGCTGAATCGTCGATGATCTTGCTCTCATCCATTTCGGACGGGTCCGTCTTTTGATCGACCGACTTCGCAACGGTCTCAGGATCAAACTGGACAACAATCTCGAGCGGAACAAGCATCCCCAGGTTTTTCTCTAGCCAACGATAGTCCTTGAGGATTCGAGCTTGCGAATCAAAAAGCTCTAGCAAATCGATACTCGTTCGTGTCTTGGTCAGGCCAACGCCGAAGGCAATAACCACCAGGATGCACGAGAAAGCAACACCGAAATGGTTTCGGACAATAAAGCCAGCAATCGAGGCCCAAATCTTCTCGAGATAGGTATCGTCCCGCAATGGATGCGTATCGTTCTTTGCGGATTGGGGCGAGGGTGAGGCGTTATGAATGACCCATCGTTTAGCGTACCTAATAATGTGGAGCGCTGACGGCAAGAGCAGATACAACACCACAATCAAAATCATCACGCCCGAAGCAGCGTAAAGTCCAAACTTACGGATAGGCGTTAGTTCGCTAGCACATAGCGAGAGCAATCCAAAGGCCGTTGTTGTAGAACAAAGAATTGCTGGTTTCAAAGCGTGAATCACGCCTCGCTCGGTTGCACCGCGCAGGCCACCATTCTCAACTGCGTCTTTGTAGTAACTGATGAAGTGTACTGCACCGGAAATCGCCAGCACGTAAACCAAGGATGGCATCGTCAAAACAATCGCATCGACTGTTTCACCTGTCGCCCAAATCATGGCAAGCGAAGCCGCTGCGCTCGTAACCGAGCAGCTAAAGACGATGAACGTCAAAATCATGCTACGCAGAGACCACCAAGCCAAAACGATCCCGATCAAACCCGAGAAACCAGCCAGTCGAACAAGCGTTCGCTCGCCTTCCTCATCGATCGAAATGTTGTCGACGGGAGGACCGCCAAGATGCAACTCGGCTTCTGCAATCCCAGCTTCCGTAATCAATCGACGCAGAACCCCAGGCGGAACGTTTGGCCTAAAAATTCGCAATTGCCCATGACCGAGAATTGGCTTGAGCTTGGCCGTCGTCTCTGGATCCAGCGAAACGATCACACATGTCTGTCGACCGTCTGGTCCTAAGACAGATCCCTTGAGTCTCTCAATCGCTTCCGGGTACTCTAGAGGATGTGTTCCAGTTGTTAATTGTTCGAGAAGTTGTCGCCCCGTCGAAACACCCTTGAAGTAAAGTTTGGCTTCAACTGCGTCGGTGTCGTTCGGATCGACTTCCTGGGGGGCGACCAAAGCTGCCAATTTCGCTATCCTAGGGTCATCGCCCTCGCCTCCAAGCTCAGGATTTTGGCCTAGCTTGCATCCTTCCCAGCTGACCAAAATGAATTGGTCGGAAGGAAAATTCTTCCGAAACCATGACAACTCGCCTGTTTCGGCAAAGGACTTGGGAAGCCAGTCTTCGACTTTATTAACGTTGCTTTGGATCGCTTTGCCAGCACCAAAAAAGGCGAACGGCACGCACGCCAAGCTGGCGATGAGGATTAGCCATCCCCAACGGTCGTAAAACGTTTTCCCACCAACTGACGGTTGTTGCACTCTGTAGCCTTTCGACTTCTAAGCCACGGGTCATCCGAAGCCTTTTACTGTCAACGCGACTGAATAAGTCATAGGAGTTTACTAGAACTCGCACGTTTTCGACAGTTTGAAAATCCAGGACTCCAAAAGAAAACCAATGCCAGCAACAGCAAAAGTAATCCTAGATAGGCAATCTCTGCCCCTACGATTCCCTCCGTTTTGCTAGCTTCAATATCCCTTCGAAGCATCTTCCAAGTTCGTCATCGTCTTTTGGACACTCGGTAACCTAGGAATTTGGCGACGATTTTCGCAAAACTTGAGCCGAATGCACCAAAAAGGTTTTCACAGGATGTGATGCGAAAAATGCCTAATTCTAGCAAAAATAGGTTCATACCTAGCTTTTCACGATCGGCCGGACGGAGTATAGTTCATTTGTAGTCGGTTGTTGAAATTGAGTCTCAACAAACATAACGTTTGTTGCCGAATCAAACGATTGTCGAAATCAACTTCCGAGACGATGCGGTTTCACCAGTTCGAAATCTTTCCAGTCTGTGGTTCCATGATTACTGACTCGGTTCCCCTCCCAATCGAATATTTGCAGCCAGAATGCCACGGCACCATCGTTGAGATGTGCGGACAGCCGTGCCAAATGCAACGGTTGGCAGAATTGGGAATTCGCCAAGGGTGCAAAGTCCGAATGGTTTGCCAAGGCGAGCCCTGCTTGATCTGTATCGAAGGTCGCCGTATCAGTCTGCGACTTGGCGATTCCGCCGACATCTTCGTTATCCCTGCCGCTGGATAATGTCCCTCTCTAATATCAGTCTTGACAATCTCCAACAGGGTGAGTCAGCCGTCATTCTTGAAATTATCGGCGATGACGTCGTGGCGAGCAGACTCATGGAGATGGGTCTCATCGAAGACGAACCGATTGCCATGGTCGGCCGAGCACCGATGGGGGACCCCACCGAATACGCTGTTCGAGGGTATCGCATCAGCCTGCGAAAAAGCGAATCTGTTCGAGTGATTGTTCGCAGGGAAGCATAGCCGATGCCATCGAATACCACCTCAAAAGACGCCCGTGTCGTCGCCTTGATCGGCAACCCGAACACTGGCAAAAGCAGTCTATTCAACGCCCTCTGCGGAATGAATGCTCGAGTCGGCAATTATCCAGGCGTCACCGTTGAACAGAAAGTGGGCAGGCTCTCGGGTACTACCGAAGTAATCGACGTTATCGATCTGCCCGGTACGTATTCCCTCGCAGCTCGCTCTGCTGACGAAGCCGTCGCCGTTAATGTCCTGTCTGGCGAAATTCCTCAGCAAGCCAAGCCAGAAGTCGCGATTGTGATCCTCGACGCTGCCAATGTCGAACGGAATCTCTACTTGTTTAGCCAAATCTACGAACTGGGTTTGCCTGTCATTGTCGTCATGAATATGTGGGACCGCGTGACCAGCGAAGGGCTGACGGTCAATGCCGAACTGCTGTCCCAGCGACTTGGTGTTCCTGTCGTCTGTACCTCGGCAAACAAACGCAAAGGCATCGACGAGCTCAAGAAGACGATCGAAACAACGCTTCGTTCACCCTCCGTCGCGCCACGGCCAGACCAATTTGCCCGTGCGATGTTTCCAAGCGTCTTTCATGACGAAGTCAAACAACTCACCGAATGGCTAGAGTTGCAAGGCCGAAAACCCTCGACCTATCAAGTGGATCGGTTGCTGATCGATTCCGATGGCCACTTTCAAAAATTGATTTGCCAATCGGGGCTGCCTGATATTGCAACGAAGATTGACGAAGCCAGAATGCGGCTTCAAACGGCCGGTTGCAAAGTCCCGATGTTTGAAACCAAAGCCCGATACGCTTGGGTTCGAAAGCTGATCGACGGGGCAGTCGTCCGTCAAGAATCTCGCAGTGCATCCCCAAGCGATCGCATCGATCGTTGGCTGACCCACCGATGGGTTGGCATGCTGTTCTTTGTTCTCGTAATGTTCATCGTTTTTCAATCGATCACGTTGTTTGCCAAGTTACCGATGGATGGTATCCAATGGCTGCAAGCTCAAGCCAGCGGCGGCGTCGAAGCGGTCCTCCCCCCTGGTGCACTTCGAAGTTTGATTGTTGATGGCGTAATTGGTGGCGTCGGTGGCGTGATTGTCTTCCTGCCCCAAATCGCCATTCTGTTTCTCTTTATCGCCATCTTAGAGGACTGCGGTTATATGGCTCGGGCAGCGTTTGTTATGGACAAACTCATGACGACCGTGGGCTTGAGTGGCAAGTCGTTTTTGCCTTTGATGTCCTCGTTCGCATGCGCCGTTCCTGGCATCATGGCAACGCGAACGATCGAGAGCCGCAAAGATCGGATGGTGACCTTATTGATTGCTCCCCTGATGAGTTGCTCCGCTCGCTTGCCTGTCTATGTCTTGATGGTCTCTGCGTTTGTTCCCGATACCAAGTATGTGGGAGGATGGATCACTCTGCAAGGCATGGTCTTGATGTTCATGCAATCTCTGGGCGCGATGGTCGCGATCCCGGTTGCTTGGCTACTGAAGAAGTTCTTCTTTCCGGGCGAGCCTGCAACGTTTTTGATGGAGCTTCACAGTTACAAATGGCCGTCGCCGGTTGTGATCTACCAGCGGGTTTGGGAACGCTTGGTCTCCTTCGTCGTTCGAGCGGGTACTTTGATTTTTTGCACATCGATTCTTGTTTGGGCCGCAGTCTACTTTCCTGGCGACCATTCGTCGTTAGATAAGGCAGTGACACAGCTTGAGGAACGGCAGTCCAAAGTGTCCGAAAGGATCGCAAAGCAACCGCCTGCACCAAGAGGTTCAGAGGCACCAAATGAAGATCCCAATATTGCTGACATGCAATCCAAGATCGACGAGGCCCAAGAGCTCGTGAATGAACAGCGGAGCAAACTCATCGAAGGAAGTTTCCTCGGGATGGTTGGGCACCGTATCGAACCGTTCGTCAAGCCGCTCGGCTGGGACTGGAAGATTGGCGTGGCAGTGGTCGCCTCCTTCCCTGCCCGCGAAGTGATCATTGCGACTCTCGGGACCATTTATTCTCTCGGCTCCGATCAAGATGAAAATAGCCAAGGGCTGCAGCATCAAATGCAAATCGCGGAATGGCCGCACGACGGCAAACCCGTTTTCAGCCTCGCCACGGCCTTATCAATCATGGTGTTTTTCGCTTTATGCGCTCAGTGTTCTGCTACGCTTATGACGATTCGCAGAGAAACAAATTCTTGGCGCTGGCCGATTTTTTCTTTCGTATACATGACGACCCTCGCCTATATTGGGGCTTGGTTGACCTATCAATGCTTCCGTTTTTGGAGCTAGATGCATGAACCCACAAACCATCATTGCTATCCTGGTTGTCGCGTTTTGCGCTGTCGTGATGCTGCGTTCATGGTTTTCGTTTTGGATGGGCCTGATCCTCAAGCCAGATCCGAACAAGCCGTCTAGTTCAAGTTGCAGCGGTTGCGCTAATGGTTGTCAACGAGCCAACAGTGGACCTAAACTGATTGAGTTAAAGCGTGAAAGACCTCTATGAATATGAAGCTTTGGGTGCGTGCTAGTTTTTCGTTTTTGTGCACGTGGATGGGAATGGCTGCAACTGCTTGGTGCCAAGCTCCCGAAGCCGCAACTTCCAAGTCAGAGTCGGTCGCCTTCGATGACTTCTTCATCGATAAAGCCCTTCGGCTAGAAATGTATCAGTGCGGCGACGCGAGAGAAATGACGACCACGCTCGCGACTCTAGCCGAGGAACCATGTTGGCCAGAGAACCCCAACAATCTCATCATGCCCTTTCCCTATGGCAAGTATAACGTGAAGGCTTGGGACGCAGCTTCCAATCGTTTGATCTTCTCCAAAGGCCTGGACTCCCTCTTTGCTGAATATGCGACCACCAAGCCTGCTCTGTCTGGCACCAAACGAGTCATTCAAACGACAGCCCGCATTCCTATGCCCAAGGCCGCGGTCAAGCTGACGATCGAGCGTCGCAATGGAGACAATTCGATAACGACCATCGTGACGGAGCATTTGGACCCGTCCGACATCCGCATTCGACGCGAGTCACCCACCAAAGGGGACAAGCCATTCGACGTTCAAAACAAAGGGCACGCTCACCATTGCTTAGACATTGTTTTCTTGTCGGAAGGATATTCAGCAACGCAAGAGGACAAGTTCAAAGCAGACGTTCAAAAGATGTCCGATTATCTCTTGTCCGTCGCTCCCTACAAAGGGCTTAGTGATCGGATCAACGTACGGGGTGTTTTCCGAGCTTCGGAAGAGTCAGGTACGGATCTGCCGCACAAAGGGGTCTTTCGGAACACAGCCTTGAATTCGTCCTTCAATACGCTCGATATCGATAGGTACCTTTTGCTCGATGACAACCATCGCATGCATCAAATGGCTGCCGCAGTGCCTTTTGACACAATCGTCGTACTGGTGAATAGCACGACGTACGGCGGTGGCGCAATTTGCTTGGACTATTGCGTAACCACCACCGACCACCCGAGCAGTCCGATGGTCTTCGTGCACGAGCTCGGTCATTGCTTGGCCTATCTAGCGGACGAGTATGTTGGCAATGTCTCCTACAACGACATTTATCCAGAAGGTGTCGAGCCAGTCGAGCCAAACATCACGCGACAGTTGGAGCCCGACAAGATCAAATGGAAATCGTTCTTGAGCAAAGACGTCACGTTGCCGACCAAGAGCAGTCGCGAAACCAGAGCCGAGCGTACCGTTGGTGCCTTCGAGGGGGGCGGCTATCTTTCGAAAGGAATGTACCGCCCACAAGCTGGCTGCTGGATGGGCAGTGCCAATCCCCAAGAGGGCTTTTGCGTCGTATGTGACGACGCAATCCAACGCATGATTAATTACTACAGCCGCAAGCCAGAGCTAGCAAAGTAACTTAGGGTGTACGCAATTCGTGGTCGGCAAATTAGCCGTTGGGCGCTAGCTAGCCCCGGTTTTCTAGTGCTCGACATTCGTCGAGAACCGCAGCTTACGCCGGCGTTAGCCCAATGGCACTCACTTTGTTAGCGGAACGGCGCGAGCCGTCCGGTGTGTTGCCGTCTCGCTTGTGTACGCCCCGATGGGCTTGTCCCACCGGACGTAACGGTTCGCCGCTAGAAATAACCGAATAAGGCGTTTTCCACCTGCCCACCAAGCCCAACGCTTTTGGCGTTGGGCTTGGAGGGCAGGTGGGCGTTCCGGAATGAGCTCCGTTCTAGCAGCGAACCTTAGTCTCCGACGAGACGAGCTCGTCGGGAGCCAGTGAAAAAACAAAACTAAGAAAGTGAGACCGCCCGCTTGTGCCATATGAAATACTTCAGCCTAAACAGAATCAAGCCATGCATTGTAATCGCAGGCCAAAACTGACCTTGCTGTGCGATAAAGAGCGCTGGCATTTCCTCATCTTGCTCCCGCAATTCTGTAATTGGACTCATGGCAAGAGCTACCAAGTCGTTGGATTGTCTGGAGGGCCAACATCAACATTGACTTCTTCTGCAACGTCAGCCACGCCTTTGACGTTTCTCACCTTTGTTGCCGCTTCTTCGGACGCGCCACCTGTGATGCATCCTATCTCGCTTAGCACATGTTCGACCTTAAATCCTGATTCCTTGACCTTTTCGACTATCTCGCTTAGTGGGTGAGTGTTCGAAAGAGTCACCACCCACTTTTTTGTTTTTGACATAAGAATACTCCAGAGGAAACGTTAGTTGGCAAAACCAGCCAACCAACGATTTTACCGCCAGTACATCACAAGTGTAGTTCTTACGATGATTGCGTCGAAGTTTTCATCAATTAGGGAGCCTGAACTAGGCCAGCTCCGACTCGAGTCGCAGGAAACGGCAATGGCTTCGCTGTCGCTCTCAGTTTGTTCCATAGAGCCATGCCTCGCAGGGAAGGCGAAGTCTCTGCCCACAATGCTGCGCAGCCAGCTACGTGTGGGGTCGCCATACTTGTGCCACTCTTGGTACCGTATCGCGTAGGTCTTGGAACTGAGGAGAAAACATCTCGGCCAGGTGCGGCTATTTCGACTTTTCCAAAGTTCGAGAACGAGGAAGGAGTCAAATTACCATCGAGAGAAGCAACCGACATGATCGTTGGCGAGTTTGCTGGCGCACCCGTTTGCGACCCAGCATTTCCTGCTGCGGCAATAATCAATAGGCCATTGCTTAATGCCGCTTGACCTGCAGCAGTATAAGCTGCCTGGACTCCAGATTGTGATCCAAGCGACATCGAAATGACTTGACAACGGTTCGCGATAGCCCAGTTCATTCCGTTCAAGACACTCGCTCCAACGCTTGAGCCAGAGTTAGAAAGTACTTTTCCTGCAAAAATCGACGCGCGGAATGCGATCCCGTAACGAGGAGTGCTGCCCGGGGGAGCAAACGGGCCGCAGGACGTTCCGATACAGTGCGTACCGTGACTATGCAAATCTTGGACTGGTTGCCCCACAAAGGTCGCAGTTTGAATGGCTCGTCCCGCAAAATCAGGATGTCCTAGGTCCATCCCTGTATCAAGAACAGCAACTTTAATTCCACCGCCGCTTCGTGTACTGGAGGGAACCTTGCACGCTACCAACCCCCAAGTTGCGCCAAGGGCTAACACATCGGCTTGGTCTTCTGCCTCTTGGAACGCATGACCTGCAAGGTCCCTTGAGATCGTCTCGGCAGCCCGCAAGAATCCTCGTAGGTATTGTGAGGATCCGTCCGTGGACGCATCGGAAAACACAAAGTACTCCGGTTCGATCGTTTCGAATGGGCTGTCCGAAGCCAGTTCGGACGCCGCTGTCATTCCACGTGCCTGCGCTGAATCGCCACCCAAAAGCGCCACACCGATTTCAGGGAACACAACTGCATCCGCGTCCCCAACCGAAGCAAAATTGACCTCCTGATTCGAAAAATCCATAGCATTTGCGACTCGCATTCCTTTGCCGCTAAATGCACTCATGCTTTCCGTAGCCGCTCCCTCCTTGAACGTTACCAAAAATCGACCCGTCTCAAGAGAATCGCCCCCTTGAGCAAGCGCGGCGAGCATCAGCTCCTCAACACTTGCAGAAGCACCCAAACCACTACCCACGCTGGCTCGGGCCGATGATGAAACAGGACGTTTGCCACTACTCTTTTTTGCCATTGCAAATGACTCCCGAAAAAACATGCCGAAATGTCAAAGGTACGAATTGAAGAAGTTCCTTCGAACGTCGAATTGGATTACTCACCGACACTTAAGAACTAACCTTCATTTAACAACATCTCATACGCAGGTCACTTATGCAACAAGGAGCATATTAACTGAGAAAAAAACAGAAAAGCCAGCCCCTCAAATGAGTGGGGATCATTTGGGGGGTAATGCACTTTTTGCCAGACAACGAAGTATGCGTTTAGCCTGCATTCCGCTGCCCTAATGCCTGAACTAATCACGTTTTCTGCGAAATCTTGAAGAATTCTCGTGTTTGCACTCAAGATACGATAAAGCCATTTCCAATCCGTCTTGACGTTGGATGCAGCGATTACTAGTTTCACCGAATTCAGAAATAGGATGTTTCTGATGGCTTTGGGGCCGTCGTGCCATCAAAAAAATCCCCCTACTTTTACTTGAGCAAACTAGCATGAAGCAGATTGCGGTAATCATCCCTCTCGTCGAATGGACCGACTACGTTCTGCGTTCAGTCAAAAGTGCGTTGTCAGCAAACACCGCCGATTCGAGTTCACAAAACGTCGAATGTGTGGTTGTTGTCAATCGAGATGAGGATGCCAGTCGACTTCGAAGCGAATTTTCAAATGCAAGTCTGAAAATCGTTGCTCGTTCGTTTTGTTCCCCGGCCGAAGGATTCAATCTGGGCTGCGCAGACGTTAACAGCGAATACGTCATGAAGTTGAGCCCTGACAATATCCTGATGGATAATTGGTTTGAGGCCGCATCAAAAACGATCACATCGAATCCAACCGCAAGAATGTTCTATGCTGCCGGCTTTGAAGTCGACCAAAATGATCTACCGCACAAAGAGCGAAACCCAAGACGCCCTTCTCTCAGAAACCTACGTTCGCGGGTCTCCCTCGTCGAGGATGCCGTTGTCTACGACATCCAGCTCTTTCAGGAGTTCGGCGGATTCGACGCAACTCGTCAATTCCATGCTGATTTTGAGTTCGCACTGCGACTCGCCATGGCAAAAGTTCCTATGGCGGAAATCAAAGCCAAGATTGTTGGTAACCGAGTAACCTATATTCGCAGAAAAGCCACTCCTGAGGAAATGGGCAAGCAGCTGTTTGCAACGAACGAAGCCATCGAAATTTTGAAGTCGCATGAACTCAAACCTAGCGACCGATGGATTCTTTATCGGGCAGCAATTGAAGCGGATCTTGCGGGCCACACACGCCTCTCCAGCATCTCCTTCGATCGTCATGTATTTCGATCTGCGATGAGCTATCGGATGGAGGGCAAGCTAACGTCTTCCCAGAAGTTCACTACAGCCATGAGCTTGGCCCTGGAACATGCTAGAATCGAGTCGAATCACCTACTGAAACGGCCTCGTTTCGCAACGCGATTTCTTCGATTCAATGCGGCCCGTCCAAAATCGAACACAGAACGATCCTCTGAGATTCAGGGTGAAGCCAGACCTTCGCCCGTCGACCGCCCGTCCCGCCGTATTTTTCAGTTGAAATACGATGAGCCGACCCCGCTATTGATACCAAACAGCTACTATCAGAAACGCTCGGCCAATTCGCTTTCGATTTCCATCGTCACACCAAATCTAAATCAAGGCGTTTTCATTGAACGCACGTTGACGAGTGTTTTGGATCAGGAGTATCCGAAACTGGAGTATGTCGTCCAAGACGGTTGTTCACGAGACAACAGCGTCAAAGTCATCAAGCAGTATGAGTCGCAAATTTCTTCGTGGCAATCGGTCAAGGACCACGGTCAATCGCACGCGATCAATATGGGACTTGAACGAACCTCCGGCGATATCATGGCATACCTGAATTCAGACGATATCCTCCTGCCTGGTAGTTTGGACTACGTCGCCAAGTACTTCGAACAACATCCCGAGGTGGACGTCGTTTACGGTGATCGATTGCTGATCGACGAAGAAGATCGGGTTATCAATTACTGGGTTCTGCCGGAGCACGATGCCGGGGCCATCGTGTGGGCCGATTTCATTCCGCAAGAGACCATGTTCTGGCGACGAAGCGCCTGGAATGCAATCGGCGGAAAAGTCGACGAGTCATTTCACTTTGCCATGGACTGGGACATGATCCTACGATTCCGAAGCCACGGCCAACGTTTCGCTCATTTGCCCAGATTCCTTGGAGCTTTCCGCATAACCGAAAGTCAAAAGACCAACCAGCTCCAAGCTTCAGTCGGTCAACAGGACATGAACCGTTTGCGAAAACGCGAACTAGGTTACATTCCCAGCGATATAGAAATCTCGCATCGCATGGAACATTACGTCAGTAAACAAAAACATGCTGAACAAAAGTACAAGTTCACTTCGTACATCACACGGTGCATGAATGCTATGACGGCTTGGGAGCCTTCCTGTTCATTCCCTTCCTCCAGCTGCGTATCGCGAGCGGCTTAACTACGAAAGCATAGGTGCTCCATTGAATATCATGCAAAATCCGGTCTGCGAAGTTTTGGAGAAACGCGAATTGCGCAGTGTGTTTGAAATGCCTGGTGTGGCCTGGCTAAATCCAGTGATGCTTTCAGGCCAGACGATCGCGTCCAAGGCACAATCGCAGTCGACTCGACGCGCGGTGATGGATACGCTCGAAATTCTTTCCGAAGACGAATACCTAACCTACCTCCGTGCCTATTATCACGCTGGAGAAGAAAGATTTGGCTCGCATTGGAATTATGCTGACTTACTAACTTTTTTGCATGCAAGTGCTTCCCTTCTAAAGCCCCGCAACTATTTGGAAATTGGCGTTCGAAGAGGCCGAAGCCTTTCTATCGTCGCTCAATGCAGCCCAGTGTGCCGTATTTTCGGATTTGATCTTTGGATGCCGAATTATGCGGGAATGCCAAATCCTGGCCCGGATTTTGTAAGGGACGAACTGGAACGCGTTGGTTTTACAGGGGAGCTCGAATTGGTTTCCGGCGATTCTCACCAAACACTGCCCGAGTTTTTTCGCGAGTTTCCTGAAATCAAATTCGATATGATCAATGTCGACGGCGACCATTCCGAAGAGGGTGCCAGACAGGACCTCCAACAAGTTTTGCCACATTTGGCCATCGGAGGTATCTTGCTGTTGGACGACATCACTCATCCACAACATACGTATCTCGAAGAGGTATGGGACGATCTCGTAGGCAACAACGCACAATTTAGCGGAGCCAAGTACACGGACCTTGGCTATGGTGTCGCTGTTGCTGTTCGAAAGTCGTGATCCCAAGTGGACTCCAAAACATGAAAGTCCTTGTCACCGGCGCGAATGGATTCATCGGCGATGCAGTTACGAAAGAGCTGGTAGCCACCGGCCACGACGTGATTGCCTGCGTACGTTCTATTGTCCTGCCGCAGGCTGCGTCCCGACGATTTTATTGCGGGGAAATGAGTGGCCTGGACTTTCAACAGTACCTTCGGGACGAAAAACCGGACTATGTCGTGCATTGCGCTGGAGCCGCTAGCGTTGGTGCATCCATCGCCAGCCCAGGCCAAGATTATGCAAGCAACGTTGTTCTGACTCGCAATCTATACGCTTGTATCGCCGTTGCTAGGCCGAGCACCCGAGTCGTGTTCATGTCAAGCGCAGCTGTCTATGGCCAACCCGAGCAATTGCCGATCACCGAATCAACACAATGCAAACCCATTTCACCGTATGGACTTCATAAATTGAAGTGTGAGGAAATCGGGCAGTGGTTTCGCGAAAATCATGGACTGCAAATAACCGATCTCAGAATTTTTTCTGCATATGGCCCCGGACTGACGAAGCAAGTTCTTTGGGATACCTATCAAAAATCGCTCAACGCTCCGTGCGTGACGTTGGGTGGCGATGGTTCTGAAACTCGCGATTTCGTGTACGTCCGAGACCTAACCAATCTTGTTATGGCCATTATCCAAGATCCCAGTTGGAACGAAAACCGGATCAATGTCGCATCGGGTGAATCCGTGACCATTCGAAAATTGGCGGAAGTGTTTCTGTCGGAATTGGGCTATCGCGGACAGCTTCGTTTTTCCGGTACAATGCCTAGCGGCTCTCCACGTTTTTGGAAAGCTGATATCTCGAAGCTTATGAAGTTAGGGATGCGCCCTAGTGTCGCCCTCGAGGACGGGCTTCGAGAGTACGTTCGCTGGATCCGAGACGCCAAAGGAACTTTCGATTCGAATCGCATTTTGGCTCGTGCAGGATAGTATCCATCAATGGGCAAACTGGATTGCTGGTTTGTACTATGTGTGTCACTGCCTAGAAGCGTTATCGACACTTCCCGTTGAAGAACGGCCGACCGTCGTCGCGTTTGTACCTGAGACTCTGATTCCAAAGTTCCGTGAAACATTTAATTTCTCCAGATGCGATTGGATTGAGGTGGTATCGGTTTCTGAATCCGATGTGGCAACCCCGGCGGGCCTCGCCCGATTAACGGAAACCGTCGAGTCGCGAAAATGCGAGATCTTGTTTCCAGCTATTTCTCCACCATGCGTCACGTTCTCCGGGAAATTGGTGGCTTGGATTACCGACTACCAACACAAGTACTACCCGGAGTTTTTCTCGGAGGCTGAATGCGAGTTCCGAGATCAATTATTCTCGTTCATGACGGCAATTTCAACGCGAATCGTCTGTAGTAGCGAAACCGTGCGTCACGACTTGGCTCAATTTTATCCTGCTGCAAAACAACGTGGATGTGTTTTGCGATTTACAACTTCGCCTCCGCCTTTTGCACTTTCCGCCGATGTTCACAACACACTCCAGCGTCTACGGATTGACCAACCCTACGCTTACCTTCCGTACCAATTCTGGAAGCACAAGAACCACCTGACGGTATTTCAAGCATGGAAAATATTGCGTGACAAGGGGCATCGATACCAACTCGTTTGCTCGGGTTCAACCCATGACTCGCGATCCCCTGAGCACTTCGGCGATTTGGGCAACTACCTTCAAAGCACTGGGATTGCCGAGGATGTTCACATCCTCGGAATGGTTCCCCGCGAGGATCAATGGCAGTTGTACCGAGGAGCAAAACTCATTTTGCAACCATCCTTATTTGAGGGCTGGAGTACGTCTGTCGAAGAAGCACGCTGCCTTGGTAAACCAGTTCTGCTTTCCGACATTCCAGTGCACCGTGAACAACTCGGTGACGCCGGCTTCTTCTTCGCACCAACGAATTCGGAAGCCCTGGCTGAGTTGCTTGTCGGGGTTTGGGCGACGTTTCCAGACGGAGTCGATTTGGAAGTGGAAAAGGCAGCGATTCAAGAAAACCCGATGCGTCATCAAGCGTTTGGCCGTAAGCTACTTGATATCTTCCGAGAAACCAAGTTCGATACAACTCCATCGATTGCTCCAGATGTGCTTCCGCTCTTTCTCTATTTTCAACGCGAAGCGAGAGAACGATTGCGAATTGTCCAGCAGATGCAGGAGCATATCGCTTATCTTCAAAGTCAGATCGACAGCCACGTTTCGAAACTAGAACCCCCGGACTCAGAGCCGAAACACGAAGACATGAGAGTTGGTCACCCAAGCGAAAGTGCCCATGCGGAAGTTAGCGAGGACGGCTCCGTTTCGGATGGCATTTCAGAGGCTCCACGCATGAACCTGTGGACTCGGATGTGCCGATTCTTGACAGGTATGGTTCGACGTAAGGCGAGAACTAACAAAGTGGCATAGGCTTCTAGCCTGTGTATGCCGGTTTTCACGGGCTTCTAGCCCGCTGTAGGATGGGACCATTGTCCCGTCCATTAAACTAGTTCGGGACCACGGCAATCGCACGTTAATTTCCGAATGGTCCAATGATTGCAGTAGGAGGCTGGGCGGGTACCCCACGTTCGGGTAGCCGTTTCAGGAGTCTTTTTTGCATCGGATGTGCGGTATGGCCAATGCGTTTGTTACCCAAA
>JANPHB010000286.1:0-34441 GCA_031424235.1 Pirellula sp.
CGCACCGCCAAGGGCGGTGCGACGAATCCGGAGGCAAGCTGTCGGGCTAGAATCTAGAACTCCAAAGCTGCGGACGGTGGGGCGAGCCCCAGCCGTCCTGAAATGCTTCAATTCACGGCACGAAGTGCCGTGTTCAAATCAAGATCAAGCTACTGGGTGTCATGCCACACCCTAAGTGCCGGCCTAGACTAGAAACCCTTGAATGGGTGAGCAGCAGTGTCCTTCTTGTCGAGCATTTCTTGAACGGAAGGACTTCCCTTCATGGCATTCTTGATAGCATCGACAGTCGCTGCGTAGTTGTAGTCATAAATCTTCTTGTCATCGGCAGCGGCTGGGTGAATGAACACTCCGCAAACGACGACTAGATTTTCGGCTTGATCCTTTGGAATCACTCCGCTCGCAACGCTGTCGGCAACAGCCTTAGCAACAGCTGCTTGTGCTGGGCCGAACATTTGAACTGCTTGCTTCATACCCTTGATCGTCACCTTGGTGATCATCACGGTCGATGGCTTTACAGCCACGTTGGGTGCAAGAACTGCGAGGAGGTTGGAGTGACCACTACTTTGGGTTGCCAGTGCATTTGCGAAAGCAGTACCGACTGGGCCATCCTTGCTGCCGATCATCAAGTCGATGTGTGCAATTTCGTTTCCGTCGCCTACCAATGATTCGCCGACAAACATGGACATAGTTGATTCCTAACGTGAGAGTGAAGTTTCGATTTCGCGCACTTCGCGTGATTGAACAGCAAAAGGTAGCAAACTGCTACGTTCTTGCAACGCGGCTTGGTCCTCAAGCTCGATGAATTCGACTTAATGAAGCTAAAAAACCCAACGGAATCCAGAAAAATCGCTACGCCGAAAGTCAAGAAAAACGTGTAAATTCCTCCGCGTGCGGACGCAGGGCAGAGTGATTTCGAGGCCTTGCCCTCGCATACGGCACGAAGTTTGCGTTTGTAAAAGGCATCAGGCCGATTCGCGATCGCATCGGACTTTGGGCCGTATGGGTGGCCTGCATCTCGTCCCATTTTGTTAGAGGGTTTTGAAAATGAAACGAAAATTGTCCCGGCTCCTTTGTCTTGCGATGACCGTCTCCTTCTCTCATGTTATGTCGATCGCGGACGATAGTGAAACCAGCTCGAACGAACCAAAAACGAAATCCGAAGCGAAAGTCGCCTCGAAGAAGTCTTCCAAGGCGGCAGAAAAGATTCAGGCCAAGTCTGTCGAGATGTTCGAGGCCATGGACCAAAAAATTCTAACCGTCGACTTCATCGGCAAGGATGCAACCGAAGCTAATTTGATCTTTCGCAACCAAGGAAACGAGCCAGTCAATGTACTTCTCCCGGCAACCTTTGGAGCCGTTCCAGTTTTGGCGCAAGGTGGCCCAGGTGGAATAGGACTCGGACAGGGCGCGGGCTTCGGTGCTGGCCAACAAGGTGGTGGCGGTGGAGGTGGCGGACAAGGAATGGGGGGCGGATTCGGACAAGGTCAAGGTATGGGGATGGGACAAGGCATGGGCCAGGGTATGGGACAAGGTATGGGGCAGGGCATGGGGCAGCGAGGAGGGCTATTTCGCGTCGAACCCGACAAGCCTCGGAAGCTCACTGTCGCAACAGTTTGTCTTAATCATGGCAAATCCGATCCCAACCCACGCATGAAATACCAAGTAGTGCGTTTGAAAGAAGTCAATGATTCACCCGCTATCGAAAAACTTTGCGAGGGGCTCGGAACAGGCAAAGTAAGTCAAAACGTAGCTCAGGCAGCTGCATGGCATGTTGCAAACGGTTTAACCTGGATGGAGCTCGCTAAAAAACCAAAAGTCGTTTCCGAATACACGGGTGTGCAGCTGTTCTTCTCCAGTTTCGAGGTGCAAGCGGCATTGCGATTGACTGAACAGTTAATGGATGACGGCAAGTCGTCGAATAGCTATTCGACAAGTCGACATGCTGATGGCGAAACCGTCTCGACTATGGGCAAAAAGAGCTCGGAGTCACGATTCGGGTCTCGTTACACGCCTATTTCACAATTCACAAAATAGAGAAATGTGTAACTTGGTGGCAGCCTTATGCAGCAGCTGGGCGTTAGCCTTTCATTCATGCGATTTTCTCCCCCTCGCCCCGTTTCGGGGAGAGGGGGGCGGGGGGCGAGGGGTGGAATTGTTAGTGACAAGTCTCCGGTTCAGCAATTTGTTATTTCTTATAAGAAATAAACGGCATTGCGTCCGAAACCAAAATCCCCGCAAAACATAAGACGCAACCCCTCACCCCGAGCCCCTCTCCCCAACCAGGCAACGCTGTGAAGCATTTTCGCGAATAGGTAGCAAGTTTCGTGAGAAACCTGATGCAATCGAATGGCCATTGAACGCAGATTTCTCACGAAATCTGCTACCTAAAGATTGCAAAAAATGCTTCACAGCGTTGCCCAAGAGGGGCGAGGGTAGCACAGTCAAAAAGAAGTGTGTAATGAAAAGTGGGTCGCATCTGCCGGATGCGACCATCTCATCTGATTCCAATCCTCAATCTCATCAAACGGATCAACAACATGTCCAAGATGCAAAACAAACACCCAGCCTGGTTTTCGGCAAGTTTGATCTCAGCTTGTTTGGGGTCGACCTCCATCCTTCCCGAAGCGGCCTCGGCACAAGCACCCTCTGACAAGGGAAAGACAAGCGTAACGAAGGCCGAACAGTCGCTTCCAACCGATATGCTTCGGGAAAACGAAGAGCTTCGAAGTGCTGCAGCACAGCAACTGGAATCGCAAGTAAACCGTGCAATCGAATCCGCTCAAAATAACTTGGCTCCCGCCCAAAGCAAACTCGCGCTCAAGGCAATCCAAGATCAAATCCGACGGGCTCGCGAACTCGCGCCCGAATCTCGAAGTCGCATCGAATCGCGTCTTTCGATCGCCATTCAAGCAGCAGCTCGCTCCGAAGCAAATCGAAATGAGCTGGCCGCGAAAAGCGAGGCCGTACAAGCAAGTCAAGCAGCCTCAAAACGTCTGATCTCAGAAACGGCACGTCGCGAATCGACCGTTCAGCAATTGGTGGAACGGTACAATTCCCTGATGGATCAACAACACTATACGTCCGCCAACAGCGAGATTGCACCTCAGGTAACTGCCATCGATCGTGGGACGAAGATCGATGTCGTAACCAATACCGAATCCAACATGGCCGCCAATGAGCAACTTATCAAGAACGCAGTGAGCAAACGCAGTCGCGCCTTTGCCGATTCGCTGCTGCTCAACGAAGAGGGGCTTACCCCATTTGTGGATTCTCCACCTGCACATTATCCACCTGCGGATGTCTGGCAAGCGTTGAGTGCCCGCCGTATCGAACGCTACAGTTCGATCGATCTATCCGGAGGCAAAGAATCCGAACGTAGAATCTACCGAGCTCTCAACCAGCGAGGTGAAGTCAACTTCAACGGCACCCCACTTTCGGGAGTCGTGAAGTATTTTAAAGATGCTTATGGCATTCCTATTGTGATCGACGACAAAGCGCTCGAGGCAGAGGGTGTGACGCCCGAAGAGCCCATCACGATTGAGCTCCCCACGATCTCGTTTCGTTCGGCTTTGAAATTGATCCTAGAACCATTGCAGCTGACGTACGTGATCGAAGACGAAGTCATGCGAATCACGAGCAGGAGTACATCAGCCAATGTGGTTCGAGTCTATCCCGTCGGCGATCTCGTCGTGCCTGTCCAGTCACTCAGTGGCGGTGGTGGGTTTGGCGGAGGGCTCGGTGGCGGCTTCGGCGCTGGCGGTTTCGGTGCCGGCGCGGCCGGACCAGGGGCTGGCAATGGATTTGGTCAAGTTGGCGGCGGCGCAGGTCTCGGTGCTGGACGTGGCTTTGGGCCAGGACGAGGCGGATTCGGACGCGGTGGGAATTGAGCAAGTGATGTTTCTAGCACGACGCGCAAGCTAGTGATTCCACTGTCCGGATCGCTAGCACGACGCGCAAGCTAGTGATTCCACTGTCCTTTTCACTAGCTTGCGCGTCGTGCTAAGGTTTTTTTATTTCTTCGGCGGAACAAGCGGAATCCAACGTTCGTCTCGTTGGCTGATCTCGGTAATTCGAAGGCCGAACTTGTCGCCGACCTTTACCACTTCTCCCTCCGCAATCACATTTCCATCGATTTCCAAGGTTAGAGGCCTGTCGCAGGCCTTGTCAAATTGAATCATGACCCCGGGTACAAACTGCAGAATCCTGTCAACCTGCAGCTTCTGATGTGCTAGCGTAACCGCCACGTCCGCTTCGATTTTGAGAAGACTTTTCCAATAATCGACCTTCGCCGGATTGTCTGACGAATGGATTCTGACCGTGCTCATACAATCCAAACCTTGATGAAAAGCCAAAAAAGTGCTGCCGATTTAGAACTATCGACGTCATTCCACGGCGATCTTGACTGGGACCCATCGAATTTCTTGAAAGATTCCTATAATTTGTCCCATCGATTGATCTCGAAATAGAATTCCACGGATCAAAGCCGTTCCCCTCAAAAACAATCCAATTATGAGCGTCGCTCTCGAACCCATCCCATTTCCGCCCTACCGCGAGCTCGGAAACGAAGCTCTGCACGAACGGATCAAGAATGCAAAACAAGCTCTCGGAAAAAGCTTGCTCATTCTCGGCCATCATTATCAGCAAGACGAAGTCATCGAACATGCTGACTTGAATGGCGACTCGTATCAATTGAGCAAATTAGCCGCCGACAGCGTCGATTGCCGCTCCATCGTTTTCTGCGGCGTTCACTTCATGGCTGAAACCGCCGACATCCTTGCCAATCGGCCTGAAAAACTCCGGTCGCGCGGCGAACAACGTGTCTCCGTGATCCTCCCCGACATGTCCGCTGGCTGTTCCATGGCGGATATGGCTGGAATTCGACAAGTCGAAGCCGCCTGGAAACAGCTCGGCGAAGTCATCGACACGACGGACATCACTCCGGTCACCTACATCAACAGCGCCGCGAGCTTAAAGGCTTTTTGCGGCCGACACGGCGGTATCGTGTGCACAAGCAGCAATGCGAAAGCAGTTCTGGAATGGGCGTTTGCCCAACGCAAACGCGTCTTCTTTTTCCCCGACCAGCATTTAGGCCGAAACACCTCGCTGAAAATGGGAATCACCAACAGTCAGATGCCGGTCTGGAATCCGCATGAAGAAGAGTTGGGGGGAAACACGAAACAAGCCATCGAGGACTCGCGAGTCATCCTCTGGAAAGGTCACTGCTCCGTTCATCAAATGTTCCAAGCCGAACACGTTGTCACCTTTCGCAAAAAGTACCCAGGAATCAAGATATTGGTCCATCCGGAGTGCCCTCAAGAGGTGAACGACATCGCCGATATTTCGGGGTCAACTAGCAAGATTATCGAAACAGTTCGAAAGGCGCCAGCAGGTACCAAGTGGGCCATTGGCACCGAATTGCACTTGGTAAACCGACTCAAAAAAGAACACCCGGAGCAAGAGATTCACTTCTTATCGCCGCTGGTTTGCATGTGCGCTACCATGTACCGAATCGACTTGGCTCACCTTTGCTGGTGCCTAGAAAATCTCGTGCATGGGCACGTTGTGAATCAAATTATTGTTCGTGAAGACATCGCCAACTGGTCCTTGATCGCACTCGAGAGAATGCTCTCCGTAAGTTAGCCCAACCAGTACCCTTTACCTTGATTTTGCCCATGATATTCATTGAGCCTGAGGCGCTACCCGAGCCACATCACTGGAAATCGGCTAGCGCCTCAGGCTCAGTAAGCCTCCGACTTATTTCAATCGGACAGGTCGACATAATTTTAATTGAAAATCCTTAAACTACCTTTTGCAAAAGTCTTATCGGACGAGTCGTCGGGTAGGCTTCCAATCTGTCTGTTTCATGCGACAGGCTGGAAGCCTATTCCACGCTCCAACGATTCGGATCTTGTGTTTCGCCGCCTTCAGAAATTGAATCCTTTATGATCAAGTTACCGTTTGTTCTGTTATTCACGGCCGTGACCGCCCTGTTCTGGGGCATCTATGGCATCCTCCTCCACAAAGGGACCGAGCAGCTCGGGCACAGCTCGCTTCGAGCGTTCGTCGGCGTTGGTATTGCGTACTTCCTGATCGCAGTTCTGGTACCTTTAGGATTGCTGAGTCGCAAGCCGGAGAAGGGCTATTGGTCGATGAGCGGAACGTTGCTTTCGCTGTTCGCAGGTACGGTTGGGGCACTGGGAGCACTCGGTGTCATCTTGGCGGTAGCATTCAAAGGCCAGCCGATCTACGTTATGCCGATTGTCTTTGGTGCGGCACCGGTGGTAAACACGATGGTAACATCCTGGCTCAACAAATCCTTCTCGCAGATCAAGCCGACGTTTATCCTTGGATTGGTTTTGGTCGCACTTGGTGCGGTTGGTGTCTTGATCAACAAGCCGGGCAAGCCAGCACCCCCTAAAGCAGAAGTAGTCGCATCGGACTCGACATCCGAACAGCCGAAAGCTGAGGAGAAAAAAGCCGATCATTCTGACTCTGATGTTAACCCATTCGCCATCGGTGCATCGATTTGTTTGGCGGTTGTCTGCTGGGGAGCTTATGGCCCGTTTCTTCACATCGGTCAGATGAAGATGGGTGGCTCACGATTGCGTCCGTTTTGCTGTGTTGGAATCGCTTACTTTATTATTGCAGTGGCCGTTCCTGTAATGATACTGATGGCGAGTCCAAACGAAGTCACGTTGGACTGGGAACAGGTCGGCAAAGGGATGATGTGGTCTATCCTGGCTGGAAGCGCGGGAGCAATTGGTGCGATCGGCATCATTATGGCCTTCAATTATGGCGGCAAACCGGTTTTCGTGATGCCTCTCGTGTTTGGGTTCGCTCCCGTGATTAACACGCTAACTTCGATGCTGATCGGCGGATCGCTAGACAAGATCAGCACCCTCTTCATCGGCTCGTTGATCATGGGAATCTGCGGCGCTGTTACGGTCTTGGTCTTTGCTCCCAAAGCCAAGCCACATGGCGCACCAATAGCAGAGAAAAAACCGGAACCAGTCGCGGTCGGTCCCAAACCATCGACCAGTCCTGTTGCAGAAGACCCAGCTATTTGATGCAACAGCCTCAACTGCGGAGCTCCGGGCTTTTCATTGCACTGCCACCAACCCGGTGGCTTACGCCACCGGCAGAGATGTGCCGCCCTCCGGGCTAGCTCTCTACTTGATCATGTTTTGCATCATGTCGTTCATCCCAGGAAAGAACTCTGCCCCACCCGTCAATTCCTTGACTTCATTGATATGCATTTCCTTTGCGGATTTGACCGCTTTGTTCATGGCATCTCGGGTCAGATCCTGCAAAAGGGATTTTTGATCTGGCGACATGAGGCCATCCGACACGCTGATCGATTGCACGACTCCCAACCCACTCAGTTCTACGTTGACGGTGTGTGAACCGGAGGAGGCACTTCCGTACACGCGAGCGGCCTCGAGCCTAGCGTTCATGCCTTTGAGCTGGGACCCGATTTGTCCCATGTTCTTCATGGCGCTGGCGAGATTGGTAAGGTTCTTGAACATGCTTTAGATTAACCGTATCGTTTGAGAAGTATAGTAAAGGGTAATAATGTTTATTCGACTACAGCCGCTTCGAGTCGCACTTCATTGCGTAATTGTTCCTTCAATGAAGGGGCTTCGGCTTCTTGGACTGCAGGCTTTGGAACATTGAGATGGGCGGCCGGAACTTGGTTTTGAGCTGGATCGACTCGAACCACTTGTCCTTCGAACACCTCCATGAACTGCTTGATCAATGGGTGTACCATCGCATTTCGGATCAGCTGGGCTTGGGGGACAACGGGCTGATATGATTGGATTCGCTGTTGACTTTCTGGCTCCGTTGCACCGGTCGATTCTGTGCTGGGAGAATCCGTCGATTCTACAATCGGCGTCGGCAATTGAGTTACGACAAAATCGAAATGGATGTCCCGCCCGATTCGGGTCGAGATCGCTTGCGCCAGCTTTCGCCCATTCTCACCCGTCTGGAAATAGTTTAGCGCGATCGCTCCATCGCGCGACAAGCTAATCTTCCATTGATCGTCGGTGGGAGAATCGATTCGAACGGTCATCATCGCACATTCACCGGCCAAGCCGCCTAGCTTCGCGGCTTCTTCGCGGAGCAAAACCACTTTGTCTGTGGTTGCTGTTGCTGCTGGGGCAGTGGCGGATTCCGTGGTCTCTTGGATTTGGTCAGAGGCCGGTTTTGACTCACCGACGGGGGCTACGGAAGTCGTTGCAGTTGCGGTCGATGCTAAAGCTTCTGAAGGCCTTGGAGTTGTATCAATTGACGGAGCTTTCTCCATTGAGCCTGAGGCGCTAGTCGAGTTCTGCCGCAAGGAATCGGCTAGCGCCTCGGGCTCATTGGAAATTTCTTTCGGCGGAGTGGGAGCAACCGTTACCGGATTAACCGTTACCGGAGTAACTTGCGAAGAAGGCATCGCCGTAGATGAGGCGACTTGATACTCGACTTGCGAACTCAGCTCAACTTTTTTTTTTGCGTCTGCCGAGGGCGGAATTGCTTGCGGAGCGCTGGCTGATGTTCGCGGCGTTGGAGCGGACTGGTTTGCAAAGGCTTTGACTAAATCCGAAAGAGCCTGCAGATCTTGTAGATTGCAAATCTGGACAAGTGCGACTTCTAGCAAGATGCGGCTTTGGACGCTGTGACGCATTTTGACAATCGTCTCGTCGAGCAGCTGCAACGCAGAAAGAAGCGTCATCGTACCCCAAGTTTTGCCCCATTCCCGCAGCTGATCCACGCTATTGGGGTTGGCTGTTCGAACGAGATCGGCGCTGCCGCCAACCGTTACGGTCATCATGTCTCGCAGATAACCGAGCAACTGCTCTGCAAGTTGCCCCACATCGACTCCTTCGTCGGCCGCGGTATTCAGTTCACGCAGTGCACCACCAGCGTCTCGTTCGATGAGTCGGGTCGCAAACGAAGCGAGTCGCGTTTCGTCGGCGGTGCCCAACATAGCGTGAACCACTTCGACCGTGATTTGATTCCCGCTGAAACTGAGCAATTGTTCCAGCAACGACTGGCTGTCACGCATCGAACCCGCAGCTCGGCGAGCAATCAATCGCAGGGCCGCTTCATCTGCCTTGGTTCCTTCGTTTTCGCAGATAAATTTGAGCCGTTCGAAAATTTGATCGGTTTGAACCGGTGGGAAGTCAAAACGTTGGCAGCGTGAGAGGACCGTGATCGGCATCTTTTCCGGGTCGGTCGTGCAGAAAATAAATTTCACGTGTGCCGGCGGTTCTTCCAGCGTTTTTAGAAGTGCATTGAATGCCTGGGTCGTGAGCATGTGCACTTCGTCGATAATGTAAATCTTGTAGCGCGAGCGGCTTGGGCGGACAGCCGCGTTCGAACGAAGCTGACGGATTTCGTCGATCCCGCGATTGCTGGCACCGTCGATTTCCAAGACGTCCATGTCCTCGCCAGCATCAATGGCTTGCGAAATGTCGGAGTTCGGGTCGAATTTTCCATTGGTTTCTGCGGCCGCGTTCAGAGCTTTGGCGAAAATTCGTGCGGTACTGGTTTTCCCAACTCCTCGAGCTCCTGTAAACAGATAGGCGTGCCCGACGCGGTTGCTCTCGATCGCACTTAGCAAGGCCCGCGAAACGGTCGACTGACCGACCAATTCGGCGAAGGTTTTAGGGCGGTAGCGACGCGCAACGACTGTGTATTTGCCATTTCCGGCAGTGTTTGCGACGGTATTCTCGGTTTCGATTGACATGGATGGAGGTGTTTCTACGTCTTGTGATTTAGAGACTTCCGTCGAGCTCCCTTTCTTTGCCATATCAAAATCCGCAAATTTTTCGAGGGAGAAACCGGCCAAGTGAAACGGGCTGCAAGTATACCACGACCGCCGCCGATTTCACCCCGTCGTTGACGGAAACGGTCGGACAAGTTTCAATGCTTGAATGAGCAAACCAAAAATACTTATCCAAATGGATACCGACCCAAAAGCCAGTGTTTTCGATGCGGTCGTCGCAATCGATAGCGGCATTGACCATCTTTTGCAGTATTCGGCCATCCGGCCGGAAGATGTTCGTGGCCTTGTGCATGGTGCCATGTACACGCGCGGGCCCGGGGACTTGAAGAATACCGCCTTGTTCATCGGAGGCAGCAATGTCAGCGACGGCGAAGCAATCGCGGCCGTCGCTCGGGAAACGCTGTTCGATCCGTTCCGAATCTCGATCATGCTGGACAGCAACGGCGCAAATAGCACCGCGGCCGCCGCCGTCTTAAGTGCGACAAAGCATGTGTCACTCGAAGGAACGCAATCGCTCGTTTTGGCGGCAACCGGTGCCGTCGGCCAACGCGTGTGCCGAATCCTCGCCAACGGAAACTCGCATGTAACTGTAGCCTCTCGATCGCTTGAGCGTTCCCGCGAGTGCATCGATCGGTTGGTGGCTAGCGGCATCCCCGCGGATCGTTTCACACCGATAGCTTCAACCGATGCAGCGTCCCTCTCCAAGGCACTGGCTGGAAGTCAATTGGTATTCGGCTGCGGCGCAGCTGGAGCCAGACTCTTGTCCGCAGAGCAACTCGCGGCGGCGAAAGACCTTCGAGTCGCCATTGATCTCAACGCCGTTCCACCCATGGGCATCGAAGGCATCGACTTGATGGACAAAGGAGTTCAACGCGGCGAACGGTCTGACTATGGTGCACTTGGCGTGGGTGGACTCAAGATGAAGATTCACAAGGCCTGTATCGCGGCCTTGTTTGAATCGAATCATCGATTTTTAGATTGCCAGGAGATGCTTGTGATCGGACAGGAAATTTTGAGAGGCACAAAATAGATCTTGAGCGAGGCAACAGCTCAAAACGCTTTGCGACGCCAGTAGTAGCCACGGTCGCCAGACGGTGGAACCTCTAACTTTCATTCAGTTGTCAAGTTCAGCTAAAATTTGCGGGAGGGCGAGGCTCCTGCCGAGCCAGCGTTGCAAAGGTTCGGCAGGAGCCTCACCCTCCCATCGTCACTTACTTAGGATTTACATCGATGTCGCTCCTGCGAGTCTTAATTGCTGCTGCCGTCCCTTTCGCTTTTCTCAATACCGCTATCGGCGATGATGGGAAACCGTCCCCTAAGTGGCGAAAGCATTCGATCAACGATATGTCCCCCTTTGAAGCCGTCGGAGTCGCTGACTTCAATGGCGATGGAAAGCTGGACGTGTTCAGCGGCGACTCATGGTATGCAGCCCCGAATTGGACACAGCATAAAGTGCGTGAGGTACTGCCTGGAACCAATCCGCACTACCACGAAGACTTTGCCGACATTCCGCTCGACGTCAACAAAGATGGTCGAATCGATATCGTGACTTGCGCCTATTTCAGCAAGCGTGTTGCATGGGTCGAACAACCGAGCGATCCAACAAAGTCTTGGACCGAACATACCATTGACACCCCTGGCTCAATGGAAACCGGCAGCCTAGTCAATCTTTACGGAGATGGAACGCCCGTTTTTTTCCCAAACGTCGGCGGGCAGATGGTTTTGTATGAGCTGATCGCGTCCAAAGAAAAAGTGGAATGGAAAAAGCGACAGCTTGCTCCTGAAGGTTCGGGGCATGGGCAAGGTACGGCGGACATCAATGGAGACGGTCGCATTGATATCCTGACTCCGAAAGGCTGGTATGAACAACCTGCGGTTCGAACCGGAGAGTGGCCATTCCATGCCGATTGGTCGTTGGGAACAGCAAGTATCGAAATTCTTGGTCATGATTTCGATGGCGATGGAGATACCGATGTCGTGTGGGGGATGGGACATGAATTTGGTTTGTATTGTCTCAAGCAAGCTAAGAACGCCGACGGCAAGCGAACCTGGGTAAAGGAAGACATCGACACTCAATTCTCGCAAGTTCACACGTTGCACTTGGCGGATTTTGATGGCGATGGCGAACTGGAGTTCGTAACAGGCAAACGGATCTACGCGCATGCAAGTGAGGCCGGCGCGACAGACAAGCCATGCGTGTATACCTACAAGTTTGATCGCAAAGGTTCGAAGTGGATCAAGAGTGTTGTCTATGAAGGGGAGCCCGCACCTGCGGCACCAATTAAGATAGAGGATAGGGACGCTTTGAAAGATTTCCGTCGAGGCTCAGCAGGAACGGGGCTTCAGATGGCAGTCTGCGACATGGACGGTGACGGCGACATCGATCTAGTCGCCCCAGGAAAATCAGGCCTCTATTGGTTTGAAAACTTGCTAAAGCATTGATTGCAGTCACAATGATGGATGTCAGTCATGATGATCTGTCAGCCGAAGGCGTACTGTCACAGAGGCTATTAGCACATCAAGGGCACACCCGGCAGGTGTGCCCCACGGTAGGTCACTCTTGCCAAGAGTGACCAAGCGATCCGTAATTCTTGCATTGGCTTAGACGGAAGCCGATCGCAAATCATTCGAAATTCATCGCATATTTCCGAAGAAATTTCCAATCCCTATCAAGCTGCCCGTCCGAGCCCAATCGGCCGTAACTTTGACTCAAGTTGAGTTTTGAAGTGATTCCAAGTATAAAAGAGGCTTCTGCAGGAGCTAACCTTTAAGGGACACACTAGGATCAGATCATTGTGAGCGAACTGTTTCGAAAGAATGCTGCTTATCTTCTCTCACTCCTTCTCGTTATTCCTTCCCAATGTTCGGCGCAGGCTCAGGATTTGTTGCAGGCCGCACCGGACATGCCCACTTACACGCTTGGCAGCATTGGCCAAGGGAAAGATGAGTTTGGGCGTTCATCCTTAACACTGGACTACACACGTACCAAGGACGGAGTGGGCTTGGCCACGCTCACCGGCAGGACCGCAGGTGGTCCACTCAAGATCATGGAATTCGGAGTTTTGAGTGAACCCACGGGCAAGATCCAGCTCAGTGAACTTTTCGGAAACAAGGCGATGGATGCTGAGTTGTATATGGTTGTTTCCGGTTCGTTTGCAGACGAAGTCCCCTTTCAGTGTCTTGTTTCCAACGTCGTGCGCGTTGGAAATCCTACCGGAGCAGCAATCGCAGTAGGAAGGGAATGGAACGCAGACGAATCGTCAGCTTACCAAAAGGAATTAATCGGGAGAAAGCCCCCGCTGTCGCCACCCGAAGGTTATCAGCTCGTTCGAGCTTCGACCAAGCTCATTCCAGGAATGCCGATCAAGGTGGGACGATTTGGCAAGTGGGTTGACGCCGAGGCACTCACGAGTGATCCGATCGTGACGGTCAAAGTGAAAGGTGTTGCCGAGTTGCGAGCATTGAAGCGTGACGGTTGGATTGCAATCGAGCCCGCTGTACTTCAAAAGGGAGCATCTGCGCCCGGTACATTCCAACCAAGCGCCATCGTGATTCCCGGTACGACCGAAATTCTTCCCGATGGATACGTGGTTGTATCCGAAGCGATTCCGCTTGTTCCAGGAACGCCTATTCGAGCTATCTGGCTTAACAAACTCATGGAGGCCACGGTCATTACGGTTGATGGAAAGCAAGTTCTGACTCACTTCGATGGCCAAGCTTCCGCGTTTGACAAGAAGCTTGATCGAAGCGCTCTTGTGATCTCTAAAGAGACGCTCGCCGAACTTGATAAGCCAGACGCAACCGAGCTATTTAAAGATCGTATGCCCAAAAAACAATCGCTGGACGATGGCATGGTCGCGAGGGCCAAGATGGACGAAGAAGCCCTGAAAATTGAGGCAGAATCGAAACGAATTCAGGGGATGGTCGAGCGCAACCTTGCGGCAGCCAACAACGGAATTTCGACGGTCGGAGGTTTGAACAACAGCCTGCCACCACCGACCTTGCAGTTGCAAAACAACCCCATCGAAATCCCGATTCCAAAAGAGGCAGAGTTAGTGCCTCTCGATTTCCCGCTTCCTCGTGGTACAAAACTAGCGGCCTGCTCGGGACGAAAGTGGAATTATGTTACGGTTCTGAAGGAAGACAAGGAGGATACCGTCTTGATTCATTGGGACGACCGTCCACCCACGTCGGACGGTTTGATCCATCGTACGCAACTTATTATTCGCCGATCGGATCTCAAGAAACTACGAATCAAAGCCACGCGAGAAGAAAGGCGGACCTGGACCGACTTGACCGGCAAGCACAAGATTGAAGCCAAGCTACTCTCGCGAACCTCATCGCAAGTGACCCTCATCAAGGATGACGGAAAAGAAGTCACGCTGTTGATCGACAAACTCAGCCAAGTCGACCAGAAGTGGTTAAAAGAAAATCCCTAAGTGCGTCACATCTGCCGGATGACGGTTAATTGACGGCAGTCCCTCCGAAACCAATGCTACCATGAATCCAAACAAGCCAGAAACCACTTCGGGTGAAACTCAGAACAAGCCCGACAAGCCGAAACCACGCATTCGACTTTGGCTTAAGATCGTAGGATTGCTCGCCATTGGGCTGTTCCTCATCGTGCTTGCGCTGCCAACGATGCTTGGTTCGCGGTGGATTTATGAGCCGCTCATTCAGCGGCTGGCTCAGGACCAGTTTCAGCTTGAGATTGACTCGGTCAAGCTACGTTGGCTTAGTCCGCTCGAGTTTCAGGGGATCTCCATTCGTGAATCTAGTGCGCCAGATGCAAGAAATTTGTCAGTACCATTGATCACCATTCGATCGGTTAAATCCAATCGCGGCTTGTTGGGGTACCTCATGCATGGCCGTAATTTGGGACGGATCGAAATATCGGAGCCAAAGATCGACATCGCCTTGCTTGAAAATGGCTCCAATTTAGAACGCTTGGTAAAGTCGATCGAAGGAAATCAAAAGGCCAAAGGGACTGAATCAAAAGCGCAGCCAAAATTGGACCTAGATTTAGCGATTCGAAGCTTGAGCGTCCAGATCGAACCCCAAGAGGGTGGCAAGCCTATCACGGTGATTGCACCGATGGATGCAGATATTCAGTATCGCGCACTCAATCAAGATGCCCAGCTGGTTGTGCAACCGATGCAAGTGCTTGATAAGGCTGAGTTGACGCCCGAACTTGTGCGTTTGGGAGTCGGCTTTGCCGTTCCGCTGTTGGCCAAATCCGCATGGTTTGATGGCCGCATATCTCTCAAGACCAATGAGATTCGAGTGCCGCTAGCCAACGCAGTGCAAAGCCAGGGTGAAGCGAGGCTAACGCTGCATCAAGTACGAAGCGGACCGTCGGAACCACTCATCGTTGGGGCATTGGATGCACTGGCTAGACTCCGAGGCAAAGAGGCCTCCCATGAGCTGGTCTTCGTCGATGGCTCGGAGGTGGTGGTTCAAGTGGCAGACGGACGCGTTTTCCACTCGGGGCTGGAAGCGGGGCTGCCAAAGCTCGATCAGCGTCTACAGATCTCGACCCAAGGCTATGTCGGTTTGTTGGACCGCTCTTTGGACTTGAGTGTCGAAATCCCTGTTCCTATTGAGCAGATTGCACGTCGCGAGAAAGTCCAGCAACTGGGCGTTCCGCGCGTCAAGCTACCTGTCGGCGGTACATTGGACGATCCCGAGATCAAATGGGATGTGATGCGTGGTGAGTCGGCAATGTTGTTATCGGCAATCGCATCCCAACTTCATACGGACGCACCGATCACGAGCACCATCGTAGATGCAATCGGCAATGTTACCGAAGGCAAAGCGGATGAAGCGATTGCGACGGCGGTAGATTTTGTCAAGGCCTTGAGGCAACGACGTGCACAGGAGAAGGCGAAGCAGTCCGAAGAAGTTTTGCCGCCGACCGATTCATCTGAACCCGAAAAAAAGAGGCCATTTCGGGATGCTTTGAAGAAGGTTCTTAAGGGTGAGTAGAGGCACCCAGATGTGATTGCGGCTCGGGCTTGTCCCGATTTGCGTTGAATTAAGCCTTTCCTCGTAGCGGAAGTTGTAAAACTTCCTGCTCGTAGCGGAAGTTGTAAAACTTCCTGGAGTTTGAGGCACTTCAGGAACTCTTACGAGATTCCGCTACCTGCTAATCTAATGCCACGCCTACGGCTGACCGTTAAACGAAATCTTGTCGGCCGACCGCTTGCTCCTTGCTGACTACTTACCGTTGAACTTGTAGTCTTTGTGTTTGACGTCGAAGTCCGCGTCGGTCAGTCCCACGTTGAAGCTGAGGTTTTGGTAGGTGTATTCCTCGATTACGTCTTTATCGACGTCGATGGCAGCTCCTTTTTTAGGCCATCCATAAGCCGCATAGCGAACAGGAATCTTCCACTCGTCATCCATGAAGATTTGAGCGAGGTGGAAATCGTAGTGAGCCTGTTGTGTATCGTGGGTTACCTGAATGATCGAGCAGCTCCGGCCGCCAACTTTGGCTCCCGGAACCAATTCGACTTTGCAGAACCCGTGACGCTTGTCCTTTTCGCCCCGTTCGATCAGTTTCACGACTAGATTTTCGATGCCGATATCGGTGATTGGATATCGCTGACCAGCCATTGCCAAGAAGCTATTGGTTTCAAGCAAGTGAGTTCCGAGAACGCGTTTGATACCACCTTCGTGGGCGTATAGTTTGCCTTGATTTTGGTTTTCCACGTAGAGGACTTCGCGACCTTTGACGGAAGCCGGCTTGAGGAACGCGATGTAGACGCTAAACGGAATAACGATTTTATTGTCTTGCACCTTTCGGTTGCGTACCTTTGCAAACATGTATTCATGTTCACCGACGTCGTCGCCAATTCGTTCACGCTTGACCAAAACAGCTGTGTAGTCCTTGAGGTCCGCTCGAATCTGACCAAGGCTCTGATGTGCAAGCTGAATGGCTGGGTCGAGAGGATGAGGGGCAGCAGTCGCTGGATTCGAGGTTTCGTTTTTCGAAACTCGAAAGACAGGTTCCGTCAAACCTGTCGCTGGCTGTTGAGCAAATAGATACCCCGAGGACAGGGCAGAAAGTGCAACGGAGTGCAATGCAGTTCGAAACCAAGTTCGTCCAAGTCGCTTCATCGAAACAGTACTCCGTTACTTCCCTTTTGTATCCCACTTTTCAACCGCAAGCAGTTGCGGCCGTTGCCTTCCTAATTCTTATCGATCGAAGACTCGCGATTCAATGAAAATTTGTAATCCGCTCGTCATAAACCAACCTCAACCGGTTTTCCGCAGTGGCGAAATGGAGCCGGCAAATTCGTTCGATAGCATTCTCAAGTAGAGTGCTTCGAATTCGTCAACCATTTTTTCCAATGCAAAACGCTCCGTCGCCGATTCCTTGGCCGCGCTAACAATTCTTTGCCGCTCGGGAGAATCCACAACAGACTCCTTCATCAAATCCGCCAAGGTCGCTGGATCGTTACCTTGGATAGGCCACCCGAGTAACTCTCCAGTCTGAGGGTGGCGAAGCACTTCGGTCAAGCCGCCGACTTCGCCGGCAATGACTGGAGTACCAATCATCTGCGCTTGAATTGTGACAAGCGAAAGCCCTTCGCTTTGCGACGTGTGCACAAAAGCATCGGCAGCGGAAATCCAGCGTTCTGGTCGCTCTTGAAAACCTAGCAGCCGAACATGTTTCTGCAGATCGTACACTCGTATCAGCTCTTCCAATTCCGATTTCATTTTGCCTTCGCCGCAAATAGCAACACAGAATTCGGGCAGATGCCAACGCAAATGATGAGCGGCTTCGATCAGACGTTCATAACCTTTGCAAGGAATTAGGCTTCCGACGGCGCAAAAGAGAGGAATGTGGTGATCGATGCCAAGGTGCTCGCACGCCCAGAATCGTTCGACCCAACGCTCTAGCTTGGGTGCCTCTAGTCCACCGTAGATGACGTGTGTCTTTCGCTCCGCAACACCACCCTCAATACAAACATCGCGAACCGCATTCGAGACGCATACCACCTTGTCGAGCATCCAATTGTATCGGGCGGCGGATCGAATCGGGAATGCCGTATGTTTGACGCCCACGCGTTTGATCCCGAGTCGGCCGAGCATTGCTAGCGAACCCCAGGTTTGGGAATGGGAGTCGTTGGCGTGAATGATTTGAGTGCCATGCTGGGAGAGTGTTTTTCTCAATCCCAACAAGGCCTTTGGACTAGGCATGCTACCTGTCATCCAGCCGCAGGTGTAACCGGCGTCTTGTATGCGTTCGTGCAGTGCACTTGTTTTGTCGCAAATCCAGAGAATCGAGTGCCCGCGCTGAATGAGCCCATCGCCCAGCGACCAAAGAAACTGCTCGCCCCCGCCCCAACTAACAGGGGAGGACATCAGCGCTAGCTTCATTTTTGGCGGCTGCATCTGAGGTTTTCCTGGACAAAACGTAAAATTGAGACCTATTCCTGTCGATAGTAGGCTTTTCCTTTCTGCCGGGTCTAGGTCAGAATCCCATGTTCCATCTTGGATTCCAGCGTTATTCTTTCTGTTAGCAATTCACCTCCATTGAACCTGTCTCGGGGAAATTATGAAACTACGACGAAATACGCTTCGACCACTTCGATTCGATCCCTCTGGAGCAATGCTGCCAAACCACGGGATCGACCAGGATCAGATGAAGCAGTTGCTGCCACAGTTAGGCGGCATTCGCGACACCATGATGACGACCGAACTCGACATGCTGGCAGGAAAGCTCCCTACCCCAGCGTCGATGGAACCTCTGGATGCCGGCTTTATCACCATGCCGGATCGCTTGCTTTCGGAGTATGAAGCCAACCGCCAGGGCAGCGAACTTGGCCGCCTTTTCAAACGCGCCACGCACCTGCACAAGCTTGTGGATCGGGTAGTGGTTCTCGGGATCGGGGGCTCTTACATGGGAGCCAAGGCGATTTTGGAGTCGTGCTGCCAGCCCTATTGGAACGAATTATCCCGTGGTGATCGCGGCAGTAAGCCTCGAATGTATTTCGAAGGAAACAACTTCGACAATGACGCGACCCAAGCTTTGCTGCATTTGCTGGGCGCTCACAAACAGCAGCCCGCGACGAGTGAATTGGAACGATGGGCTCTGGTTGTCATCAGCAAAAGCGGCGGCACACTCGAAACCGCTGCAGCTTTTCGACAATTTTTGGTGGCTCTTGAAGCCAGTACGGGCGGCGACCGCGAGAAGCTGATCGAGCTGTTGGTCCCGGTAACGGGCATGGGTGGCAAGCTGGATAAAATGGCGACCGAGCTTGGCGTCACGGACCTTTATCCCGTTCCCGATGGAGTGGGCGGTCGCTGTTCGATTCTGTCGGCGGTGGGTTTGGTGCCTGCGGCGATGCTCGGGGTCAATGTGGTAGAGCTCTTGCAAGGAGCCTCTGCAATGACTCAGCACTTCCGAGAATCGAAGCCTGAGGACAACATTGTTCTGCAATTTGTGGCCGCCAACCATTTGCTGGAAAAACATCGCGATATCAACATTCGGGTTATGAGTGTTTGGAGCAAGGCTTTGGAGTCGTTCGGGATGTGGTATGACCAATTATCCGCGGAAAGTCTTGGGAAAAACCTCTTGGGCTTTACGCCATTGACCACGGTGAACACCCGCGACTTGCACTCGAGACATCAACAACACCAACAAGGGAGACGCGATAAGGTCTTCAACAATATCATCGTGGACGAGTATCGATTCGACGCGTTGGCCATCGGTTCGAGAAGCTCCGATGCGGATTCCCTCAATGAAATCGCTGAGAAAACGCTGCCCGAAGTCATGCAGGCTGCTATTGAAGGCACCAATCAAGCTTTGCGGGACGATGGCCGCCCCTACACCAATTTGCACATTCCCCAGGTGGATGAATTGCATATGGGGCAGTTGTTCCAAATGATGATGTTGGCAACCGCGGTCGAAGGGCGATTGATGGGAATCAACCCCTACGGACAACCGGGAGTTGAGGCCTACAAGAAAAACATGAACCGTTTGCTTGGTCGGAAATGATGGCTTCCGCCAAGTCGTAGCCACCGTCGCCAGACGGTGGAGCCGCTAACTTTCCTTCAGTCCACCGGACTTTTCCGGTTCCCCAGGGTCGGACCAAGCGATAGACTATTTGAGATCTAAACGCACCTAATCTATTTTCAACCAGTACATATTCAACGGAGCTTCCACGAGTGACGACCCAATATATCGCAGCAATTGCCGGGCAGATTACCCCCGAAATGGAGTTCGTCGCCAAACGCGAAAACCTCACTCCCGAGTTGATTCGCGACGAGGTAGCAGCCGGTCGTATGGTCATTCCTGCGAACAAAGTCCACTTGCAGGGCCGCCTGGAGCCAATGTGCATCGGTATTGCAGCCAGTTGCAAGATCAACGCCAACATCGGCAACTCCGCGGTTACGAGCAATATCGAGGAAGAACTCGAAAAGCTCCACGTTTCGGTGCACTATGGAGCTGATACCGTGATGGATTTGTCGACGGGCAAAGATATCGACAACATCCGCAGCAAAATCATCGCTGCCTCCACCGTCCCCATTGGAACAGTGCCGATCTACCAAATGTTGGAAGAGCTCGGCGGCAACATCGAGGACATGCGAGCCCAGCACTTCTTGGACATGGTCGAGCACCAAGCCAAGCAAGGGGTCGATTACATGACGATCCATTGTGGCGTCCTGCTGGAGCATTTGCACCTAACGACCGCCCGTGTGACCGGTATCGTCAGCCGTGGTGGTTCGCTCATCGCCAAATGGATGATGGTTCACCGCAAACAGAATCCGCTGTTCGAAGCGTTCGACGACCTCTGCGACATCATGAAGCAATACGACGTGACGTGGAGTTTGGGTGATGGCTTGCGCCCAGGCTCGATTGCAGATGCCAGTGACGCCGCTCAATTCGCCGAGCTCGATGTCTTGGGCAAGCTTTGCAAGCGGGGCTGGAGCAAAGGAACGCAAGTGATGGTCGAAGGTCCTGGCCACATCCCGATGGATCAAATCGAGATGAATATCAAAAAGCAAATCGAGGTTTGCCATGGCGCTCCGTTTTATGTTCTTGGCCCATTGGTAACCGACGTAGCACCGGGCTATGACCATATCACCAGCGCGATCGGTGGTGCATTGGCAGGCTGGGCTGGCGCAGCCATGCTGTGCTACGTTACTCCCAAGGAGCACCTGGGACTTCCAAATCGCGAAGACGTCAAGCAAGGTGTGATCGCGTATAAGATCGCTGCACACGCTGCCGACGTAGCTCGCAAACGACCAGGTGCACAGGACCGTGATAACGCTCTTTCGAAAGCTCGGTTTGCTTTTGATTGGAACGAGCAGTTCCGTTTGTCGCTCGACCCGGAAACCGCCAAAGCGTACCACGACGAGACCTTGCCCCAAGACACGTTCAAGAGCGCACACTTCTGTAGCATGTGTGGTCCGAAATACTGCTCGATGCGAATCACCGAAGACATTCGAAAGATGGCGGCAGAAGAATCGGAACCAGTCTTGGTGGAAATCAAGATTTAGGTTGAATGAAATGCCTCGTTTTTGAATCTCTCTTGGATTGTGATTCGAAACAGACGTCACAAAACAGCTTGCACCATCGGAATCATGAAAACAATTTCTGATTCCATATTTGCAATGGGCCGCCGGTCGTTGGTCTCTGCGCAATGCAAGTTCTTCGAGAGAAGTTTGTGAACGCTGGAAATTTGGATACGCGAATTCGTATCATCGGAGTGGGCGGGCCAACCGCAATGTTGTATTCCGACGACCTTGGGAAATCATGGCAACAAGTCGATATCCACGACAAAGCGGCGATGGCCTTTGACGTGCACTTTTTTAATCGCAATGAAGGTTTCGTTGCCGCCGCTACCAACGCGGACCCGGCTCAGTCCAACGCGTTGATCCTGTCAACAAACGACGGCGGTAAAACTTGGACGAACGCTTGGCGATCGACAAGATCCTTTGAATTAACTTGGAAGATCGCGTTTCCAACGCGGGAGTTTGGCTATGTTACGATTCAGTCTTACAATCCGGACCCAGCAGTCATAGAACGCTTTGTTGCCAAGACCACCGATGGGAGCAGTACCAAACGGCTTCCAAACGACGGATGGCGGAGTAACTTGGAGGGCGGTCGAAATGGGGAACGCGGTGAATAAGATACGAATTCTCGAAACCGATTCAGGTCAAGTTGGGTACGCAATCGGAATGAATGTTCATCGGATTGAGGTGCCAAAACCCAAAAGGTAGCACGACGCGCAAGCTAGTGAAGTTGCACTGTATTGAGAAATGTAGCTGAATTCGTGAGAATTCAGACGCTTTGCAATCAAGACGCGGCCAGAATTCTCACGAATTCTGCTACAAAAACACAAGTGTGCAACTTCAAAGCGCGCAAGCTAGTGAATTTACTTGACGACCAATTCATTCTTGACCCGATCGATACCCGGCTCGAAGGAAAGGAGCTGAGCCAAAAGCTCGGCCTCGCGACTTGACGCGACCGTGCCGCGAAGGATGGCTGTGGTGCCCGACATGGACACATTTGCGCGACCTTTGGAAAATTCTGCGATCCTTTCCGTCGCTGATGGACTGGCGGGTCCAATGTTTGGCAGCTCGCTCGATGTTTCGCTGGCCGATTCAAGCGTGAGTCGAGGGTAGTACATTCCTTTTGCTGGCTGAGGAGGAAGTGGTCGATTGATGCGATCCGCTTTCGATGTCTCAAGTTTTAAAGTCTCAGCCGCAGTCGGAACACGGCCCACTCCGATGGCTTGCCCGGAACCCACAAAGCCCGACAAATCAGTGCGGTTTGAGCCAACGAAATCCTGACGCGAGCGATTGCCCCGAAGATAACGGGCGTTTGCACCTTGCAGGCCCGAGGCAGCACCAACTGACGTACCACCAGGCGCAGCGGTGGTTGGGGCAGTACCGGCTCGTTGTTGCTGCAGCGACAGGGCGGGCGAACCAAGTGTTCGATTGCCGACCAGCTGCGCGGTTGCACAGGAAAGATTGACCATGCAAACTGCGGCCATGAATTGCATGAAGATAAGAGTTTGTCGAAAAGACTTCATCGTTGCTCTCCTTTTTCTGGTTTGGGCGAACACACTTGGCCGATGGATTCGCCCAAGTGAATCCAATGTGGTTCTTCGTTAACACGAACCAGCACTTGATTGTTTAGCACTTCTAGAACCGAAATGTCATGCAGGGCGACCGGAAGCTGGTTGCCCGCAGAAACCGTTTTGGTTGTCCCTCGCGCGTCGATTCGGAACCAAGCTTGCGCGATACCCTCTCGATTCGAAGTGATCGCTTTCAGCTCGATTTCGTACAATGCTTTTGCAAACCCTCGCGCAAAGAGATTTCGGCGCACGAGGTCATCGAACGTGCTTTTTGCTACTGTGGAATCATCCACAATCTGCCAATCTCCGAGAGTGTCCTTATTGGTCGAAGCTGACAAGCACAGTACCTCGATCGTCAAATCGGCATCCAGTCTCCCTTCATTGCCAACGGGATTCAATGCGATGGTTCGAATCTTGTGCAAATGTCCTGCTTTGCGAAAATCGTTAAGGAACGACGCAAGCTTGCTTAGTGATGCTTGGCCTCGCAACGAGAAATTGATGCGATGACCTATCGTCTGACGTTTTCCCTTTTTTGTTCGCGAACGAATTTCGACACGTACTGGTTGGGCAGCATCGACCGAGGCAGACGTCAGTTCATTGGCCTCGACCAAATTCAAAAGCCATTGCTGATACAGCGAACGGGCTAATTGCGGATCGTCCGGCAAAGCTCTAGCAGCAAAGGCTTCCAGCCGCTTGCCTTGCTTCTGTGCAGTGAGTTGTTCCGACTTGGCCGTGTTCAGTTTACTGGTGAGATCGTCTAGTTCAGCAGCTATTTGTTGATGGGGTTGTTCGATCCAACTGCGATAGAGCGAGTCCATTCCGTACAAACCGAATACCGCTGCACCGGCAACCAATAGCCATTTGATACGTGGGCTCATTTGGGCCCCTCGGGTGATGGTGTATCGGTTTCAACATTGGGTTGAATGGGAATGCTCTCAGTGGTGTTTTCAGGGGTGTCTTTGGTAGGAGCTTCTAGTTCGTTTTGGTCTGCATTAGGCGTCTCGCTTGCTTTCATGGGTTTGTCCGATGGCGAGGCGGGTTCCACCTGTGAAGCTTTTGGACCAAACGTGTTTTGCTTCTGCGCTTCGATTGGAAACGAGATTCTGGTTTCGAACTGCCAAGGGTACTCGGCGGAGGAAGCATTCTGGCTAATTTGTTTGCTTGTTGCCGAATACTTAGCGCTCCTTATGCGCGACTCCAATTGCGATATGAATTCCTGCTCTGCAACTTGAACGGAGAGATCGATCGTTGCGGCGTTTGGTCCAGCCGATGCCGTCAATCGCCGTACAGTTGCATCTTGACCATCGGGCAATCTTCTCGATAGATCGTTGAGCTCTGCCAGCCAATCGACTTGATCCGACATCCAGGCTTGAACCGCCTGAACTTGATCGGATTTCTCTTGGTACTTGGCCGCGACTTTTTTGGCATTGTCCAACTCGATGCGGATGTCATCGGCTTCGCGCTGCAATTGCCAAACATCGGACAACATAAAGTACAGACCAATTCCAACCATAGATGCCACGCCGATACCTAAACCTACCCAACGCACCATGGGGTTCGCGGGCTTGGGAGCTCGTTTGGGGGCGAGCAAATTGACCGGAAGTGAGTTATTGACAAAGTCCCAAGCTGCACCTGCGTTGGCTGCCGACCGAGTAGGTGGATCCAGGTTCTGGTTCTTCTCCTTAGAATCAAGTTCCCAGTCCGACAGCGGATCGATCACATGAATCGAGGACTCACCCCGTTCCTCGAGAGCCTTCGCAACTTGACCAGCTGCTTCATTGGTCGCAAAAACGTACCAATCCAACTTGAGCTCGGCCGTCTCTTGAGTTAGCAACGTCAAGCATCGTTGCATTTCCATCCAAATCTGCTCTGCGACGCGTGCTGACTCATCGGTGCTCAATCGAATCGTTCGGAGCAAGATTGGGTCAGAACCGCGACAGACAGCCAGCTCAACTTCACCGGTATACAGATGAATAGAGACAGCCAAGGTGTCGGTAGAGATATTCTGTCGACGAAGAATACTGAGGGGTGCAAGATGCCGCGAGCAGATGGCAGCAAGTCGAAACGCCGTTTCATCCACTTGCTTCTTAAGTGACTGAAGCTCCTTGGCTGGCAACGCAAACGCGAGGACTTGGCTGGATGTATTCGTGTCCGCTTTGGAGTTCGCAACGACCAAATAGTCGACGATGGGCGGTTCCTCGGTTTCGCCCAATTGCTGCTCTACTTCGCTTGCGATCAAGCCAGGCAGTTCGCTTTCCTCGGCTGGCGGCAGATTGAGCGTTGGCAAATCCAACTCGGGTCGCGACAAGAGCACAACGAGTCGTTGGACCGTGATGCCTTGATCCCGAAAGTAGTCCGACAAGGCGAGCAAGGGATTGCCTAAATTCGCATGGCCAATCGCTCCGAAATCTTTCGAACCAATCCGTTTTGACTTTGGAGAGACGACTAAGAAATAGATCTGCTCTCGATCCCAATGGACGATCGCGATTCTCCCTGTCCCTGGTTTTCGGACAGTGCTTTGTCTGAGTCTCGTTAAGCGTTTCAATAGGTTCATGGTTTTGAATCGGCGAGTTGCTCTAGGGAGAAGCCGCGATCCCAAGGATGCCAGACTTTTCTATTTCGCAATTGTGTTGGGCTCTGACGAGCGTCAATCGTGGCAGTCATCCGGTAGACGGCACTTTGATTGTCGCGATATCCGATTGCTTGCACCGAATAGACGTCGCTGCGGAAGGTCAGGTAAGGTTCGAGTTCTTTCAGTTTGGTAATGTCGACTGCATCCAGCAACCACGTCACCGTGTCGATCGACTGAGTTGCCGATGTGCTGTTCGGTGCGTTGCGTTTCTGAACAATCCGCTGCGCCAGGGCTAAGTCTAATCCGGGGACTCCCGCAAGAACTTCCACGGATGCCTCCGATACGTCGATCCGGCCTTCTGAAATCAAAAGACCGTTCACCGTCACATCGTCAAGCAACCTTTCAAGGTAGTTACGAACCGAGGCCAAGTCACTTGAAAACGGATTGCGAAGGGTGCTTTTTACGAGAGTTGCCGAATTCTTGGGACCGTTTACACCGACTGTAGCGGGCAGTTCGACTACCGCCCCCACCAAGTCGAGCGGACTTCGGAACGAGTAAACCGCTGCCTTGCTAAAATCAGGCTGCCAATCTTGGACGATCGTTGCGGAAGTATTTTGAGCTGAAGTCGTTCCAGCCGTTCCAATTGCCGGACTGGAAACCGCGGCCCCCGGCAAGTTAATCGTTGGGACAGTTCCCAATTGACTACTCGGGCCCAATTGACGCATAGCGATGACAAAGTTGGCCCGTTCCTGGGGCCAAATCATCGATAATGTTCGATACAATGACGGCAGATCTGCTTCGTTCAAATTAACCCGAGGCTGGCCATTACTTCTAACGTTGCGGTGCCCGCTATACCAAGTTAAATACCGTTGAAGTGGTCGAAATGCTTTGGTCGAGCTCGACCTGTCCGTCTGCTGCACCGTTGCTGTACGATTCTGTCCCATTCGTTGACTCTCGAAACGAATCTCCAACGGGTCTAGCTGGTAATTTTGATTGAGGTCGCCACCAAACCAAACCTGCTTGATAACGTCCAACGAGGTTCGCTGGTCAGAGCTGCCGCCGCGATCGATCGGTTTGGATATACCAAGTTCCGTCAGCCATGTATCAACCATCGCCTCATTCATACCGGGCAAACCCAACAGAGTTATCCGTGCATGTCCCGGTTTGAGGCGGTCCCAGGCGAGCAATGTTGGAATATGAAGTTTGGCTGACTCGTTTTCCAATCCAAATTTCATCGATAGAGATTGGACGCCAGGCAGGTCGGTCGAGGCTCGGGCGCTCTGGTTCGTATCCTCGCCTATGCGAGGCGCGACCAAGCTAAATCGCCACACACTTTCTTCCGCAAATTTCGGTCCCGTGTCGAGCAATGGTTCGATCGCGATATGTTGAAAGATCGACGCATTGTCCTGCAATCCACCAAGTAGAGCACGCTTCGCATCAGGCATCTCCACCATCGCTGCCGCCAACTCCATCCCGCTCAAAGCAGCGAGGCGAGCATGAACTCGCTCTTCATGCAATCGCGTCAGTCGATACTGGCTCTCCATGTAGAATGAAAAGCGATACGCTCCCAATGAAATCAACATGACCAACACGACCACAACCAGCAACGCCATCCCTTTGCGTCTTGGTGGCGGGTTGCCCTTTGGTGGACGAGTTCGATGAAGACAACTGTTTGTCATGGACGAGCTCGCATCGACGTTGTTCCTGCAGCCGTGTGCTTGGAGACTCCGTTGGTCACCAAGACGACGATTTGCACTTCGCTGGTCGAGGACTCCATGATTGCAGGCGAACTGCCCGCGGATGATTCAGCTATCGATTCTGTCGCCAAAGCGGATTCAGCAAAAGGGAACTCCGCGGTTTGTAGCTGCTCTGACATTGTTCCTTCCTCGTCCGACGCCTCTGGACCGGAAGTGGGTGGAAGCTGAATTTCGGAGGTCGCTGGAAAGTCAAACCCGAACGCGATGGCACAAGGAAGTCCGCCTTGCTGATCGCTGTTCCAGTTCGATTTCCAAGTAGTACCATCGAAGTAACGGAACTGAACTTTGGTTAAGCCCTCCAATCGGGATTCGCGATACGATTGGTTGCTATCGAGAAAGCTATCGTCGTTTTGCCTATATAGGTCCTGCGCAGACAGGGTGCGTTCCGATGGATTTGCTTCCATCGTCTGCCCTATCGATGCGATTGTTTCAACACGAGTCAGGACGTATTGGGAATCGTCCATTTCATTGCCGAGGGCCGTGCTTTGCGACGGCAAATTGGATTGCGAGGTTGACGATGTCATGGGCGTGAGACGATACTCAATTTCGATGGTTTCAGCAGGCCATGGCGAGTTGGACGCGGCATTGTCATTGGCTTGGTCTCCCATAAGCGACTCCAGGCCGGGCGATTCGCGATCGGATTGCGTCGCATCCGACATCAGATTCTCCAAGAACGGAATTGGGTCGATCGATGGAGCGATGGTTGCTGAGAAACCCATCGCGCTGCCCGTAAAACGATGTGACTTGGCGGGTTGGATCGTAGTTGTTTTCGGACCGGGTGGCTGTGGTACGCCACGACTGATGCTGGGAGAGACAAGTACCGGACTGATGGTCTCTGAGCTGGTAATCAGATGCTGCGCGTCCCATTCAAGCCCGTCTCGAGCTGAGCGAACGGTTTGGACGCGATGAGATAGTTTCCAACCTCGCACCTCGGCATTGCGATACGTACCTAACAACGACCATGCAACCGCCAATAATGCTCCGAGCAGCCCCAGTGCTAGCATGAGTTCAAGAAGCGAAAAGCCGGAACGGGCAGTTCGCGTAGAATGAGGAACTCTAGCCCTAAGCGAGCGGCAGCTCTGTTTGTACCGGGAGGGAGAGGCTCCTGCCGATCCATTGCAAAGCTCGGCAGGAGCCTCGCTCTCCCATTGGGACCCTTGGCAGGTCGTTTTCAGCCTACCGCTCGCCTTAGAATTAGCAATCAATCGATCCAGCGAAATCATTGGAATCGGTTTCCGCGTGGGCCTTGTTGGCTCCTGCCGTCTACCGAACTCGCTCCATCGTTGCGGACGCTGCTCGCTGCAGCTTGTCCCGAACTGTTTTTTCGAACTAATTGTGAGAGTTGGCAAAGAGGCTCGCCCTCCGCGCCAGCCAAAGCGTTGTTGGCTTCAAACAGCTCGAGTGTCACGCGGTAGAGCCCCCCAGAAGCTTCGCCAGTTGTGCTAGTGATCCGATTGGCATCCCCCTTGCTCGACGGCCATTCATACGGAGTGACTTCGATGCGGAAGCTTCGAGTCGGCGTGCCTGGCAATACACCAATGACCTCGTCTCGAATTTCTTCGTTTGGCAGTCTCGCGATGTATTCGTCGAGCATCGACTGAGCTTGCGTAATCGCGAGGGTACGTTGCTCGGCCTTATTGCCATACTTGGTCCCCATGCCGATCAAGGAGAAAAGGACCATAGCACTACCTGCCAAGATGGCCGTTGCGATGATTACTTCCAGCAATGAAAATGCAGTCCTCGTTCGCATGGCCAAGCGACTCATTTAACGATCTCCAACGCACCTGTGTCAGACACATAAGTGATCGTCATCTTTTCATGGATCGATTTATCGTAGAGCACGATCGAGGCGCTTCGGCTTTGTCCCGTTGCACTAATAGGCAACCACCAATCGCTATGTGTACCGTCTACTGACAAAAGCATCTCATCGGTCCCTGACGAACTCGAAAGCGACGAATCGCTCTGACTTTGCGAACCTGTTTCAAGATGATTGGATGAGTGATGGCTCGACGCGTGATGGCTTGAGGCGAACTCGGACGAAGAAGAAATTCCACTTTCGTCGTCCGATTCCGATTGAGAGACATTGGTCCAATTAACCTCAGCGATCACGACCGATTCAGGCAGTCGCCATTTTCGTGGCGATTTCGAATCCGAGTGCGACTCTTGTTGCTGAGTCAGTGACGATGATGGAGAAGGACGGTTCGAAGCGACTTCGGTGGCAAGTTCGTTGCCAAAAGAACCGAGCGCGTCTTCATCATTTGCGAAATTTGCAAAGGAGCCCGTTCGAACCTCGTGGTTTCCTTGTTGCATCTGGACGAAGACTGGCCTGCCTGTAACGATTGCCTCGTGTCGTCCTTCGTCGATGGCTTCGCGAAGCGTCTGAGCCGCTTCGTTCAGGGTGGTTCGGCGAAGCGAACGTTGCATGTTGGGCCAAGCAATCGCTAAGAGCCCGACCATCAACACTAAGACGATCATCAACTCAAGCAATGAAAAGCCCCGCTTGGAGCGACAAGCTCGCAGTGATTTACTCATGTTCAATTTGTATCCTTACTAGGCGCATTCGCATCTGTCTTTCATGTCATTTAGCCGTTGGGCGCTAGCCAAATGGCACTCATTAGCGGAACGGCGCAAGCCGTCCGGTGAGTGAACAATGTTGGGTAACCGGAGGGCTCGCGCCCTGCCGCTACAAAAACCAAACGAAGACATCACGCTGAAGTGGTTATTTCGACGATTTGGATTTAGAACTCGAGTCCGAAGCGTCATCCGTGCTTTCGGGTTGATTCGAGATATCGTCGCTTGTGCCAGGTTGTCGATCTGGGCCTAATGAGAAAATACGAGGGAAGTCTGAAGTATCCGATTTGGAATTCGAACTGCTGCCGCTATCTGCGGCACCGTCGGTACCGAACTCGTATTGAAAACTGCTTCCCCATGGGTCTTTCGGAAGCTTGCCACCTTCGATGTACGGGCCATCCCATTTTTTGGCTAGGGACTCATCTTCGGGAGCGCTCACCAACAGTTCTAGCCCTTCTTCGGTCAACGGAAATGTCTTCATGTCCGCTGCGTACATCTTGAGTGCGGAGGCGAGATTGCCGATCTGAGCCTGGGTCGTGCGGATGTCCGCTTTCTTTTGCGAGCCGAGGAGTCGTGGACCAACGATCGCCATCAAGCCGACCAAAATGATCAAAACGATCATCAATTCGAGCAACGTCAAACCGCGACGTGAACGTCTAGAATGTCGAATTAGCATGGTAAATCCTTAAAGGTGGGAAGTTGTAGGTAGGATTGTGCCGCAAGAAAAGCAGCGTGGTGGGAGGGTATGGAGGGTATGGTGGGTAATGCAATTGCTAATCAGCCTGCTTGCATCAGCGTATTTTATCCAACGGACGAGTTTAGGTCAAACACGGGTAGTAATACCCCAACGATCACGAACATAACCATGCCGCCAATCAGAATGAGCATTAATGGTTCAATCATTCTCACAATCACTTCTAGGCGGCGTTCGATGCGATTGTCAATACGATCTGCAATCTTGATGAGGACTTCATCAAGCGTATTGGACTCCTCCGCCACCCGAATCATTGCCATCACTTGGGGGGGGATGAGGCCGCTTGCGGCGAGGGGTTTCGAAAGGGTATCGCCGGCTGTCACATTCTCAGCCGATTTCATCATTGCCTCTGCCAAGAGCGTATTTCCTGTCGATTCACTGCTAATTCGTAGGGATCGGAGCAAGGGAACACCATTCCGCAGCATCGTTCCGAGAACACGACAAGCTCGCGAGACGGCGGCGTCATGGAATATCGAGCCAACCATCGGCGTCTTTAATTTTACACGGTCCATGATGCGACGACCTGTCGCAGTCTGAATGGCTCGATAAACACCAAAAGCGATCGCTGCGAGGATGGGAACCACGATCAGCCCATAGTTGAGCATCGTATGACTTGCCCCCAAAAGCACGATGGTGATCAGTGGCAGCCCGGTCCCATTTTGCTCGAGCCGATCGAAAAAAGGTTGAAATTTAGGCACCAAAAATACGATCATGCCCGAAGTAATGATGGTACCGACAATCCCCAAAATGATCGGGTAGGTAAGTGCGCCAACGATTTTGCTTCGCATTTCATCTTGTTTTCGCAAGAACAAAGCCGTGCGCTGGAGTGCTTCTTCGAGGAAAGCGCCTTCCTGGCCAGCTCGTATCATACTCAAAGTGAGTTCCGAGAACATTGCGGATTCTTTGCTCATGGCGATGTCCAAGCTATCCCCTTGTGCGACCGCGTCATGGATCCGCATGGTGATCACTTTGAGCTTGGCATTCTCAGTTGCCTCGGACAGGATTCTTAGCGACTCAAGCATCGCTACACCGTTGCTGAGCAAGTCCGCCAATTGAGCGCAGAAGTCGGCTGTTCGCTCCTTGGAAACTCGCACTGGAAGAGAGATGGTCAGCCAAGGTGTCTTGTTGGCTTGATGGTCCACCAACGACATTGGAAACAATGACTGAGCTCGCAAACGCTGCATGGCTTCGGATCGGGTCGCAGCAGCGATCGTCCCGGATAGCTTCTCGCCAGTGTTGGATTTCGCGGTATAAGCAAAGTTGGCCATCGAGCTTAATCCGCTTTCGTCACACGGACAATTTCATCGATGGTGGTAACGCCCGATAGGACTTTGTTCCAGCCGTCCATCCGCATGGTCTCCATGCCATTCTGGATAGCCACTTGCTTGATCGCGTTCGAGGTACCCGTTTGTGTCATCATTTGACGGATCTCTTCGTTGGTGACCAAGAGCTCGTAGATCCCCAATCGACCGTGGTATCCCGTCCTTCGGCAGCTTTCGCAACCGACCGGGCGATAGAGTGTCAACTTCGGATCGAGTCGATGTTCGACAGGGAAATCATCAGGCAAGTCGGTGGAGTTCGGTTGATATTGCTCCTTGCAATCGTCGCATAACACGCGTACCAAGCGTTGTGCCAAAACGCCTTCGACGGTGCTCGCAACCAAGAACGGTTCGACCCCCATATCGCACAACCGCATGAAGGCACTCGCCGAGTCATTGGTGTGCAGAGTGCTGAAGACCAAGTGCCCAGTCAACGAAGCTTGTGTTGCGTTTTCGGCCGTCTCCAAATCGCGGATTTCACCGACCAAGACAACATCGGGATCGTGTCGCAAAATCGCGCGCAAGCAGGCCGCAAAGCTCAGGCCTACTTTGGTGTGAACTTGAATTTGATTGATCCCTTCGAGCTGGTATTCGATGGGGTCTTCGGTCGTGACGATCTTGATGTCTTCCGATTTGATCTCGCTCAAGGCGCTATACAAAGTCGTTGTTTTTCCAGAACCCGTTGGACCGGTAACGAGCACAATTCCGTGTGGAAGCCGAATGAGCTTTTGGAATTTTTCGTAGACCGATTCTGGCATCCCGATGCCGCGCAACGAGAACTTGAGATTCGACTTGTCGAGCACCCGCATCACGACCCCTTCACCGTGAAGCATCGGTATGATGGAGACTCGCACATCGATCTCACGACCTGAAACTCGAAGCTTGATGCGTCCGTCCTGCGGCACTCGCTTTTCCGCGATGTTCATCTTGGCCATGATCTTCAATCGACTGATGATCGCAGCGCGAAACTGATTCATTTCGGGTGGCGTTGGTTGTTTCTGAAGAACACCGTCGATGCGATGCCGGATCTTGAGGCCTGCTTCCTGGGACTCGATATGAATATCGCTTGCTCGCGCCTGAATGGCCTCGCTGAGAATCTCGTTAACTAGCCCGACTACCGATGCCTGCTGTGCCTCTTCAGCGTCCTCTAGACTATCGGGGTCGATCCCCTCGAGCATTTCGACATCGCCGGATTGCTGTCGCTGGAGAGCGATCAAACCGTCAATAGTTTCTGAACCGACCCCGAGATGGCGTTTGATCAGTTTCTGAACCGTGTCTTGAGCAGCCATAACCGGCCGAACCTCGACCTCCATGGCCGACGCGACCGAATCGATGGCAGCAAAATCAAATGGGTTGCTTATTGCCAGTCGGAGCCAGCCCGTGCCGCGTTCGAGCGGGAAAACGGTATGGCGGTGAATCAGCTTTGCAGGAAAACCTTCCAACGTTTCCGGTGCGAAATCGCCGCTGTCGGACTCAAGCCAATCGAGATTCATGGAGCGAGCACTTGTTGCTAGCAATTCCAATGGGCTATTGAACGACCACTGCTCCGCGAGGGTTTCAAGCGAATCCCCCAAGCTCAAGCAATCGGCCAATTGACGCAATTGCACGGAGTCAAGCAATGGATGCATTCCCTTGGAATTCGAGATCATCGTGTCAATCCGTGGGTACGAGTGGGACTTCTCAAAGCGAACGACATAGGTAAAGCAGTCGTTCGGGGATCATAAGAACCCGGAACAACAAAGGTGGGGGACTCTCAATACGGGGGTATTGTTAAGTCGGGAACGATTGGTGGGAGGGGAAGGTAGGTTTAGCTCTAGATCGGTTAGATCTAATCAAGAGTATAGTCAAAGAAACCCCATTTTGACTACTAGAAACCCCGTTTTGGCCCGGAGGAGGGGGAAGCAAGTGCTTTTGCGGTGATTGAATTCAGTAAAAAGCTGGGGCGTAAGGACTCGAACCTTAACAAACAGAGTCAGAGTCTGTTGTGCTACCATTACACCACGCCCCAGTCGAAAAATCAGTATAGGCTACTTCGATAATTGATCCTAGAGCAGCATTCTGGAGACTGAGATCGGCGGAACGTTGGTTGATTAAAACAACCATTGCGGATGCTTAGCGCGACGCGCAAGTTTTGAAGTTGCACATTATGTTTTTGTCGCAGAATTCGTGAGAATTCTGGCCGCATCTTGATTGCAAAGCGTCTGAATTCTCACGAATTCAGCTGCACTTCTCAATACAGTTGCACTATTTGTATTGAGGGCCGAAGGCTCGACAACATCCTTTGCCGGTGCCGAGAGGCACACTACGATCATGTGTCGCCCCTTCAGGAAACGCTGTGAAGCATTTTCAACAACGATAACGATAGTTTACGCCTCAAAAGTCGCATCCCGCATGTGCGACTTTTGGCAAGTCAATTTTGCCGACAGTGACTTTTGATATTTGTCGTTTTGTCCGGTTCGGGCTTGACGCGACGAACAATGTCGCAGCCCCCCCCCGGTTAGCGGGGGGAAGGAGAAAAGGGTTTGGGGGTACCTTATATACAATTCGGATTTCATCCACGTGAACTTCAATTTGCTTTACCAGGAGCTTCACAAGTGTCCGT
>JANPHB010000287.1:0-3812 GCA_031424235.1 Pirellula sp.
GGCTATCGGTGCCCTCTTCCTCAAGCGTCCCATCGCTTATCAAGTTTTGTCGGTGGTCGAGGCCAAAACAATGGCTCTCAAAGCAGGCACGATTGACCTCGTCGACTCGACCAAAGGAGTGGACAAAATTTACCGTCTCAACGTGGAACTCCAATTCCGCGATCGAAACTCTAGCATCATTCGAAAAAGTGTCGAATATCTCGTCACTTGGCAATCTGATAAAAATGATTGGACATTCTGTCTCCGAACTGAATAGTAAAAGGATTACGAAATGAAAAACATTCTTCGGACAATCCAGGACCAATTTCGATCGCTGGTTACGAGGCGGCCCAACTATCTTGTTAACCAACCAAACACACTTGCATATCGCACAATCGAATCCTCGATCGTAGACACGGATGATGCACAACGAAAGTCACTCGCAATGTGTGAACTCTTTTTGTTTGGCAAGGATGGTTGGAACGAGGAAGCGTTGATTGTTTGGCTTCGCAGATCGCGGAATCCGGGGGTCCATTTGCAGCAATTGCTCGACTTGGCATCGACGATCAAAGTTGATTTCCTGCCCGATGAGCATACAACAATCGAGCTTGTTGATCACTGAAAAATCCGACTTTTCAAGACGCGAACAAATAATTCCCGACTCAGTTGACCAAAGGTGTCAACGCCATGTGGCCATATACTAGCATGTTGGTGCCTCGCATTCATCGTCGAATGACGAAGTGACACCAATGCGTCGAATCGACATACGAAAGGATCGTTCAAGTTTGGAAACTATAGTGCATCGCGGGAGCAATGAAGTTGGTGGCAATTGTGTTGAAGTACGAACCACCAACACACGCATCATCATCGATGTTGGGATGCCATTGTTTGGTGAAAATCGACAGCCCCATGATCTAGGGAAATTGAAGCGACTTTCCGCCGATGAACTTCGGTCCAATGGCATTCTCCTGAAGATTCCTGGGCTATTTGAACTTGATCGAAGCACGGACGAAACGAACACAGTTGCGGCAATTGACGCGATACTCTTATCCCATGCACACCAAGATCACACCGGTTTACTACCTTTCACTCGACCAGAAATTCCTGTGTATGGAACTTCTGGAACTTCGAAAATGATGCTGGCAGGATCGATTTTTGCAAATCAAGTTTCTGTCCCAAGAGAACGATACCATACCCTCGACAAGGATGGCAAGCTCCGCATCGGCGACATTGAGATCACTCCCATCGCAGTCGATCATTCCATCTATGGAAGCGTAGCGTTCCTTCTGGAAGCCGATGGCAAGAGGATAATCTACTCGGGCGACCTACGGATGCATGGTCGAAAGCCAGGGATGATGAAGAGGTTTATCGAACTTTCCCAAGACGTCGATGAGCTGCTGCTGGAGGGAACTCATATAGGACTTCCGAATGGACCAATCCAAAGCGAATTCATCGTGGAGGATAAACTAAAAGCATCAATTCAAAAGGGAACTGGGCTCGTACTGATATCGTTATCCGCTCAACATCTGGATCGGCTCGTGGGTTTGATCAGAGCGTGTAAGCAATCGGATCGAACTCTCGTACTGGACTTCTATTCGGCCTTCGTGTTGCATCTGTTGTCAAACGAGGTACGGGTGCCAACAATCCATTCCGATCCGTCAATGAAGCTGATTGTGTCAAAAGCGCTGGAACGCAGACTTGCAAAGGGCAAGCTGGCATCCCTTCGCGAAGCATGGTCCAAAAGCGAAATTCAGATCGAGGCATTGAGAGCAAATCCGGAACGATACGTGACGGTTTTTCAAAACAGCATGTTGAAGGCCGACTTCGACGGAAAGCTTCCAGACGAAACTCGGCTCATCTATTCGAGGTGGGACGGGTACCTTCAACAAGACAGCTTTGTTTCGCTGAGAGATTCGGTCGAGCAATCTGGCGGAGTAGTCGACGCGATCCACACGAGTGGCCACATCTACGACTTCGATTTGGCAAAGACGATTGCGGAAGTTCAACCAAAGTCCTTGAAAGCGATGCATACTTTCGAACCGGAGTTACTGATTGGGCTTCATTCTGGATAGTTTTTATCGTTCAACATTTTTGCGAATTCGCAAAGGTCAACCATTCCGCGTTCCCATAGCCCTAAACCGAAAAAATGGCTGTGCGCCACCAATACGCGGCCTGTGTATTGGCCTTTGTCGCCAGCCCTTTTGTCGCGAGCCCTTACGTATAGATTATTTATCGCCTTCAGTTCTTGTCTCAAGATCGCTGAATTCGGATTGCAGTCTCCAAGGATTACCAGGTAGTCCGGGTGTCCATCTGCAAAACTCTTGATCTGTTTTGGTGCCGCAGGGATAAATCCGAGCTCTTGCTTTTGATTAAACCTCTCAAGAACTTCATTCTTGAAATCACGAAACTGACCCGGGTTATGTATGAAATTGATGAATCTATTGAAGTGCCCGACGAGACCCGCATCGCCGTTTCCATCTCGAATCGCTCCTTTTCCGAATTTCACTTCTCCAACCGACAATTGTAGTAGTTTATTGTTCCGTCGTTTGGGCCATAGAACTCCAACCAGATCGAAACGTTGACCTTGATTCGCAAACTCCATGTCACAGAAAAAATAGTCTGTATTTGCTCGGTCGCATCGATTATTCGCAATGACGATTTGCTGTTGAAACTCTTTTTCTCGCATTATCCTCTTGCGATCAAAATACTCGTCCATCAACACTTTGAGGAAAGGGATGGATTGAATTCGATTCTTGATCACCTCGTCGGTCACATTGAGATCCCAAAATTCTTCCACATTTATCCCAAACCAGTTTCTCCCGTTCCCAGGATTCAAATACTTATCAGTAAGACACGACTGAAATCTTCCATTCCGGAGCCGCTTGATTTGAAGCAGCAAGCCGCCTCGATAATAGATCGTCAGAATGTCGTTTCGAATCTCCGGGCAAAGACTCGGATCGCTGACCACCACGTCCCGCAATGTACGAAGTGCTCCTCCTTGAACATGAAGCGATTCCATAAATTGTGGTGACAACATATTTCTGACCTTTTAGAAAGTGGTGCGAAACTATCGCAGGATTCTCAGGTCCCTCTGTGCCACGAGTGGGTCATCACCAACGGAAAATCAATCTCCTCTCGAAAATGTCGCAATTCTTGACACGTTCGAATCGAACACTGACCCACTGTTGGCGGCGCTGATCCTTACCCTCATCTCGTAATTACTACGGGAACTGCGGGTTTGACATTGGGAATGCCAAAGAAGAAAGTACGACCAGATCGAGATCGACGGGCTCGACAAGCGGAAAGACTTGGTCGGCTAATGCATCTGCTTCGTCTGATTTCTGGCCGGGGTCGATGGAAGATGGCCGACCTTGCGGCTGAACTTGAATGCTCAGAACGAACCATCTATCGACTTCTAGATGCATTAACTGCATGCGGCGTTCCATGGTACTTCGACAAGCAGCAAGAAACCTATCGTATCCGCGAAGGCTTTCGACTCGGAAATCTCTTTGAAGCCACATCCCAGTCCCAATCACAGACCCAAGAGAGTCCCGAGAAAGCGATCGAGATTGTAAAAGAAGCCCGAAGTCTGGTCGAGCAACTCAATTCATTTGTCGCTCGCCTCGAAGCAGTGATCGCCGGATCCGCATTCACCAGCGAATCTTCTTGATCACCCAGGCCTGGGGGGGTAGCCACGGCAATCGCACGTTAATTTCCGAATGGTCCAATGATTGCAGTAGGAGGCTGGGCGGGTACCCCACGTTCGGGTAGCCGTTTCAGGAGTCTTTTTTGCATCGGATGTGCGGTATGGCCAATGCGTTTGTTACCCAAAC
>JANPHB010000288.1:0-2772 GCA_031424235.1 Pirellula sp.
TGGGTAACAAACGCATTGGCCATACCGCACATCCGATGCAAAAAAGACTCCTGAAACGGCTACCCGAACGTGGGGTACCCGCCCAGCCTCCTACTGCAATCATTGGACCATTCGGAAATTAACGTGCGATTGCCGTGCCCCCCGCCCCCCTCTCCCCGAAACGGGGCGAGGGGGAGAAATAATCGTATTGGGGTCTGAAATCGGAACTAAATTCCAGGCCGTAAATCGAGTGTCAATCCGAATTCTTAACAGCTCAGAATAAACCTTTGGGATTCCAAATGACAATTAAGTTCCTCGGGAAGAAAACCCCTCCCAGGTTCGTTATCATCATGTTCGATAGTCAACGTCTTCGTCCTGCCTTGAGTGAACCGGAATGAATTTTCGAAACTTATCCATGGTTATTTCTGCAACGCTGCTATGTTGCGTGCCAATATCGCCCATTTCTGCCGACGAGTCGAAAGACACGAAAGCCGATCAAGCGGAACTGCCAGCAAAGGCGGCGGCGATCCTAAATCAATATTGTTTTCGCTGTCATCGAGGATCGGGCTCCTCCTCCGGACGTTATTCGTTTGATGCGAGGCGCGTCGCAACGATGATCGACGACAGCATGATCATTGCCGGAATGCCCAACGATTCGCAGCTCCACGACGCCATCAACAAGGGAAGAATGCCGCCTCGCAATCAGTCGGGATTACCACGACCTTCCGCGGAGGAAGTCGACATTATACGGCAATGGATAGCCGCTGGTGCTAAGGAGTTCCCGGCCCCGGTTCGCCGTCCATTTATGTCTCTTGAAACCGTCATGACGAAGATGTTCGACCACTATCAAAAGCTTGAGCCAAAAGTTCGGAAGGACATTCGCTACTTCACTTTGGCCAATCTTTACAACGATCCTGGTGCGGACGAGCGGCACTTGCGCATGGCCCGTGCGGGACTAGCCAAAACACTCAACAGCCTTTCATGGGAACCAACGCTTCTAATTCCAACCGCGATTGATGCCGAACAAACAATCTTTGCGGTCGATATTACGCAACTTGGTTGGTCCCGCGAGCAATGGGCTGCGCTCGTTGAGGAATATCCCTACGAGATCGATGTCGATTCCATTGTCGACTCGGGTAGCAGTCGAGGGATCGCTAAACTGCGTCAAATTGAAGAAGATATGGCTCGACTCAGTGGTAACGATCGATTGCTCAAACATCTTCGCGCGGATTGGTTTGTAACGATTGGGCTTCGACCGAAGCTCTATCATAAATTGCTGTACGAGCTCATTTTGCCCGACCTGCGAAACCGAAAGGTTGACTCTAGCAACGCAGCCAATCCAAAACGGATGACCGATCGAGATCTCGAAAGTTTCTTGAACGTCAACGTACAACAGAACATCTTCAATCGCCCCATCAAAGCCAAGCGTGCGGGCTTCAACGAGAGCGGTATATCCAGCCAGAATCGGATGATCGAACGACACCCGTTGCCTAGTCGAGGATACTATTGGAAGTCCTACGACTTTCTAGGAAGCAATTCGCGATCGATCTTGACCGAGTTCCCTTTAGGCCCACCTCGGACGGCCGACGACGAATTCGCGTTCAAGCACGATGGCGGAGAAATTATCTTCACTTTGCCGAACGGCCTTCAAGGTTACATGCTTTCGTCGGGGCTTGGGGCCCGATTGGATGCGGGCCCGATCGAAGTTGTTGGCGACGCGCTCAAGACCTCTGGCAATCAGTTGATTGTGTCCGGATTGTCCTGTGTGGTTTGCCATCGACGCGGAATGGTCGAACCTCCCAACGATGAAGTTCGAAATTCGGCGGGTACGTTTGGTACCTTCGCAGATCGAGTACGCGAATTGTATCCGCCATCCGAAGAAATGCAGCGATTGGTGGAGTCCGATACGGAATTGTTCCTGTCTGCCTCGAACAAACTTCTCAAGCCCTATCTGCTTGCGGAAGAAGACAAGAACGCCGACATCGATAGTTTGCCTGAACCGGTCGGTGAGGTTGCTCGAAAGTACTTGCTGGAGCCAATGAACCTGGACATTGTGGCGAGCGAGCTTTATCACTCCGATCTAGCAACGTTGCGAATCATTCTGCAATCCGACGTACGCGCCAGGCAAATAGGACTCGGACAACTACGGAACGACAACGGAACCATCAAACGGGAGGCATGGCAAAGCCGAGAAGGTCGAACGCTCATGCAACAAGCGGCCGACGTACTGGGTTTCGCTCCCGGTTCCTGAGATGCGTGCGAGTCTATTCGAAAAGCTACTCACTGTTTCAATCAAACCATTACATCCACAAATAACATCTACTCAATTGGTTCCGTCAATCATGCTCTCAACGCAATGCACTTCGTTTTCGCTACTGCTTTTCGTTTCTTTCTTAGCACCACTGGTGGCGTCAACCAATCAATCGCTTGAGGGACAACTGGCCGGCTTAGCGGCAGATGTGCAAAACATCCTGAAGACAGATCGAGTACTCCGAGGCCAAAAGGTCCGGCTAGACAAAGTCTCAAGCAGCGGAATTCCAGACAGCAACTACGACCAATTTATTGAGCAATCCCTTCAAAAACAATTGGCGGATGTTTTTGACAAGTCTGCCAAGTTGATTCTCAAGGTCGAGTATTCGTACCTTGAAAGCGATGGTTCTTCGCCAATTTTAGTGGGTAGGTTTGAAAACACAGTGGATTCGGTATCCTTTTGGGATGAACGAATTAACCACTGAACATTATCGTGCATTACTGGGCCTTGATTCCAATTGGAAGGTAACCAAAGTCGAGTTT
>JANPHB010000289.1:0-6168 GCA_031424235.1 Pirellula sp.
AAACTCGACTTTGGTTACCTTCCAATTGGAATCAAGGCCCAGTAATGCACGATAATGTTCAGTGGTTAATTCGTTCATCCCAAAAGGATACCGAATCCACTGTGTTTTCAAACCTACCCACTAAAATTGGCGAAGAACCAATTTTGAAAACGCAGCCAAGCAAAGTTTCAATTTGGATCTGCAAATACTGCGTTCGTCAATAGAAGCTGTGGAAAGAGATCGAAAGCGGGCTCTATGGATACGATGCGTTACCAATCAGCCTTAGAACGGCTTAAATCCTACTTGGGAAAAAGAGATTGCTTGTCCTGGCATGAACTGAAAGCAGGTACGGTAGAGCAAGATGGCTCCAAAATCATCCTTGGGATGTTTGAAAGTCCTGATTTCGCAATCGACTTTGAATTGAATGGACGTTGCGGAATCGTTGCGTTGGATGACGATTCGTTGGTAGGGTTTGCAATTGAACGGCGTACGTCTGTTTCGGCGCATGTTAAACCTCTCGGTGACAACACTTACGCTGTAGTAATTTCAACCGGAACGATCGTGGCACTATGGCAGTTAAGCCTGGCAGTTTGGACCTCGAGAAGCTTCCTAAATCGACAGGATTTTGGCTACGGCTGCCTTGAGGCGGACGACATAGAATCAGTGATTCCTCGCGGAATGGATGCTATTTTTGAAGGGATGGTACAGAAAGTCGACGGTTTCGAACCAGCTTTCGTAGCAGCGCCATGGATATTGACTGCTACCGATAGCTTAAAGGAAACTCCCATACGCAGGAAGTTGATGCAAACGTCCTTTTCTGAGGCTGTGCGCTGGTGCTGGCTACACGAGTGCGGCCATGTGTGCTACCGCCACGCAGATTGGGGCAGGCCAAAGGAATTACTGGGATTCGTCGAGTTACTTTCAGTGGCCAGTCGTTCAAAAAGTCCTTCAATGTTTGAAACTACCCCGGAGGTTTCACAACTTGCGGAAATACAAGCCGATCGACACGCAACAGGTTTACTAACTTTAGCCATCGGCCGTCGCACTGAAATGGGGTCATATCAGGATGCTGTAGCAGCATTTGTTGGACACATTTTGGTTCCCTTGTGTCTCAGAGGAACCGAAATTGCGCACAATTCAGGGGAGCAGATCCGCACCCACCCGCCGCTTTGGGCACGTGCAGAGCTGATTAGGACTGAATTCAACCGATGTTTCGCTGAAGTCGCAGAACTGAGTTTGGCAGCGGTAGTGGAAGCTGCCAATTTTCATGCGTTAACGGATTTGTCGAACTTACACAACTATTTTGGCCTGTTGTTCCAGAATGCCATTGGAAGTGCAGGAGACACCACCCTAAGGGATTTTGAGCGGTCGATAACGAATGTTGCCAACACAGTACAACCGCTGAGTGGGATCCGCATTCGACACAATTTTGTGGGTGTCCACATTAAGGATTAGGAATGATTTACCAATCTTGATACTGGTCTAGGACTGCGAATACTTACATTTGGACAGGCCAAGAATGATCATGGGCACCTCGCTTTTAAGTTTTCCGCCTTCTCTGCAACTCCTTAAAGCTAACGCGCTCGTTGCGTTTGGCCGTCCGACCACCATCTGTTCCAAAAAGCACGTATCCCTGCATGGACGCAGCCATGGATGCTCCAACAAGACAATCGAACCAGTGGTTGTCCGGCTGATCTGGCCGAGACTTCCACTCGTCCACAGTGCGGCCATGGCCTTCGGTCTTCGCTTTATACTCGGCCATAAGCTGCTCAAATAGCATCCGATTTGGCTCAGAATTGTTTCCGAAAACTGAAGGCCGGAATCGAGCCTGAAGGATCGATTCGATATTGCAAACAAACCAACAGAATTGACTTCGAATCGGAGTTCACAAAACGATTGGACAAGCTTCGAGCATCGGGCAAGCAGTGCCCCTGAGCCACCTTTACGTGCTGGGTGCGAAGAAGATCCTGGTCTCGATCGACGGTGATCTAGCAACGTTGCCGTTTCCAAACGGATCGGCAATGACCAAAGTCCCGATTCGGTATCTTTGCGATGATTCTGGGTACTGGCGAAGTTAGCGAAGAACCCAAAACTACGCCAAATTTGCTTCTGGAACGCCAAAACTGAACTCGCACCGGTTTGGGTGACGTTTGGCTGACCGGAGCGAGCTGGGACTGGGATCACAAAGAAGCGCAGTACCATAGGGGTCGCAATGGTTTTTGTTTTGCGACCTTAGCAGCAGATGCTACTAGCCGCGTTTTCGGTAACACAATTCACCGAGCGGTTATTGCCAGCGGATCAAAAACTGAGTGTCTTGTTGCGCTCGTCTGAATATTAAAGGCAGCGGAAATTCTGAAACAAAAGTTCCGTCGGTCGTGAACTGCTGGACCCTCGAGTTATTCAGGTCGGCGACGAAAACCTCGTCTTTGACAGTAATCGCAATGCAAATTGGAGAGTGAAACTGCCCCGGTTCTGCACCGCTCGCCCCCCATTGAAGGACAAAATGCGGTGATTCGCCAAGAGTACCATCCTCAGCGCATAAATTATGTTGGAACAACAAAAGAACGATAACAGCACAGGTGGCCGTTGGCTTAAAGCAATTTGGATTCGACATGTCGCACTTTGTCTTGGACGCTTTGGGGGAAAGTGTTAAGCGGCTCAAAATTGTACCCAGCGACGACTCCAAATATCAGGCACACCGCAATGGGCTTTCCACAGGCTTCTTGTTAACCCGCATGTCGCTTTTCCGAGATCAGTTGGATCGGGTTCGAGAGCAACCGGGCTGTTAACCCGAATGGCTCCGTTAAACATAGAATCAGAGAGTTTAGCCTGGATCGGGAACCGAACGAGTCTCGGAAGTGCGATTTCTGAAATCTGCGCGCCTTCTCTGGTTTTTGCTCTGATCCAGACAGGACCTAAAAACCCTGCGGAAAAACGACAAAAGCCGAGGGGTGGATCCTCGGCTTTTGTGTTAACTGTAGTGGCGGTTCAGTTCCGCCGTAAAAATTGAGCTCCCCGTTCAAGGCCTCTACGCAGCCATTTCGAAAAAATGCTCTGCACTAAGTCTTTGATTCTAAACAACTTAAGGTTTCCTAGCCTTGTTCGGTGGGAGACCTTTCGACAACACAATTGAGGATGCTGACACAAGGGTTAACAGCACCCTGACAGCCGGGTTAACAAAAACGGATTCTCTACCGGTCCCCGAGCGAGTCGAACCTTCTACCGCAATGTGGCCAGCTATCTTGGCCGGAGCTTTCGCGTAAGCCTTGTACCGTAAAAACCCTGGAGTAACCTGAACTCGCGAGCGGGATTCAAAAACCTCGCCACTCCGATTTTCACAGGATATGCAAGGATTCCGCAGCTCCGATGGCGACCATCATTCACCCACTTTTGACGCTGCTTGCGTCCGTTACGCGACAGCAGCTCTTGCAGAAGATCGCGAATGCGATGGGATTTTTCAGCCAGGGGTGAAGTTCGCACCGCGCACGAAACCCCAGGTCGTACGCCCCGATTGATCCAGAGCTCTGAAGGAGCGGCATGGGCCGTGAATCACTGCCTCACCCAAATTTGATCATCTGAACGCAATTTGCGCGTTTTCTGTGCGTCCGGGCCAACGGCGCAGCCATGTCATACTAGATCGCTTTGCGAAGCAAACGTGCAATAACGGCCGTGCCAACTTGACTACCGAGGTTTCTGCCAGCGGAGTTGTCGAAACTAAAATGGATGCCGCCGTAGATTCGACTGAGGCCAGCTTCCTCGGCAGCTTCGTTGAAGCTACTGAAATGCCGAGTCACGATCTGCGATGGATCGAGCGGTCGCTGTTCGGCTGCCAAATGACCATCGCTTTGGCTGTCGAAGGCGACGTTGTCACCGAAGAGACTGGTCAACACCGCGCTGGCTGCGCCGCTAAAAGTGCTGTGGCCAGACGTATCGCGTCGATCGGTCGCCAAACATCATAGTGATACTTGGCATCCCACGAAGCAATGCCCGCATCCGCCATGGATATGTTCAGCAACGCGAAAGTGCGAGCGGTCTCAAGCAAACCTGTCCCTTGGCTGAGAGTCACATCCGTCGCGATGCTATTCCAATGGCCCGGTGGCGTTGCTGTACCGCCACCATCCGCCCAGAAGAGTGCGATCTCCGTCTGCTCAGCGGATCGCTGGCTACTTTGAAAGCCACCCATGCGCATCGCTTCATCCACGGCTGCGGCGTACTCGGCGCTACCGACGGCGGGAGGCGGTGCAGGCCGAAACTCGTCGCCGCTCGCGAGTGCAAACGGTCTAACGTTTGGCCATTGAGACAAGAGTGGCGGCAAGAAATCAGGGAAGGTGCGCCGCCATTTTCCTACCTCGGTTGTTGGCGCATAGGTCGAACTAGCCTTGGCACCATCGTTGACTCGGTCGGCAAGAATAGCTTTACCAACGCGTTGTCCCAATTCGATTCCAAGAGTTTTCGCGGTTCCGTCGGGTACTTGTACCAAAGTCTCATCCAGGGACGCTTGCCAAACGGCGATTTCATCGACGGCGGAGTACAGCGACTTGGCCACTTCGATTGCCGCGGCTGCTGCAGCCGTAATGGCCGAAGCGCCGACTTGCGGCGGCAGGTCGACTCGGTAAGCTTGGTATTGGCCCGTGACAGCGTTGGCAGCATCGAACATGGCCGCATGGATCATAGCAAGGTTGCGAGCGACTAGAGGAGGCTGTGCCGTTACGATACGACCTTGATAGGGATCGTTCGAGGTGGTGGTCCACTGCCGCACGATATCGAGTGCCGATGCATTCTAATCTTGAATGGTATTGCCACGACGGATTTCGAGTGTCTTGTCCGAATGCCGGCCAAGATCATCGCGAGCCGACAAGCGAACTGTTTGCAAACCTTCGGCAACCGGAAGTTCTACGGTGAATCTCCCTTCGGCATCGGCTGCGATCACACTTGGAAGTCGATCGCTATCATCGAGCGATACCGTGACAATGGAACTCCCAAGGGCTTGCCCATTGATCGTGACGTCACCGGATAGAACAACTCCATTTCTGTTCGGGTCGGAAGCAGGTGCAAGTCCTCCAACAATCGTCTGCTGCCGGTCCCCAAAAGAGTTGATCGCATTGATGACGATCAACACATCGAGCGGCGTCAAGAAGTTATCGCCATTGACGTCATAAAACGGATCACTTGCATGCTGCACGCGAGGCGGTAGTTCTCGCGCGCCCTCGCCATTGAGGTTGTTGATGAGCAGCAAAACATCGAGGGGAGTGACCAGCGAGGAATTGTCGACATCACGCACGAGTGCATGGTTCTGTCAATCGCTTGCCATCAAGTGCCGCGGCTCAAGTTGTTCGATGGAATGCAATTTGAATCTCATGGTTTGTTTTTTAAGGGTACGGAGGGGAATCGTTGCTGATACCTCAAAGGCACACCCGGCAGGTGTGCCCCACGGTGGGTCACTCTTGCCGAAAGTGACTAGGGAGGGCGAAGCTCCTGCTGAGCCATAGATTCGCCCGCTCGGCAGGAGCCTCGCTCTCCCTTTTCCCATTGAATTTAGACATGCTTTCTACAGTTAATTGTTTTGTACAAACCGATAAGTCCAATCGCCGAACTCGTCTTTGAAAAAGACATACGCTTGGTCTTTGACTTCTTGCTTGGAAGTGCCGTCCGTGAAAGTGCGTGTAACTTCCACCACGACTTTGACACCGTGGACGTTGCTTCGCGGATTGGCGGGAACGCCATCTGTGAGAGAATCACCTAATCTGGATGGAGCAATCTTCAGTGACTTGTACTGATAGGTATGAAGAGCTCCACCTTGGGAGGCCGGCCCTCACATGTCGCGTTCCAACTTCTCTTGGATAGTCGCCTCAGGTGGAGGATCGTTACTTACTGAATTTGTTGGTGGAGCAGGTTAATTGGGAATTAGCTGCGGGTTCTATTCAACTGGAAGATTTCCCTTACTGGGTGCAGAAGACTCACAGCCAGTGAGTGTCGCGAGGCAGAACCAACTAACGATTGTCACTCTCGCACAGAATCGATTCATTACGGTCATCATGTGAACTTTCCATTAGTCCTTAAACAAGCGAACGCTTGTTTGTCGGAGCCCCATTTTTGCAGCGCAGCGGTGACCGAGCCAGCGGGGCTGGTTTGATTTTTCTATTTTAGGCTGCTTCATCTTTTTTCGGTTTCTAACTTGGTTTGGCGTTG
>JANPHB010000290.1:0-13369 GCA_031424235.1 Pirellula sp.
TTTGGGTAACAAACGCATTGGCCATACCGCACATCCGATGCAAAAAAGACTCCTGAAACGGCTACCCGAACGTGGGGTACCCGCCCAGCCTCCTACTGCAATCATTGGACCATTCGGAAATTAACGTGCGATTGCCGTGGAAGGTCAAAGGGGAAGCTCAAGACTCTTTGGTTTGGAAACTCGGTACTAAGTTCGTTGGCGGTTTGTTCGAGGACTTCTTTGCGTCTCGATGCGATGACGACGGTTCCAAATTCGTTCTGCAACAGAGCTCGCGCAAAAGCGAGTCCGATACCGGTTCCGCCGCCCGTAATGAGGACAGTTTGTATGTTGGGGTTCTTGTTTTTCATTTTGGATAGCGAAGGGATAAAGTCATAGTCTGCTTTTGGAAACCCGACGCGTAAGTTTTGAAGTTGCGCGTTTTCTGTGTTTCCGGGCCAACGGCCCAGCAATTTACATAGCCCAGCCCAACGGGCTGGGTATTCGTTGCAATTGATCTTTAGGGCCAAAGGTCCGACCGTTTGTTGGCTAACGTCTCGAACCGAAGCAATCTGTCGGGCCGTTGGCCCTATCTATTCCTATGCTTGATTTCACCCAGCCCTTCAGGCTGGGCTATGTAAACGACCGGGGCTTTGCCCCTAAATCAAATAGCAAAATTTCAAAACGCGTAAGCGAGGAATTTAATTGTATTTCCTCGCTCACGCTTCGGGTTACCAAACCAATCTCTTGCTCACGCTTGAGCTTGAGCTTGAGCTTGTGAATAATCTGAGCTACCCGGCTTCCCTGTCAAACACGGTTGTCGTGGCTGGCGTCCGCCGCTCAAATTGAGCAAAGTGAGTGCGTTTCCCCAGCATTATAGCACTCATTCTAAATTGCGTTCGATACCGTGAAGACTTACAATCTGAAGAACGTTTCTAACGTAAGTTTCGTTCGATCAACGCAAATCGCCCGGTGGATACGATGCATCTAGTTCCCTTTCGAATCAGTTTCTTGAGCATCGCAATCCTTTCAGCGTTGGGGAATCTGGTTGTCCCTTTTGCACTTAGCCTGATCCGAATTGATTCTGTGGGTATTTGGAACTTTCAGACCGTTTGGGTTGGAGCGTTGAATGGACTCTTGATTGGCGAGTTCGTTGCTGTTGCTTTTTGGATGATGTACGATCCGTTGTCACTCTCAAAGAAGCTATTGCTCGGTACCTTTGTGGGTCTTCTATTAGCTGCTTGTTTGGTTCTTGGTATGCAAGTTTGGCCGGGAATGCCAATGGTTGCAGGAGTATTCTTGTTGATTGTTGGATCGGTATTCCCGTCGCTATTTGCATGCATCCTCTATGGCGTGAAGCGAATCACGATGCTGAAAAATGGTAGGACGTTCACGTCTAAATCGCAAAGCACGTCCCGACAGTATGGAATTGGATTCCTTCTGCTTGTGATGGTCGTGGTCGCACTTACCATCACGCTCATTCGATCCGTTTTGCCTACCGGTGGTGACGGGTGGCTTTCCACTTGGGAATTCGTGTACTTGGCGGTGTGGTTTGTTTGGCTGTCGATCGGCGTTACGCTTTTTATTTGGTTTCCATTTCTTGCGGTCTTGCGAACCACTTGGTTTAACGTTCGCGTCTCGCTGGTTTTGGCCATTTTCGGCCCTAGTTTGTTTGACTGGTTCTCGGGCTTCATGTTAATTGGCCGAATGAATCCCGGCAGAAACTTCGAGATGTTTGACGCACTCCCGCAATGCATGTCCTTTGGGTTGCTCATAGCCAGTTTGCTTCTGGGCGCGATCCTCAGGCTCTGCGTCTGTACGGAACCAGAAGTGGAGGCTGCGATCGATTCCGCACTGCAAGGCTGAACATGCGAAGGCCAATTTTGGTATACTTGAACCTGTGTTGTCCGCGGGTGCACAACCCCTCACCCTCACCCCCAGCCCCTCTCCCCTAAAGGGCCGAGGGGAGCGAAGACAAATCGACGGACTCAATTCTCAAACTTAAATCAGTTTCCAAATGAATTCGATGGCCGTTGAACTCCATGGAGTTTCCAAAAAGTTCGGTGGCCATCAAGCCGTCTATCCGATGGACCTGTCTGTTCCCACCGGCTCCATCTACGGTTTTATCGGCCCCAACGGATCCGGCAAGACCACCACGATGCGAATGATTTTGCGCATCTACAAACCGGATACCGGCTCGGTCACCGTGCTTGGCAGCGACCATGGCGATTGCGCCGACGACCGCGTTGGATATCTGCCGGAGGAACGCGGGCTCTACCGACGCATGACGGTCAAGCGAGTTTTGCGTTACTTCGCCAAAATCAAAGGACTGCAACGTCCAGACGCGAGCATCGAGCGTTGGTTAACAGAACTAGGGGCCAAGGACTGGCACAAAAAACGGATCGATCAACTTTCCAAGGGGATGGCTCAAAAGATCCAGTTCATCAGCGCCGTGGTCGCTAACCCGAAATTGGTAATCCTAGATGAGCCGTTCACTGGCCTTGATCCGGTCAACATGGAAGTGCTTCGGGACGCCGTTTTGAAATTGCGAGACGCAGGCACGACAGTCATCTTCAGCACTCACGATATGGGCATGGCCGAGCAGATGTGCGACCGTGTCTGCATGATCTTCAAGGGGAACAAAGTCCTCGACGATTCCTTGGAGCACATCGGGCACCAATACGGCGAGCCTCGGCTTCGAGTTCGATTGTCCAACCGAGAACCGCTGCCTACGGCAATGGCAGGTGTGCTCGAGCGTATCGAACGAGGACGTTGCACAGACTTGGTTCTATCCAAAGATGCCAATCGACGGGAGATCCTGCAATCGCTGATGGCGGTTGGTGACGTCGAGCATTTTGAAATGGTGAAACCTTCGTTGCACGATATCTTTATCTCCATCGCAAAACCAACAGCCAGCGCACTAGACCAAGGAGCTTCGTAGATTGGCCAAGCTGTTTTTTTACTACTCGACCATGAACGCGGGTAAGTCGACGATTCTTCTGCAATCGAGCTACAATTACCGTGAACGGGGCATGCATACCCTGGTTTTCTCTCCGCAAATCGACGACCGTTTTGGTGTGGGAAAAGTCAGTTCGCGAATCGGACTACAGGCGGATTCCATCGCGATTGCGGCAACCGACAATTTGTTTCGTTTCGTGGAAAAAGAGCACGCGAAACAAGTCGTTCACTGCGTGCTCGTCGACGAGGCACAATTTCTGACCAAGCTGCAAGTAAGACAATTGAGCGACGTCTGCGACAATCTGGATATCCCGGTTTTGGCGTACGGGCTTAGGACGGACTTTCAAGGAAACTTGTTCGAGGGCAGTCATCACCTGATGGCCTGGGCGGACACGCTCAACGAAATCAAGACGATCTGCCATTGCGGCCGAAAAGCCACGATGGTGCTACGGATCGATTCCAGTGGCCGGCCGGTGCGCGATGGGGAGCAGATTCAAATCGGAGGCAATGAACGCTATGTGACCGTGTGCCGCAAACACTTCAAAGAAGGTCTAGCGGAACGAACGTCACAGGATCTGCCGTTCGAAGATTTTTAGTCGAGGGTCGCATCTGCCGGATGCGACCATGTGTCTCAACCAGCAGGTGCGACTACGGAAGCTGGAAACACTTGCCAACAGCGGATTCGTGGCATCCAATTGACCGCCTGGGTTTGTTCTTCGGATTCTTAATGGATTCCCTCGGCGAAAAGCACGGGCGCAACGTCTCTGCCCTTTGAAACGCGAGAATGGCCGGTTGGTCCTGTCGCCGTTGACTTTCAAACAATCCGAGCATCATCCAAGCGACACAATCGCTTGGTTTGGATTGGACCCTTTTTTGTAAATCAGCGACGAAGTCGTCTAGCGAGCCGTGTTGCAAATGAAAAGAGAAGACTCTTTCTAGAGCAATTCCCCTCTGTGGGTTCTTTTACAAAATGGAAAGGAATTTCTTTGCGGCTGAAGCTGCCTGTTGCCTCTCTGCATCCTCTTGATTGGGATGAGAAAAGAGAGTTGCCGTTGAGAGGGCCGATGTCGCAACGGCCAAGCAAAACCAAAACAGGTGTTTGTACATCTCTGATCACTCCATATGAGTTGGAGAGTTTCATTTCGGGCGAATTTCCAGGATGAAAATACCATATTCAGTCCGCGCAAGCGAACTTTAGGCTCTGCTAGCCATCCGCATATTAGTAGGCACATTCCATGTGCCGTTCACCGGGAATCTGCCGTTCAACAGGAATCATTGTCAATTCACTCCCGCGGACGGCACGACGGAGCGTGCCTGCTACTTTTATCGAATGTGTCGATTTAGAGTTTTAAGAAGTTCGCAATGAGCTGCAGTCCGTCGCGTTGGCTTTTCTCTGGGTGGAATTGAGTTGCCAGCAAGTTGCCTCGTCGCACGGCTGCGCAGAAGGGGCTGCCGTAATCTGCCTTTAACCAAGTTAGGTCTGCCGAAGCAGGCTGAACGTAGTAGCTGTGAACAAAATAAACGTAAGGTTTTCCCGTAACTCCGGACAGCATTGGATCGTTTGGTTGGGTGCTTTCGACTTGATTCCAGCCCATGTGTGGAATCTTGAAGGTCGGATCGAGCGGGTTGGATTCAAATCTGGCGACTTTACCGGGGAGAATACCAAGGCCTGCGTGCGTCCCCCCTTCGACGCTCGATTCAAAGAGGAGTTGCATTCCTAAGCAGATACCCAAAAAAGGTTTTTCGGTGAGTGCCCAGTCGCGAAGGAACCCGATCAAATCGCGCTTGCTCAGTTCGTCAATTGCGTCACCAAAGGCGCCAACTCCAGGCAAAACAAGGTGGGTGACGCTGGCAAGTTCGTTGTGATCGCTGCTGATGATGGCGCTGCCGCCGACGCGTTCAATGGCTTTCTGAACGCTGCGCAAGTTCCCCATTTGGTAGTCAACGATGCCGACTCTGGCTTCCATTTCGGTTTGGTTTCTTCGTGTGAATTGTCGCGTTTTGGGTAAGGAAGTACAAAAGCAGGACAGTTTCTGGCAGTTCAGGAGACAGGTGGTAAGTCAAAATTTGCCAAAAGGTCAGTGCTGATGGACAAAGTTTACCCACCTTGGTGAATTGCACAGCCCAAAAAAACACGGCTAGAATAAGAAAAATCCAGTGGATTGCAGGCAATACTAGGGCTGACGATTCGTCTTGCGCCCTTTTTGCAATAAAAACTGGCCCGATAGTTGCGTAGAGTGAACCAATGGTTGTTTCGAATCGTCGAATTACGGTTAGGAATGACCAGACTTGTCAAGTGTCGGTGCGATAGAACGATTGTCAACGTGGCAAATCGCTCAAGCAATGCCCGGCACTAGACGGAAGGAGTTCAATGAATGAACTTCGTACCCTATCGCCGAGTCGCTTGCAGCGGTTGGGAGCCGCAAGGATTCAACAAGATTCGACTCAGCAGCAGGGAGCTTAGGGGATTATGAATACAGACTATCGCATATCGCTCATCAGAGAACTACGTGACCAGCAGGTACGGTTCGCTCCTCGCGCAAAAAGGAACGAACAAGCGGACCGCGCCGAGTCATTGCTTTCGGAATTGGATCCGAGCAAAAACTATCCTTACGACTTCCTTTTCTACCGTGTGACCGAAGTTCGGCCAGACAGTACCGGATACCGCTTGATCAAAGGTGATGACGCGGTCCACGATCTTCGTTTGTTCGTCGAGGACATTACCGATTCGATGAACTTGCGAGTGGAAGAGGCAAAGGAGCCTGTCCACACCGTCGAAGATCTCAGCAAGATGTTCAATGTATCGACGAAGACGGTCTCGCGTTGGCGAGATCAAGGTCTTGTATCCCGTCGTTTCTTGGCAGAAGGACGCAAGCGAGTTGGCTTCTTGCACTCGAGCGTGGATCGATTTGTTTCCCAAAACAAAAAACGAGTCGAACGGGGCGAACGATTCAGCCAAATCACGGACGGCGAACGCGATGACATCATCGATCGGGCCCGACGTATCGCTGCTACCGGAGCTAACCTATCCGAAGTAGCTCGAACCGTGGCAACCGAAGTCAATCGCAGTACGGAAACGATTCGTTACACGATCAAGAATTTTGATCGCCAGTTTCCCAAGATGGCAGTGTTTCCCGATCAACGCGAAGTGCTCTCCGACGAGGATCGACGCGCAATGTACCAACAGCACAATCGAGGAGTCTCGACGGTGGTGCTTGCGAAACGATACGGTCGTATTCGGAGCAGTATTGTTCGTATCTTGAACGAGCAACGAGCCATCAAAATATCCGAATTGCCTTTGGATTACATTCCAAACTTAGAATTCGATGATGAATCGCGAGTGGACGAAATGACGGCGGACTTGCCAGCAGCTGTCGAACCGGTCCGCAAAGTTCGAGCGCCCAGCGGATTGCCTCCTTACCTGGCATCGCTCTACGATGTTCCGTTGCTCAATCGTGAGCAGGAATATCACTTGTTCCGCAAGATGAACTACTTGAAGCACGTGGCATCCAAGTTGCGAACGGAACTGGATCCCAAGGCGCCGTTGGTTTCGCTGATGGACCGAATCGAAAAGCTGTACGAGCAGTCGGTCGCGGTCAAGAACAAAATCGTTCAAGCGAATTTGCGATTGGTTGTCTCGATTGCCAAGAAGCACGTGGATCCGAACGACGATTTCTTTGGCTTGATTAGCGACGGTAACATGTCTCTGATTCGAGCCTCGGAAAAGTTCGACTACTCCCGAGGCAATAAGTTCAGCACGTACGCTTCGTGGGCGATCATGAAGAACTTTGCGAGAACCATTCCTGACGAGTTCAAACATCGGGATCGATTCCGAACAAGCTCCGAAGAGATCTTTACAGGCCACGAAGACCGACGAGCCGATAATTTTTCGGCGGAAATCGATCAAGCGCTTCGGACAGATCAAATACAGAAAATCCTTCACACTCTCGATCAACGCGAACAACAAATCATTGTGCGTCGATTTGGGCTGGACCATCGCTTTGAGCCGTTGACGCTCAAAGAAGTTGGTGAGGAACTAGGAGTCACCAAGGAGCGTATCCGCCAGCTTGAATCGCGAGCGTTGGATAAGCTTCGAGCTGCTGCAAGCAAAGCTCATATCGACATTCCAGAATAAGCGACTTTTCGGAATAAGCGATTATAGTAGCAGGCACACTCCGTGTGCCGTAGCCACGAAAACCGAAGGTTTTCGAAAGGCGGACGGCACATGGAATGTGCCTGCTACTTTTTTGATTATCCACTTGGGCCTTTGGAGGCCGTCTCACTTTCTATTTAGAATTGCTTGCAACTTAAACGGGAGGGCGAGGCTCCTGCCGAGCCACTGACACAATGGTTCGGCAGGAGCCTCTCCCTCCCGAGCAATGAATTGCTTGGGGAAACTTGTACAAAACATTTTTAATGCGGTGGCCTCGCCCTCCCAATTTCCCCCACGTTCAGATGGGTTCAAAAGTGCGCGGCCTCCTTGGCCAAAGGGCCACGACGTTTGCCAATAAGACAAACGCGCCCCCAAGAACTAGCGGGAGCGAAATGCTCTCATTTGGGTAGCCCATCTTTGGGTCGATACTTCCCAGCAAGCTTGGCAAAAAGAGCGCCCAGAGCGACGCGAATACGGGTTCGGTACTGTAAACAACCGAAGCTTGTACAGCGCTGATGCGGGGCTGGTATTTGTTCATTCCGACGAAAGCCACTACGGAACAGAAGATGGCCAAAAACAGAATGATCCCTATGAAGTTTGGGGAGAAATAAAGCACCGCCCACGAGGACCAAGGTGCCTCATTGTGAAGGGGGACGGATTGCAAGGAGACGGAATGGAGCAGCGTAAAGGTCAGTCCTGCTGCGATCGAGACGGTCACAAACATGCCTGGGGTTATGGCAGTCGTATTGATTTTGGCCCCGTAGTAGTCGACAAGAAGCAGTTGGCCGGTGAAGAGCACTGCCCCAAGGGTCGTTAACGTATCACCAAAAGTCCATTTGCTCACGGCGTCCGGTGCGATGCTGATTCCACTTGCGTTCAAAACGACGAGTCCCGTCAGGATTGAAACGCCCAGCAAAGCGATGGCAACTCCAAAGATAACGTTCGCTGTGATTGGCTTGCGAAATACGATTGAAGAGAAAATTGGGGTGAAGACAGCGGTCAAGCTCGTCAGGAATCCGGACCGCGAAGCTGGAATAGTGGCGAGTCCAATCACCTGCAGGACAAGCCCTAAGTAAAACAGGAGGCCAACCAAAAAGCCCGCCCGCCATTCGGCTGCCGACGCGCGACGAACTAAATTAGGGCAAGCAATGCACAGGATCACCAACGAGGCAAAGAAACGCAACCCGATCATGCCAGACGAGAATGCTACGCTAAGTGAATTCGATACGGCTGGATTTTCGAGGCCAAAGAACTGCTCCATTTGCAGGTTCAAGGACTTCATGATGGGAAAGGAAAGCCCCCAAAGAGCATTCACTCCGACCAATGCCAAGACGGCGATCCACTGAATTGAGACGGTTTTTCTTCCCGTCAATGCACTCAACATACAATTGCTATTTCCTTAACTTGTCCAGTCTTACTACGATGACTTTTGAAGCGGCTATTGTAGTCACCGAGAGTGCCAAAGCGGGCTCGATGAATGCTTGCAAATCAACAATCTCTGAAGGATTTCCCAATGACCAAGGTCAATAACGTCATTCAACCCACAACGTCATCTGCAAGCACAGCCGCGAACTCCCTCAAAGGAAACGGATTGAACGATATCGACTTGACTCAATTCCTCAACCTGATGTTGACCGAACTGCAAAACCAAGACCCTCTCAATCCGACAGACAACGCGGCGTTGTTGCAGCAAGTTGGAGAATTGCGGGGGATTAGCTCGAACGATCAGTTGGTTACAACGCTCAAGGGGTTTTCGAATACCCAAGAACTAACGACAGCCAGCGGTCTAATTGGGAAGACTGTGAAGGGTTTGGATGTTGACGCAAAAGACGTAAGTGGCGAGGTTACGAGTGTTTCGGTCAAGATTGACGAAAAAGATCGCAACAAGCGTCAGGTCCAAGTGCACGTGGGTAACCAAATTGTCGATATCAAAAATGTTCGCGAGATCGATGACAAGGTTGTGACGCCTACTGCAACGTAATGCATGCATTTTGAATGCATGATTGCACAGCGCAGCCTTGCCGCCGTAATCGCGAACGCAGATTCAATCTTTGATCACGAGTTCGCGAAGGCAGGTGAGTTATGGGCTTGGCATCGGCTCTTAGTACAGCGTTAACCGGGATGAGCGGTGCTGAAAAGCAGATCGACGTTTTGGGAAACAATCTAGCCAATTCCCAAACGGTCGGTTTCAAGTCCTCCGAAGTTGTCTTTGCGAACCAATTCTTGCAAACGCTGTCGCTTGGTTCGTCGCCAACGGAGGGCAATGGCGGAACGAATCCTCGTCAAACGGGGCTTGGTGTCCAAGTTGCTGCGATCAATACGAATTTTACGCAAGGAACGATTGAGATCAGTTCGTCTCCTTCCGATCTTGCGATTCAGGGGGACGGCTTCTTTCAAGTAGAAGGAGGCCAGGGGGAAAAGCTCTTTACTCGGAATGGGATCTTCAAGCTCAACAGCGCCAATGAGTTGGTTACGTCTACTGGCAATCGTTTGCTGGGATATGGGATCGACGATCAATTCAATATCCAGACGACCCAGCTCACTGCGTTGACGATTCCGCTGGGAACGGAGGCAGTTGCGAAGGCGACAAAAAACGTAACCCTCGAAGGAACTTTGACTTCAAAGGGAGATGTTGCGGACACCTCTCGAGTCATTCAGAGCTCCATTTTAGGAAATGGAAACATTCCACGCCCGACTGGAACTGGGGTGACCGTCTCTAGTTCGACAGCACCTACTCTGACTGGAGTGACATCGAGCACATCGGAAGGTTCAGGTGGATCGCACACCGAGGGAGCCGTTTATCAATACAAGTTTACGTATCTGGACAGCAGTGGACGCGAGAGTCTACCGACCGCTCCATTGAGCGTAACAGTTCCGGCAGGAAACGGCATTGCCGACGAATCGATCTCCGTTAGTCTACCAGCGGCCAATGCTCAGTATTCACAGGTTCGAGTTTATCGGACCGCACCGAACGGAAGCGATTTCTTTCAGGTTGGTTCAGGTGCGGGTGGATCGACATTTGTAGATGACAATTCGGCCGTCTTAACAACGCCGTTGCAGTCGACAAGTTTGAACGGCAACTATTCCTACATGATTACGTATTACAAAGCTGGAGAGCCGGAATCGCGACCTTCACCTTTGCTCGGACCTCAAAACGTAGTCAATGGTCGAGTGCTTCTTGGAAATCTCCCAACGCCGCCAGTTCCGCCACCATCCGGTGGATTTCCTGCCTACGATCAAGTGCGAATCTACCGCAATCTAGCGAACGACCCCAATTCGTTTTATCTCGTTGACACCGTTGCCCCAAGTGCAAAGTATACCGACGGAAAAACGGACGCTGAGATCAGCAATTTAAGCACGCTTGGAAACAAAGCAGTCAATCTCGATGGACCCACTGTGGACAGTAATACCCTTCTTGTCGACATCACTCGTCGCGATGGGTTTGACTACGATAAGCCCTTTGTTGTTGGCGAGTTGTCGTTTGCTGGAAGAAAAGGAGGGCGGTTGCTGGATGAAAAGAAATTCACCATCACGGCCACTTCCACCGTTCAAGACCTGATGGGGTTCATGAAGGACTCGGTTGGCATTGTGAGTGATAGTGGTGACGCTACGCATCCCGTTGCTGCATCGAAGAACGTGATTCCAGGCGAGAGCGGGTCGCTGCAACCCAACACTTATTTGTCCTCTGGATCGATTCGGCTGGTTAGCAACACAGGTACGGACAATGCTTTGGGGATTGACCTTACTAGCTTTCGTATTCGGGATGCCAACGGAAATATTACCAGCCCGAATCTTGGCTTCGGTACGATTCAGGAAGCCAAAGGGCAAAGCGCTGTAACAGACTTCATCGCTTACGACTCACTGGGATTGCCGATACGTATGAGGCTGACTGCGACGCTCGAAGAACGTTCGGATCAGCAGTTGGTTTATCGATGGTATGCAGATAGCGCTGACAATTCAAATAAAGGGAAAACCGATATTGCAGTAGGTACCGGGCTAATCTACTTCGACGGGAATGGCAATTACGTTTCGTCAACGAGTTCAACTGTTGCTGTGAATCGAAGTGGCTTGCCTAGTACCAAGCCGTTGCAGTTTGAGTTGGATTTCAAACAGATATCTGGACTGGCAGCCGAGAAAGCAAGTCTTGCTGCTTCACGCCAAGACGGTTCGCCGCCAGGCGTGTTGACTAGCTATGTCATTGGTGAAGAAGGAACAATTCGAGGCGTCTTTAGCAACGGTATTTCCCGTGATCTTGGGCAAGTTCGTTTGGCTCGCTTTTCGAATCCGGGCGGCTTGGAACAACGTGGCCAGAACTTGTACGCTCAGGGGATCAACACTGGCTTGCCGATCGAAGGCATTCCGTCGGAGAACGGGCTTGGTTCTCTTTCTGCTGGTGCGTTGGAGCTTTCGAATACGGATGTCGGCGGCGACTTAGTGACCCTCGTGTTGGCAAGCACGATGTACCGAAGTAATGCGAGAGTCATCACAGCTACGCAGCAGTTATTTGATGAATTGCTGAATCTGAGACGATAGAAAAGAAAACGAAAAAGCCCCACTCAACTTAGATTGGTCACGCCCGATATCCAATCTTGAGCCAAGTGGGGCAGTTTTGTTTCGTCAGCGGGACTTGATTATTCGTCCCTCAGTTACCGTAAATGTAGCTGATTTTTTTCGAGCGTGCATCATTCTTTCAAAAAATTCCGGGACGAATTTCTCTACGTTTGCCCCCCGGCTGATGTTCCTTAAGGTTAGACCAAGCCGTCTCAATTGTTGATCCCCCCATGTGTGCTACCCCTTTCATGTTAGGGATACTATGTTCGGATGGATTCAAAACGATAGAATTTGCGGTGTCATGGTATTGTTTAGTCTTGAAAGAGTGGAGTAAGTCATGTGGTGCGACAAGCGTCTGTTGTTTCTTACCTGCGTTTGCACGCTTTGCATTTCTGTTGGCCCTTATCACGTGCTTTTCGCTCAGGATAGCAAGGAGCAAAGCCCGGCCGTGGGGTGGAAAAGCATCGTTATTCCGAGCACAAACGATGTGGTGCAATTGGAACAATTCCTTGACGAAACCAAAAAGCGGCAGCCATTAAATCCTGCACAGTACATTGAAATGCAGAAAGCGATTCGGGAGGTCGCAAAGAAAATCGTGGAGTCCACAAAGGACCATACCTCAGCCATCTTTCGGAAAGCCGAAGCTGAATTTGTAAGCGCCTCGGTCATGCTTCTCGGCAATGAAGGTGCGGATGCCCAACGTAAAACGTTTGAGAAATTCCAGGACTACCTCGAAAAGCGAGAGAAGATTGAGTTCACGGATGTTCAAATGGCCATTCTGGCGGGCCAGAATTTGGAACAGTTGCCAGACTCGACGTTAGCAAAGGAAGCGTATAAATCGTTCGCAGAGATCTTTCGCAAGAAGGATCCCGCCAGCCTGTCAGACATTATTTCGCTTCTCGAAGCGAACGGTAGAAGGTTGGAGTTACCTGGAAAGGAATTTAAGCTCGCAGGGGCTACTTTTTCAGGCGAGGAATTCAATGTCGAAACACTGAAGAACAAATTTGTCCTCGTCTACTTCTGGTCTTCGGCTGTTAAAGCTTGTGAGCAAGAGCATCCCTACATGCTGGCCGTTTACGAGAAGTACAAGGTTCGAGGCTTCGAAATTGTGGGTATTGGTTTAGACGATAAGAAGGATGAGGCTCAAGCGTTCATCAAGAAACTTTCGATCCCCTGGATTAATCTTTGGGACTCGCGAAAAAACGGCGTTTCCAAGGTCATGGAGAACTACGGAGTGAGCGCAATACCAACGGTGTTTTTGCTCGACAAAGAGAACAAGGTTATCACGATCGAAGCGAGAGGTTTGCTTCTCGGCAAGGAACTAGAACGTCTGCTCCCTGACCAGTCGCCAGAGGCTAAGACTCAAGAATCATCGGATAAACAGCCCAATTGATGCGTATTGGAAGTGTGATCCGGATACTGCTCGGTCACATCGCAGAACCCATCCGTTCGCGTTGAGTTTCTGCCAAGTGAGAGTAAAACGATTGTCCTCAATCGTTTCTGAACTGAGAGTAGAGAAAGGGACAACACAAGGCCATTCACGCCAAATTCGCTTCGTTGCCGCCTCCGTCTAACGGACCAAAAGTGCCTGCCAAGCGATTGAGGACAATGAATCCTGTAAAGCCGTCATTACCTTGCATTGAGTAGAGCTTGAGTTGCGACGTGTCTTGAGCCGTTGAACTTGCGTTTTGGCCTGGGTTTTGTTGGCCCACGAACATGCTTTCGATATCG
>JANPHB010000291.1:0-14289 GCA_031424235.1 Pirellula sp.
TTTTGAAGTTGCATGTTTTCTGTGCTTCCGGGCCAACGGCCCAGCAATTTACATAGCCCAGCCCAACGGGCTGGGTATTCGTCGCGATTGCTCTTAAGGGCCAAAGGTCCGACCGTTCGTTGGCTAAGGTCTCTAACTGAATCAAACTGCCGGGCCGTTGGCCCTATCAATTCCGTTGCTTGATTTGACCCAGCCCTTCAGGCTGGGCTATATAAACGTCCGGGGCTTTGCCCCTAAATCAAAATAGTGCAACTTCAAAACGCGCAAGCTAGTGAATTCACGATTAATTTCACTAGCTCGCGCGTCGTGCTAAGGCAGTTTTCAGCCTGCCGCTCGCCTTACCGTATCCATTCAGCTCCAGATCTCGAAAAAGGACATTCCGACTCGTAGGATAATCCAAGCGGTTTTTGCTAGCTTTCCAGGGAATCCCTGGCGTTTTTCGAATTCTCTTTGCCAAGCTCACGCAACAGGCTACAATCGAGGATGATCGATGTTTGGTGAAGGATTGCCACACAACCGCTTTGGGTAAGGAAACCGATATGAGCACGCGAATGAGCCTCGTTTCTATTTTTGCATTTCGCTTCGCTTTGGCGATTGCACTTCTTTCCGTTGTCGCTATCGCGAACTCGCCTCAATCCAACGAGCCCCAACCTTCGGGAACTCAAACGGCCGAAACACCGCCAGACCCAAAGCAGGAAAGTGCTGCCCCTGAAACTCCCGAGGACGACAGTGAGGAAACACAACCTGACGACGACAAAAAGCATGCTGGGCATTCCGATGCCGAACGTATGGGTGAGATTCTGGAGTCGCTCGAGCACGATCAAAAACAACTCCTCGACCTCGAACAGGAAATGGATAACCCAAACAGCGAATACGCCATCGCTGAAATGGAATTCCGATCAGCCAAAGACGATATGGAGTCCATCGCGGAAAAATTGGAAGCCGCCCGCAAAGCCAACGACGCAACCGCCATTGAGCATTTGGAAAAAGAGCACTCATCGCTTCAACGGCTTCGCAAACTCGCCGAAGACCGATTGGACCTCGCCATCGAAGATCGAAAAACACTTCGCGAGCAAAAGGTGACCTTGAAACGAAAAATCGAAAACGACAAAGCTGCCTTGGCCGCAATTACCGGCGAAAGCGAGGAGTCAAACTCAGAAAATAAGGACTCAGCGAAGGACGATTCGAAGTCGAAACACTCCAGCCAACAAGATTCTCACAGCGAGTCTGGACACCGCGACTCGTCGACCAATGATTCTGGCCACGCTGACGAACGGGACTCTCACAAGCGATCGCATTCTGACTCCGATCGATCCGAAGAGACCAAAAGCGATGCCGAGTCCGACGAACAGAATCCGGAACTAGCAAAAGCGGTAGAAGAAGCGGAAGAAAAAGACAAGGAGGCGGACGAAGCTCAAGAGGAGACTCGCTCTATTGCCGCCCGTTTGGCCGACATCCAAAAGCTAGTCGTTCAAGAACAGAAAGAACTGACGCTCGCTCGAAAGAAAGTCGATCTGTCAAGCGCCGCACAGCTTACCCTTTCGCAAGAGCTAACTCGCCGAACAGCCGAAGGAGCGGACGCGTCGGAACTAGCCGAGTTGAGGACGTCGATCGCGAACGCCAGTAACAGACTTATCCATGCGAGATCGGACGTCGCCGAAATCAGCGAGCGTCTCAACGATCACCGCGCCGAACAAAGCAGTTTGCAATCGGAACACATTGTTGCACTGCACGAAGCCGAAAAGAAGCGTCAAGAGGCCAACGAAGCTGAGAGTCGCACCGCGGCCATTCGCAACCCTTTTACGCTGCACAATATTTCGCAATGGATTGTTAAGCATGGCCCACCGATCTTAGCCATCGTGGCCGGCATGTTCATTTTCAATTGGTTCGCTTCCTTTTTTGCGTCGCGATCGGTCCACCTCGTTACGACCAGTTCAGGTCGAGGCTCAAAAACCGAACGAGAGAACCGGGCAAAAACGCTGGTCGGGGTTTTTCAAAATGCCTCGACCGTCGGTATCTTTATCGCCGGCGCGATGATGGTTCTCGACGAAGCCGGTGCGAACATTACCGTATTGATGGGGGGAGTTGCCGTCATCGGTTTGGCCGTTGCCTTCGGCGCTCAGAACTTGATCAAGGACTACTTTTATGGCTTCGTGATGCTGCTCGAAAACCAGTATATGCTGAACGACTTCGTTCGCGTCGGTGGAGTGAGCGGCCAAGTCGAACGGATCACTTTGCGAATGACCGTGTTGCGAGACTCCAACGGTGTAGTGCACTTTATTCCGAATGGGACGATCAACAGTGTGAGCAACGAAACGCACGGATGGTCCAGAGCTGTCTGTGAAATCGCTGTCGGCCACCAAGAGAGTCTCGATCGAATCACCGATATCTTGAACTCTATCTCGCAGGAGCTTCACCAAGACCCCACGTTTGGAAGCTTGTTGCTGGAACTTCCGAGCTCTCCCGCAATTGAAAACCTTGGGGAATCAGCCATGAACCTGAAGATGTCCGTCAAGACTCTTCCGAATAAGCACGGGGCGGTCAAGCAGGAGTGGTTGAAGCGGATCAAGAACCGCTTTGGCGAGCTTGGAATTCAGCATCCGTATCCGCAGCGGTCCGTCTATGTGCAGCCCAGCGACGACGGTTCGGCACGTGAGAGCAATCCGAACTATCGAACCGGGAACTTTAGGCAGGCGGGATGAATTTGGCGCCCGTGTGATGCGGCCGACGAGATTGAGGGTGGGGTGTTGAATTTTCGTGCGATCGGAGTTTGAAGCCGATCTAGAGTCCCGGTCGCATCCACGCAATCGTCGCGGAGCGACGAGCGACAATGTCGCCCTTCGCTCCGCGAAGGTAGCGTCCAGCGAGACCACTTATCTATCACAGGCATACTCGTTTAACAGTCAGCCGTAGGCGTACGGTCAACGAAACGAAGTACGCCTACGGCTGACTGTTAAACGACAAACTCAACACCGCGATTCAATGAAACCCAACTACCCTTACTTCCAAAACGGCAGGTCGCGTTTCGGTTTCAGCGTGAGCTCCAGATCGCTCTGCTGACTGGCCACTAGGTCCGCTCGTTTACTCAAATCGTTGGACGATTCGATCGCAACTTTATTCGTTTCGGACTTGTCCACTTTCAACCGGCTAATAGCATCCGAGATTTGGATTGAGACGCCGCCACTGATCATCGCGGACATCGATCCGTTGGGTTGAAGATGCGTCGAAGCGACCGATTCCAGCTCCATTGGTGCTACAGGCAACCGAGGTTGCGCCTTGGCATGGTCGATTGCCAGAAATGGCTTTCCATTGCCTCCGCGAATCTCGTGTCGCACGATTTCCATGGCAACGGCCAAGTCGAAAATGTGTCGCAAGCGACCATAGACCGGATAGTCCCGCTGCAATTGGTCGAAGTTGCGTGTGAACTTCCTCGCAAACGCATCAGCCGCGAAGTCCGGAGAAGTCGTTGCGACACGTTCCCCCTTGGCGTTCATTATTTGTGCTTCGCTGAGCACTTGAACGTTTGAGGATGCGAAATGATATATATGGCGCTCTGGGTCCATCGGAATCTTGAAGTCGGTCAACGAGAACCACCAGCGGACCAAGCCCGAATCCCCGGAATTGCCCAAACTCGATAAGGCCGCTTTTTCGTGCCAATACGATTTCATTTTGGCTGGGCAAGGTTCCAGTCCCAATCCCAAGCGTTTCATGTGCGCATCGGCGATCAACAGTGCGTAGCCAGTCGGTGAATCTTGTCGAAGCCCGATGACTTTTGCATGTTGGCGTCCAAGCTTTTGACGCCAATCTTCGGCAAACTTTTCGGGCTCTCTTTGCATGGCACGCATCGAGGAAGAGGTTCGAGCCATCTCGTAGGCCTCCGTGAGTCGAACTGGGTCTGGATCGATCGAGCAACCAAACTCCCCTTTGTTTCGCAAGACATGAGGTGCAATGCCGAGCAGATCTTCGAGAAGTACTGGTGGCAATCCAGTCTCGGCGTTCAACAACTCCCCTGACTTGCCCGCAACAAGATTTCCCGCTGGCCCGCCAAGGTACCACTCACGCGACTCCTTGTCGTATGCCACATAGTCGATTCGATAGAGGCCCCCCAACAATTCCATTGCGATGTTGGCTCGAGCATTCTTCGAGTCCTTGAGGCGCTCGGCAACTTGTTGGTCCAGTTGGTGCAGTGAAACCCATCTTAACGAAGTAGCCTCCTGCCAGTCACCGAGCTCCGAAAGCGTTGTCGGTTCCGACTTGACCTTTTTGCCCTGATCTCGATCAAATTTGAGTGACGTCAATTTAACTTTGCTGGCGTCGAATCGTTCAATCAAACCCTTTGGGTCGATCCGAACCCCTTGGCGATACGGGTTCAACGAAGCAGTTCCACCGTTAACTTGCCAGTCAGCATCGATAACGTTCTCAATGAGACCAATCAAAGCGGAGTAGTCGGCCATCGAACCACCACCGTTAGGGTTTTCGTTGCCACCGTACTGGTGTAATTGACTTATCCATTCCAGTCTCTCTTGGCTTGGCAACGACCTGAGTTCATTCACCGCCGAACTAGTGTTTCCCGACATCACCGCATCTCGAACACGAATGAGGTTGCTAGGTGAGTCAACTGGGTCGCCAGAAAGTGCAACGCGAGTCGATGTACCGAGAAACGCTGTTAGGAAAATGACCGACAAGCCAAATAGCAATCGCATGATTGATCCTCCATGGATAAATCGATACCATCTAGAATTCAGAAGACCTTGGACGAACCCAATTCCCTAAGTTTATCGTCCTTGCATCGCCCAGTGATTCTCTCCTCTCCAAATTTGACGAAACTTTCTAAACTTTTACTCGGCGATGCGTCGCAGGAGCGAGATATGCCTTTTCAATTCAAAACATCCCTACTTTTGGCAATTCTACCCTTTGGATTGCTAACTTTTACCAAAACAACCATGGCTCAACTACCCAACAATTCCGCAACAACGAATCCCACAGTAGCGGGAGACACGGATCCCTATCTGTGGCTCGAAGACGTTACAGGGGAGAAAGCCATTGAATGGGTTAAGGCCAGGAACGCCAAATCGCAAGCCAAAATGGAGGCCGATCCGCAGTTCAATGCACTCCGCGAAGACCTTCTAGCCATCCTCGACTCCGATGCTCGCATTCCCTTCGTGTCCAAACAAGGTGACTTCTATTACAACTTTTGGCGAGACAAAAAGAACGAGCGAGGACTTTGGCGCCGAACAACTTTGGAGCAATACAAGAAGGCTCAGCCCGAGTGGGAAGTGATTTTGGATCTAGACGCTCTTGGCAAAGCGGAAAACGAAAACTGGGTTTGGAAAGGTGCGAATTTCCTCCGTCCCGACTACAAACGAGCCCTTATTACTCTGTCTCGCGGTGGAGCAGACGCCGATGTCACGCGTGAATTCGACATGGACAAGAAGGAATTCATCAAGGATGGCTTTTCGCGACCAGAAGCCAAAGGGGGCATGAGCTGGATCGACAAGGACAACGTGTTTGTCATGACGGATTTTGGTCCGGGATCGATGACCGAGTCGGGCTACCCTCGCATTGCCAAGAAATGGAAACGAGGCACACCGCTTGAGTCGGCGGAAGTCGTCTACGAAGGCAAAAGCGAAGACATGTCCATCTCGGCCGTGCACGACGATTCGCCCGGCTTTGAACGTAACTTCGTCAGCCGCAATCTCGCGTTTTACAACGATGAGTTGTATCTGCTCGACAACAATTCCAAGCTCATCAAGATCGACGTTCCCAACAGTGCAAGCAAGTCGGTCTTTCACCAGTACCTATCTATCGAACTTCGTAAGCCTTGGGAAGTAGGCGGCAAGACTTATCCAGCGGGCGCTCTGCTGATGGCAAATTTCGATGCCTTTGTCAAAGGCGATCGCAATCTTGAAATGGTCTTCGAACCCTCGGATACCACTGCGTTATCCAGCGCGGGTTTTACCAAAGACTTCGCTTACATCAACGTATTGGAAGATGTCAAGAATCGAATCTATGTTTTAAAGCCAACGGACAAAGGTTGGGTTCGCGAACCGCTCAAAGGAGCACCTTCGCTTGGGACGGTCAACATTTCATCGGTTGACTCGGACGAGTCCAACGACTTCTTCATGACTTCGACCAACTACTTGAACCCAACGACGCTTTCCTTTGGAACGATCGGCTCGGAACCGTCGGTGCTCAAGCAAATGCCTGCCTTTTTTGAGGCCAAGGGGCTTGCGATTTCTCAGCACTTTGCGACAAGCAAAGATGGAACTCGCGTTCCCTACTTCTTGGTTGGCGCCGAGGGATTGAAACTAGATGGCAATCACCCAACTCTACTATACGGCTATGGCGGGTTCGAAATATCGATGCAACCCGGTTACAGCCCTGCCGTCGGACGAGCTTGGGTTAGTCAAGGGGGAGTTTATGTTGTTGCGAACATTCGAGGCGGTGGAGAGTATGGTCCTCGCTGGCACCAGGCCGCATTGAAGGAGAATCGTTTGCGATGCTACGAGGACTTTGCAGCCGTTGCTCAAGACCTGTATACTAGGAAAGTAACGAAACCGGAAAAGCTTGGAATCCAAGGTGGATCCAACGGCGGACTTTTGGTCGGAAACATGGTTACGCTTTATCCAGGTTTGTTCAAAGCAGCGGTCTGCCAAGTGCCACTTTTGGATATGCAACGCTACAACAAATTGCTGGCCGGCGCCTCATGGATGGCGGAATACGGCAACCCCGATGATCCTGCTCAATGGTCGTTCATCAAGTCGTTTTCGCCTTACCATAACGTCAAGAGTGGCGAGAAATACGCGAACGTTCTTTTCACAACTTCAACTCGCGACGACCGTGTCCATCCCGGCCACGCCAGAAAGATGATGGCCAAGATGGAGGAACAAGGACACTCGGTCCTCTACTACGAAAACATCGAGGGTGGCCACGGAGGAGCGGCCAATAATCGCCAATCCGCGTTCATGCAAGCGATCGCCTATACGTTCCTCAAGCAGCAACTGTTTGGTGGAAACTGATCGTCGTTTCCGCCGGTAAACGATCTTGTGAAAGCAGCGCTAAAACGCATACTTGCCATTGCCAGTGCAAATCACGTGCGATTGCAACTAGAAGCAATTTGATTTAGGGGCAAAGCCCCGGTCGTTTACATAGCCCAGCCTGAAGGGCTGGGGCAAATCAAGCAAGGGTATTGATAGGGCCAACGGCCCGGCAGTTTGCTACAGCAAGAGACGTTAGTCAGCAAACGGTCGGACCTTCGGCCCTTGAGAGCAGTTGCAACAAATACCCAGCCCATTGGGCTGGGCTATGCAAATTGCTGGGCCGTTGGCCCGGAATCACAGAAAACGCGCAACTCCAAAACGCGTAAGCGAGGAATTTGATTGTATTTCCTCGCTCACGCTTCGGGTTACCAAACTAATCTCTCGCTCACATGACTTCAGGAGTCTCTGAATTGAATACATCACGCCGTGTTTTGCCACTCATCGCCGGCTGGCTTTGCTTGGTCTTTGCTGTGGTTCTCTTGGCTTTTTCCGCCTTTATGCTTCTGCTTCAAACTCCGCCCCTAACCTGTTTGGTAATTGGAAGTACTTCGATGTTTCCAGCGATGGTTGCTGTAGCGTGCCTTCTGCCGAGTAAACGGACGATTGCTTTGCGATTCATTGGCGCTGTCGTATGCATCGCATGCATTGGTACATTCATCATGTCTATTGTCGCTCCTTCCAAAAATGAACCTAGGCGTACTCAACGCGGGATGCTCATCGTCGCCGCGATTGCTGGAGGTGCGATGGCAATCAAGGGGAAGTGGCCTGGCGGCGAGAGTAAGGAAGCAACAGCAATCGAATAAAGGCAATTGGGGTAGGGGCACGTCTGGTAAACTCGGAACTTGGGGGTCTTAACTGCGGAGCAGTGGCATTTGAAAGCCACGGATGCAATCCGTGGTAAACATTGAGTAGACCGCGATCGAGTCGCAACGCGACGGCATTTCCACAAATGGTCGCGTGGCAAATCCAAGTCAACGACGCGATTGTTTGGCCATGCGATTCGCCGTCAATCCCGCTCCTTCAGAGCTCGGTATGGAAGGGGACCGTTGACCTGGGGTTTCGTTCGCGATGCGAACTTTACCCCAGGCTGAAAACTGCCATCGCATTCGCGATTCAATCGCAATGGGAAAGATATTGATGATAGGATCACACGGCCTGATCAGATCGCATGGGTCTTAACTGCGGGGTAATTGAGCGAAACAGCAAACTACCAATTGCCCCGAATACTCTTGCGTATGTGCTTAGTATGCTACATACCATTTTGATGTGTAGAGATAGCAAAAAGATTGGATGGCAGAAAATAGCTTCAAGCCATTGAATTTTTTTGACACCCATTTTTTTGCCTCTCTGGTATTGATCGGGAAGGACCTCACTCCACCATCGCTTTGCTAGCAAACCGCGACTTCGGTGTTGTCGCGAGTCGTTCGCATATGCTAACGTATCCAGATGAGAGATTCCGCCGTTCGAAGATTGAACCGTGGTGGACTCATTAAATTCAACTCCATTACAAGCCAGGGACGGCGATGAACATGCGACTACCAGCCCGTCGAAACGGTGCTAGTGCGACGGCAAAACGGAAACGACTCGCACGCGGAGCGGAAATACTTAGGCAAGCGGCTCAATCCATCCATGCCATTGCGGACTCGTTGGACGAGGACTTTTTGGTTGCCGTCGACAAGCTGCTTAGCATGCGTGGAAGCTTAATCGTTTGCGGTATTGGCAAAGCAGGACTCATCGGTAAGAAACTGGCTTCTACGTTTGCCTCGACGGGAACCCGAGCCCACTTTCTCCATCCCGCTGAGGCCGTGCATGGCGACCTAGGTAGGCTAGGACCGACCGACGTGGTCTTGATGCTTTCCAACAGTGGGGCCACCGAAGAAATCGTGCGCATCCTACCGTTTATGGTTCGCCGTTCAGCCGGTCTCATCGCGATTACCAGTGGAGCCAACAGTCCACTGGCTCGGGCTGCAGACATCGTTTTAGTTTTGCCTCCTTGCCGCGAAGCTTGCCAACACAACTTGGCCCCAAGCACAAGCACGACTGCGATGTTGGCCATCGGCGATGCCTTGGCCTTGGTGGTCAGCGAAGCTCGCGACTTCGGTGTTCAAGATTTCGCTGAGTTGCATCCAGGCGGATCCCTTGGTCGCAAGCTGGCGATCGTCGACGATGTGATGCGGCCAGTTCATGATTGTCGCCTTGCCTCAACCCAGACCACGATTCGAAAAATGCTGGTTGAGGTTTCGCGGCCAGGAAGAAGAACTGGAGCCGTTATGCTCGTTAATTCGGACGGAAAGCTCGAGGGGATTTTTACCGACAGCGATCTGGCGCGACTGCTTGAACAAAGACGCGAGAGCGATTTGGACAACGTCATCGAGAACTTGATGACTCGGTCGTTTTCGGCGATCCAATCCGGAGCAAAACTCTTGGACGCGATCGATATCATGGTCCAAAACAAAATCAGCGAATTACCAGTCGTCGATGCGGGAGACAAACCGTTGGGAATGATTGATATCACTGACATCCTCGGCATCGAGCACGACGCGGCTAACGCATTGCAACGAAACGTCAGCGACGGGGTTTCAGGAAATGCAGAGGAAGACAACGAGTCGATCGAATGGCACAATGGACCAACAACTTTACGACTATTTCGTTCAGAAGGCTAACGGGAGAAAACTGAAGTGGCACCGAGAGACACCGAAACTGCGAAACCGATCAAACTGATTCTTTCCGATGTGGATGGAGTCTTGACGGATGGCTTAATCACGATTGACAATGCGGGTATCGAGAGCAAATCCTTTTACGTTCGAGACGGCCATGCGATCAAAATTTGGCGAAAGGCGGGATTTCAATTCGGATTGCTAACAGCTCGCAATTCTCAAATCGTAAAGCTTCGAGCGGCCGAATTGGGGATCACGATGGTCCGACAGGGTTTTGCCGAGAAACTGCCTGCTGCGAGAGAAATGATTCAACAGGCTGGTGTCGAGATGAGCGAAGTCTGCTACATCGGCGATGATCTTCCCGATTTGTCCGTGATGTATGAAGTCGGGTTGAGCGCGACGGTCTCCGACGGCGCAGCAGAAGTGAAACAAGCGGCAAAATGGACGATGAACGCTGCCGGCGGCAAAGGGGCCGTTCGTGAATTGATTGAGCGATTATTGAAAGCCAAGGGGCGTTGGGAGGACTTTGTGCCCTCTCGAATCAAATGATTTTCCTTCGCGACTATTTTCGAGTTCTCATCCCATTGTTTGTTGTTTTTACGGCTTACATGGCTCTTGTCGTTCCTTTTCTGGAACCGAAGAAGACAGACCGAAAAAAAGGATACGATCGCATTGTTTTGGGTCCACGCGACGACTGGTGGAATGGTCTATTTCAAGAAGGGGACTGGCAGCAGGACAAATCCAATCCGCCTCGCGTGGTAAAGACAGACAACGCAATTCTTCTCTATCAGACCCGCATGCAAAAGTCCGAAACCGAATGGATCATCAAGCCGATCACGATCCTCATTCCGCAAAAGAATTCGGGCTCCAAGAAGCGAGCCATGCTTATCAAGAATCATCAAGGAGCCGAAATTCAATTCGCCTCAGCCGTGGACTGGACTCGTGAGCTGCCTCCCGTGGTGAGTGGCCAACTCCTCGGTGACATTTCTATCTATTCGCCACCCGATGAAGCAACAAAAAATGACGGAATGCTTATCAACGCGAGTGACTTGCGAATCAACAAGCGAGTCATCTGGACCAACCAAAAGATAAAAATGCAATTAGGGAACTCCCTTGTCGAAGGAAGCGATCTCCGGATCTTCCTCGACAAAGACTTGCTTACCACCGCACAGCCCAAATCGCAAACCAATTCTTCCTTTAACGGCCTCAACAAACTTGAATTGACCTACGTCGACCGGGTTCAAATCGGTCTAGAACCAGGTGGGCTTTTGCCTCGCAAGGATATTCCGGACATTGCTCGAAGACCAGCCTATGCGACGCTTACATGCGGTGGCGCTTTTGAATTTCAATTCACATCATCGTTGGCGATCTTAAAGAAGGGTGTGCATATGGAACACATCGTTCAAGGGCTACCGATCGATACGTTTGATTGCCATGAATTGCAGATCACCGTTGGTGGACAAAACAAACCCACCTTTGCTCAAGGCACGCCAGCCACGGCTAGTTCCAATTGGCGCGTAGAGCGATTGGAAGCGGTGGGCGCGGTAGGCAAAGACAATCGCGACCATTCCGGTTGGCTGAAGCTAAACGCACCAGGCATGGAGGCCGAAGCCCATGGTCAACATTTGGTTATGGATTTGGTCAACGGACTGATTACGCTCAGCAACCGACTCCCTGGTACAACATCCCGAGAGCTTACGCCTGTTTACCTCAAGCGTGAATCCGTGCAAGTATGGTCTCCGGAGGTCCAATATCTGCAGTATCAAGGGGCCGAAGCGTTGGCCAACGACCCTAACGCAAAGAGCCGATCTCCAAAAGGAAATCGCCTTGGCGCGATCTTAGCACAGGGTGCAGGTAGAGCTCAAATGGGCTTGAAAGAAGATTTGTGGACACTTTCGTGGGGGGAACGGCTCATCGTTAAGCCAGACCCTGAAAACCCCGACAAGGATTTGGTCGACATACGTGGGAGCGCCAACATCAAGAGCGATACTCATGGACGTTTCCAGGCAGAAAAGTTGTTGTTTTGGCTCACGCCGATGACTCCGGAACTCGCAGTTCAGTTTGCACCGCAATATCCAGATGGCAAAACTCCCTTGGCATTGCCCGACCGAATGGAGGCCGACGGCAACGTCAAAGTGGACTCACCACAATTGAACGCAAGGGTCGAGAACATGCAAGTTTGGTTTGCCTACCAGCCCAGCCCAATGGTTGTCGCTCCGGGGGGCAATTCGCAAACCCAATCGCCTCGAGCTCAAGCCAACACCATTCCTATCGCAGTTTCGATAAACAGTGCACCAACCAACGGGGAGCCCCCGCCGATCAATGGGCTGGCAATGGCACCGAATCAGCCGCCCGCGAACTCGACATTTGGTCAAGGTTCTTCGCCACTGGGATTGAGCCTCTTGCCACCCACCAGTATCAAACCTGAACCTTTGAAACAGCCTAGTCCAGTACCTGCCAATAAGAGTGGAATGGTAACCAGCAACACTTCACCGTTCGTTGTCACAGCCAAAACCATGCGTGCCAAAGTGGTTCGAACGGGTCCTGAAAGTCGCGTCGAAGACTTGTTGCTCGACGGCAATTTCGCCCTTACCAAAAACCAAATCTCGGACGATTCACCTTGGCCATTGATTGTGACGGGTGATCGACTTGAGCTGAAGCAAACTCAGCCAAACTTCAGCGATATCACCATTGTTGGTCAAGCGACGCAGCCGGCTAAGGTAAAAGTCGGAAGCGGTACCGTTGTCGGCGCAACACTGACGCTCAAGCAAAGCGAAAATCGTTTTTCCATCGATCACCCAGGTGAAATGATTCTTCCTGCCGAGGTACTCCAGAAAAAAACGCCCGCAACTCCGAGCAATACGAGTTTGGTTAGTTTGCCGAGCACACTCAATAATGGCTTTCCAAGTAACGGCTTCGTTCCTGCTCGCTCACCAACCAAGGAAGCGGGCGGAGAAATTCGCTGGCATGAAACACCAAAATTGCAGTGGGGTAAACGCATGGAGTTCGATGGCCGAACCGCTCGCTTCTTTGGAGGCGTTGCCATCAATTGCCGCATGGAGACCGATCCACAAACCCTTTGGCATATCGACGCCCGAGCCAGCGAAATGGCCGTTGAGATGGAACAGCCAATCTCGATGCGAATCGATGGAAAGCGAAGCCAACCCCTAGCAACGCAAGTCTCGGTGATTCGACTCTTGGATTCCGTGGAATTGAGAGCAGTGCAAACCGACATGAAGTCAAGGCGCAGATCCATGGAGCAGATCAAGATTCCGCAACTCGACATTATGGTTCCGACTCAAACGTGGTTGGGATATGGCCCCGGCGAGATCTGGAGTCGGCGTCTTGGCAATGAGAGCCCGTTGGGTGGCTCTCTCGCTTCTGCATCTTCAACGCCACTAATTGCGGACACGGGGACGGAGAACAACTACCAGTGCATTCACTTGCGCTTCGAAGGCAGAATGGAGGGCAACATGGCTCAACGCAGCGCAACGTTCATCGACCGCATTGCGGCCTTGATTGGTCCGATCGCTTCCTGGGAAGATTCCGTCAATGTCAATACGTTCGACCGTCTCGGCCGCGGTCAAAGCGTCCTATTCTCGGACCAACTGAATATTTTCGACGCGTCCGGATTGAGCTGGAATCAATCTCCCAATGCCCCCAAAACGGCTGCATGGGAAATCGAGGCTGCTAGTCGAGTCAAAATGCAATCGAATACCGATTCAGGAGAAATCTCAGTCGAAGCCAACAGTTTGAAATACGCTGCCGCCAGCGACACAGTTCGAATCGAAGGGACGCAAGGGCAACCAGCCCACATCAACACATTGCAACACGATTTGCAAATCATCAACGCAGCCTATCGCATGAAAACCGGTGAGATTACCAGCATGCAAATCAGTAGGTTCACGGCCGATCTAACGCCGAAAATGCAGCCTGGGAACGGCCCTGTTGGCCAACCGCAGACTCAGCCCGCCAGCCAACCGAACAACCAACGTATCCCCTCGCCAAGAGATACTCAATTCGCGCCGCCTGGCGGGCGTAGGTAGATTGTGTTTTTTTGGGCCCCTGACGAGCTTGTCTCGTCTGAGCTAACGGTTCGCAGCTAGAAACTCCCGTCCACGCGAACCCCACTGGTCCTCAGCCACTCAAACGCGATTTTCTCCCCCTCGCCCCGTTTCGGCAACGCTGTGAAGCATTTCTAATCACGAAAACAAAGGGCAACGTTTCAATCGTCGCGTCGGGGAGGTGCGAATTTTGGCTAGTCACTTTTGCCGACATTGACTTTTGATATTTGTCGTTTTGTCCGGCTCGGGCTTGTCCCGAATGGCGTTGAGTTAGCAAGTAGCGGGATCTCGTAAGAGTTCCTGAAGTGCCTCGAACTCCAGGAAGTTTTACAACTTCCGCTACGAGTACAGGCTTAATTCAATGTCATTCGGGCTTGTCCCGAATGGCCACCGCTTTGGTGTTCTAATGGGCCGCGTGATGAAAATGACACCTCCGGATTCGTGGGCGCCCCCCCCGGGGGGCGGGGGGCACGCGCGGAAGAAAAAGGGCGGGGGGGGGAGTAAGAAAAAAAAAACAGGGGCGGGGGG
>JANPHB010000292.1:0-47250 GCA_031424235.1 Pirellula sp.
TGGGTAACAAACGCATTGGCCATACCGCACATCCGATGCAAAAAAGACTCCTGAAACGGCTACCCGAACGTGGGGTACCCGCCCAGCCTCCTACTGCAATCATTGGACCATTCGGAAATTAACGTGCGATTGCCGTGCGGGTGCCGGTCAGGGAGGAGGGGAGATCGATCTTTGAATTGGGCGATGGTATCGGTCATGTCGGCGATACTTCGTCATTTCACACACCGAGTCAAGCAGATTCGTCATTTCACACACTGGATGTCCCAATTCGACATTTCACACACCAGTCGCAATCTTCGATGGTTTACCCACCGTTTTTCGATGGTTTACACACCACGCTTCGATGGTTTACACACCGCCCACCTCGAAAACGCCAATCAATTCAAATGCCTAGCGACCATTATCCACAGCGTAACACTCTATTTAACAGAAGTATTTAACACACAGACGAGAGTAGGGGCTAGCTGTGGATAAGTCGGATGAACTCGCCATTCATTCGTGCGACATGGCTAAGGCGGTGAATCGGCGAGAATCCAGGCTCCAAACGGTGGAATCAATGTTCCAGCTCCTTGGAGTCGGCTAAGGGCAGCATCCTGTAATGAGCTATCAACCTAAGCATGGACAAACAGAGGGTTGGTTCCTCAACACACTCCATTGCAAGCCTGAGCAAGCGGAGAGTTTTCTAAGTGGCATGCAATAAAGTGGAGTAAATGGCAACGACATCGCCCAAATAGCGGGAAATGGAGCCTTTCTTCTCGTCTATATCCAATTGAACATCAGATAATCGCTTATCAATCGCTATCAATCGCAACAAAAAACCAGCCAATTGCGCAAGTTTGCTATAGGACAGTTACGGTTTCTTGGTTAGTCCGAACATGAGTGCGATCGCCTGGTTCCCGCTTCGAAAGAGTCGTATGTGCCGAAGCGGCTTCGTAGAATCGCCGAAAGTCCAATACGATTCCCAACGGACTGCAGCGAAAGCTGCGGTACGCGTTCTTTTAGATATGCACCGAGAACAAGCGAACCCCGCTAGCTTGCGACTAAGTGAATACGACCCTCGAGCAAATAGTAAATCTCAAGACTGGACATCGAATAGGTCGCGAACCCGATTCCAACCCGACGCAAGACAAGTTCGCCCGTGTCATGAAGTTCCACCAGTTCGATTGCCAGACGATTTCGCTACGAAAATCTCGCCAATTTAAACAAACTAGGCAGGTTAACAGGTACAATTGGTTGTATTAGCATCTGTCGACCCACAACTCGCGCGGTTGGCCAAAACAGAAATCATTCCCTACACACGAAAGCGGCGCAATGCCAGAACGATACGCCACCGAGTTTTCGCAGATTCCAGAAACTCTTACAGCCAACGACACGCTTCGTAATTTGATGCTTGAACTAGTTATGTCTGAGCAAATGCCTGGCAAAGTGCTTGAAGGAAGAACAAGACTAATCGACTTCCGAATATTGTTGTGTAGGCTCGTAAAGGGAGAAATTTCGATCAACGACGCTTACGTCCAGACTGAAGCAGTTATTCCTCGAGATTCGTCTGAACACGCGTCCAATAACCGCGTATTTCCAGCTGGATGGGCAGAACGCTTGGTTCGCACGCAATTTAGTCGCTTTTATAACCAATCGGTGCTTCGAACTTTAATTGCGAACAACGTCACTCGATGCTTTGTTCCACATTCGTTGGGTGAGGATAAGGAATCGAACTGCTCCGTCAATCTGGCTGGGCAAGAGCATGACACGCAGATGCTCTTAGATCGATTACAACGTGCCTACGGAGATGGGGATTGGACGAAAGAGGTCAAAATCCCGGATCATCCGCATTGCACACATACCATTACACCGCCGCAATGCTAGTGTAGCGAAGTTGCTTTCTGAGCGTGGCGAGACTAGAGTTCGAAGTACTTCTTTTGACTCACCGGTTTGGCACACTATCGACAACTAGCCGTGATCAAAGTGTACTTAGACTTCCTCGCAACGGCTTCATATGCTCGAGCGCCGAATAGGAGGGGTAGCGTATGGACTGATTCGTCACCTCAAGACCGGTAGCGTTGCCACGTTCCAGTGTACAAGCCATGCCATGAAAGTAAGTCGATGCACAAAGTTTGCAGCGGCAATTTATTGACGCAATCCACAAATCTTGAATCCAAAGGCACATAGATCGACATTGGTTGCGGGTTCGAGCTCCGCATCGATTTCAGGTTTCTGGGTTGCATCAAGTGCAAAAGTGCAAAAGCGATTTGCTCCTCTTTCGTACTTTTGAATCTGCTGGTCTACGCATTGCTTAGTTGCGACTGATTCATTCCTCGCAGCTTCCGCGCGACGCGGAGTCGATTTCCAATATATTCGTCAATCTGAAAAGAGGAATTCTTCGTCGGCACACTCCCCACAAGTTCTATGACATGAGCTTGGCACCGAATGATGCCGGAAGGTCAGAAGCCAAGGAGCGGCTGTAGTACATACCCGACGTTTTGGGTAAATACCTGTCCAAAAGGACGTATCTCGCTGGGTTTCTTCACGCCGTCACGCCGACAACAATAGGCTTTGAAAACAAATTTGCCACCAATTGGCTGCGTACCAACACGGAAGCTCCACGCGCACGGGTTTGGGTGACTGGAGCAGGTTAGATGTGGGCTAGGCTCTAAATATGATCAATGTTTCCGAACTCCGAGCAACGCAACTGAATTATTTTTTCCAGGATAACCTCCGTTCGATACGAAACTATACCGGAATTTCCAGTCAATTTGAAGTTGATCCGAAGTGGAGTATCCGCTTCGACGTTCTTCTGGGGTATTCCAGAGATGGGCACTTCGCCTCGAAATCGTCTATATTGGCTGTGTTCAACATTCGAAACGTCGATCTACGCAATTCGATTTCCTAAAACTGACTAGCGATTGTCAATGAAAGTACTCCGAGAGTTTAGAAGAAATGGCTGCTAGCACTTCAAGACTAACTGGCGAAGAGTGGCAAAATTGGGCTAATAGGATACTTTCGGTCCACTACGGTCCCACTGAGTACCAGCAAATCCCAGATAATGATCGCGGCGACGCTGGCCTCGAGGGATTCACTCGAACGGACGGTCACGCCTACCAAGCATACGGATGTGAGGAGCCAATTAGCGCCTCGGATCGATACGAAAAGCAACGAAACAAAATGACGAGAGACATCGCGAAGTTCATCGACAATCAAGTAACGTTAAAACGTATCTTTGGAAACGTTAAAATTAATCGCTGGGTTTTGTTCGTGCCATATTGTGGCACGAACGAGATCGTTGCTCAAACGCGCGTTCTAGATTGGTATTTGAGAGGACAAGATGTCCTCGAAGCTTTGCGTGAATATCCAGAAACCTACGCGAAAATCAAATCCGCTATAGGCGTTTCGTTTCTCGTTGGTTTGTTCGATCGTGTCTTCGGTGGTGTAGAACACACTATCGAGGGTGAATGATGCAACCCATCCGAAATGAGTCCAATGTCGCCACGGACTGACCCCGAAAATTCAACTGCTTTTGCAAGAAGTGTTTCGCATGCGGCCAACGTACAGAATTTTGGGTCATCTAATGCCGGCCCAGCCATTCGTGCATGTCTTTCTAAATTCGCTTTTCCAGCCAACATTGTCAGCAGATTGGTTAGAAGTGTGCTTTTCTCATTTGGACCGAACCCCTCTCTTTTGCTCGGCATGCAATAAATCGTATGTATACTGTATGTTTCTTTCAGGAAATCAGAATATGACTTATCGACTTCATCCTCGAACATTATGGCATAATGTGGCCCAAAATCCTCGCCATGCATTAGTCTTGCTTCGTCAATTATATGGAACAAATCCGGGTCTCGAAGACTTGTGCCGACGAACAAAAACGTTCGGAGCGTTAACAGCATTCGAATACACAAGTTGAATTGGTGATTTAGGTGCATAAGATCGCGGTACTGTGTCTTGGTTAGAACCGTCGTAGAGCGTTTTCCAACATCGCCATGTGTCTTTACAATCGCGTAATGAAAGTTTTTGATTGCACTAAAAACTGCTTCGGGCTCGCGCCACGTGCAAACGAGTTGTGACGTGGCGAAGGCGTTTTCAATCAGCCGGTCATAGTTGGTTGTAAGCACCATGGAAAAAGGCATCCTTGCGATCGCTCGGTGGATTGGAGAGGGAGTTACTGCGTTACCAAACACATTCATTAGTATCCCATCCAACCGTGATCCCAATCCTCGCTGTAATAATTCCGCAACTGTTAGATAGTCTCCTGAGGCAAGTAGTTTCTTTGCCTTCTCCCAGGACTTTGAATCAAAAGGAAGATCAGTACTGGCGTGATCAAGACAATGTGCAAGTAGACGGTCCCAGGAAGGAAGTCCGGCATCGATCGATGGCCCAGCTCCGATAAACCCAACTGCCTTGTTGTTAGCCAAGGCTGTTATCAGCGACTGCACGTCAGCATCCGTAACATAGGAGTTGTTTTCGTTCCAGCAATGTTCTGACATGGTCATTTTTTCAGCTTTGCGATTATTCGTGGCTTTATCACTTGACAAGTTAGCTTCCGAATTGTAGTCAGGCACTTAGTGGGGAGGTATGTACTGTGGGTGAAGTTTTTGAAAAAACTGAGGCAATCCGAAAATACCGAAGCAAGTTGTGTGTTGCTGAGTCGCTCGTTGAAACAGGCAGGCTATCGGCATCGGAGTTATCTTACCTGCTAAATCCTATCGTTGAGTATCTTGCGTCACGTAGTGATTTAAGGGTACTGGCATCCAGTCAACTGGATGTTATCGCTTTGAATCATTGTAGAGAATTGCTGGAGAAAGCGATTTCTACAAACAAAGCGATCACCGCAAGTGAAAACCGAGGGAGATAGAAGCATCGTCAATTGGTTGCGTAATTTGTACGCTATGTTTGAGATTCCGGTCAATTGATGCCCCGAGCAGAAATTTGGAGACTCGGTAATGCAGTTCAGTGCAGCCAAAGAATCGAGGCAAGTGACGCAATCGCTTGATTTGTTGACGCTTGCATCACTTTTTGCTGCGGGTTCGAGCTCCGTCGCCTTTCACCGCCCGATGTGGCTCTAAAAAATTTCAGACGTTTTAAAGCTTTTCCAAAAAATCCTGAAAAATCGTGTCGGATTTTGGGCGCCGTTTGCGATGTTTATGGGAGGGAGAGTAATCGCAAGCTTGAAGCAGCACAAATCATGCCTCGGAAGAAGTGAGCTGAATCAAAACAAGTTGCATAGCTACGCTTAGCCATTACAACGTAAACAGCGTCAAGAGGGAGAGAGCTCTGTAGAGGTGCTACTCGAGCATCGCAACACTCGAATTTGTAATGCACAGGGCCATTCCGAAGAACCTGTTCATTTCATTACGACTATCGAACGAAGCGATGAACGTTCGCCCCGCGATTCGGCCAAATCTTAAGCAGGATTCGCATACCAATACTTCCAATCGAAAGTTTTTATCATGATCACCAAACGTGGAATTTTTGTTCTATCACTTATCCATTGCATTCATGCTTCATCCTTGAACGCGGCGGATCTTGACAAGAAATATGCTTCAATTCCAAAAGAGGTTCAAAAGAACGGGGTCGATTTTGGTGGCGCGGATACGGATGACGCAACCGTGGCCGTATTCTGTGATTTTTCTTGGCAGTCGTTCATTGCATTGAATTGGCCTTCGCAAGACTGGCCTGCGATTCCTCAGAGAGGGATTCCTGATAAGACCCTCGATTTTTCCGAAACGTTTCGGCCCCGAGTTTGGGAGACTTGGAAGTCAGGCTTCGAAACCATTCCTAAACAGCCAAGCCATGGCAGCATCGTTCAACCGCTGCTTTGGAATCAAGTCGGGGACGCAACTCCTGTCGGCGGAACTACGCTGACCAAGCCCAAGGTGTTCGGCTCCAACACACTCTATGGCGATATCAGTCAAGCAGAGTTTGGAGGATTCGCCGCTCCGCTCATTTGCCAAAACCATACTTACACTCACTTCGAGGTCCACGTCAACAGACCAGAGTTTGATACGATCCGCGGCGAAGACTTTTATCTGATCGAAGCTATCAACGCGCATGCAATTGACCCACACCACGACGACTTCCAGTATCCTAACGGATCGATCACGGTCAAAGCCTCGTGGCGTGAGTTGCAGGTATCCGAAGACCCAACAACTTATTACGTTCGCGAAGCCGATGTGTTGGACTATCAGAACGGAGGCTCGGACAGACGTAAGCTCGGGCTGGTCGGATTTCATATCGTGGCCAAAACCCCGCTTCGTAAGCAATGGATCTGGATTTCGTTTGAACATGCAAGAAACGTTCCTGGGTTGACTACGGGTACAGGCTATTCCTACAACGACAGTTCGAATGCGGGACTTTCCAACGAACCAGCCAAGGTCGGCGATCCTTCGAACCTCTACGTTTCGCCGACTCCCAGCAACGCACTCGTTCCTGCCCAAGCCGTTCGTCAAAACCCTCTACATGCCCAAACGATTCTGGCCAACACCAAGTACCATGCGATGTTGCCAACCAACTCCGTTTGGAGAAACTATCATTTGGTGATGACTCAATGGCCCACTACTCCCAATGAGCCTGACGAAAAGCCTTTTCCTGCTGATCCCACCAACGCACCTACTGACATAAACGTTTCCAACACCACCATGGAGACTTGGCACCAAGCGACTTCGTGTATCAGTTGCCATAAACTGGCAGAGGAGGCCGGCTTTGACTATGTCTTCTTTCCGTCCATCCACGCTCAGCGATCGCCGACAGGATTCGCAGCAGCTATGGCAACCCCAGCCGCTTCGGAGCTGCAACAAAAAATTCGTCGGCAACTCGACAAATCGGTGCTTCGCTCCCGAGAACTTCAAAACAATAAACGATAGCAACCCACCAGGACACCAACCATGGCTTACAGTACGCAAACAGGTATGGATTTTTGGTTCGAATTCGATGATTCTTTTTTGTGGAATCCTAGCCAACAAGCAATCGACGCTTTGACCCGAACCTACGATTTTGGCAACGGCTTTCCAGAGCTTGATCGTCCGGTCGATCTGCTGCGAACATCCGTGGGGACGGCCACGCATCCGGCGAGTTTTATCGCTGGCTGTAGTCCCAACAAACAGGGCTTTATCGACCTTGCACGACTGCAATTCAAAATCATCGACAAGCATCTTGCAAACGAAAGCGATATCCAAAGTGCCTTCGAAGACTTTGCTCAAGGCGTATTGTTCGATGACCGCAGAATCGATGGGGCGAAAGTGCATAAGATGGATGGCGATCCGGAGGACTGGGTGGGCTATCATCGGTGGCATGCGTTTGTCCGGGCAGTCCAATTGTTTGGTGAGACTCCCGACCGATGGCACCATTTAAACCGATGCATGGGTTTGGCATGGGGCATTCAAACCGAGGCTCGCCCAAAAGACGATGATCGGACCAATCCTCGCTTACTCAATGCGAGACTGAACGAGCTGCGCAGCACTTGGATGACACTGCCAGTCGATGTTTTGGACTGGGCCTTTACCTCGCATCGCTTTCATGCGCCCACTACCGCCGAGATTGCGGCCAAAATGACCCCAACAGCACCAACGGGTTACGCGCTGGTCCAAAAGATTCTTGAGGATGCTACCCCCTCAGGCAATCCTCGGCATCGACAAGCAGGGGTGAACCAAGGTCGATTCTGGACGAAACCTTACGCTGAGTTTCTTGGCTTGAGTGTTTACAACCATGGATTGATTGCCCCAGCAGGTCCGAATCGAGGAGATCGATCTGCGTTGGTTCAGGTCCTGCGAGGAACACTCGTAGGGGTTCCGAGAATGCCACGCGCTCCATTGCCACCCATCAGCGATGCTAACATTCAAGTTATCTCGGACTGGATCGACGCGGGCATGCCCGAATCCTAAGTCGATAAGGAAAACAACTAACGTACCGTGAGTTTTACGCATGTTTGCAACTCCTTGACGTTCGCACGCTTATGCTACCGGTCGCAACATCGTAAGGCGACCCAGCGATTCCATTCTCGCAGCAATTGTTGAGCAAGTTGCAGTTTCGTCGCGAGCGATTCATGACAACAGCAGCAGCCGTCGATCGACTTGTGTCACAACATGAAATTGTTAACACTCATCGTCGCGAGCTATCGGATTGAACACGCAATCGGACAGGGAGCAAATCAAGGTGTAACATGGTAGAATCGAAAGTGTTTTCAGATTCGAACTGATTTCCAAGCTCGCATTTTTGAATTCAAAAGGCGCAGGTCTTGGTGGCCCATCTTGGTCTCAAACGAATCGGCGGTACTAAAAACGCATTTTATGTTTGTTACTGCTTCGCTGGTCGCGAGATACAGCCTCGAAGTCGTTGGCGGTAGCAGCACGCAATGACGAATTTCTAGCAGTAAGCGAACTCGCTGATTGTGCAGTCAACGATTGCGGAAGGGCCGTGAATTGCAAAGCAATCATGAATCGATGATTTTCCCCGCGAATATGCAAGACTGAACAAGCGGATAGGTTTCTGAGCGGCATGCAATAAAGTGGAGCGAATGGCAAAGATGTCGCCCAGATAAAGGGAAACGAAGCCTTACTTTCCGTCCATATCCGTTTGAATCTCCAACATCGATAAATTCTTGAGGCTTTGGCCCAGGACGATGTCCCACAAGCAATTGAAGTCATCGTTGAGAAACCTATTCGCCAGCATTGGCGTCGACCACTTTCAAAGCGTTGGGCAGATCGACAAAGGAGTTCTGAACATCCGGAGAAGCATTGCGAAAGTGCTCCAAAAATTTGGGTCGCAAGTGCTTAGCGTCGGTAACGGCGTTCATTCCTTGCTAGGCAAGAAATCTTCAATGAACACCCGCAATGCCGCTACAATACCTACGAACCGGTTCCACAACCTAGACCTCTTTGGACTACCGGACGAGCCTTTGTCTAGCTATTTATGCGAGAATCGTTATGGAAATGAAACTGCGTTGCGATCTCGCTTTTCCGTCGATTAACAAAGCGATGCGATCGATTCCTCTCTTGGTAGAACGCCCAGCTTCCGCCAGGCAAACCTTACCTAAGCTTTTTCCTGCCCGATTTCGCATGCGTCCTCGTTAGACTTCGCTTCGTTGACGTCACCTACGAGGACTCTTTCTGGCATGGTTTGATTGGCGAAGTCAATGGCTTGGCTACGCTTGTCTCGCAACATAATCGCCGTTTGAAATGGGAATGTGGTCTGGACATGGGCGGATAACCGACTAATTTGAATCAAGGCGTCCAAGAATCACTTCCAGCAATCTACAGCCCGTCTTTCACGATTGGCGTCCGTTCTCATAGGATATCGAATGAGCAAACATAATTCCGGTTCAGTTACTGGTTGGATCGAGGAATTGAAAACAAAGAACCCTGATGCTCAACAGAAAATCTGGGACCGATTTGTTACGAGACTCGAGAACTACGCCAACAGAATTCTGCAGCAGAGGGGCTGCGATACGATTGAAGCGGAAGATATTGCAAGTATTTCGTTCGCGAAGCTGTTTTTTAGGACGCCAAATGACTTTAGGCATTTAGTCAACCGAAATGACCTTTGGAAGCTCTTGATCGTGATGGCGGAACGACGTGTTATTGATCAAGTTCGAAAGGAGCTTTCTGTCAAGGGTGGAAGTCGAAAAACCTTTTTAGCATCCGATTCCCGAGGAACCAACAATGATGTTGGTTTGGATTTAGGTGAAGTTGCCTACGATGGCAACCCAACTCCCGACATGGAGGCTATCATGAGTGAGGAACTAGAGTATCGGCTGGATTCGCTGGGAGACAATATGCTAAAGGCGATCGCGATTTACAAGATGAATGATCTTCGAAATCAAGAGATTGCAGACAAGGTCGGAATTGGACTGAGAAGCGTAGAACGTAAGTTAGTGAAGATTAGGCAAATACTTGACACCACACGCGTCTGATGTGAATGACCTATGGATCAAAAGGCAACCGAGTCTCAAGTTTGTGATCGAATTTGCGATCGATTCGAGAGGGAATGGCTCCTCGATAAGCAGTTGAACGTGGAGGAGTTTGTTTCGACCCTTGATGAGTACGTAAGCAAGCAGACACTAGATGAATTGATAGTCATGGAGATGGATCTGTTGCATTCGCAAGGATTGAAACTCCGTGCCGAAGATTACTTGCGCCGTTTCCCGAATTGCAAGGACACCATCGATTTAAGCTTGATACGATTGAACAAGCTGGGCTGCACAAGCCTCGCCACAACGAGTTCAGCTGAATCGAATGAGCTAGGAGAACGCGCTTGCTTGAGTCTGCCTCCTGTCGTCGGAACGTTCCGAATCCTTCGAAAAATTGGAGAGGGGGCGTTTGGCGTAGTCTACAAGGCTCAATGTCTCCGCACTGACGTGTTCTTTGCTTTGAAGTTCCCTAAGCGTAGTTCTCTGCAAAACATCGAGGAATTGCGAACATTGATCGCCGAAGTCGACTTAGCCAAGGAGCTGAATCACGATGCAATAGTGCGCACATTCGGACTTGGTGAATCGGAGGGATTCATTTTCGCAATTCAAGAATTTGTAGAAGGCGTTACGCTAGCCGAGATGCGTCCTTCGAATCCGATGCAAATCGTAAAAATCGTAACCAGGATAGCGGAAGGCCTCGCATATGCCCATCAGGATCGCATGGTCCACCGTGATGTGAAACCCGCCAATATCTTAATGGCGGACAGCGAGAACCCAAAAATTGCAGATTTCGGGCTGTCCATCCATGAAAGCGTTCAGCGACGACTTCGAGGTCAACGATGCGGCACTCCTTACTACATGTCGCCCGAACAAGCGATGGGGCTTACGCACCAACTGGATGGTCGCAGTGACGTATGGAGCCTAGGAGTCGTCCTTTACGAATTGTTGACCGGCGAGATGCCTTTTCGAGGACAAAATGCAGAAGAAATCTGCGAAGAAGTGCGATTGCGCAACGAAAAACCCATTCGCATGCTGCGCCCAGAACTGGACACGGAGTTGCAACGTATCTGCTCCAAATGCTTGTCCAAATCGATTCGCGACCGCTACCCGACGGCGCTTGATCTGGCGGAAGACCTGCGAAGCTGGCTTGCATTGGAAACCAAATGGGAATCCGGATCGGAACCGCCCCTCGTTCCTCGTGGTATGCGAGCGTATCGTCCTGAAGACGCCGACGCATACCTGCGACTCTTGGTGGGCCGTCGCAACCGACAGGGAATCCCTGAAAGCATTCAGTTTTGGAAAGCGTCCTTGGAATCCCAAAGTCGATCCGAAAGTTTTAGTATCGGCGCATTGTTAGGACCGAGTGGTTGTGGCAAGTCGTCGTTTATCCGAGCCGGTATGCTGCCTCGCTTGGATCCAAACCATATCCGCAGTTGCTATATCGAAGCCAGCTCCTCAGACACGGAGCAGCGGATTCGCCGCGCGCTGCTTGGGAGTGTTCCCGAAGAAGCCATCGATCTGTCATTGGTACAAATTACGGACGGCATACGCAGCGGACTCTGGCCCCAAGACGTTCGCAAACATGTGTTGATCATTGACCAATTCGAACAATGGCTTATTGCATATCCGCAGCCCGAGAAGTCGGAACTCTTGTCTGCGCTTCGGCATTGCGACGGCGTGAGGCTCTGCTGCATTTTCTTGGTCCGCGAAGAGTTTTGGATGGCCGTCAGCCACCTGTTTCAGTTGATGGATGTAGAATGGAACGAAGATCGCAACATCCAGCGGATGGATCTATTGAGCGAGGAACAGGCAAAGCTTGCACTGCACCGACTCGGACACGCGATGGATCGATTGCCGCACATGGATCATCCGCTTTCAAACGTCCAACAACAGTTCCTGGACGATGCAATTGCCGCCATCTCCGATAACGGCCGTGTCACTTGCGTCCACTTGGCGGTGCTGGCCGAAATGTTCAAGGCACGAGATTGGACCCCTCAATCGCTTAGAGCTTTAGGCGGATTTTCGGGTGTTGGGGAAGCTTATTTAGAGGCGACATTAGGCTCCCAAGCGAGTGCCTCGCCAGCCGTGCGTGAATTGGCCAATCGCCTGCTCGAACAATTGCTGCCAACAATAGTTAGCAGCAAGGTACGAGACCGATCTTGCACGGCCAAAGAATTGTCAGAAGCCACGGGGTCCGACGATCGCAAACAATTAATACAGACACTGCATTGGTTGGACCGAGATCTGCGATTGGTAACCCGATCAGCTTCGGCGTTGGACGCTGAATTGGTCCCGAATCCGCAGTCTGTGGCAGTGACTGGAAAAGAGGCTAAGGACTTTGATTTAGAACTTCCGCCTGGAAATTACCAACTGGCGCACGACTATCTGGTTCCGAGCCTTCGCAATTGGCTCAACCGAAAAAAATTGGGCACATGGCAAGGACGTGCAGAATTGAAGATGAAAGAACTTTCAGGACAATGGCAACTACACCGCGAAAGTCGTTTCTTGCCATCGATGTGGGAACACGTAAAGATCCGTCTCGCGGTTCCTAGAGGGAGGCGAACCAAGTCACAATCGGATTTTTTGGCTGCAGCATCGCGGCGCGACGCAAGAAGCCTCGGAGTTGTTTCCCTGGTTTTGTTTTCCGTGATCGCATTGATTTGGAACAATCAGTTGACACGAAACTACTCCGATATACGTGAACGACTCCAGCGTGTCATGGAAGGGGGCGCAACGGCTCTTCATGAAGAACGCCCCATCTTGGTAAAGAATGCACCAACCGTTTCGTCGATCATGAATTCTGACTCAGCCTATTTCGATCGTTTCCCAATTCGGAAAGCGCTCGTAAGCATCGTCATTGCTTCGCAAAACAACGCCGACGCAACAAAGGTGAAAGAGAATATTTCCTCAATTGCAAAGGACCTTTCCTCCCTAAGCATGCCAGAATATCATGCAGTGCTGGAGGAATTTAATAGATGCGCATCGACGACGATTCCAATTCTTCATGAGCACTTTGCATCCAGCAATGGTTCCTCCGATCGCGTTCGCCTAGCAGCGGCCTTGCTTTACATGAATAGTCCAGAGGCTGCCGAGAGTCTATTCCAAAACCGACTCGATCCAACCGAGGGAACGAAATTGTCGCATGGAATCGTAGAGCTATTTCCTTCGAAGAGTCGGCTGTTCGAACGAGTGGAGGCGTACATGCAAAGAACGGATTTGTTCTTCGGACTTTTGGTCGCAGCAAGCAGATACGAAACAAGCGACTGGTCCGACCAAGATCTCTCAGTTTGGAGGGGCCTGCTGCAAAAAGAGTATCTTCAAAACACGGATTCCGGAATTCACGGGATGTGTCTTTACCTAGCCAACCGATGGGGTTGGCTAAACACAAGTACAGAAACGAATATCGGATGGCAACAACCGACAACAACTCTTGTTCCTAAAACCGGTTTCCATTGGTGGCATGTTAATGTCTTACCAGGCGCAGTCATGACTTTTGTCAAAGTTCCCCCCGGCGAATCCCTGCGAAATCCTCCTGAGTTGCCCATTCGTCTAAAAGAGTACTTCAAAACTGGTGATCACGTATCGCTAAAAGACAGCTTCTGGATTGCACAGGTCGAAACGCCATTCTTGTTGTTTATGAACTGGCTTGAGAAAACAGCCCCCCAAGCGAAGGACTACGAAACAAAAGATCAAAACAAGGAAAGAACAGTGGAAGATAGATTGCGACTATACCCGATGACTAAAGGGTACTTTGAACAAGGAAAACATGAAGTACCACTCGCGGGTGTCACAATGATGGAAGTTTTGGAGATGACAGAATTTATCAATCGCTTTCATTCGGAGTCTGAAGGTGGGCTTCCAAAACATAGTTTTGGAATTCCCTTTGAAAACGAACATGATTTCGCTTTACGTGCGGATTCAACTACGGTCTATCATTTCGGAGACTCGAGCGTTGGTCGTTTACTAGGTCAGTATGCAGTTACCCAACGTCAATCAGGCGACACGCTGGATTACTCAAAGATCGAATCCAACTCGTTCACCAAGTTGCCTAATCGCCTTGGACTGTTCAATATTATTGGCAACCTCAGTGAATTTGCAACGATGACAGAGGCCGAACAAACACGCGAGCCACAAGACCATTGCTGGCTAGTGGGGGGTAAACTAAAGGACGACGACACCTGCAAATCGTGGTACATTGACCGTACAGGTATCGACTCTTTCCGTGACTCGTACGCCGGCGTCCGACTAGGGTTGTATTCAAACCGACGCTAGTTCGAGCAGGCCGGAGGCCGAAACATCCATGCCGGTGGCGTTAGCTGGCTAACGCCACCGGCAACGAAATGTCGCCCCGGGCTGCGGGTAACTTCGCTACAGACCGGAAGGCACTTCCGGGTTTTGGCACTACCGCCAGATCGTACACCTCTTGCCGCGTCGATTGCTGGTAGCAACTGGGTATTCGCAGGCCCGATTGGTTGTGCAACATGGAATGCAACTTGGTGACTGTGAACATCGTGATTGAGATCGAACTTGGCCAGTGGTGTAAATTATCGGACTGGGGTTGCACTGGTGTACACAGTACGTTTGATTTCCTGGATGTTCTACCAGACATATTTGAATACAATCGTTGATCGGATCTCGCGAATAAAACGGTGCTTGAGTGATCGGTTGGATGGGATCTGTCAAGTAGTAAGATGACTCAGGAGGACTGCACATTTGACGACAATAGCTTTGGTTTCCAGGATGTTCGACCAAACAGATTTGAACACAATCCTCGACGGAACCTGAAAACGAAGCCGAATGTTGAGTGCTACTGGAGACACAGGCGGTTTGATCTACCACAGGTGTCACCGGTGAATCCCCCAACACCACTTGGATTGAGGCAGTAAGGCACATGGTCCCGAACATCGTTACCAGACAATTCATCTTAAACATAAATCTCTCTCTTTCAATAATTACACACTTCGAAATGGAAAAGCGTTGATGGTTGGGCAGGGTGGAAATCCGTACGTTTGGCTTTGTAGTCGCAGAGCATTGCGATAGAGTGCGAGCTGATAGTCTGTGTCCTTGTGCTCAGGGTCATTCGTCAGCAGGCAGCCACTGCGGTGAAAGAAGTAAACATGGTGTGACACGGCGTAGATTTTTGGTGTTTTTAAGTTCACAAACTTTTGATACCAATCAATCACCGGACTTACGGATTGATTCACGGCGGGGTCGATTATATACAGACCGTGAGTAGTCAAAACCGCCGGCGCAGTATGATAAAGCCATTTTACAGCGCACGCTGGGCTGTGCGGGGTGCTGAAAATCAAGTCATCCGCGTGAACCCAAACCTTGAGTGGAAACACACCTTCCGAGATGATGAATCGGGTCATTGCATGCGATCTTTGGTCGCAACCGTTCTCAGGATAGAGAAATGGAATACCAGTTAGAGGTCCGCTTAAAGGATCAGTTGACAGCAACTTGATTTTTTGAAACAGCTCTTCGGCTTTTTCTACCAAAATCGGTGCATGTTGACCTTCGGAGAATTCTGACGGGAAAGGCTGTAATACGTTACAGGTATTCGCGGCCCTTACCAAACTCAGCACATCGACGATTTCATGCTTTTCTCCAACGACGATCCAACAGGGAATTCGACGGTCTCGAGATTGCCGAAGCTTGCCAAGCAGGTTGGTGCTTTCTTTGTTAGCGCTATCGACAACGAAGGCCGTCGCACTTGCGTCGGTCGTTTCAATGGACCATACATTACCTTTCTGAGTGATGCTGTCGACACAAATGTAACTCGAACTCAGGAAGCCAAAATCCGAGCCATTCGGTTGGGTGAAAACTTGCAACGGCTGATCGAGCGACGACATACTCCGAAAAACCGAAGCGAGATTGGAACTCGTTTCAAACGGAAACCATTTAACCTCTTCTGAAGGGATATTGTATATCGCAACTTCAGATTGTTTCGGATCGTCTTTCACCGCGACGACTCTTCCGTACCAGGATTCTCGAACAATTGCTTTTACTGCCATCGGATAGTTTCCATTTGAATTGCAAATGTTTTTGGTAGTGAAGAATGACCGCGGAAGAGGTGTTTGGTATGCAAACTATTTCCGTTCGAATAAATGGTTCGGTTGCTCTAACACCGACATACTGCGAAACACTCTCGCAAGGTCGGACTCTGCGCGATAGGGAAACCATCGGACCAACTGCGCGTCTTCATCTAAGATCGCCACTTCTGAGCTGGATCGCGGGTTATCGACCTCGACGACTTTGCCATACCAATAGTTTGCTGCTGCCATGAACGGTCACCGATGGGTGATGAGAAGGTCTTCGGTTGTGAATCAATGATGTTTGCTGAGAATCCAATCCCAGTATTCTACCAATCAAAAAAAGGGGTATTACCCCGCCACGACACTTTTCGGCAAATTTTGTTTTTGCCTGCAGGGGAAGTCGACCATAAGTTGGGCCGAACCGGACGCAAGCGCGTTCCGGCTGATGAGCCGCAGGGCGCTCGCTTCATCATTACCCACTTCTTTTCGAACTCCGTCGTTCTCGTGCTCAATGAAATGGTGCTCGTGCTCGTAATCGAATCGTTTTTTGGAATCGAGCACAAGCTCGCAAAGCCCGGAGGGCGAACCATCCCTGCCGGTGGCGACAGGCATGGTTCGCCCTCCGGGCTATCACTCGTGCGTGGATTTACAAGCCAATGGGAAGTCTAGAAGACCACTCCAATCGATATCCGCAGAACAAAAACAGCTTATCAAAAAATCGCGTCAATAGCAGACTTTGAACACCCCAGCGGTAGCCCACGGTTTTCGGCCAATACTTTGATCGACGCCCCCGCATACGGTTTAAAGGCCCTCCCAGCGAGGGTCGAGCGCAGCGAGGAGGGTAACTTGGTGAGAAACCTTGGCGAATAAATCGGACGATCTCTTCGACTGAGGTTATCTACGGATCCTATACGCTACGCCTCTTGCACGCTGACCCGTCAAAAAAACTGGCGGTGGTTTTCCACCGATTGCGATTAGCAACGATAGGACGTGTGCTTTTCTCGAAAAGGGACCAACTATGTGTCAACCCGCTGTAACTTATTTGGGGATTTCTTTACCAAGAGCCAATTCGAGGTCTTTGCAAGCGATTTTCGTATTGATTGTCCTTGCGACGATGATCAGTACTGTAGTGGTTTGCGAACAAGCAAGCGCACAGGGGTTAAGCAAAAATCTTGAACCTTCCTTCGCCTTAGACCAAGCAAAGCCGTCAGTCACTTTCGACAGCCCATTTACTGGCAGTTGGACTTATCGCAGTTTTCTCAGCGATCCAAACCTCCAAACGCCTGTTGAAGACTTGCTGTTTGGGGCTGGCAACCTGGAGCTATTGCAGCCCAGCTTGGAGAAGTTGTCCGGGTCATTGGGGGGTGATGGATGGAGTCTTGATCTCAAGGGGAACGCGTCCTTTGGAAATCCTGCCACCATTCGATTTCAAGGAAAGGGGACGATCGGTGGTGAAGAATGGATCTACGACTACACCGGATACTTGGTACCGCTTTGGCCGAATGGTGAACTGCAGCGTCCCGCAATCGTTGGCACGATTGTTCGAACCAAAGAGCATTCCAATGGTCGGGCAAAAGCTGGAGTTGTCGCCCAGTGGATCGCTGTACGAAAAAACGACGACAAGCCAAGCAAACCCATTGATTATCAAGCACCAGGATCTCTCGGTCCAGTTAGTGCTGCATCTTGGAGCTTGGAAAACACTCGCGGTGCCAGCGTTGACTCTAAAAGTTTCCGAGGCTCACCAACGGTCCTTGTGTTCACAAAAGGATTCGAGTGTATTCACTGTGCCGAGCAAATAAACATATTCGCCCAACACGCCAATGCATTCACGCAACGCGGTGCGAAAGTGGTGTTTGTTGTTGCCACGACATCAGATGCACTGCGAAGCGTACTCGGCTCGAGCGAAGGGACGTTCGCTTTCCTTGCGGATCCGGAAAAGCGAGTCTTTCGAAGTTACGGACTGGATGCGAATGATTCGACCCACGGCGTTTGCATCGAAGACAGCAATGGAGTGGTTCGATGGAAAGACAGCGGACCAAATGCAAACGTTGATATTTCCAAAGTCCTCGAAGCTCTTGAGAGCATCAGTCCTAAGAACCATCCCACTGGAGACAAGCGATGAAATCTAAACTCAGGCGTCGTGATGTATTGAAGGCTTCTGCTGCGGCTGGAGTTCTCTGTGGGCTTCCAGCCTCTACCGAGGGGCACCCAACCACTCCCGTGAAACGATTGAGCATTGCGGATTTCAGTCAAGACCCGCAAATGATTGGCTCGTTGCGGGCGGCAGTGAGCAAAATGCGCAGCCTGCCCCCCAGGCATCCGTTTAGTTGGGTGTACCAAGCAAACATTCACTGGCGGCCATTTTTTCCCGACTACGTTTATCAGCAAGCCGACGAAAGCGACTCACCCGACCTGCAAATATTTCGAGACAACACGGGCTTTAGTCCCGAGGATTCTGTTTTTAGCACATGCCCTCATGGCAATTGGTGGTTCTTGCCATGGCACCGATGGTATCTCTATTATTTCGAAAAAATACTTCGTTGGGCATCTGGCAATCCCAATCTTGCGTTGCCTTATTGGAACTACTCGGCTGCAGACCAGCGCGAGCTGCCTGTTTCGTTTCGGACTCCGACGGTTTCATCAACGGATTCGACTCCAAACTCGCTCTACTTGCCAGCGACGGTGACCTTTCGCGATCCCAATGGCAATCCACAGATCTTTTCGGTGCGCGACCAGTCATTGAATCTCGGATTCGCTGCACTTTCAGAATCCATTACGAACAACAACGCTCTCAACGTGGTGCCATTTTCAAACAACGCACCAACTCCGGCGCGTGAAGCGTTTGGTAGTCGACAAACTTGCGATCCAACTTGTGGTTGCGGTTCAGGATCCGTCGAACGGATTCCTCATAACATGGTTCACGTCGCGATCGGAGGGGCCGCCATCGTATCTGGTGAAACGGTGCGAGTTGGGTTCATGGGGGATGTTTCAACGGCTGCACGCGATCCGCTATTCTGGCTTCACCATTGTCAAATCGACCGCCTCTGGGAATCGTGGCTAGCGCAAGGCAATGGAAGACTCAATCCGCAGGATCCAGCGTGGCTTGGGCAGGAGTTTACCTTTATTGATGTCAGCACGGATGGCAAGCCCATTGCAGTGACCAAAACTCCGGCAACCGCTTTGGACACGACTCAATTGGGATATGTTTACGACAAACTCGAGACAATTGCGTCCCCTACATTGCAGCCAACGCAATTGGTAGCCAATCAATTTCAAGTCGTTGCTAAAAGTGAAATGCCTGAGGTCGTTGTAAAGTCGAGCGCTCAGCCCGGTCATCGCAACTCTGCCAACGTTGGCATTCCACTCAGCAATTCGAAGCCGAAACGCATTGCCGTTGACCTCATGAAAGGTATCGAGCGACAAGCGTTCAACAAAACGCTTGCTCAATCACCACGCGAATCGGGCGAGTTGTTCTTGTCGATCGAAGGGATTCAGCTTGCACATCAGCCTGGGGTTTACTTTGACGTTTATCTTGGACTGCCCAGCGGCCTCGAGCCATCACCGCAAAGTGCGTACTATCTTGGATCGATCAGTTTCTTTGGTGCCAGTCACCATTCCACTCGAACAATCGCGAACCGCTTGCAACCGGAATCGCTTCTGGTCTCGGAGCAGCTTCGAAAACAACTAGCCGCCAACTCCATTACTCCCACGGTTACGTTTGTTCCTCAAACCGGTGTGGTATCCACTGCCAAGAATAGAGCAATTGCGGAACGATCGGAACACGCGAATGCTGTCACGATCGAACAAGTAAAACTCATCATCGTTCGATGATGAAAAAAACCAAGTAGGTAGCGTTAAATAGCCCAACAGAGAAAAGGAAAAACATGCGAAGACACATCCGTTACGTAATACCGATTTTTGCGATTTTTGTAGGACAGCTTCCTGCACAGGAGTCCGAACTGCCAACCGACAGTATCAAATGTGAATACGCTCGACTGAGCGAAAGAGATCCATTTCCTGCCTTTGACTTGACAAAGCTGGCTGCCGTGGGCGAATTGGAACCTAATAACAACGCTTCTTCTGCCCAAGCGGTAATTCTCGGATTCGATCCCGGGCAACAGCCCGACGTAAACCTGTCAGGATCGATCACATCCTTTGATCAAGATTTCTATAAATTCTCAGCAAAGAAGGGGGAAATACTGGGTGTCGCAGTGCTGGCGATGGATTCGGACGCAATCGATTCCGTGATAAGACTGCAAGATTCTTCCGGCAGTGTACTAATAGTCAATGACGATCATCAAATCGGTAGTACGAAAATTGCGGATCTTTATCCTCCGGAGTCGCCGATGCCTGCTGGGGGATTTCGCCGCGACGCCATCTTCACTTTTGTTTTCCCGGCAGATGGAACGTATTATCTACGAGTCACTGGCAAAGGCGCTGCTGTCGGAAAATACGTGGCACAACTGAGGTTGCGAAGGCCATCACTCGCCGATGAACCTGCCGGGACTCGCCAGATTCTCTTTCTTGATTTTGATGGTGCAACCGTCAATGCAAAGACACTCTTCGGCGAAGGCGGAAATCCAGTAGCGACGCTTAGTGCCTTCGACACTTTTTTGCCACGATGGGGGATTGCCGCAGCGGGAAAAGATGCATTGATTGATTCGATTGTGGCAAAGGTTCAAGCCGAATTTGATGAGGTCCTTGCTTCCGGGGGTTCAGACGTAGGAATCGAAATTAGAAGCAGCCGGATCCATCCAGACGAGTTTGGAACGAATCCATATGTCTCGCGAGTAATCGTCGGTGGGACGATACAGCAACTGAGTATCTCCACAATTGGAATCGCTGAATGCGTTGATCCAGGAAATTTTTCCCACAATGACACCGCAGTCGTTTTGTTAGACCTCCTCAGTGCTCCAGCCTCCAATCCCAATTCAATCCTCGGATTGCCAAGAGCTGCCAGTGTTACTTTGGAAGAAGCGATTGCCAAGGTTGTTGCAACGGTTGTGAGCCATGAAGCCGGGCATTTTCTCGGCTGTTGGCATACTGAAAATTCCAATGACGTAAATGCGATCATGGATCAAGGTGGATCGCTCGCAAACACTGCAGGTCTTGGCACCAATGGGACACTGGACCAGACGGATCCTCTGAACCGCTTCGTGCGCGACCTATATGCCAATGAGGGTATTGGCCGATCCATAGACAACGAGAACTGTGATGCTCGCATCAGAAATGCATTGGCAGTTGGAAAAGCACCCAATCCTTTGATCAGCCAGTCAATCAACAATATTGTCCAAACTCAACTACGTGCGGTGCATGCGAAACAAGAGTCCAACAGTGCAATCACTTTGAAAAAGTCCAGAGAGGCTGTGATGATCGATACTACGCTTCCGATAGCCCGAGAGGAAAGTAGAAGGCTTTTGGATGCGATCCAAAAAACGGAGAAAAAACGCGACTACTTAAAGGGAATGAAGTAATTGCGTTCCCCTCGTATCCACCGCATCAAGGCCCGTATTGGGCCTTGTGAGCTCGATCAAAATTCCATTCATTCAATCCAACCTGAGGTAGTCCTATGGCCAAGACAATTATTGCAGATATTAGAAACTTCCAATTTCCAAAGCTGACCATTGAGCAAGGGACTTTTGTTGTTTGGCGCAATCTCGATCCGGTTGCCCACTCGGCAGAGACGCTGCGCGAAAGCCCAAATTTCTTCAATGCTGGTGCCCTCCTGCCTGGCGAGGTTTCCAGTCCTGTACTCTTTCAAACTCCCGGAAGCATCGACTATCTCTGTCGATATCACCACGAAATGACAGGTCAGGTGGCCGTCACGGCTAAGAGTACAGGTGGCGGACACAATCACACTGCGGCCATGGCAACACATGGTGACGGCCACTCGCACGGAGGCGGGGGCCATAACCTCCTTAAGCATTATCACGGATTCGTTACCGGGGGTCGTTCCGGGCAACGTCTTTACATGACTCACACTCCGGTCCTGGCCGATCAGCGACACCACTTCCAAATCATTTTGAAAGCCAGCCTCATTGAGAAGTCGCATATAGAAGCCTACGAAAAACTTCGCAAATCAGAGTATGGCGATCGAAAAGTACAAATATTCCACGACCATCTTGCGCTGGCCGATATCGGAGCTGGCAAGATTACGAACTTGCCAGAAGCCTCTTTCGATTACTATCCCAACGACCCGGAGGGAGGTGTTCGAGACGCGGAAAAGGTTCCTGGATTGGTTGACAAGATCCCTGTGCGAATCGACAAAGTATTGCACTTCCATCAGTTTGAAACCGATGCGGACTATCCAGATGCAATGACCTATCTTCTCTACGGAGACAGCGATGACACGTTTATCGATCATTACATCAATCGAGCCCCGAGTTTTCATTCGGTCGCGAAGCTAAAGAGCTGTCCTGCTTTTTTCAAGCCCGCAGACGGCAACGGTACGGAGACGATTTGCGTTCCTTCCAAAAAGATACGCAACGTTACTCCCAAGCTGGTGCAACGTGTCGCGTTTGTAGACAACGCCTATCATCTTTTCTGGCTGCCCCCGACAGGCGTCTATTCCCCTCAAGCCCAGGATCCCTTGATTCGACGTGACGCTAGTCCTGCAGTTTACGAAGTCACAACCTCGTGTGGTAAGTCGGGAAAAATCGACATTGGACGGTTTCTTCACTTTGATGTCCGGCTATTGAATTACGGCGTTCTGATCACTGCTTAGGCAGTTGGTCTTGGTCCTATTTTACGTATTGAAATTTGTTGTTCACTTCAGGTTGTTGGAGGATTTATGTCGCTCGCCAAGCAGGTAAAGTCGCTCTGCGATAGGCTCGAGGGTTTCGGATGGCGGGACCTTTTGCTGACCATTACGGACGGACAATTGGATATTCGTCAAAAATCGGTTAAGGCACTGGAAGCTGAACTGGTAAAACCTCTCGATCCATCGCGATTTCAGCGGACATCTTCGAGCTGTCGAACTGGGTTCGAGGATTTTTGCACTTCGGGACGCCAAGCCGTGACTGGTGGCTCACCGGCCCGAAGCCTCTTGTATCATGCGTTGGCCAGCCCCGATGTTCATCCCACGTCAGACTATTGCGAGTCCAAGGATTCCGATCATTACCCAACCCTGGATGAACTGGATACTCTGGAAAACTACATATTCAGTCTCGTGGCGAATCGGCAAGATTTGTCGGGTACCTTCGTTTGCGTTTTTGCTTATCAATATCGTCCTGCAACTCGCAGTACCCATCGGATTCACGCGGATATGACCTACTCGCGGACGGGCGTTGCGAGAATCGGCACATCGGCTGACAACTACGATTCATCACGTCGTGGATTCTGGGTCATGCCAAGCCGTGGAGATGGTGTTTGTGTGCTTCCTGCACGATACGGTGTGTTCCTTGCTCGGTTTGGAGTCTCTGGAGCATTCGGTACTGTTCAAGGGGGCAAAGCGGACGACGAGTACATCTTCCCGGTTCACAAGTTGTTCAATGGCAAAGAATGCCTAGATGGCAAGAATTTGAAAATCCGTTTTGGGGAATACCACCGAAACGACAAGATTCGAAAGACACATGAGTTGTCGACCACGGCAGGCGGGTTGCCAGTCCCTGATGGGTTCGATATCCATAAGTTCCCATACGTTCGAGACTCCGAAAACTGCGACGACCTCGTCTCGTTGCGACCGACGGGATCGTCTGTTTTGTTGGTACCGATTGCTCATCCGACATTCGTGAGAACTGCTTCCCAAAAAATGGCCTCGGGCAAAAACGCTCTTGTCCATTTTCAAGTGCCTGAGCGAAATGATCTTGACGATCCCGCTGCTCGAATAAGGGGACGACGTACGCGATACGCCCAATCCACTTTGGAGATACCTGCTTTTGATAGTCCCTTTGAGGTCAACGAGTCCGAGCGGCTTGCACCCGAATACGTCAATATTCGACACGAAGTTGACCCAGCCGGACCTGCCAATCAAACACCCGTTCCCATCGGCGATGCGAACCCTGCTGAGTTCGATAGCAAGTTAGCTAAAGGCGGCTACTTCGCAGCGCATTTCATCGATGACACTTGCGACGGTTGTATCTCCGCATCCGTCGACGGAATCAAACCCAATTCGAAAGATCGCCCCGCCTATTCACTTGTTACTGCACCTGATTTTTATCCGCTCGCAGATCAAATCGAGTTGGAAGCGTTCGGTGGTATCTCTCGGATTCAGCCACTTTCCGCCGGAGTGCTATCCGGCAATCCGCACTTGACATTGCCTGGTAACTCATCCGTCTATGCATTTCATCAGCGTGACCCTTTTGTCTCGGCCGTCGTTGGCGGGCCGGCTTTCGGAAATACCCTCCCCGCTTCGATTCCAGGAGCACCAAACCGCGCGGTAAGTTTCCTGCCCGATGGAGCCTCCAATGTATTTGCTCCGGGTTGGGACACGTCGCGCAGTCGAGATGCGATCGGCCCTTATTTTTCCAGTTCGGGATTGGGTTCTCCTTTTCCGGAAGACGCCAAACTATGTGCCGCGCTAAGTTCCTTCTGGCCTGCTGTCGCTCCAGATTCCTCGCGAACCTTTGGCAATGGACAGCAACCCCCTCATTATCGTCCGAAGCGCGTCAATCAATTGCCAATGCTGGATGATGAGTTGGGGCTGCATCCCGATCATGAACGCGTGCGTGCCGGTGAAGCACCCTACCGTGGCTGGGACGGCGAGTACGGTCCGTTTTTCGCAACCCTAAAAGGAATGCTAGTGGTTAACTTTGCGAGCATGGAAAGGTCTGACTATGTAACGAATGCACTTCAGAAACAGATACGCGTTTCGTTGACCGCAGATGTACAATCGGAGGACTTGATCGACCGTCGCAACGCATTGAACGCGTGCCTCAGGGCGTTGAAGAGCTTGAATGTTGACGATCCTGACTGTTTGGTTGTAGTGCAGGCAATTGATGACTGGTCCACCGCTGGCGCTGGCTCGACAGAAGTCGACGGTCCGGGATTTCTTCTAGAATTCGTGAACTTCGAGAGGGTAAGCGATCAGATTCTTCCAGCAGAATTTGTTCCAACGGAACTGACCAGGAAGACTCGAAAGGTCGCAAACGAGGGTCGAATGACATGTCAGGCATGTGCGGCAGGCGTCGCGATTCGAATTGGTTCTGGCGTGTTTCAGTTTTTCGTCGATCCTTGAACCATTTGGCAGACTTCGATGAATTCATTTGATTTAGTCGTGATCGGTGCAGGCCCCGCAGGTACTTCGGCTGCCATCACAGCAGCTCAGTGCGGTCTGCGCGTCGCACTGATCGAGCGTTCGAAGTTTCCTAGACATAAAGTAGGCGAAACGCTCCATCCAGGGGTCGAACCACTGCTGCGTCAATTGGGAGTTTGGGACGAGGTTTGTAAGCAAGAATTTATCCGTCACGACTCAGTGGCTTTTCACCATCAAGGGCAAACGACCGTTTCGCCGTACGGGCATGATTTAAAAGGGCCTTGGTTGGGATTGCAGGCATGGCGGGAGGATTTTGATGATCTACTCATGAGGAAGTGTCAGCAAATGGGAGTCTGTCTTTGGCAACCTTGTAGTGTTTCCGAGGCGATTATATCCGATGGTGCCGTGATCGGCGTCGAAACCAATCGAGGGACTATTCTCGCAGAAACGGTCATTGATGCGTCCGGCAGTCGACGATGGCTGGCTCGCCAACTCAACTTGGCCGCGCCAGCGGAATCGCATCCACTGGTCGCAAAATTCGGATATGCAGTCGGAAAGATTCCACCAACTTTTATTGAGCCCCAGTTCTCAGTAGTTCCAGATGGATGGTTGTGGATCGCACGCGTTCGCCCGGATACTTGCCAGTGGACACGGTTGTCTGGATTGGAAAACCCAAGAACCTCTACAACTCACGAAAGCCAATGGCCTAATGAACTGCATGGACTTGCGATTCAAGGCGGTCGACTGGGAGTTCGCTCCGCAGACGTGACCTGGAGATGTGTAACACGATCGGCCGGCAATGGTTACTTCCTATGCGGCGATGCCTCATCCGTTCTCGATCCAAGCGCTTCCCACGGTGTTCTTAAGGCCTTGATGTCAGGCATCTACGCTGCGTCTTTAGCTGGCCAAATCAAAAAATGTGTCAATTCGATGGATGCATGTGCTGCCGAGTATTCGCGTTGGGTTAACTCCCTTTTTCATCATGATATCATCGAACTGAAGAAACGATATTCAGATCTCGGACTAAAGGGTTTGTACGTTCGTTGATGTCCCACCTTTGAATCAATCCGTTGGATTGCCATCGCTCGTCAACACTATTTCGTTGGCAGGCCCGATTCGTTTCACCACTTGCAATCAAAGAACAAACTTATGGACCTTCGATTGAACGATCAGATCGTCATTGTCACGGCATGGGCCCAAAGGGTCCATGCTGCGTGTTCAGGTACCATCGCTCCTAGGATGGTCATTGAAATGGGACATAAGCGGGAATTTCAAGGGAAAAACAGAAAGGGGTGGTCAATTGTTGTTTATGTTGCTCATTTGCAACAGTACGTTAGGTTACTCTCCAAAGCTACTATGCGTCAAACCGTGCTGTCGCGTCGCTGAGTTTCCAGCAGTCTCGGACCGTATTGGGAATTTGAGCGGGCTGCGGTGACCGAAGAATCCAATGGGATCCCATCCCCGTTCTTTCAACAGAATTTGCTTTAATGCAATCCGCAAAACACGACTTCATACAAAGCGTTGCCAAAGAACGACTTTAAAAGCCAGATGAGTGCAGCGCCCTTGCATCATCTTGGTTCTTATTTCAGTCTAAGTTCCAGAGCTCTCAATACATACGATCAAATCATCCGCGGGTTCGAATCCCGTGGCTGGCACTTGTGCTGAAGCATATTAGCACAAGTCCCATTCGCTTGATAGCGAATTTACATCATTCATCTAGATCCCCTGATTGGAATTGATGTTGCACAAGAGGCCGTTCGTATCCCAAGTTTTGCGACTTCCGACCCACAATCCATGAGTCGCATGCCTCACCTTTGATGATTTCACTGAAACGATGGACCGATTCAATGGAATCTTTTGTTAGGACCGAAGCCGCTGGCGAAATCTTGGCAAATAAGTCGCTCCGTGCCACAAAACTTGCAATCAAAGGATCTAGGTGGCCCTGAAAAATCACTTTTTTTCCAAAAATCTCCGACTCTCTCCGTTGCCCACAAAATGGCGACGGTTACAATTTGGTCGCGAACCTTACTCGTTACTTTCTTTTGAGGAGTAGATAGAATGCGGACTATTCAAGCTGTTTGTGCCTACTTGATCATGATTGTGGTTCCGATTAGTAGTGCGGGCTTCACATATGGACAAACCGTCCAACTCTCGGAAAGCGCAACTCAAGCGGTAAATGGAACCCTTGGAGCCGTACTTTACCAGAACGGCGACACGCTCAAGGTATTTACATCCGTAACTTGTGATGCGTCTTACAGCTACACTGGAAGCGGGGCACCCCCATCAGTGTATTTCAATGCGAAGGTAAAGTTAAAGAATCTTAATACTGGAGCGATAATTGCAACTGGAACTGCGGGAATGTATGTAGCCCACAACCAAGTTGAGGAACTGGATGTTTCGGTCGAACTTCCGGTAAGCTTGCCTTTCGGGACGTCCGTGGGTGCTGTTATAGAAGCATTCATAGATTACAGCACCACCCCTGCGGCGTCCAATGACGGGAGTGTTTATTTCACGGATGGTTGTTAGGTGGGTGTACCGCGCTGGCATTATTCAAGGAGCCTATCATGCGAAGCATTTTTATACTTTTGTCAGCTTGTGTAGTGTTTTCCGGTGACGACGCCTTTGTTCTGCGCGTTCCGGCCGAAGTACATGCCAAAGCTGCAATGTTAGCAAAAATGAGAGACGTCCAGTCTGAACTCCAACTTTCGGAGCAGCAAGTAGAAACAGTCAAGCAACTATTTAATGACATGCACGTGCAAAGCATATTTGCCAAACGCAATGTGTTTGATCCAAATAGAATTTTTGCTGTTCTAGATGCAACACAGGTTAATAGACTTATGCAACTTGCCTATCAATACGAGATAAGTTCGCTTGGATTTGCGAGGGTTATTAGGGAATGTCCATTGGGGCGTGACCTTGGACTTTTGCCTCATGAGCAAGAGCACATATGTAAAAAAGTCAGTTTGCTTGAAGCGACGGCTGCTGCTTCCATAGCGCGTATATTAGAAGATTTGCAGGCGGATGTAGTCGACGAACTCCCAGTGCACGAGAGGGGCAAGGTATCGCGAAAGCTCGGACGAGTTTTCTTTTTTCAAGATGACCGGCTGAACGCGAACAAATGGAGACGGGCTTCAGAATAATTCTCTGCGCGGCAGGTAAATCACAATGCATCTATTCTATTTGTTCTGGGTATTGATTTGCGGGGCCATTGCTCAAGATCCCGATAATGAATTGGAGATTGCGCGGCTTGCTTGCAATAGATCGGTCGCCAAGGAACTGCGGGTTTCTGAGGAAGAACGATGCCAGCTTAAAGCATTACTAGACGCGTCTGGTGGGTCTTTTTCGAGACCTCGCGTGAGTTTGCAATTCATAGGCGATTCCAATGGTCCGTCTCCCGCAGAGTGGAAGTCTTTGAATGATGAGAAATTAGCTGAAAACAAAGAATTGATTGATTCTATACTTGATCCATTGCAACGGGAGCGGTTACGGCAAATAGCCTACCGCGTAGAGATTTCGCGGGTAGGACTTTCTGAAGCACTGTTTCGTGGCTTCTTAGGAAAGGCTGTTACTTTGCGTTCGGATCGGCTTGCTATGCTTGAAGTGAGCGCAAGGGAAATAGAGTCCAAGTTGGCCTCCGTGTGCTTGGACATCCTATGCGAGTGCCGCCAATCAGTTTTCGATCAATTGCTCGATTATGAGCAAAGGGAGATCGCCGACAAGCTTCTCGGAAAAACGTTTTATTTCGTCGAGGAACGATTAAATGGAATAAGGTGGAGCCAGCATACTTTGGTTGAATATGTGCCATCTATACCAAACCCCAAGTCTCTACTTGACACTGTGCCTTTTGCCCTAAACCGGTCCGTCTCCAAAGAACTCGGCTGTTCTCCACAGGATGTTGCGATATTAAGGAACATGTTCCGTAAACGAGGTGGCTCATTGGCAACTCCGTCGGTCGCCTATCGAGAAACGCCGTCTAGTCGTCCTTCTATGGCGGAGATCCTTACGAAACACCAGCAAACTATTCAGGAAATCAAAAACGAACTTCGCAGTATTCTTTCGCCTAGCAAAGAAAATCGGCTTCGTGAACTCATTTATCAAATTGAAATTTGCCGTGTTGGATGGGCTGAAGCACTTGAAAAAGGTTACTTAGGTCAATCGATTGTCTTGCGGCGCGAGCAAAAATCACGACTGGATGCTGTCGTGCTACCAATTCAAAGGAGAGCTCAAAAAGAAATTGCTTCTGCTACATTTGAAGCTCAAAATATTTTCTTTTCCAAGCTTGATACTGAGCAACAAGAAAAGATTAGGGTAAATCTCGGAAAACCCTTTTACTTCGTTGAGGATGCTTTCTAGATCAGTAGCTTTAGCGGGTGCCATCAGAGCAAAAACCTACACTAAGCCAAAACGTCGTTGTCGGTTGGTTTACGTACGTGTTTACCGTGCCGCGTATCAATTTAGCAAGATTTGAGTTTCGAAATCGGCTGGCAATAGAATTTGCGGAATCCAGTTCGCGCCCGGTCCTGTCAAACGTTCTTTTATCCAATCCTAACTTCCCCTCGTTTCTTGAACGTTGCGAAAAGACTGGTCAGGGTTTCAAACGTCGCGACTCCTTTTTCGGATCGATTGCAGCATCCAATTTTTCGAAGTAGCACTGCTGTCCGAAGGGTTTGTTCCGCGTAATTGTTGGTCGGTGGTATTTGTCTATCGTGAAGATGCTTAGTGAATTCTGTTTCGTAGTCGCGAAGATGGCGAGCAAGTCGTGATGTCGCTTCGCATTTGTCTTGAACGTGTGTTGCGATCCATGCGTGAAAGTTATTTTGGTGGTCCCAAATCTTGTTTGCATATTCGACAGGCGAAATCGCGTCCCGATTCTTACTCAGTTCGATGCCTGCGGAAAATAGACTTCGAATGGTTAGCAAGTCTTCTGCCACGCCGATGTTCACCTCAAGCATTTCAGATATACGATGCATTGGATGTGAATTGCATCGAGCGGTGTGGAAAGCGTCATAAGCTTTATAGCCATCGCACGCGACAGTTCCCCCAAAGTGCGGGCCGAGAACATCTATCGCGGTTTGATTCGTTCTGTCGCCTACTTGAAAAAGTACGATGTCGGGGGTGCAAAAGCAATGAAGGTAACAGTTGAGCCCCTTAAGCCACCAACCAGTCTCATCACCATGAACCACGTCTCGATTGGCAATTTGCAGCTTCAAGACGGATATCAAACCTTCGGACCTATTCGCAAGACTCTGGTTCGCACGGACGATACCGCCAGCAGAAAACGAAAGGCCGAAAGTGGATTGAAAGAAACGGCTGATTTTTCGAAACGGCATTCCGAGCGAGTACTTCAGCTCGGAGGCAACCGCAACGGCGTTTGGCCCAAGGGTATGATTTGCAGCCCCCAAAGCTTGCGATCTTTGTTCAGGATGTGTTGCTTGAACCCGCTTCATGCAACATGGACGCGAGCGGCCAATTCCGCAGCAATGGCCCTGGCCTGGTCTTCTCGCTCTTGCCGCGTTTGGAAGCCAGCGGGTGGCTGCCAATCCTCCTTAATGGCTTTGACGAGCCAACCTCCGGGCCGCTTCGGGTATTCCTGCGGGTCTCGCGCTTTGATCCAATCCAAGATTTCGATCTTATGGCGAATGCGATCTTGCCCTTTGGAAACATCTTCGACCATCTGCAATGCGGTGATCGCAGTCACCCCTCGATCAGTGAGCTCCTTGATAAGCAACTGATTATGGATGCGCTCCGTCTTGTTGCCCTTGAGTGGTTCGTTTACAAGCTGCTTGGTTCGCTGACGCGTGAAGTGGATTTGCCATTCGCCATGGCCGACCTTGGTGTATCTCTGGTCCACTGGCAGGTCCTCGATGAAACCAATCGCCACCAATTCGGCTGATCACACCGGGAATCTTCCCGTAGGTTTTGGATTTTCGTGCATCCAGATTTCGTAGGCCAAAATCACGGCCTTGTTGTTCTCTAACCGCCAAATCGGTCGGGTGTGCGATAGGATGTAATCGCTTCCCCGTCCATGCTGGGAAAATACCAAATTACCCAATGCCATTGCTATTACGATGCCGTAAAATGGACAGCTACTCTTTTGTTGATTCCTTGAATGGACAGTTAGTGGCACGGCTTTGTATCACCGGTGCAATGCGTTTGTGTTCAAGTTGCACATTGGTATCCACTTAAGTTTGGTCTCGTTGCAAATCGGACGCTCCCTTCAGTTGCGAAAGTGCGACAATCGACTGTTTTGCGTGAGCCGGAAGGCTCGTCCAGGCCTCAATCACTTGCTGCAAGTCAGTGTCAAACGACGCCAAGAGTTGACACCCATTGACCCCAGAATGCAGCGCCCGTGCAGCGCAGGAGTATTGGCAAGAACCGCAAGTGCCAATACAATCGACACTTACGGTTGGTTTCGCAACGGGTTCGATCTCCGTTGGTTTCACCTTTTGCTTGGTCTTGTGTATTCCCGTTGCCCAAGTACATAATTCGCCATTAGCATTGATACATCTGGATTATCACTAAGCTCACACAATCGTGTGGCAAACGCCCGCACAAGTTGTGAAGCACCGCTGCGCTGCATTAAGTACTCTGATAACGATCCTGTTTCGTTGTAAATTTGCGTTTGCAACGTTTTTTCTACGCAGCTTCGTAACTCACAGAACTCCGAGTAATCTATCCTCTCTTTGTATTTTCGACGGTAAATTTTCAAAAGCGTTTCGTCTCCGAGCGATTCAGAGATGCTTCGCATCGAAAACATTGGCTCGCCTCTTTCTGCGAACTTCGAAAAGAGGGTTGAACGTAGAACGTAAAGCCCCACTCGATTTAACCAAGCTGGCGAACGCCTGTATTGCATGTCGTTTACGTCAAGCACGTTCGCCAGTAAACCTAATTCGAGCTTCAATGCATCATAGTTTCTTGGTTCTGAGTATTCTGCCGTGAGACTGGAAAACAGGTTTTGGGGATCTGAAACAACAACTGCTTCTTCCTTCAAATGCAGGGAAAAAAGCGACCCTTCTCGTGCGAACTTAATCAAAAGCTGAGCGGGGTAACTAGAGATGCAGATCTGGTCCTGCCTCTTTCGGCTAAATGGCTTGTCACCGATCAACAAGATATCGACGTCCGAATGGTTGTTGGAATCTCCTCTCGCCTGACTGCCATATAGCACTACAGTTGAAGTGGTGTCCGCCAAGGAAATTGCTCTACACGTTTCCAAAACCTCTGATGCGATTTTCTGTTTCCTCATTGCATCGTCCTCTTTGACGCAACGGAGACCACAAGCGAATACCAAAAAACGCCCAAAAAGAGATGCACCAGCTTAATCGCTTCTAAGCAAAATGAACTTGAATCGGGCTTTCTGTGCGCCGTGTATCCCGCAACCACGCTAATATCAAAACTCATTGCAAGGCAATTTGCTGCCCTGGCCGGATCCCAATTAAATGCTTTTTCGATCGACGCGAAGTAATAGACCACGGAAAAAAAACCAAATACGCACAGCATGAAAAGAATAGCTCTTCCGAGTGACTTTCCCCAGTCGGTCAGCCAGCCCGTGACATTAATCAACACCAACTCCATTCGATCAAGCAGGGAATAAGCGATGTGAGCAATTCGTCCGCGAGCGACGTCTGCCTGTTTTGATTTGTCATACCTTAGTCCCTTTTGGGCAATACTTGCTTCGAGCGTACAAGTTACGACGGCACGATAACCATCAAGCGAATTCGCAAGATTTCCAGATTGCAAGACGGCCTGGTGTAGAGCACCAACGACTTTCGCTCGCGTAGATGCAAACAATAGGGACTCCACCACAGGATCCTTGCCAGCGGGTAAATCGCGAATATTTGGTTGAAGTGCCCTGACTAGCTCAAGTGGGGCGATTGAAACAGATTCTAGGGAAAGTGACTCAGGCGAAATACTGATTAATTCAAAGCGACATTCGACGAAATCGCAACCAGAAATATGCAAATTAAAAAAATGGCATCGTTCAAATTTGCAGTTGGAAAATTTAATCTCTTTCCATCGATTTGCAATAAAACGGCAGCTCACGAAATGGCAGCCTTCAAAAGTAACTCCCTCGATAACCAACCGTATTTCGCATTGTTCAAATCTCTTGTTGCGGATGTCTCGAGGCACATCTGAGGATATCCGTTTTTTAATCCACCCTTCCCCATGTTTTTCGTAACGATCCAATCGGTTGTTGTCCGCTATTGCGTTTTGAAACCCGCCTGCCTTACTGTGCACATCCACGAGAGAAAGGGGTCTGTTCCTGACATCGTCGGCCAGCTCTTTCGAAAAAGACTGCTCCCAATACTTGCCTAGCGAAGAAAGTTGCTGATCGGGCATAACATGGCCAATTGACTTGTGGTACTAGGTCAGGTTAAGGATTTTTGGGAGGACGATTAATCACGAATAGAACGAATGTTGAATTTTACCCGCAATTCCTTTCCTTGTCGAAGGAAGATCAAATTTTCCTTCGCGACAGTCCCCTCTTTTGTATCTTTCCCAAATTAAACACTTGTGTCCTATTACGAGCGCGACCTCAATCGCTTACGAACTTCTGGCTCATGCCGCCTGCCACATTTTTATAGATTCGCCAATCTGGGCAGGGTTGGGCAGGCTTCTCCCTGTGATCTATGGAAAATCGTGCGGCAAACCGATACAATTCATGTGAACTGTGCGAATCGTGTGATTCGTGCACGTTGGAATTGCTTGGTTTTTTGAAAAAGCGACTAGTTAAGAGCCACCGAGGACCTCAATGGCATGCAAGAGGCCTGGGGTTCAAGTCCCCATACCTCCACCTTAAAACCACGGTTTCGCAGGAAACCGTGGTTTTTTATTGTTCCAACCCGACATCTATTCTTGACTACCAAGGGTATCGGAAAGCTTTTTTAGACTCCGACTCAACGTGACTCGAATCGACACATCCGACTTATGCAGTCTTTCTGCGATTTCACTTGTCGATAATCCATCGACATACCTCAAGCGGATGATGGTGGAAATTTCCTCTCCCAATTCAGCCAAAGCCAGTTGAACACGATTCAATCGGAAATTGCGACTAACGACCATGCTTGGGGAGGTAATACTCGAAACAAGCAGCTCCTGCAGGCTCATCCTCTCGTCGGCCCCCTCCCCATCAATCGAAACAACTCTTCCTTGGCTCCTTCGTTGTGCACCAAAATGAAATCGATGCGCGTCGGAGATTCGCCGACGCGTCAATTGAAAGAGCCAAGCCATTGGGTCCAACTCCATATTTGCGATCTTCGGGAATGCAGACCAAGCACTTGTTGCGACTTCCTGATAGAGGTCTTCGATTGCAACCACTTTCAATAGATGATCGCCTGTCGTTTTTTTGATAAACGCCAAAAGTTGAGGGCGTTTTAGGGCCAAGTACGGGCCAACCGCAGAGCTATCTCCCCCTTTAAGCCGTTGCACCAAAGCTTCGTCATCAGCGGCTTGTTCATCAACAGATTTCATGCGATTCGAATGGTAGTAGATGAATTGACTTGGTTCGGCAGTCGGGATGGTTGATTGTGCAGTTGTGGTTTTGTCTGGCTCCTACTTGCTACCCGTCCGTCTTTCTGCAAGACTGTCGAGCGGAACAAAGCCATGTGAGTGTATCGACTCTACTCCAAAAATGCAGCCAGGGGACATGGTCCACGACCAAACCATCGAGATCAACTTCGAGCAACTTGAGCGTTGTCTCGAACTTGCGTCCGATCGAGTTCCCGTTTCCGATCCTCGGGTTCTACTCGAATGGATCGAACCTTCCTCCCCCGAAGCTCGTCGACTCATTTTGTGCGAGCTGATCAAACTGGACATGTCTCAAGCGAGCATCGCTGGACTAAATCGTCCCTTGGATTTTTATGAGGCGGCGTTGCGGTCTCAGTTTCTCGAGGACAAGTGGCCGTTGGATTTAGTATTGGAGGAGATCCAAGTCCAGCGCGACATGGGTGAATTCCCTAACGCTGCTGACCTTAAACGGAAATATCCTTATCTTGCTGACGCTCTGGATAGTCTTCTGTCTTCGACTCGCTCAAACTCTGCTCGCCAAAAATTAAGCAAACTGGAACCGCTGACGATTGGGCAACGGGTCGAAGGCTTCGTCGTTCTGCGGCCACTCGGGCAAGGGGCATTTGCACAAGTCTATTTGGCGAAGCAAGAGTCGATGCATCGCTTGGTGGCCTTGAAAGTATCCGAACATCGAAGCGACGAATCGGTAGTTTTATCGCAGTTAGACCATCCGAATATAGTTCGGGTTTACGATCAGCGTCCCGTTCCAAATTCGACTGCATCCATGCTCTACATGCAATACGTTCCTGGCGGAACACTCGCCGATGTGATAAAGCTCCTACGGCAATCAACGCAATCTCGCAAGACTGGAGAGATTCTCTTGGAGTCTGTGAACCACGCACTGCTACAGGCAGGTCAGCAAGGAACAGATCGATCCGATTTGATTGAGCCAATGCGAGATCGCCCTTGGGCTGAAGTCGTAGCCACCATTGGCTGTCAATTGGCACAGGGGTTGGCTCATGCGCATTCCAAGTCCGTGATGCATCGGGATATTAAACCAGCGAACATATTGCTGAGCATGGACGGCATTCCGAAACTTGCCGATTTTAATGTCAGTTTTGCTGAGAACGTCGGATCACATGCCGCCGCGCATTTTGGTGGCTCGATAACCTATATGTCGCCCGAACAGTTGGAAGTTGTTTCGCCACTCGGTACACATTCTGCTGGGCAACTTGACGGGCGATCGGATTTATATGCTTTGGCAATTGTCCTTTGGGAGCTTTGGCAAGGACAACGTCCATGGCGATTCGAAGATTCGATTTCAAGCTGGAACGAAGCCATTCAAAAACACATTGAGTTGCGTCGCGACCCCTTGGAGATGTCACATCCTTCAGAAACACCCTGCGAATTGGTTTTGGAAAAGACCCTACGAGCCGCCTTGTCTATTTCATCGGATGAGAGGCCGGCCGATGGCACCGTCATGGCAGCAAAACTGAAGTTGGCGATCCATCCCAAAGCAGCGAGGTTATTCGAGCCGTATGCACAAAGTTGGCAGTTTTGGATGCAGAAAAGATCGTTGTACCTCGTGGCCGCTCTCATTGTATTCGTCCCAAATGGTCTAGCGGGTGCTATCAATTTTCAATTCAACTTGCTTGAGGTACAGCGAACGCATCCCGAGTTGCGAGAGTATTTTGGCCTTGTTTCACTCATCGTCAATTCGATTGCGTTCTCGTTCGGAGCCTACTTGCTGATTCGAGAGATCCGGATCATCGTGAACGCAGTCGAACGCGCTAAAAACAATCTTGCGGTTACCACAAATGAGTTGGATGTGACTTGCAATCTTGGTTTTCGAAGTGCGGTCAACGGAGCCTATCTGTGGCTCGTTGCGGGGCTCGTTTTTCCGTTGGCTTTGGGATGGATCGAGCCACGATTTCGGCTGACTGAGTCCGCAAGTTTCTTTCTAAGTATCGTAGGTTGTGGCGGTATGGCCTGTATCTACCCCTATTTCGGTCTGACTCTTGTTTCACTTCAAGTCATCTATCCATCGCTTGTTTCCCGAAGGATGGCCGACTCGGGTTGGAAGAAAAGAGAGCGATTATTGAGGCGACGAGCGAATCGCTTTCTCGTCGCGGCTGCGATTGTTCCGCTGGCCGTTTTAGGACTCTTGATATTGACGCCGGAGTCACATGGAGTATTCCAGGGGATTTGTTTGACCCTGACTGCGATCGCGTTGGTGGTCGCATTCATAACACAACAACACATACTCAGCGTCTGTCAGGTCTACTCGGAATTCTTAAGTGATCGAACGAGTGAACCGAGTGTGCGTTGAGTCGCGCGTATTCCTGGTCCGTTTTTTCGCCCTCAAATAATTCGGAAGTTTCCTTGTAACATCTTTGCGTGCTCTCCGCTTACACAGGTATGAACCATTTCGGTTCATAAGAATGTTCGACTCACACTGTTATTGGGAGAAAAATCATGCGGAAGTTTGGTAAATTCATGTTGGCAAGCGTTGCCCTGGTTGCTGCTGTAGGAATGCCATCAGCTCTTCGTGCTGATCATGGAAACAAAGGATCATCGCATCACGGCAGTTCATCTCATCACTCGTCGGGAGGAGGTTTCGGCCAAGTATGGTCGTCAATCAATTACCCAAGCTCCAGCAATTGGAGCAGCTCACGATATCCGTCCGGCTCGTACTATCCATCAGGCAGTTCTTGCACTCAATACCCTCAACAATACCCTCAGTATCCTCAACAATATCCACAGCCATATCCTCAGTATCCTCAGGGCTCGCCGAGCTATCCTCAAACGCCAATGCCTTATCCTCCTCAATTCCCTCAGTACCCTTCGCAGCCAATGCCGCCAAGCTATCCAAGCGGACAGCAATTGCCTCCAAGTGGACCATGGGGACAACCAACAGGCGCTTCCAATGCAGGCAGCCCTTGGGGACAGCCCTCTGGAACATGGGGCGGATATGGCGGACAAGGCCCTGTGATTACTGCAGCAAAGCCCTAGTTCGCCCGCCTTAACTCGTTTGGTCAGACGCCCAAGCGTCTTGTACGCACTTTACCGCCCGCGGCTCTTGATAAGACTCAGACACCCTCCCGCTGGGAGGGGCGAGCGAAGCTTTTGGAAGTGTTAAGTCGCCGCTGCAAACATCTTTGCAGTGCCGGGACCGGTTAAATCCTTCGGGAGAGCGAGGCTCCTGCCGAGCTGGGGACGCCACGGTTCGGCAGGAGCCTCACCGCCTCACCCTCCCGAGTAACGAATTGGTTGAGTGAACTCTATGGAAACATGTTTGGAGCGGTGGCCTCACCCCCCGACGAGTGAAAGCAGAGAGTTGAATGTTCAAGGCCAGGATTTTCGAGGGCCAATAATTGGCGATCAGTATTCTTTGCGATCGGATTTGTTTTTCCAGAGTTCGAATACCCGAAGGGCTTCGGATCGGAGGAGATTTTCCATAGGGATGCTTCGTTCGCCGATGTCTCGTTGAAGCTCGTCGTAAATAAAGTGATCGTCGAATCCGCTGGCGGCTGCGTCGGCATGAGTGCAGCCGAAATAGACGCGGCTTGGGCGAGCCCAGTAAATCGCCCCCAGGCACATCGGACAGGGTTCGCAAGATGTGTAAATGCTGCAATCATGCAATTGAAAATGCGAGAGAAAGGTGCATGCTTGGCGAATAGCTACCACCTCGGCGTGTGCGGTTGGGTCATTCGTGCTCGTAACTCGATTGCAGCCTTCGCCGATGATTTTGTTTTGGTACACCACGACCGCACCAAAAGGGCCGCCGACGTTGGACGCGACCCCCTTTTCCGCGAGCTCGATGGCTCTTCGCATAAATTGTTTGTCAAATTCCGACATGCTAATCACTCCAATTTTTGGCCCGGACTATTCATACTGAGCCGCGGGCGCTAGTCTCATCTTTTACCCACATTTCCGGGCATATTTCGTACTCGTACTCAATGAAATGGTACTCGTACTCGTAATCGATTGCCATCCGATCGAGCACGAGTACGAGTACTGCCCTTCGGGCGGAGTACGAGTACGAAAAACCCAGGGAATTGGATCGGATGTTTAAAGATGTGGGTAAAACCGCGGGCGCTACTAGCTTCCAAAGGATTCTTCGGCGCTTGGAAAGGTTCCCTTTTGTACGTCTTCGCAAAATTGCATGGCAGCCTTTGCTGCTTCGCTCCGAAGATCAGCATAACGGCGAACAAACTTCGGAACGTATCCGCTGTTCCATCCTAACATGTCGTTTGTCACGAGCACTTGTCCATCGCAATGCGGTCCAGCTCCGATTCCAATGGTTGGGACGCTCAATTGTTCTGTTGCGAGTTTGGCCAGTTCGGGTGGAACGCACTCGATTAGAACCGCGAATGCGCCGGACTGTTCTGCGGCCTTGGCGTCGGTCATCAATTGGTCAGCATCCCGTTGCACTCGATAGCCGCCGAGCGCATGGACACTTTGGGGACGCAATCCGATATGGGCGATTGTTGGTATGCCGGCATCGACCAAAGCCCGGATCGCGGCCGCTTGCTGATGTCCACCTTCCATTTTGACCGCTTGGCATTGAGTGCGTTTCATGATGTTGGCGGCAGACTCGACGGTATGCGAGATACTTAGCTGACCTACCGGAAACGGAAGATCAACAATGACCATGGCTCGGTCGGTTGCTCTGGCGACCATCTCACCGTGATAGATCATTTCTTCGAGCGTGACCGGGATGGTGGTCGTCTTGCCTTGCACGACCATTCCGAGGGAATCACCGACGAGGATGCAATCCACTTTGGCTTCGTCAAGCATTTTGGCGGTTGGGTAGTCGTATGCGGTTAGCATACTAATTCGTAGCCCCTTGCGCTTCATCGACTGCAGTGTTTTGACAGTCACTCGCGGTGGTTTTTCGTTCATTTTATCGGGTTGAAATTCGGTTTCCGGAGGATTCGCTATAGCACGACGCGCAAGCTAGTGGATTTCGGCCAAGTTCACTAGCCTGCGCGTTTTGAAGTTGCACGTTTTCTGTGCTTCCGGGCCAACGGCCCAGCAATTTACATAGCCCAGCCCAACGGGCTGGGTATTCGTTCCAATTGCTCTTAAGGGCCAAAGGTCCGACCGTTTGTTGACTAACGTCTCTAGCCGAAGCAAACTGCCGGGCCGTTGGCCCTATCAATTTCTGTGCTTGATTTGACCCAGCCCTTCAGGCTGGGCTATGTAAACGACCGGGGCTTTGCCCCTAAAACAAAATAGTGCAACTTCAAAACTTGCAAGCTAGTGGATTTCGGCCAAGTTCACTAGCTTGCGCGTCGTGCTAGTGAGTAACGTGCTCCCCACCATTCTAGTCCCAAGTAGATTAAATGGGGACAGCAACTTGAGAGCCCATCTAGTACACTAGAAGAAAGCAAACGAAAAACTACCAAATTGCAACGGTACTTGCCCAAATGCATTTCGTTTAACAGTCAGCCGCAGGCGTACTGTCAAAGACAGTCAGGGTACGCCTTCGGCTGACCGTTAAACGACTAAATCAACAAGCCCCTTGCGCCGGTCCGCTAAAATCTCCTTCCCAACCTACCGAATGTGAGCCCCACCCATTATGAAGCGACGACGTTTTCTCATTCAATCTTCTTCGGGTATTGCGGCAGCCCATCTTGTTGCCACCGCCAGGCTTCAATCTGCCTCCAAGCCAGACGCGCAGCGTGTCGTCATCGGATTGATGGGGCTCAATCGAGGGAAGGACTTAGCAGCAAACTTGCTGAAGATCCCCGGTGTTGAAATCAAGTATGCATGCGATGCGGACTCGACTCGGGCGGCTGCCGGGGCCAAGTTCATTTCGGAACTGGGAGGTAAGCCCGAGGCCATTCAAGACTTTCGTCGCATCCTCGATGACAAAGAAGTGGATGCGTTGGTATGTGCGGCCCCGAATCATTGGCATGGACCAGCGACTATATTGGGATGCAAAGCAGGAAAGCATGTCTATGTCGAAAAGCCCGCATGCCACAATCCTCAAGAAGGAGAGTGGATGATTCGAGCGGCAGCACAAAATAAGCGTTGCGTGCAAGTAGGAAATCAACGTCGAAGCAGCCCAGGATATCAGGCCGCAATCGGCAAACTCCATGCAGGTGTGTTGGGCAAAGTTTACTTGGCGAGAGCTTTCTTCAATCGATTGCGAGGCTCGATTGGCGTCAAGTCGGATGCGGCTCCACCGCAATCGCTCGACTACGATCTTTGGCAAGGACCTGCACCGCATCGCCCGTATCGAGAAAATGTACTGCATTACAATTGGCACTGGTTTTGGCATTGGGGCAATGGCGAGTTAGGGAACAATGGAGTGCATGGTCTCGATCTTTGCCGCTGGGGTTTGCAAGCCGACTTTCCAATTCGGACCGTGTCCAATGGTGGTCGCTACTGCTATCAAGACGACCAGGAGACACCAGACACGCACGATGTCTCTTGGCAATTTGAGGGTGGCAAACAAATCTCGTATCAGGGCGTTTCCTGTTCTCAGCATTCCCCAGGGCCATTCGTTTCGTTTTACGGAACAGAGGGTTATATGGAAATCGAGGCTGATGGCTCTTACAAGATATTTAACTCGGCCAACAAGATGGTCGACTCGGGCGAGAAGACCAGCGATGGCCAGCCGGAGCACATGCAAAATTTCATCGATTGCATTCGAGCCAACGATCCGTCCAAACTGAACCAACCCATCCTCAGCGGTCATCAAAGCACGTTGCTTTGTCACTTAGGAAACGTGGCTCATCGAACCGATCGCGTTGTGCACACGGCCAGTAAAGACGGACGTTGGAGTGACGACGCGATTCCCAAGAACTTGTGGCGACGCGAATACGACGCCAAGTGGGAACAGCAGATATCTAGTTAGGCTAGTGTCTTGAACTGCGGAGCAGTGGTGTCTTGAACTGCGGAGCAGTGGCATTTGCTAGCCACGGATGCAATCCGTGGTGGGCGATAACCATATGAGACGGGAGTCGCAAGGCGACGGCATTTCAACTTGGGTCGAGAGGTCAATGGCGATCAATACCTGCAGTGGGTTTGAGGGATGCACGACGAATGCCGTTCCTTCAGAACTCCCAATCGATGGAACGAGCAACCTGGGGTTTCGTTCGCAGAGCGAACTTCACCCCAGGCTGAAAAATGCCATCGCTTTCGCGATTCTAAGCGCAACGCGATCTGTTTTGCCGTTCAATTAGCCGACAGGCATTAGCCCCGGTTTCCAAGATCGCTCGACATTCGTCGAGAACCGCGGCTAACGCCGTGCGGCTAATTTGTTCATTTGCCCAATGAATTGTGGAGACGTGCTTAGCAAACCTCCAAGCTGGCCGTTACGCCACAGTCCGTTCGGCGACGAGGCAGTATTCTCGGCGGTTATGTGCCAATTGCCGGGCTTCAACACGATCAAAGCCCCAGGCCTTGACGCGTTCGAGATGCTGTGGGATCTCTTTCGCGTGTTCCCAAGTGGACAGTTTGATCGTCAGGATCAAGCCGCGAAATTTTGAGGTCGGATAAGTCACGATCGCTTCTACCGTATCGAGCGTATAATTCGGAGCGACGTTGGCATCGCATATGAGATAGCGAAACGTTTTGAACAACCGGCGCTTTACTTGTTGGGATTTGGATCGCCAATGTTCGAAGCGAGGGTTGCTTGCAATGGTTTCGTCCATGTCGGCCGGATCGATTCCGACCACTTGGGCGCCCAGATCCAAGAGACGTTGACATGCCCCCCCGGGAGACGAGCCGATTTCGACGACTCGATCTCCAGGTTGGAAAGGCAATCGACTCCACGGGATGGCTTCCGAGATCTTGAGGTAGGCACGACTGATCATGTTTTCTGGAATGGGAACGGCATACACGCCACCGGGCCAGCCGTCGGATTCGGCTTGGACTGGTTTGGCTGCGACCCACCATCGATTGGGTTCGAGCAGGATGACTTCCAGGAGCTTGGTTCCGACTTTCGCGATATTGTTGACGGTTTGCCCCCGAGAGTCATTGCGAGCAGCGAGGGCTTTTTGAAATTGTTCTGCAATCGATTCGGCGAGGACGGAGCGTCCTGGTTCGAATCCATTCCAACCCGGTTGTGCGACGTCTCGCTGCCAAACGTGCAAGCACTCCCAATCGTAGGCCTGGTATTGGTTCAGGATTTGGTCGATGAGTTCCGTCGAGTTATCGCCATCGAATTTGCCGAGAGCGTGCCCACAGGCGCGAATCAACGGTGATTGCGGCAGGGATCGCGACCACGCGGGAGTGTCTAGTTCGGATTTAAGCGTAACGAATCCCTTTTGGGAAAAGGAAAGTCGATAGGGGCCCTCGGGTTCGCAAAGCTGGGCCTTGATCGTCGCTTCGGCGCCATGTTGGCACGAAAAATAGACGTAGGGACTGTGAAGCGTATCGGTCATTGAATGAGTAAAGGCTTTGTCGAGGAGATCGGATGATGCGGATAGGGCATGCGAGAGCAGCCTAGTGAGAATAGTCGAAAAAAGTCCAGGAGGAAGTCATCCGCAATCTTGCGAAAGTAGCTGCAAGGTCAGGGCGGAAGGTTAAGATTTCAGTCGTTATCGAAGAAAAGACCATAATAATGATACTTTGGCAGTGGACGATTCCGCATGGGCTAGCCTATAAATAGCGGATAGAAAAGAGGGGAGAGGCGAGATTTCCTTTCTTTTGGTATTCGAATTTCACGTAGAAGATGCTTGAAGGAATCACTTAACCGAACTTTATGGCAAAAAAAGAAGAAGCATTCGAAGTTGAAGGAACGGTCACGCAGGCTTTGGCGAACACGCGTTTTCGCGTTCAGTTGGAGACGGGATCGGAAGTGTTGGCGCACGTCGCAGGCAAAATGCGTAAGAATTTCATTCGTATCGTGCCCGGAGACAAAGTCCGTGTAGAGCTATCGCCTTATGACTTGACAAAAGGTCGCATCGTTTTTCGAGAGCGTTAAGAAGTTTTTTCAATTGTCCTGGCGAGCAGGCGTGGATCGCTTTCTTTTTTCGTCGGGAAAAAGTTCGAGTTTGTAGTGTGAGTGCGGTTATTTTTAGGGGTCCGCGAAAACTCCTATCTACGGTCTTGGGCGAATCGTCTATAGTTAGCCACTTATTCGTACGCAATCTGCCAATTTTACCAAGGATTGGCGGTCTGCCTCGAATTGTTCTAGCCCAAAGTCAATCCAATTCAAGTCAGTCAATTCCGAGTCAATGGAGCCTTGTTCATGAAGTTTAGATGGTTAACTGCAGCAGTTTGTACTGCCACCCTTGGGTTGGCGACTTTTCAATCACCCGACCAGTGTTACGCCCAAGGAAAGACGGCACCAAAAGCTGCAACCGAAGCTGTTGCCGATGATTCCAGTGGTGCAGTGGTCGTTGTCGCGTTGAATTCGATCGATTCGCTACTCCCAAACATCCAGCACGTTGCCAGAATGGTAGGCGCAGGGGCTGCGACCGGTACGATGACGACCATTGTGAACAATTTCGCAGGCGGATTGGATAAAACTCGCCCCATCGGTGTTTTTGTAAACATGGATGAGAACAATCAACCGTCCGCAGTAGGTTGTTTGCCAGTCGAGGATCTCGAGGCATTTTTCGAACAATTGAGCTCGGTGGTTGGCGAACCCGAGGACCTTGGTGACGGCCTCTATCAAATCAACGTTGGGCCTGGAGTTTACGCCAAGAAAGTCGGCAGTTGGTTATACGTTGCTCAAAGCGAAGACGCGTTGTCTGATTTGCCGGACAACATGGGCGATGCGTTGCCTAAGATGATCAAAAACTACGATGTTCGAATCCAAGTAAATCCGCAGAACATCCCAGAGGAAGTCATCGAGTTCGTAACTAGCCAGATGCAAGCGGGCATGGATCAAGCCGCAAACAACGGAAACATGGATGCGGACGATGCAGAAGCCGCCCGCGAAGCTTCCCAGCAAGCGATTGAGCAAATCGAAGAAGCGATTGATGGCACCGAAAAGCTAGTCATTGGCTTGGCAATCAACAAGCAAGAGAAGAAAACGATTTTGGATTTTGGAACTCAGTTTGTGGCAGATTCCAAGTTCGCAAAACAAATTGCAAAGATGAAGTCGAGCAAGACCACGGTCGCAGGTACTGTCCAAGACAGTTCGATGTTGGGAATGCAATCTTTCCAGCTTGTGGGTCCAGAAGAAATTGCACAGCTAGAAAAGACTCTTGATTCCGGTCTCAAGACAGCCTTGAAAGATGCGGACGAAAGCATCAAGAAATTGGCCGAAAAGGCGGTTGATATCTTGGTTGAGAGCGCAAAGCTCGGCAAATTGGAAACGGGCGTTGATGTCAGTGCCGGAAGTGATTTGAGCATCGTTGCAAGTGTATCCGTTGCGGATGGAGCCAAAATCGAAGCGCTTGCCGCTGAAGTTGCGGCTGAGCTTGATAAGGAAAAGGCTCCGGTACAACTGAAAATCAACACAGGCAAACATGCTGGTTTTAATCTGCATTCGGCGTCGATTCAGTTGCCACCGGACGCTGCCGAGGCAGCGAAGAAGATGTTTGGCGACAAAGTGACGATTGCGATCGCAACTGGTCCTAAGTCCGTTCATATCGCTGTTGGCAAGACATGCGATGCTAGCGTCAAGAGCGCAATCGATCGATCGGCTGCCAAGCCATCGGCTCCAGCGGAAATGGTCAAGATGCGATTGGTACTGTCGCAATTGCTCGGCTACATTCAATCCATCGAATCGACTCCTGTCTCCGAAGCCATGCTTGGGGCAGCCACAACAGGAAACGATCGCATCATGGTTGATAGCCAAACTGTCGAGCGAGGAGCCGTAGTTCGTCTGTCGATCGAAGACGGCGTGATGAAGGCAATCGCTGCCGGCGTCAAAGCTGGTCGCGATGGCGGCGGATTCTAGTGCTCTAGAATTGCATACGCCGTTTTTTCTTAGAGATTGTTCTCTGCTCTAGGAGATCGTTCAATGAGTCGCCCTCCTTTTAGGAGGGCGACTATTTTTGATAACAATCCCTATTGGGAGCGATGGCCCTAATGGGAGCGGTGGAGAGTGAAGAGCAAAAAGCAACATGGTCTATTCTGAATACTGAACAAATGCCTGATGATATTCTTGATCGATTGATGACCGAACTTCATCATCGAGTTGCAGAACTACCTGAGGGGTCTTACACAACAAAACTGCTTCAGGGCGGTATTCCCAAGATGGGGAGTAAAATCCTTGAAGAAGCCAATGAAGTGATCGAGGCCGCTGGCGAACCTGGTGTGGCTGGTGTCGAGCATACGATTCGCGAAGCATGCGATGTGTTGTTTCATTTGTGGGTACTGTTGGCCAGTCGCGGCATCGATGTCGATTCGCTACGTCGTGAGCTGGAACGACGCGAAGGGGTTTCGGGATTGGAAGAAAAACGTAGACGTGGTCAGGGGAGTGCATCGTGAACGCAGAAGTAAATCATCTTCGAATTGGTATCCCTAGCAAAGGTCGATTGAGTGAGCTCGCGACGGAATTGCTTTTGCAAGCCGGGCTCAACTTTCGTCGTCAAGATCGATCGCTGTTTGCTCGCGTCAGCAGTATGCCGGTCGAAATCACATTCTTGCGTACGGACGACATTCCGACTCTCTGCGCCGAGGGTGCAATTGACTTAGGAATCACCGGTAGCGACTTGGTCCAAGAAGCGAATGCCGAGGTTCAAGTCCGCATGAAGCTTGGCGTAGGACGCTGCCGACTGGCCATTTGTGTGCCGACACATTCCGATGTGCAGCAGCCAAGTCAGCTTGCAGGCAAACGGGTCGCAACGAGCTTTCCCAACACAACCCAACGATTCCTTGAACAACACGGTGCGCCTGTGCATTTGGTGAAACTCAATGGGTCGGTGGAAGTCATGATTTCATTGGGGGTCGCGGATGCGATCGTGGATTTGGTTGAAACAGGCAGCACACTTGCTGCGAATCAATTGCGGATTCTTACTGAGATTGGTCAGTACGAGACGGTGTTGATTCAAAGTCCCGCTTGTAGGGATCTCGTGACGGCGGACCGCATTGTCCGGCGATTGGAAGGGGTTGTGATTGCTCGCGATTATTCGTTGCTAGAGTACAACATTCCGCGGGCAAAGTTAGCTGCAGCCGAAGCGGTCACGCCCGGTTTTACTTCGCCAACGGTAACAAGTTTGGAAGATAGCGGCTGGTGTGCCGTGAGAGCGATGGTCAAGAGCAGCGACGTGATTCCTATCATGGAAAAGCTGGAGGCGCTAGGAGCATTGGCGATCTTAGAAATGTCGATCAACAACTGCCGACTTTAGTAGGCCATTTTTTCGACTAAGACTTTCGATATTTGACGTTTTGTCCGGCTCGGGCTTGTCCCGAATGGCGTTGACTTAGCTAGTAGTGGAATCTCGTAAGAGTTCCTGAAGTGCCTCGAACTCCAGGAAGTTTTACAACTTCCCCTACGAGTACGGGCTTAATTCAACGCCATTCGGGCTTGTCCCGACCGGATACCGCTTTGGTGTTCTAATGGGCCGCATGAAGAAAATGACAACTCTTGATTCGTGGGACCCCCCCTGGGGGGGGGGGGAATAAAAATGCAAAGGGAATGGAGAAGTAAAAATAAAAAAACCAAAAAGAGGGCGGTGGGGGCAAGACCCCCCCAACGGAAAAATTTG
>JANPHB010000293.1:0-8411 GCA_031424235.1 Pirellula sp.
AAACTCGACTTTGGTTACCTTCCAATTGGAATCAAGGCCCAGTAATGCACGATAATGTTCAGTGGTTAATTCGTTCATCCCAAAAGGATACCGAATCCACTGTGTTTTCAAACCTACCCACTAAAATTGGCGAAGAACCAAGCAAACTGCCGGGCCGTTGGCCCTATCAATTCCTATGCTTGATTCGACCCAGCCCTGCAGGCTGGGCTATGCAAACGACCGGGGCTTTGCCCCTAAATCAAAGCTCTCAACTTCAAAAAGCGCGAGCGAGGGGCAAGGAATCCCGCGCTCAGGCTTCGGGTTAGCCAATAACAACTAACAACTAAGAACTAAGAACTAAGAACTAAGAACTTTTCATCCTGCTGCACGCGTGAGTTCACTCAACGTACTTGTCGCATCCGCAAAAGACTCGCGTTCAACCCCGGTCGATTGAATGACTTGCAATAAGACGTTGGCCAACGGTGGGTGCTGATTCTCGTTGAACTTCAAATGCTTGTCGAGCTTGAGGCCAAGTCCTTTGCCTCCAGCGACTATCAATGGCAAGTTCTTGGGCGAATGGTCCCCCCCTGCCCCGCTGTTCATTCCAGAACCAAAAACAATCGCTGTCTGATCGAGCATACTCCCCTGCCCTTCCCTGGTCTCTTTGAGGAGCTCCATAAAACGCTTCAATCTCGAAAGGTGGAAACGATCGATGACAGCCAGCTTTTCCAACATGCCAGCATCCCCTCCGTGGTGCGAGAGCTCATGATGATTTTCGCCTCCGCCTCCGTAGCCGCCCGCTTCGCGCGACCATTCAAACGTGATGACCCGCGTCGAGTCGGTGATGAAAGCCAGATATGACAACTCGAGCATCACGTCCAACCACATCGGTCGATCGTGAGCATTGTTCGGAAGCATCCCCAATTGCAGCTTGCCTGGCTCCACTTTAGGCTTGGGCCGGTCGATCCATTCCTCAAGCCGTTCGACTCGCTGTTCTGTCTGTCGGACGCTCGACAAATATTCCTCGACCTTGCGTTGATCTTCTTTGCCGACAGTGCGTTCGAGCTTTTTTGCTTCCGCCAATACGTTGTCGAGGATCGACCGCTTCTCGGCGTACCTTCTCAACGTCGACTTTCGATCGTCGGCTGTGTCCGGTACGAACAGTCGAGTGAAAATCCGATTGGGAGAATTTTCGGCTGGCAACGGTGTTCCCGTTCGATCGAACGAAAGCGTATGCGAGTGCCCTGCCCCGCCAGTCCCTGAGCTGTCCGAGAATTGCAACGAAGGAAACCGAGTGAACCGACCATGATGCTCCGCGATCACTTGGTCGGCCGACATCGTGTTCGAATAGTCTTTCCCCGGCATGGCCTTGAGATTCGCGCCGGTCAACCATGTGTCAGCTCCCGAATGGCCACCGGTACTGTTTGGATGCCCAAGTCCACTTAGGATCGAAAATTCATCTCGAAGCGGTTCCAGCGTTTTTAATGTCGGCGAAAGCTCGTACCCTGCCCCGTCGCTAGAAGGCATCCACTGCAGAATGTTAACGCCATTGGGTACATAACAAAAAATCGCTCGCGGGTTGCTCGCGGTCGACTCCTTCCACGGCTTGAATTGCGAATCGGCTGCCGACGAAATGGGAGCCATCGCATTGAGCAGCGGCAATGCCAGGCTAACCCCTGCACCTCGCAACACATGACGGCGTGATAAAAATTTCTTTGCCATATCGGGCTCCTATCAGTTATCAGTTATCAGTTATCAGTTATCAGTTATCAGTTATCAGTTATCAGTTATCAGTTGCCAATCATCAATCATCAATCATCAATCCGGTCTATTGCTTCTGAAACGATCCACTTTGAACAATTGCCTGCACCAGAGCATCCAGACGGTACTCACGGTCTTTGACCTCTTTGGCTATATTTCGAACGACGGGTTGATCGGCCAACGTAAGTTCGCGACCGAGCGCATACGTCAGCATCTTTTCGGACAAGCACTTCAGAAAAGCGTCTTCCTGAGCGCGAAGGACTTTCTTAAGCTCCGCTGGACCATTGATCAATGTGCCGTCAGGCAACTTCGACGACGGGTCGATCTTAGGATCATTACGTTCAATGCGCCCTTGATAGCCAAACCCTTCCTGTTCGCGATACTCGCCAGATGCGTTGTAATTTTCGAGCGCCAGCCCCAGCGGATCGATTTTGTTGTGGCATCGCGCGCATTGAGGCAATGTGCGATGGATTTCAAGCCGCTGGCGAACGGTCGCTTTGTCAATGCCTGGAACTTTCGGTGCAATGTCCCCTGCGTTGGCTACCGGCAAACCTGGATCCATCCCCAGTACATTCTTGAGAATCCATGTGCCCCGTTTTACGGGAGATGTTCGTGTTCCATTCGAAGTCGTGGTTAACATGGCCGTTTGGTCCAAAATGCCGCCACGATGACTTGCCGGAGTGACAGGGACAACTCGAAACGTGTCCCCTCGCACACCATCGATTCCATAAAACCTTGCAAGCCGTTCGTTGATGACCACGTAGTTTGGATCGATAAAGTCGAGTACGTTGCGTCCTTCTCGCAAAATCGTTCGAAAGAGAGCCCTGCCCTCTTCGATCATCGATACTTCCAAATGCCGATCGTAATGTGGATAGAGTTCCATGGCCGGCGGGTTGGCGCCGACGTCTCTCAGGCCAAGCCATTGATCCGCAAAGTTTTGAACAAACTGCTCCGACTTGGGATCGTTGAGCATACGCTTCGTTTGATCGGCCAATTGTTTGGCGTCGATCCGTTTGCCCGCGTCGGCCGCCGTGAGCAGTTCCTGGTCTGGCATCGACGACCACAAGAAGTACGATAACCGATTGGCAAGTTGATAATTGGTGATCGAGCCTTCGCTGTTGCCCACATCTTCGACCAGGTACAAAAAATGGGGCGAGATCAGTACCGCTGCAAATGCAGACTTGGCAGCCTCAATGGTCGTAAGCCCTTGCTCGCGAGCCTTTCGATAGATGTCAACATACGGTGCGGCTTCTGCTCGCGAGATGGGACGACGAAACGCTCGACGCACAAATCGACCGATTGTGCTTTCAATCAGTTTCACTTCGTTCACTTCGGTGATCGCCTCAGGCAATAACATCGTGTGCGAGGCGGGTGGCCAGTTTGGATTGTTCGGGCCTTCGATTTCGATCCAATCGACAAATAGTTCCGGTCGTTCAAAGCGATCGTTTGTTTGAAACCAAAAGTTCTCCAAAGCTCTGGGTATGGAGTAAGCGTACTCGATCGACAAGCCTGCACGTTGCGTTGTAAAGGTGACTGGTACTTCAAAGACGTGAGGATTGTCTTTGCTGGTTGGGACATCCATCTCTGCAATGGGCTTTGGCTGCCCGCCCAGATCCTGAATCAGTTTCATGCGAACCGGGCCATAGTCATAGCGTCGGTCCGTCTCGAAATGGATTAAGTCATTATCTCGCGAGTTGTGATGCCATCGTTCCCCCTTCGGATTTTTTTCCATTTGTTCATCGAATCGCTTGTCCAAGAATGACTTGGCGGACGCGACAACCTGCTCTCGATTGGGCCGCGAACCCGCAGCTCGAATGCGAACAACGTATTGCCCGGGATGCTTCATGGCAAAATCGCGGACGTTCAAAACTCGGTCCCACGAATTGTGATGAACGCGTTTGAATCCATCCTCGACTGGATTAGCTCCTCCATTAACGATCGGCTTTTGGCCATCCTCAAGCTTCATTCGATTTGAGTCCGAATCGCCCGAATCGATTTCGAATCGCCATCGAATCGACTCGGGTTTGGGACCATCGACGATGGCTAAGTCCATGATTTGCCTAGCGGCATCCAGATACAGTTCCAACTGCATCGGAGACAGAGAAAGTGCGCTGCCAACATTATCAAAGCCATTGGCCGGCGGATCCTGTGGAAAGCCGGAGATATCGAAATCGATGCCGACAAGATCGCGGATGGTATTTTTGTATTCATTTCGGTTGAGTCGACGCATGACAACCGAGTTTTCTCGCAATTGCAATTCCGCTTGGCCGATTTGCTCCGTGATCCAATCGACAACCGCAGCCACTTTTTCGACCTCAGGCTTGGGTTTTTCCTCCGGTGGCATCGAGTGACTATTCAGGACATTGACGACCTCGGCCCAGCTGCGGCGCACTGCGGCATCCTTGAAGTCAAAAGGAATCGATTTGTCGAGCCTGAAATTCCCTTCGCTCTTTTCCCCTTGATGGCACTCGCTGCAATGCTTTTCAAAGAAGGGAAGAAAGAGATCGCCATAAACTCCCTTTTCGCCCGCGTTCAAACAAGGATTCACCGAAGCGAGAAATGCGAATAAGGACAGAACGCGTAACGCGACCCAACGAGAGAAAGTGATTGTGTCCATGCGCTTGGATGCGATTGAGCGGAGTCGTGTGATTTTTCGGCACATACGGAAAGGAAACGGGAGCTTCCAGCTATCCTAACCGAAACAAAGCCCGCACGCACTATTCCCGGCGTAATCGTTAGGCTCTGTCATTACCCACATCTCGATTCAACCTAGAAATCTAATTCACTTAAAAATAAGGGAAACGGATGCGATTTCCTCCCCCTCGCCCCGTTTCGGGGAGAGGGGGTCGGGGGGAGGGGTAGAATTGTCAGTAACTTGTCTCCGGTTCAGTGATTTGTTTACACCTTACGAGCAAGGTAAGGAATTGCGACCACAACTAAAATCCCAATCAAAATCACAGTGCAAAACCCCTCTCCCCAGTCTCTCTCCCCTAAGAGGGGCGAGGGGAGCTAAGACAAAAAGAGGTGGAGGCGCTAGCCCCGGTTTCCTTGCGTTCTCGTCATTCGTCGAGAACGTGGCTCATACCTTAAAGCTAATTACCAGAGCGATTTAGCCCCCCTGCCCTGCCCTTTTGCTCCGTTTATCTCGAATAGATTTGGTGTTTCCTTACGAATCGGTTGCGTGAACCAATCCGCTGGGATTGTGTCGTGGCTCTTGATAGAATCAACCGGATGTCCGCCACTCTTCCAACTTGACTTCACGAATCAGCTTATGTCGATAACCCAATCGCCCGAAACCTTCCCACTTTCACCAGCCCAATCGCAAGCCTTCGAATTCCTAAAAGCTTGGAGCGGAAAAGTCCCTTTGCTGCAACTTTGGGCCCCCTCTGGGATGGGCAAGACGACCGTACTCAAGCGATTGCAACACGAAACGAATGGCCACTGGATCGATCCGAGCGAATTGGTTCAGACGGTCGCAAAACTCCATCCCTTGGCAATCGAGGAAGGGATCGTTCATGTCTTGTCGGAGGCGATGAATAAGCACTCGTTGATCATCATTGATGATTTTGATCATTTCTATCGCCATGCACAAACTTGTGGCGAGTACATCCGAAGCAACTACTTCGACACCGTTCTCAAGGCAATGGTTTCGCAAGCAGCAAACTGCAATGCCCAGTTAGTCGTTGGCACTCAAGGGGCTCTGCCTGACGGAATTAGTTCCGGTGCTTGGTCGCATCCGATCCCAGACTTCCAAGTGGAAGACTATCAATGCATCCTATCCAACATGACCGGCCTCGACACGTCCAAGTTTGATTTCAAAACAATTCATCGATTTGCTCCCAACATGACCTGCCGTCTACTGCAGCAGGCATCGCGTTGGTTATCGACCAATGCCGACTCGACGACCGAGAAGTTGCTTGAATTTATTCAGTCGCAGGGAATGTCCAGCAACGTGGATACCGAAGAGGTCCAAGATGTGACCCTCGATGACTTGATCGGTGCCGATCACATTAAGGCCTCGCTTGAGGAAAACATCATCCTGCCTTTAGAAAATAGCGAACTGGCCATGCGGTTTGGATTGACTCCCAAACGAGGTGTCATTCTAGCTGGACCGCCTGGCACCGGAAAAACAACTGTTGGGCGAGCCTTGGCGAGAAGGCTTAAGGGCAAGTTCTTCTTGATCGATGGAACGATGATCTCGGGAACCAATCACTTTTACTATCACGTCGATCATGTGTTCCAACAAGCGGTCGCGAACGCGCCATCGATTGTCTTTATCGACGACAGCGATGTGATTTTCGAAAGCGGTCGAGAGCACGGGCTGTATCGCTATTTGCTCACCAAGCTGGATGGGTTGGAGAGCAAGAGCGTGAGCAGTGTTTGTGTGATATTGACCGCAATGGATTTGGGAAACATTCCGCCAGCGCTGGTTCGATCCGGTCGAATTGAACTTTGGCTTGAAACCCATCTGCCGAACGGGACTGCTCGACGTGAATTGCTCTCGCGATTGATTTCGAACAAGCTTGAAATTGCAGACGCCACTTCATGGCCGGCAATTATTGAGAGGACCGACGGAATGTCGGGAGCAGACCTCAAGCGAGTCGTGCAAGACGCCAAGCTTAAGCTTGCGAATGATATTGTTAAGGGGCGAAGTATTTCAAATTTCGAAACCTATTTGCTTGCCGCAATTGACGGCTTAGTGGAATCGCGAGAAGCCTATGTGGCCGCAGTAAAACGGGCCTATGCAGTCAACGCGGATCGCCCACGTTGGTTCAATGTCCATCCCGAGCTTTTCGAATCGAGCTCGCGAACGGGTCCAGAATACGATTGAGGTTTGTCGGATTTATTTTGCCGGGGCATTCAAGTACACTTCCACAGAATGGAAATCAAACTTTTTTGCTGTACTCATCGCTCTTCTACCTTTCGATTCTGCCCCGAACCCCAATGTACTGGATTAGTCTAACAGAACGGCCAAGGGCCAAGAACTAAAAGGCCCCCTGCCCTTTTCTCGAACCCAAAAAACAGATTGCGAAATCGTGCATTTTTGGTGCAAGTTCGCAGTCAGGTCGCACCCGGCAGGTGCGACCCACTTTCGTTCAATTCAACCGGTGTAATTAAGCGATGTCGCGGTCGCGCACACCGAGCAGATAGAGCACGGCATCGAGCCCCATCGTTGAGACTTGATGCTCTGCTGCCAAACGAACTACCGGCTTGGCATGGAACGCGATACCTAGGCCGGCTCGCGCTAACATCGGCAAGTCGTTGGCCCCATCGCCAATCGCGATGCATTGCTTGCGATCGACTCCTTCTTCGCTGGCCAACTGGTCCAGCAACGCGGCTTTGCGCTGCGCATTGACAATCGGACCGATGACGCGGCCTGTTAACTTTCCATCGATGATCTCAAGCTCGTTCGCATAAACATGGTCTATAGCCAATCGCTTCTGCAAGTAGTTGCCAAAGTAAGTGAAACCGCCAGAGAGAATGGCCGTTCGATAGCCGAAGCGACGTAGCGTTGTCAACAATCGCTCGGCCCCTTCGGTCAGCACCAGTCTTTCAGCTATCTTGGGCAACACGCTTTCCGAAAGGCCTGCCAGCGATTGAACTCGTTTGCGCAGCGACTCGTCGAAATCCAATTCGCCGCGCATGGCCGCTTCGGTAATGGCGCTAACTTCTTCTCCTACGCCAGCTTCCTTGGCAAGCTCGTCGATGACTTCGGCTTGAAGCAACGTCGAGTCCATGTCCAAAGCCACCACGCGGCGGCTGCGCCGGAACGCGTCGTCACGCTGCCAAGCTAGATCGAGATTGAGCCGGCTTGAGAGGTCCAGCAGACAGGCTTTCAGTTGCGAAGAGTCACGCGGTTCTCCTCGAAGCGAAAACTCCACACAAGCTCGAGTTAGAGTATCGGTTGCAACACGAGGTGGACGGCCCGAAAGACGCGTGATGACGTCGATGTTCAGGCCCTGATCGGCCAACATGCTGCTGACAGCATGAAACTGGACGGCAGTTACCGAACGAGAGAGAAGCGTCAATATGAATCGCGACTTGCCCTGTCGATTGACCCAAGCATCATAGTCCTCGTCCGCGATCCGTTTGGGATTGCACTTCAGCCCGAGCTCCGTGCCGCACTCCTGCAGCTCCTGTATGATGCGATCGGCATTTTCGATGGAGGGGATCTGGACCAAAATGCCCAGCAACAAAGATTGATGGATAACGGCTTGATTAACGTCGATGATCGAACAATGGTGCTTGGCCAGCAGCTCAGAAATGGCGGCAGTCAAACCCGGTCGGTCTTCGCCCGTAAATCGAAACAGGATCAAGGATGCGGTGCAAGATGTGGTTGAATTCATGGCCGATATCGTAGCCGAAAACTGCACTAAGTCCGATACCAATTGATGCTACGGAAAAAGTCACTCTTGGCAAGAGTGCCCCACCGCGGGCAAACCGTGGGGCTCACCTGCCGGGTGAGCCCAAGAAGTGAAATCAACGTGGACACAACCAAAAAATCATTTGCGAGCTTGTTCGACGCGAGCGAGAGTAGAGCGATTGTCCTCAATGAATCCTGTAAAGCCGTCATTCCATCGGTGCGTATGATGAAAAGGGTAACCTTTCCATCGCACGAGGAGACTGGCAATGATAGCAAAAATCGTAGGGCAGTTCGCAAAACAAGCGCC
>JANPHB010000294.1:0-17387 GCA_031424235.1 Pirellula sp.
ATTTTTTGTTTTTTTCAAAATACCCCTACTCTGCGCGATGTTTCCTCCCCCGCGGTTTTTCCCCACGCAAAACCCGGCGGCTCAGCAAACGGGGGAGGCGTTCAGCGAGTAGCGGAAAACCCAACTATCCGCAGGGCAAGCCTGCGGGATTTGATGCATTGACAAAGACAAAATGGTGACGTTCAGCGAGAAGTGTCGTTTAATCTTCCTTTTCACCTGCTCGATCCAGTCGCGTCGATTGGACGTTTAGCCAAGTGTCTTTGTCCTTCATGATCGCTTGCGGAATGAGAGAATCGTTGACGGTCGTGAGACCTGGTATTTTGCGAACAGCAGTCCCGATGGCCATGAATTCCAATAGCCCTCCGTGCTCGTGAATGTGTGTCCGAATCCCAACCACGTCGTCGGCCTGAACCGCGGCAGCTTCGTCGCGAATCAATCCAATTGCGTGTTCGCGGGCTTCGTAGACGAGGCTGGTTAGGTCGGAGATCTCACCTCGAGTGAACGACTTGAGCATGGCCTTGATGCCACCCACTACGCCCAATGAGTAGACTGCAGTTCCGAGAACGAGCTTCACCGGCATATAGCCGAGGTTGACCATGTTCCACATCTCTTCGTTGGTCAGATCGCTTGTGACCACTTGCTCTGGTGAAGTCGGCTTGCCAAGGAGCGGGTGATGTGATCCCGTTCCTAGCATGAGCATTTCGTGAGCTCCAGACCATGGCATCGCGCGAGTCTCAATTCCTACCACGCAATTGGCGCCGGCATTGTACGCTTCGCTGGCAATCCGGTTCAGCGCGAGGTGCCGGGTCTTGTTGAAGATGTCGCTGTATTCTTTGATTTCACCGCGGGCCAACGACTTGAACGCCCCAACAATGCCTCCGCCAGCGCCAATCGAAAAGGCAACATTGCCGAAAACGAATCGAATGGGTGTGAAGCCTGCGTCCAATTGACAGTAGAGCTCTTGCCCATCAGCGCTCGTCGAAAATGAAAATTGGTCGGCCTTGGAGTCGCGACAATGCAGCGTGGAGGCGACCGACAAGAACTCGCTTTGCCCGTGGAACGTGGTAAGCTCACTGGTCGCACCGGTAATGCCTACTCCGCCTCGCTCCTTGGCTTCATGGATCATACGCTCGAGCGCCTGGTGCCGACCATCGTGAATCACTTGCGTGATTTCCTCGACTTCCCCGCCGACAATGTTTCCTCCAATCGCGGAGAGCGAGCCCAAAAAGCCCATCGAGAAAACGGAGTTTCCGATTACCAAGTCTCCTGGAGAATAGCCCTTTTTAGCAAGGCAATAAATCTCATTTCCAGACAATCCAGTCATCACAGCCATGAACGTTTCCTTGAATTAAAATTGATTTTGAGTCCGAGCCCTCATGAAGTATATCGAACTCGGACTTGACCGATATGCGACCAACCGTGGCTCGCTTCTGCCGGAAGCGACCTCTGCTGCAATCATCGCGACGCGGAAAGCATTGTGAAAGCTTCGGAAAGTTGCTAAAGTCCTTGGGGTATATTTTTAAGATATTTGCGGAAACAGACCTAACAATGACTCGATTTACGCGTTCACTGATTCTTTTCGGCGTCCTTAGCCACCTCTTATGGTTTAGCCAAGGAACGGCTTTTGCGCAGCCAACTCTTGGTATGCAAAAACGCTTTGGCGACGAGATCATGGTTTGCGGTCAGTTGTACAGAATTGGGGCCCCCGTCAAACTGTGGCTCGATGTTGGCGGTTTCGACGCTTACCGAACCGACCGGCGCTTTGCCCCGTTCGCCGAACGCAAATGGAAAAGTACGGTAGAGGGAATGCAAGCGGGTAAGATCGATTTTGTGACCAAGCCGCAAGAAACCAGCCCGGATCGGTATGGGCTCCGATTCGAGAGTTCCATGGAACAACATTTTACACCGGAGCAAGCAGAACAAATCCGAGGTGGCGGCTGGAGTTTGGACCTGCTGAAGGACAAAATCGATCAGTTTGTTTTGCACTTCGACGTATGTGGCACGAGCGCTCAGTGCTTTGCTGTTTTGCATGACCGAAGAGGTCTAAGCGTCCATTTCATGCTAGATGTGGACGGAACGATTTACCAAACCCTCGACGTCAAGGAGCGAGCTTGGCATGCGACCAAGAGCAACGACCGTAGCATCGGAATCGAAATTGCCAACATCGGTGCATATCCGATCGATGATCGGTCTCAAACTCTCACCCAATGGTACAAGAAAGACGCGCAAGACCGAACGTACTTGATCTTCCCCAAGTCCGTACGAGGCCAAGAAGCCTTTGCCGACAAAATGCTACGACCAAGAAGTAACGAGCCAATCGTTGGCTCCATTCGCGACAAGCAGTACCAACAGTACGACTACACACCCCAGCAGTACGACTCACTGATCAAGCTCTCGGCCGCACTATGCGACGTGTTCCCTGCCCTCAAGCCGGAAGCACCAAGAGGCCCGGATGGCAGGGTTATCGATAGAACATTGACGAACGAACAGTGGGCGTCGTTTAGTGGTATCCTCGGCCACTATCACGTCCAAGAAAACAAAACCGATCCCGGACCAGCATTGGATTGGGAGTACTTGCTTTCCGGAATCAAAGCGCAAATTCAGAAGATCCAAAAAGAGCAATAGCCTTGGCACTACTCGGGAGGGTGAGGCTCCTGCCGAACCGTCGCAAGCTCGGCAGGAGCCTCGCTCTCCCTAAGGCGTTATCGAACTTGGCATTGCCTGGAAACGAGGAGCAAAGAGCGAAAATCAGCGAGTCTTCCAAGCGGCGACGATTTGGCCAATCGTGCTGGAGAGCGAATGCGTGATGTCCCAACCTGGGTAGTGTTCTCGCATTTTCCGAAGATCGCTGTAATAGCAAATATGGTCTCCAATGCGATTCTCATCGACATACGTGAACTTTTGAGCTTTGCCTGTGAACGACTCTGCGATTTTGAAGGCTTCGAGAATGGAGCAACTATTGTCTTTACCCCCTCCGAGATTGTAAACTTCGGCGCAACGAGGTGTTTCTATAAATGCCGCCATAAACTTGGCAACGTCCTCCGAGTGGATATTGTCGCGCACTTGCTTTCCTTTGTAGCCAAAGACGCGATACTCACGTTCCTCCAGATTGCATTTTACCAAGTAGCTTAAGAAGCCGTGCAGTTCAACACCGGAATGATTTGGGCCTGTCAAGCAACCGCCGCGAAGGCAGCAGGTTGGCATGTTGAAATACCGACCGTATTCTTGGACCACGATATCGGCCGCGACCTTCGAGGCCCCAAAAAGGGAGTGCTTGGATTGATCAATCGAAAAGCTCTCGGCAATACCATGCTCATAAGCCGGGTCAGCATAGTCCCACCGCGTTTCGAGCTCCTTAAGAGCAATCGTATTCGGCCTGTCGCCATAAACCTTGTTGGTCGACATGTGGACGAACGGGGATTCGGGGCAAGCTTGGCGAACGGCCTCGAGCAAGTTAAACGTTCCGACAGCATTCGTGTCAAAATCATCGAAGGGAATGGCCGCTGCTCGATCATGACTCGGTTGAGCCGCCGTGTGGACCACCGCGTCAGGACGGATCGTTCGAACCAATTCGACGATGCCTTCACGGTTCCGAATGTCCATTTCATGATGCTCGAATCCTACGATCTCCTTTTGCAACCGCGACTGATTCCAACGAGTATCGCCTTGCGGGCCAAAAAAGACCGCGCGCTGGTTGTTGTCCACGCCATGGATTTTCCAGCCCTTGATAGCAAAATGACAGCAGACTTCGGAGCCGATGAGTCCAGATGCGCCGGTGACTAAAAGTTTCATGAAAGGTTCGTTGCTATTGAAAGAAGAAAACGAAAGTCGCGTCGTGTGCTTTGCGAATCGAAGAGCCAGTATAGTCGCGGTCCGAATGCCTGCTACAACCTAAGAGGCTTTGTGTTGAAGTCCACCATTCCAGTCGGTCTAATTATTCACAATAAATCGATTATTCATTTTGGCTTGAGCCGCTGCCTTTGTGATTCTTGTGTTTTTTCGTGGCAAACCAACATCGCTAAGGCAAGCCCTGCAAAGGTTGTTTACAATTGTGCCACTCGAAAGCCTTTCGTCCGCTTTCGAATTCCAATTTTCTGAATCGATGGGAGCCCGCCTTAAAGATGTCTCAAGCGCCAAATCAATCGTCGCGAAATCAGTCTCTGCAGTGGATCGCTTGCACATACATCACCTTGATTGCAGGTTGTAGCGCAAGCGTCGATGCGCCAACGGAGTTCGAAAAATGGACGGACAATGACAAAGCTTTTTCCATCGACTTCCCAAGCGATTGGTCTGCCGACGGTGGCGGAAAAAATGGCGTGAAGTGGGCAGAGTTCACTAAGGGCTCTGCAGCCATCAAGCTGGATTTCGACGTATCAAGCTCCGTCATCGGTGATATCGCCTCAGGTGGAGCTGGCGCACTGAACCATGATGCAAACAAGAATCTTTCCGAAGAGGATATGATTCAGTTAGCTCCCATTCATAAGGCGCATCAAATGAATAAACTGAAGACTTCGGACCAGTTTACAAACTATAGCGAAGGTGAAGCGTTGCCTTACAAATGCGGCCTTGGCGATTCTCGCAAGTCCGAATTCCAAGCCTCCTCCATGACCGGTTCGATTCGCGGATTTCGTTCCACATCGTTAACTCTTAACAACGGTGTGCTGATCACTTGCACATGTAGGGCGGCCGATTGGGAAAAGCTGAAGCCAGCATTTAGCAGAGTCTTGGAAAGCCTGGGAAGATAATATCTAATTGAAGATGATATCTAATTAAGGTCACTCTCGGCAAGAGTGACCCGCTGTGGGGACGAGGGATACATCTGCCGGTTTACCCTGTGTACCTTATTTTACAAGAAACGTCTCCAATCAAATCTCCGCTAGCCGTTCGGCAGAATCTCCGAACTTGTTCATTGGCAATCCAAACTTGTCCAACAATGACAAGTACAGACTGCACATCTTGCGGTTCGGTTTTCCTTCGTAATCGAGCACCCGTCCAGTTTCTAACTTCCCACCTCCCTTGCCGAGAATAGCAACTGGGAGACGCGTCGCATCATGGCTTCCAGTCAACATGCTGCTGCAGTACATCAACACGGAGTTGTCCAAAGCGGATCGTTCCCCTTCTTGGATTCCATCCAGCTTCGTTGCGATGTAGCCGAACTGCTCGAGGAAGAACCGATTCACTTTCAGCCAGTCGTCCGACTCTTGGTGGGAAAGCAAATGGTGGATCATGTAGTCCACATTGAGGTTCGGAAAGCGGAGCGACGAGTGATCGTTGTTGAGCTTAAGAGTACACAAGCGGGTCGTATCGGTCTGAAATGCCAATACCAGAATATCGCACATCAAACGCATGTGCTCGGCGATGTCCTGCGGGATGCCATCGGCAGGCCTTGGGATGTTGGGTTTGTCTAGCGTGGGCCGCCAGCCCTGCAACTCTCCTCGCTTGCCCGCGCCAGCTATGCGTTGTTCTACTTCGCGAACGGAGCTCAGATACTCGTCCAGTTTTTGTTGATCGCTGGTACTGATCGATTTGCGAAACGAAGTCGCATCCTCGAGAACGGCATCGAGCACACTCTTATCCCCTTTGCTGCTCGCGTCGCGAAACAGCCTATCGAATGCAAGTGCCGGATAGACTTCAAGTGGAGTTGGGGTCGTTGGCGAGCTCCAAGAGATATGGCTGCTATAGATCATGGAGTAGTTCTTGTGCACGGACGGATTACCCTTTTCGCAACCCAAGACCAAGCTAGGCACCTTGGTCGTTTGCCCGTAGTTTTGAGCCAACAATTGATCGATGCTGGTCCCACTGCGAATGCCTCCGCCTGCTTCGAGGGGAGCGCCACTTAGTAAATTCCCTGTTTGAGAGCTGTGGATGTTTCCTTTCAGAGCTTCTTCGTTGTAGAGCCCTTTGATAAATAGCAGTTTCTCTCGGTGTGGGAGAAGCGGTTCGAGGACCTTGCCGAGCTCCATTTCTTTTCCACTGCCTTTGGCCCACCAATGGTCCTTGTGGAACCCATTTCCAGAAAACAAGACCGCCATTCGAACCGGAGCTTCACCGTTAACAGCCGTCGCACCGGCCTCAGCGCCCCAAACTCGCATCGATTCCATCCACGGCAACGCCATGGTTACGCCGATTCCTCGAAGCATCGTTCTACGTGTGGTCAGAATGGATTTCATGATTTTTTACTGCTGTGCGGAGGGAGAGTTTGAGGCAGGTGGACTTGGAGGGGAGAGCAATCGGACGCATTTTTTCCGAAAGCCGAAGTAGCCAAATCCGATGGTCACCAGACAGTATATCCCAATCGATAGAGGAAAAGCACCATGTTCCAGCAGTTTGGGAGTATCCAGGTACCGATCTCCGGAAATCCAGGCCGTCGCCAGGTACATTCCATTGGCCAAAACGCAGAAAAAAGCGACAAACCAGAGCTCATCCGAACGAAAAAACCAAGCCAATGCCAGAGGAATCAAAACACCTAAGACCGGCCCGCCCCAAAGCGTTATCAGTGGATGCGGATCCGGTTCGAAGATGCTGTAGGGCAGATGCCAAGGCAGAAAGTCTGCACTTTGCAACTTCCCGCCACAAGACCAACCGCAGATCACGTGGCCAGCTTCATGAACCAGCGTCATCGTGCACCAAGAGGCAATCAAGAGCAGGACAAATTTCAAATTTTGTTTGGTCAAGGAAAAGCTTTCTCAATACTATGGTTACTTTTCGTTGGCTACTTGGCACGCATACGGTTGTTCTTGGCGTTATGCTCTAGCTAGCTCGCAAAGCCCCAGAGCGTCTGCTTTACGCCAGATTAATCCGCAACGGTTGGTTCGATGACACGTTTGCTTTGCCAACCACCGTGCAAGTAACGAGCGGTAAAGATGACCGCTAACATGACCACCCAGATGGCGATCACCCACCACCAGTAAAGCAAATCGTTAATTCGGTCACTATCGAGCTTCAACACCTCCTTTGTGTCAACGCGGTTATCTAGACCGCCAAGGCCTGTCCAGCGATTGACCAAAACACCACCAATGACCGTCATTGCTCCGGCGAAGATGTGACCACCTAAGACAAATCGAGTGTCTCCAGCTCCCTTCAACGCTCCGACAAAAACCGTTTGAAACGCATCGAACACGCAGTAACCAGCAATGAAGTACAAAAGGGGACGCAACATTGGCCGCATCGACTCGAATCGATCCGGATCCGTATCGAGCGCATAAACCGTCATGATCCAATCCGGGAAGCCGCCGTACAACACCACAAAAATCATACTGTAAGCGATCCCGATCAATAAGCCACTAAAGACCATGCGCTTCGCAATTTCGATTTGTTCGCGCACAAGGTACTTTGCGACCAGCACACCTGTGGCTGTGCCAAGTCCGACCAAAGGAATAAAAGCGATCAAGTTAACGCCTAGCGCAAGCGTCGTCGCATCCGCCTCTTTTTCACCTAGCCTTCCCACGATCATCATGATGGACGTAAAGCAGATTGCTTCAGCGACGACCGATACACCCGCTGGCCAGCCGAAATGAATCAGGCGTCTCATCAGAGGAAAGTCCCACTTCAACAACTCCGCCATGCCTGCTCGATTCGAGCCTAGCGTTTCTGGGTCGACGTAGACTCCTGCTTGTTTGTTTTTGAGTTGGAAATCTTTGCGTGCTACATATGCCAAAATGGCGAGCTTCAAAACCAAAGCGATACTGCTGGCAATTGCTGCACCTCGTACTCCAAGCTCAGGGCACCCCAGAAGGCCAAAAATCATGATGTAGTCCAAAAGTGCGTTGACTACGGTCACGACCATATCTGTGTACAGCAGGACCATAGAGCGGCCGCTTCCGGAGAAGAGTCCGACCAAGGCAGAGGCGATGATGGAGGCCCATGTTCCCGGAATCAGCCAGACAAAATATTCGGCTTCTTGGCGTGCGAGGTTTTCGCTGTGCCCCATTGCGGAGAACAACAACTCCGCGTTGTAGCCGAAAATGGCGAGGATCGGCCCAATGCACAAGGCTATCAAGATCCCTTGCCAGACCACCTGCAACGCTCGTGTGGGTCGTTTTGCCGAAAGGTACTGAGCAACGAAGGTATTCGTGTACCCGCAAACGCCGATAGGCATGCAATTGATGGTCCATAAAATGGTCCCTGCCCCCATGGCGGCCGCCGCACTCGATGCGGAATAGCGAAAGAGCAACATGCGGTCAACAAACAACGTCAACGAAAACAAACCAGTCGACAGCATCAGCGGCCAAGCGGTCGACAGCACTTCCGCGAGGTCTTTTCGCAATGGAGAGCTCATTGATAGTCGACCTTAGTGCTCGTGCTCAAATGGATGATGCTCATGCTGGTTCTCGATTCAATTGGTCGCGTTGAGCACTGGACGGATTCCGGATTGTTGATTAGTCGTTTAACAGTCAGCCGAAGGCGTACTCATCTAAATTGTCAGTACGCCTACGGCTGACTGTTAAACGAAAGCTGAGCCGCAATCACTGGCGAGTTCGCTAACCGCCGTTATTCGATTCCCCAGCGAACCACCACGAGCAACATGATTGCCGGTAGATAGAGCAGGGAGCTGTGAAGCAGTTTCTTGGCTGTCAGGTTGTTTCTCTCTTTTAGAAATCGCAACGAAGCAGCCGCTTGGCCTAAACAAGCCACCGCACCTAATAGAGCGACAACCCAAGTGACGATTGATATCGGATGCAGAACCGCAATCGAAAGCGGAATCAACAGGCAAGCAGGAATGATCGCGTGCCAGCCAGCAGCCAGCCCGGTGGGCTCTTCTTTGGTCAACATCCGAAAGCCAGCTTGAGCGTATTGATCGCGATAGAGCCAAGCGATCGCCATAAAATGCGGAAACTGCCACAGGACAACAATCGCCGTGAGAGCCCAGCCGTCCGCATCCCATAGTGAACCTCCGGCAGCTGTCCAGCCGATCATGACGGGCAATGCACCGGGTAGCGTCCCGACCGCCGTGTTCCACCAAGACATCGTCTTCATCGGGGTGTAAACCCAACAGTAGACGACCCAAGTTGCTACACCACACCACATCGCTTCTGCGTTGGCACCGAGCCATAGGTAAAGGCTTCCGATCGCGAACAAGAGCCAACCGAAGACAGCCGCCTCCAAGGCGGTTAAGCGGCCGCTCGGCAGAGGCCTTTTTTGTGTGCGAGGCATCATCGCATCGCGATCCCGTTCGAACCATTGATTGAGAGTACTCGCGCTGCCTGCAATCATTCCTGTCGCGATGAGGGTATTGATCCACACAAGCCAAGGAACAACAGTACCATTGATGCGACAAGCGGCCAACATGGCGACGCCAACCGTCAGCAAAATCATGAGCATGATACGAGGCTTGGTCAAAGCCATGTAATCGGACCACCAAGTGACCGACTTAGATTGATCATGGACAGCAACGATACTCGGTACTTCGACCGTCGCGGCATTGGATGTCGGAAACGATGTACTCATTCAACGCCTACACTAACGGATTCGGGCCGAAAGGCTTTTCGGGCCGTGGATTCAGGTTCGTTGTTTAACGATGCAACGGACTGCTCTGCGGATTGCTCGACTGGGAGTCTGCGATAAGCTCTGCATGCTAGCCAAAGTGAGCACACAATCAAGAGCGAGCCGGTGGCTTGATGGCCTGTAACGATCATCGATTCCCAAAAACCCTTGCCTTGAACGGTGTATCTTGCAAGCCAGGGCGTTAACTCTACCCAGGGGGTGGCGTAATTGGCAACCCACGTTGCAAAACCCAGCAGTATTTGCAGCGTCACGATAACCAGGATGGCATTGGCGGGTGCTCGCAGTTCCCGATTGGAAGAGTTAGCTGAATTTCGGACCAAAACAGCGACGTAAAGAACAGCCAGTAAGATCAGAGTCGCCATCAAAAGATGCGTATGAACGAGCGACATGAAGAACAGCGGGCGCCAAGTCGGCAAAGAGTGTCTTAAATGAGCTCCGACAAACAATTGCGCGATGGAGAGCACGAGTAGCGTAACCGCGACACGGCCCAAACCGTTGCTATCCATCTTCGGGCTCGCCAGCCGCCAACGCTTGGACGAAGCCATTGCGATGAAGCTTCCCAGGGCGAAAACCAGTGGACCTGAGCATCCATGGAGCATGGCGATGGTGCGTGCGTCTAATAGAACTCGGACGCCTCCCAGAACCCCTTGAGCGATAATGGCTGCCAAGAACAAAAAACAAACTTTTACTAGCCAACCACGCGATTCATTTCGGTAAGCGATCACGCAGAGAACGATCGCAAAAAGCCCGACCACGGAGGCGAGCAGTCGATGCCCATGTTCTACAAACAAATCAAAGGGACCATAAACCCAAGCTGAAACAGGATAGAGAAACAGGTTGTAGCCAAAAGTGCCTGGCCAATCTGGAACCGCCATACCCGCGTCATGTGTGGTAACCAGACCACCAAGCCAGATCAATGGAAAAGTCAACACGGTGACTAACATTGCAGCAAGGTAAACAAGGGCATGACGCGGGTTAGTTGGATTGTTCATGTTCAGCCCCTTTCTCGTTTTTTGGACCAGCACCGCTAGCGACAGGATTAGAAAGGGAAAAAACGTATTCGACCAAGTCCCGAATACCTTCTTCGGTTATGCCAGGATTATCATTTTCCTTGCGAGCGATCGCCGGCATGGGGCTTCCTTCGATTCCGAGAACAATGCGTAGATAAAGGTCTTCGCGGGTTTCACCACCTCGAAATGCTCCGAGCGTTAAGTTGCGTGAACTGTCGAGCACGGGCTTGAGAGCACCAAACCTTTTCATCGGTTTCCATTCTGCCTTCTTGCTTGGGTCGATCCCAGCTCGTATGGTCCAGTCCTTGGTCCATTCGTCGTAGTCCTGGGATGTTCCGTTACAATCTCCCAATTTGCCGTGACACTTGGAGCATGCAGTAAGTTCGCTTAGGAAAATAGCTTTACCTCGCTCGATGGCTGCGGTTTGGTCCTCTGGAATCCATGCCGTGACGAGGCGAGGTGGTTTCACCGAGAGGGAATCCGCCATTGCCCAATTCTCAGCAACCTTGGCCGCGATGATTTTGGCCTGTTCGGCCGCATCCTCTTGATTGACGATCGAGCTGATGAGGCGACGTTCGACTTCGCCGCGGACGGATAGGTACCGAACGTAATGAGCAAGAGCGTCGACATCCTCTGCAAACTCAACGGAGTGGTTGAGCGTGCCAAAGGCGGGCATCCCCGTGCCAGGTAGCCCTTTTTCCAAAGTGCGAACCAAATCTGCATGCGTGGGTTTCTTGCCCATTGGCGTTGATTTGAATTTGAACGAGCCGCGTCGAAAGTCCCTTGGGTAAGGGGCGAGTAACGCGGCTGCTGGACCTTGGCCATCGCCAGTTGTGCCATGGCATTGAACGCAGTGTTTCCGAAACAGGCCGTATTCCACTTTGGATTTGTCACGTCCGACCGGTCCAGCGGATCGCTTGACTTTTACCATGTCGACGACGTCGGCAATCTCGCTGGGCCACTTTGGCGAGTCTGGGGAACCGAACAATCCCTCGACGTGGTCCGATGCGGTTTTGGCCAATTCCGATACCTGCAGGTCACTCGAATCCTGTGAAAGGCTCGCGACATGCAGTTCGTTCGGCCGAAAACGGACATCTTGGGGGGTACAGCCAGAGAAACAGGCCGACGCCCAAAGGGCGAGCAGGAACGAAAACGGGGAATTGAAGGGGGGGATTTGCTTTAAAAACATCAGGAATCGCTTTGGCTCTCCGCGTAAGGGACGGGAGGTAACCGGTTTCAGCTGGCAGAATGCAACCGTGGAAAGTTTCCCATAAATTGCATGAAAACGAAGGGCCAAAACGACGCAGATGAGGAAAAACTGGCCGGGAGGACGAAGGTGCCAGGATGTTGGGGAATTCTAAGTAGCGAAAGTCGTCAAGACTTTCGGTGATTCCTCAGCCGGGCCGAAACTCCTGACGAGTTTCGCCACGAAATACTTGCTTGCGTTTGAAGAGTCGCACCGACTAGTTGGGAATAATCTGATTCGAATTTCGAATTGGCGTCGTAGTTCGATTTGGGAGTGTCGGAGTCTGTGAGGTCGGCAAACCATTTGACTGACCTGGAAGAACAGTCTGACCAGGTTGTGAACCGGGGGTGGCCTTGATGTCCTGCAGGCTCCAGCGTTTTCCGGTTGCCTGCATTACCGAAGTCCATTTCAGGTCAGGCAAGAGAATAAGGGACAGGATACTAGAACCATTGATTTTGGCATTGCCCCAATCCGTGTCTACCGAAACCATCTTGATATCCGTCGCACCCGTGATCGAATCCCCGTTTTTGAAGATGATGGATGTCGAAGGATCATCGGCAGAGGCTAGTTTGATGCCCGCCACTTCCGAAAGCTGGATCTTGACTTCGCCTACTGAACCGCCTCGGAAAGCGAGTTCCGTCATTTCTGTTAGGACTCCAGTGATCTTCTGGCCACCTTGTAACTCGACGGTTACCGACAATAACCCGGATTTCGGAACAGATGCTGCGGGAGCCCGGACCGCGGTGGCCGTCGCTTCCGCCTCTTGAGCGGACAGGAACGAACCACTCACACTGAAAGCAACCAAAGCAAAGAGGATAAAGGTCTTTTTCATGATCTGTTCTCGCGAAAGGAGAAAATTGGGATGGTGAGGTTCATTTATTGGGAGGGTGAGGCTCCTGCCGAACCTTTGCAACCCTGGCTCGGCAGGAGCCTCGCCTTCCCGTGCAGTTTTGATGAAGCACGCGGGAGTTAGTTTAGTTGGGTTTTGAACCCAAACAAGGAGGATTTTCACTTCTGATGTAAAAGCAATGCAATTCATCGAATAGCTCCGATGAAAATTCGTTGTAACAGTCAGACCCGGGAGTACTTTCAACGGTGCCGAGTACGCCTTCGGCTGACTGTTAAACATGAGCGTTCTTGAACTCAGGTTTCCCACGAAACCTTCTACGGTTGGTACGCCTCAAAACTTGCATTATTGGTCGCGGTAGACCTGGGTGCTTTCTTCTTTGATCACAGCGCCAGGACGCAATTTGCTTTTCAGCTGGGCTCGCAAAACATGCGTTCCCTCTCGGGTGTGCTTCACGGCCACACGAATCGTCAGTTGCTCCTTTGACTTCATTTGTGCGATCGGTGCGAATTGGATCGCTCTCTGGTTGACCTGATAACCGGTTGGCGCATCGACTTGTTCGACAACCGCTCCATCAGGGAGATCGATTTGTAGCTGGACCTCGTTATCGACCCGAGTACCCGTGTTCACGATCTTGATCACATAGGTCGTTTTGCCATCGGTTTCGATTGGGTCGTTGTCATCTTCGATGGAGAACGCAAGTTCACTTTGACCTTCGACTCGAACCGGTTTCTCAATGGGTTCAGCTCGAACCGAGTCCGCGGTCGATTGCGTTCGCAGAACGAAGTCCCCCTCCTCTACCGGTAGCAAAGTCACCTTCGTCGACGCGGTTTGACCGGCAGCTAGTTCAGCAAGCTGCCACATGACGGCGTGTTGATTCGGAACATACTCGCCTCGGTTCTCTGCCGAATTGAATTGAAGTCCGCTGGGCAAGTACAGGATCAAGTCGACATTGGTTGCAATGGCTGTCCCGGTGTTGGTGATGCTGGCTGTGTAGGTCGCTTGTCGTTCCAAGTAACGGAGCTTCGGACCTTCCAACGCAATTTGAAGTTTGGGTGAAACGACTTCGATGGCCGCTGCGGACTCATTGGATGTCGCGTTGTCTGCTATGGCTCGGAGAAGATTGGACACTTTGCCTGCAGACACAGCAGTCAATTCGATACTGTATTTCTGCGATTCGCCTGGCGCGAGATCGCCTACGGGCAGCCCGAGCACTTGAGCGCCCGAGGCGTGACGCATGTTTTGCGGTACGTCTTCTTCCAATCGGACATTGCGAGCAGTGCCCGTTCCCTGATTCGCAACTTCGATCATGATCTTGAGGGTTTCGCCACCTAGCACGGTCGGCTCGAGCAGTTGTTTGACGACGAGCTTCGGCTGAGTGCTGATGGTTCTTACTGAGGCTTGTGCGGCAAAGTTGACGCTCGCGACAGAACCGATCTCTCCTTCTGTCTCCGGTACCAGTTCAATCGTGATCGTTTGCTCGGCACCTGCCGCCATTTCACCAAGCTTCCAAGTCAGACCGCTGGCACCATTCTGTTGTGCTTGAGGATTGGTGCGAACAAGTCTGGCTCCTTTTGGCACTGCATCGACTACGTTGACATCAAATGCAGATGCGTTGCCAACGTTTCGCACCAAAACGGTGAACGTTGCTGGAACTCCAACTTGCACTTCGTTCGGAGCCCGCTTTTGAATTTCCATGCTTGGGTTTTGGGCACCATCGAGCTGCCGAACGCCTGGTGCTGGACTGGCGAAACCTGTTCCTTTGGGTGCAATGACGCTGGTGCCTGCGAAAGAGTTCGAGGGCTGTTCGTTAGTAATGGGGTTATAGCTCGAGGATGGAAGCGGCGACACAGTTGGTGTGTTCGTCCGGGGGGCCTCGCTTGGCAAAACGGTATTGGCATTGGGAGACGGTGTGTAGGGAAGCGAAGGTGCACCGTCCGCAAAGGCCCTTGATGCCCTCGTCGTACCGCTGGCAGATGGGTTGGTAGGCATGGGCATTCCAAGCGTAGCAACCGGAGCTTGTTCGGTTGGGTTCGTTGCCGAGTTCGATGTTGGCGAATAGGGAGCGGATGCAAACGGGGCAGGTGAGTTGTCAAACGACGGTGCATTCGATGGCAAAATAGGAGTGCCGTAAGACTCACTGCCTGAAGGCAACTTTGGGGCTGGCATGCTGGAGGGAGAGCCGAGTGTAGCAACCGAACCTGATGAAGAACTTGATGGCGAATCACTGAAGGGAGCACTGTTCGGGAAATTCGCAGACGGGGTGGTCGGCAGGTTTCCTGGATAGTCGGATATCGACGACGGCATCGCGGGCAATGTTCCCGTTGAAGCGATTGGCAATGTGTTCGGCAACGTGCCAGGCAAAGCGGTGGGAACACCTGTCGGCAATGTCTCAGGGAGTGTTGTGCTTGGATTGGATCGAAGATTTGGGCTCGCCTGGCCAGCGCCGTTTGCGATTGAGCTTGAGCTTGGCGTTAGGAATTTGTTCATCAACGGAGGTGGTTCCGCTAAGCGTCGAGTTTGGCTTGGAGGTGATGGATTGTCGGGAGCACCATTGGCGGTTGCCTGCGTATACGAAGTGAACGAAGCGCTCGATTCCGCGGGTTCGGAAGGGAATCTGCCTGGCAGTCCCGAATCGTTGCCGCGAATTAGCGGCGCGGGTGGCCATTCACCCGATTGAGCAAAATCTTCGCTCAAGCCGGCAATGGGCTGAGCAGGCTGATTGGCATAGGGTTGGTTTTCGATCGAAGTGTCGATGCTCACACGGGCATCGCGTTGCGCTATTGCCATTGCGAGCAAAACAAGCACGCCCGTCAGAACTATTGCTGCGGCTGCATAGACGAATCGCTTCATGGACCTGACATCCTTGCCGGGTTGCGCTGAAAACTAAAAAAAACGAACAACTTCAGGTCATAGCAAAAATCCACGCTGGACGGGAAGCCCAATCACTAGCAATTGATGCGATCCGAAACACTAGCTAGAATCCTGGTTGGTTTTGCTGGCGACATCACAAATACCAGCATTGAACACTACCTCTTAACTACTTTTGCGACGGTTGTTTGCAACAACTGAAATCTAATGAGCGAATTGTGCGACTTTGGCCTCATCGGCTTGGCTGTCATGGGTGAGAATCTGGCTCTCAATGTCGAAAGCCGAGGATACCGCGTCGCGGTTTTCAATCGCTCCGTCGATAAAGTAGATGAACTAATGAAAGGGCGGGCAGCTGGAAAGAATTTCCTCGGCTGCCACTCGATCGTCGAAATGGTGAAGAACCTAAAGCGGCCACGTTTCGTCATGATGTTGGTCAAAGCAGGGCCAGCGGTAGACGATTTGATCGAGCAGTTGCTTCCGCATTTAGAACCTGGCGACATCATTATCGATGGTGGTAACACACACTTTGCAGACACCGAACGACGAACCAAGTACGTCGAAAGCAAGGGACTTTTGTTTGTTGGGGCTGGTGTTTCGGGTGGCGAAGAAGGCGCGCTCAAGGGGCCGAGCCTGATGCCGGGCGGAACCAAAGCCGCATGGGAAACGATCAAGCCGATCTTCCAATCGATCGCTGCCAAAGTCGGACCGAACAATGACATTCCATGTTGCGAATGGGTTGGTCCTCGTGGAGCAGGCCACTACGTCAAAATGGTTCACAACGGTATTGAGTACGGCGATATGCAGCTGATCTGCGAAGCGTATTTCTTGCTGAAGGAAGCTTCCGGACTTTCCAACGAAGAGCTTTACGATGTCTTCGCGGAGTGGAATCTCGGTGAACTGCAAAGCTATCTGATCGAGATCACTCGGGATATTTTCAGTGCCAAGGATGACCAAGGCAAAGGTGGATTCCTCGTCGACAAGATCGTCGACGTGGCTGGTGCCAAGGGGACTGGAAAATGGATGAGCCAATTGGCGCTCGACTTGGGCGTCCCATCGACCCTCGTTACGACCGCCGTTTACGCGCGATCCTTGTCGTCGATCAAAGAAGCCCGCGTGCGCGCCAGCAAAGTGTTGCCAGGCCCAGCGCCAACCCACAACAGCCACTTCGACGCTGCGGTCAAGAAACTGGTCGGGGACAAGAAGGCCTTTATAGAAGCAGTTCGACAGGCTCTCTACGCTTCCAAGATTTGTTCGTACGCTCAAGGGTTCGTTCAATTGCAAGAAGCGAGCAAGGAGCATGATTGGGGCTTGAACTATGGCGATTGCGCGTTGCTATGGAGAGGCGGATGCATCATTCGAGCTCAATTCTTGGACCGCATCAAAGAAGCTTTCGACGCTCAGCCCGATCTCGAAAACTTGCTGCTGTATCCTTACTTCACTCAAGCGATCGAAAAGGCCCAGGAGTCTTGGCGTGCAGTCGTGATGGCAGCAACTCACTTGGGACTGCCAGCACCTGCCTTCAGCACAGCTCTGGCTTACTACGACAGCTATCGATTGGCTCGACTGCCAGCGAACTTGCTTCAGGCACAGCGCGATTACTTCGGTGCTCACACTTACCAACGGATCGACATGCCTGGTACGTTCCACAGCGAGTGGCTTGAGCTTCGCAAAAAACCGTAAGGTATTGTTAAGACACATGCGATGGCGATCGCATCCCAAACGGTTTGCTAACGAATTCTTTGAGGACGGCTGGGGCTTGCCCCACCGTCCGCAGCTTTGGAGTTCTAGATTCACATCGCCGATCGCATGTCTCTGGATTCGTGGGGGGGGGCGCGGGGGGGGGGGGGGGGGGGGGGGGGACAAAGGTATTAAGGGGCCCGCGCGGATCTCAAAAGAGAGGAGCGACGGG
>JANPHB010000295.1:0-18430 GCA_031424235.1 Pirellula sp.
TTTGGGTAACAAACGCATTGGCCATACCGCACATCCGATGCAAAAAAGACTCCTGAAACGGCTACCCGAACGTGGGGTACCCGCCCAGCCTCCTACTGCAATCATTGGACCATTCGGAAATTAACGTGCGATTGCCGTGAGATCAGCCCAAGCTGACGCAAGGCCATTTAGCTTCACTTTTTGGTCGACTTCAGGCAATTCACCGAAGCGGGTCGCTACATTATCCGCCGGGATTTCGAGAATGAACTGGATCACTTCGTTAATGGCTCCGAACTGCAGCCCATGAATATGGCTACCGCCAACGATCGGACCATTAAGAACGGCCTCCATCGCTGTCGCATCGAGGGTCATGAATTCGTCCTCAAGGTTTCCAGCCGTAAATGCACGGCAAACCACACCTTTACTACTCTGAAGATCCGAAATCGCCTGTTCAATCGTCAAATACACGCCTTCGTATTTGTCGTTGAATACAAAGGAATACTTCTCAATCTTCGACTTATGACTCCAGCTTTTCTCAATCTTCTCAAAGTCATCAGAAAGCTTTTTGCAAGCAACTTCAACTTTCTCTGTCGGATCTTCGGGACCGTAGATTTGGAAGTAGTGTCCGGCTGCGGGCAAATAGCCGTCATTTCCTCCATCGCCAAGTCTACCCTGCGGTCTCACGGGCACAAAATCATCGCCGTGCTTTTGGCGCATTACGTCCCAGACCAACTTTTGGAAAGCGGTGCCGCTAGCTCGAAGTATGCGATTCTGGAATGTGATTCGAGCGATCCACCGTTCCTCGCGCGACAATGATGAAGTCAAAAACCTCGCCTCTAATAGTTGTCCTAATCGGTCTAGATTTTACATGAACTACGATCGATTGGACAGCTATCCCAACTTGACAAACCTGCGTGGCGTCGCCTTTGGGAGCTAGAATACAGCGATAACCGTTGGAATTGTAATGGCAGACTTTATTTTTTGTTCGGATTAATCTCTCGTGCGTTTTGCAAGTCGGTTCCACAAGACTCGCTGCTTCTCCCAGTTCGGCAGGATCGCTATTGAACGAACCTCTCGTTCCCGGAAGCGTGGGACATGTTCGGTGGTGGGTTCGAGGTCGAGGATCGCTTGCTGGATGTCGGGGGCGAGATTGGTGAGGTTGATGATCTGCGTTACGCGGGCGCGAGTGATGCCGGCGACACGGGCGATCTCGGCTTGGTCTTTGACTTGGCCGGTGGCGAGTAAATGTTCCAGTCGAATGGCCAACGCCATAAGCTTGGTGATGTGAGGAAGCTTGGCCGGCGCACTTGGCATCTTGGGCTTGGGGACACCGACGCGTTTTCGACCATGCGAGGAAGCACTGGTTTCAAGGCTATTCCAGGGGAGAAGGCGTACGTTGTCTATTACGCTGGAAAGCTAAACGAACAGCGGTATCGGATCGTAGGGAATTGGGAAATTCGTGCAGAGCGCCGATGGATTGATGGCGAGAAATGGGAGCTTCCAGGGAACAGTGGAACTTGGACAGCCGAAGCGACTTAACCACTTCGAACCTTTGCGGCTGGTCAATTGTCCCACGAAGATGAATGACGATAAAGCACACTCGGACAATTCGCCAAAACAAAGAATCAAGCACCGATCAGTGAGTGAGTCGGAACTTTGGAATTTATTCGCCAATACGGTCGCAGGACTCCAAGAAGAGGTGAGCCAAACGACCGAGGTTATAGTCGAAACGTCGAGAAGAAGGTCAAACGAATGTCGCCTGAGGAGTTCGACCGAATATTGAACAACAATGACGACGATGGCGAGCAGATGCCGCAAGGATAACTCGTCCACCTGATTTAGGAGCTACGAATTGCAAAGTTTGAAGCAATTGTCTGTTTCGCTGTTTGTCTCCAACGAGAGAGAAATCTTGGCAACCCTACTGATCCGATTTATTCGGAGAGGATTTCATCAAATGACTTCGGCATTGGTGCAGTAAGCAATTCTCGTAGCAGCTGTTCGTCGGAAATGTAATGCCCGGAAGCTATCTTTGATTCCACGGAATGACTCCAGCCGCAAACTGCCGTAGCGAGGCCAGTCCTGTGTGCGCTCAGATGAGTCGCACAAGTTCTTCGCAAGCACATGGGTGTGAACTTAGCATCCTTTAGTTTGGGTTTCACGCCAGCGAGTTCGAACCATCTATACCACTCTTTTAAGTATCCAGTTTGAGACGATGGCATCCTGAACAGAGGAGAGTTATCCGATTCCTTTCCCGCAGCAATCAAACTAATTGCAGCCCTTGCGTGACGCGTAAGCGGCAGATAGAGGGGGTTAGGTCTAATTTTTTTTGTCTTTGGAGGAACGTAGAAGAGCCAACCGTATTCGTTCGACTCGTTGCTTGAAGGATTGGGCGACTCTCTTGCGAAGGAAATATTCGCCCAAGTGATCGGTTGCCTTTTGCGGATTGAATCGTAGGCAAGTAGTTCCTGTGGTCGAAATCCGTAAGTTCGAAAGAGGACCATTGCACATCGCCACCAAACGGACGGCCTTAGCCCACTTGAGCTTTCCTTGGGCCAAATCAGCTCCTCGGACACGGCCATTAAAGCATCGATTTGTTCATCGCGCAGGTAGATCTTTTGTTCAGGGCCCGGAGTGGAAATCGTGAGTTGCTCGAGTTTCGCTCGTCGTTTCAAAAGACCATGCTTTTCGGCACAAGTTAGAATGGTGCGAATGGAGCCGAGATACTTGTTTATCGTGCGATCACTAATGTCGTCTTCCATCAAGTGACGTCGGTAGACTTCCAGATGCTTTCGTTCACAGTTTTTGACAAACGGACGTTTAAGTAGGTCTTTTTTGCTGGGCTTGATAGAATCCCAGAAAAGCTCCCACCGTTTCAGGTGCATTTCAACTTCCGCGATGTGCTTGTCTGTACATTTTAAGTCGATAAGTGATGGTCGATGATAGGTCTCCCAAACGTGTCTAAAGGATAGGCGTTTGCTTTTCTTCTTTGACTTGGACATGAAGTACTTCCAGTGGCGTGAGAAACTTTCGGGTCGCGAGTCAGATCGATGCCCCTAATTCCATCTTAATTCAATCAGCACCGCTAGATTGGTAGCTAGCAGGCACTAAAAGCACAATTTTCTCTGACAACGAATTTTCAAAACAGCACGGACGACGGTGCTGATCGGTTCCACAAGTTAGTCCGCCTGCAAGAAGCATGCTACACTATTAGCCAGGCTTTTGACGCCGCTTAGGGCGGCGTTCGCTACACACTCTTTGTAGCGATTCGGTATTCCTTGCTCAGATCGATTCCAATGTGGACGGATTCCAGCCTGTCCTTATGTCATTCTCGCAGATTTGTGGCGATCCAGAAAACAGATTGACCAAAGGTGTCACGGCCTATTCCCAAGATCTCGGTCTGTTTGAACGTAATCGCATTTGCCGACCGTTGTCTAAAGCTTCAGAATTTAGTTCTTGGCAGCCAAACGGCTTGTGACTGCATATCATTGAGCATGCGTGCGATTTGGTAGGGGCAAAAGAATTGTTATCACTAAAGGATTTTTAAAATGTTCTCTCGATGTGTTTTGGCCATTTACTTTGTCGGCTTAGTTTGTCTCTCAAATAGCGTTAGAGCTCAGCAGGGAAAAAACTCGGCGGAAAGTCGATTACCAAGTAGTCACGTATACTCTGCGATCAGCGGCCAGAATGGCGACAGAACAACCTTCCGTGATGCATCTGGTCGGACACAAGGCTCAGTGACGCAATCAGGAAGTCGAACCACATTCCGCGACAGCTCTGGTCGAACGATCGGTTCCGCGAATAAAACGGGGAATCGAACGACTGTCCGCGACGCCAGCGGTAGAACGATTGAGACCGCGAGCACCAATCGTGATCGCACAACGTTTCGTTCGTCGAGTGGCAGGAACTTAGGCTCAGCAACTCAGTCACGAAATCAAACTACATTCCGAGATGCCATTGGTCGTTTGAATGGTTCGGCATCCAATAGCGGTACTCGAACAATATTCCGAGACAGTTCGGGGCGTTCGACGGGGTCCGCAAGCGGCAAGCGGAGATAGGCTTAAAAGCTATTTTCATTTCCAATTCGAAACCGGTGTAGACTGAGGAGCTAATTCGGATCGTGCATTCAAAAATAGAACATCCGCCAGATGTGATTGTAACTCAACCTAGTCGTGCCAAAGAGACACTCATTCGAGATCATTGCCAAATCCAAGCCGCAATGATTCCGTTGTCGCTTATTCAAATCTCCAGAACTTCGTGTCTTGTTGGCGAATGACCATTAAATAGACTAACATGCACCAGATTGGCTTCATTGGCATTTTGTCCTGACCTTTCAATCAAATCCTCTCGCTACCAAGAATAGAGTTCGAAGACAAATGATTACGGCTCATTCGTTCCTCAATGAAGTTTGCCAATTGGGCAAAGCATGGTTTGTCGAATCACGGGAGGAAGTGAACTTGGTAGACGAGCATCCGGGAGAGAAGCGACGTCGGCGCGAACTCGCTGCCACGCGGGAGGCATTCACGGGTTGCAAAGACTGGGAATCTTTTTTCAGGGGTCAGATTTTTGGGGAAATGACCCAAGATGAGTTCCAAACGAAGTACTGCAATTTTGCTTATGACCTGGCAGTAGACTCGCTTCGCCTATACCCCGATGCAATGGGATTCAGTTCCGAAGTCCAAATACATAATGGCGAAAATTTTTATTTCAACCCAGCTGAAATGATCTCAAAGACCCTGTCGCCATTACATCTTGAGTTCCTTTTTCACAAAGCGATCGACGCGTACACCGAGATTTGCAAAACTCGATCGAGGAGCAGATTGCTTGAAGGAGGCGGCTTCATCATTTACATATTTGAACGGATCGAAGAAATACGAGAAAATGTAGATCGCGAAGCAGGTAAATTGCTAGATCTTGCAGCAATGTGCCTCGCACCAAACGGTGAGTCGTTCGAAATCGATACGCTCATTAAGTGTTTTGGATTCCCAATCTATGAGCAGGGTGATTTACCTATTCAAAATGATTTTTTCATGAAAGATGATTTCATTGAATGAGATTTTTTGCCCAGTGATTGGGGCTTCGAAAGTTCGCCAAGAAATCAAAACGCATTACGAGTAGTCGCTCGATTGGATAGTCTAGCTTTAGTGGGAATCGAACTGTATTTCGTGACGACTCGGGGGAAATGGTAGCCGCGAGTAGTAATCGACGGCAGGTTCAATGATTGTTCATTTCGCCGCTACGAAAAGCGATTTCCGGCAAGAGTTAACTAAATACGGACAGAATTGAAGCCATCATGCGAAGCGTAAATTGGGATATTGGGGCCATCAATTGCCCATTTCGGACGAAAATAATCGATGCCTTCGAGGTAAACAAGATCGTCCGGCAGTCGGCAGTACGGACTGAGCGACCTACTCTTCATCATCATCTTCATCGCCCTCGTCTTCGTCAGCCTCCGCTGCGATGGACTCTAGGTATTCAATCCTGACGTCACGCAACGATTTCTTACTTTGCATGTCCACAAGTAAGAACCACCAACCATTGGTCGCTACGCCTGTTATTGCTTTGGCTGCCTCAGATGCGGTCGCAAAAATGACTCCGTCAAGATCGACCCGTCCGTCCCCCAGAAGTGTTCCGGTTTTCGCGGAAAACTTTTTTTGCCTCGGCGTTAGCGTCATGCCGACTTGAAGGCAACCGGCGCTAATCAGATCGCTCAGATCGACGCGATGTCTTGGCCTTGGTTTTTCAGAAGTAATAGCTGACTTGTGGCCTTCAGGTGTAGGCCAGATCTCGATGATTAGCTTGGCTAAGGACTCCGATCGACTTCTGATTTTGACATCGTTCCAATCTGTACCTGCCGCCTCCAAGAGTTTTCGATTTAGTAGTAGGACATCATGTGCCTCCAATCCGTGTCTCTTTCCGCTCTCCCCGATCCATGGTCCATTCGAAACCTTTGAATTTAACCGTGAGGTAAGCAGTGTCAGATTGCCGATGGTGTGAATACGCGAGCACGGGTTGCTGAAACGCTCTCGCAATCATGTGCATTTGTCTGCCGATATTGAAACCGCAAAAAAGGTTGGTGCACGTCGTGGAAAGCCTGTCATTTTGGCGATTCAGGCGCAAGCGATGCATGAATCTGGTCACGCTTTTTACTTGTCGGCCAACGGCGTTTGGCTGACAGATGCTGTGCCCATGTCGTTCATCGAGTTCCCGCAAAAAATTTGAGGAATGGTTCGTCCCATGACAGCTCTCGAATTGACCACCGGTGATTTGCAGAATCAGGATGTCGAGGTAATCGTAAATCTTAGTTCAAAAGACTTGTCCAAACTGGGGCAGCACGATTGGACTTGCTCTTGCCGAAGTTTCCGGACGGAACTCCATCGTAAAGAAGTACGAGTCGAGCAACCTTGCGATGATACTCTCTCCATCTGGCTGCAACAGACTTATGCAACTGCATGAGACGGTTTTCGCTTTTTGATTCTACAAGTGCGTGAACGGGACTAATGTCATCCACCTTCGTGAAACGGAAGAGTAGGTTTTCAAAAGTCCACGGAGGCAGATATTCGAGACGGGAGTTGCTCGGTGTTAGTAGCTCGCCGGTGCTGATACACCTTGGGTTTGTCTTCAACTGTTCCGCTTGGATCTTCTAGATATCAGGGACGACGGCTGCTTGTGCTGCCGTTATGTAATCAGACGGAAGCGACGCTCCTCGCGGATTTCCATTCATTGGCAGCAACTGGCTAATCACTTTCTTAAGGCTGACTTCATGCGTGCAATACCGCTTGTCCATAACTGAGAAGCACTTCGCTCCCTGATAGTTTTCAAAGACCGTTATTCCCGTGATGATTGTGTCGATTTCCTGCCAATCGTCATGAAACGAGAATAGATCGTGAAGAAACGGAACAAACCAATGCGATACCGTTTTGCCTTCCTGCGTGACGCCCATGATGTGTCGACACCGACTTTCTACTTCGCCCTTGGTCCGAAAATGTTCGTATCCGAGTAAGTACATGTGATCTGCTCAATCGTAAAAAGAGTTGATCTCATTGTAACCCTTCGGTGCTTACGCACCGGAAATGTCGGAGGACATCGGTGGGCTGTTTTGTGTTTGCCCAAATGGATTTCCCACACCGATTCAAAGCGTTCCACCATTGAGGGCTTAATCGCACAGAGTTCGCCGGGATGGCATCCGATCACCATTTGCAGCCTAGCCATGTCCGCAATAACCGGCGGCAGGTGAGGCAATGTTGCTTCCACCAGTTCGTCCGAAACGGATCTTACGGGTTCGGTTTCTAGCGCTGTAGTTCGACCAGCACGGAGTGGCTGAACGTCGCCAACGAAAGATGAACAGACGGAGGGAGGAGGCCTTCGCCGCTGGCCCATCGAAACATCCGGCGAATTCTTCGCATGATCGAGTTGACATATGTCCGAGATGGTTTGAATCCATCTTTGCGGTTCTTATTGCTAGCGTTTTCTTTCGCGCCGGAACAACCTTCGACGAGCCTATTCGTCCAACAGGATTTGTTCACGGATGAATGCCGGTAGTATCCTCCAAACGACAGGCTGACGACCAGCCACTATTCCGATTTCGGGATTGGGAGAACCCGCCATCGAAACGATTGCAATAAGCTCTTTATCCATCGTGACGATTGGCCCACCCGATGTTCCCGCTCGGATCGGTCCTTTTACCCAGATTCGTGCGGCGTTTGTATTCCAAAGAGTGCCACTGCAATCGATTTCAAAACCCTCATGTGACCAAGCTTTTAATGGAATTTCTTTACGTTCAGCTGGGAAAACTTTGCAAATATCCAAAGCGGTGACTTGTTGGCAAAACTCCTCGAATGACTCGCAGTCCGATGGGAACACTTGATTATCCAATGGACCTAGGACCGCTAAATCGCTGACTGCATCGAGGAAAATTGGACCAAGTCGAAACTTATGCCCTGTTGCACAAACAATTTCAATTGGACAATGGTCGCCTAATACAACTCCCGTCCCTGTTTCCCTGCCCCAGTTCAAGCAATGCGAAGCTGTCAAAACGAACCCGCCCTTGACTAAAACGCCTTGCCCCTCAAGCTCAGGCAGTTTGACTGCACATTGACTCAATTGAATTGTTGTATCCATGAACCAACTCCGTTTTCTGTAAAAAAAGCACTTTCAAAAATCCGCGCGATTCGCTTGGCCATCACTATCAACAATTGAGTAAGCACGATCAATTAGATCACGGCAAAACACTTATCGACGTTACAGTTTTACCCGGGCCGAGTCAATGTAGCGAAGCCTGAATGAGTGTCTTTGATGTGTTTTCAAAAAGACCTGAGACCTCGGGGTGTTTTGTGGTTTAACATAACTACATAAGCCTTTTATTGCGGGCCGGGAGGATTGCAGGTGAAGACTAGTTTTCGAAAAACATATCGATGCACACAAGAAACAAATCCCAAAAGGACTCGAGAACGCTACGATTGCGGTGTTTGAGCACCGCAATTGTCCCAAAAGCAAGTTGGCTAAACTGCTAGGCAAGGATATCGGCAAAGGTGCATCCAATCCTAAATATCCGTCGCTTAGCTTTCTCGATCGCCGCCAACACCCGCTACGGAGTTGCTTGCCTCACCAATCATCAATGTTGGCGCACGTCTGGCGGCCTCTATTGCTCGATCCAACGATTGCTTCGCGTAGACTTCTGTCATGTCAATTCGCGAGTGTCCACCCATTGCCTGTGCATGTTCGGCGCCCAATGCGTTTCTAATCTCAGTCAGATTTAGGTGCCGCAACTGGTACGGAAACCATGGTGGGACCATGGCACGCTTCGCAGCTCGCGCAATTGCCCGTCGGTATGAGTCCGGTGTGTATTGGCTTCCGGGTTGCACCAACGGATCGTCCTTGGCTCTCGACTGCTGTGAGGGTTGAACTTTCGATTTTCGATTTGCTCGTTTGGCTGCTTGCATCCAAGCAACCGACTCCGAGGGCGAAAAGCAAAACGATTCGGGGCTTCGATTCATGTATTCGATCAAAGCTTCCTTTGCATCACCCAGAATAGGAATCGCCCGCGTCTTCCCCTTCGAACGGTTCTTGTGTTTGACCGGCCTGTATATCCATTCTGGACCGCTCCTGTCGATCTGCCCCGGTGTCAGATTGCAGAGTTCCGATGGTCTCATACCGGTCGCTACGTGGATTCGCAGCATCGCCTTAAGGACGGGCGGTAACTCCTTTGACGTGGCTACCACATGGGCAAGTGAGACTGGCTTTACTTTGGCGGTCTCGCGGGCTTCCGTTTGCCCTTCTCGAAGTGGTTCAATTGTCATTAAACGAGTAATTACGCTTTCGCTTATCAACTCCTGCGAAATCGCCCATTTGAACATTCGTTTCGCGTTGTTGGTAAGTGTGTTGCAGTACTTGCGAGATTTACCGGACTCGACCCACTTTTGCCGCTGACGCTGCAAAGCCCTTGGGCCGTAATCGTTTGCATTTAGCCGCCCATCCGATGCCTCAATGTCCTTGCAAACCCCAACCATGCGCTGCATATCCGATGGTGAGTTCGCATAGACCTTCTGAACGTGTTGTTTGTAGGACTCGGTGACGTGACGAACCAAAATCGGTTCATCGGCTTGGTGAGTCACAGATATGGCCGTGGATGCTCCTAGCAGACTCGCAACCTTTTGCGAAAGCGAATCCGTGTCAAAGTCGTCAGGCAGTTTTAATCCGCCTGCTTGATATTCGGCAATTAGGACGGCATACCGAGCGAGGGATTCCGGGGAATTGTGCTTCCCCAGGTAGTAGTCTTTGCCGTCAATTCGAACGACAGATTGTCCGCTGATATGAGGGCTGAGGGCGGGGGCGATAGAACGCGGTCGCATTGTGCAAACTCCTACGATTCCGCTCAGACTGTACTGTCTTGCTAGGACAGTTTTGCAGTATGAACTTAGGAAACTAGGGCCGCACGTCGTATTGACGGGTACGCGATTAACGCGTTCCAACCTGGAAAAACATTGGTGATTCTTCAGGGTGATAGAGGGGGCTCGAACCCCCGACCTGCGGAACCACAATCCGCCGCTCTAACCAACTGAGCTACTACCACCATGTCTCAAAAAGTTTAGTGCGTTCAAGCAAGTCCGTCAACTGCTAGCCCCCCAAAGCAAACCTGGGGGCAAGCCAACTGGCACTCTCTTGTTCGCGGAACGGCGCAAACCGTCCGGTGAATAGCGTTCGTTTAACGGTCAGCCGTAGGCGTACCGCGTGCTCTTGACAGTACGCCTTCGGCTGACTGTTAAACGACTAAATCATCGGGCCGCAAGCATGCAGTCCAGTGGATGCCCCGTAAATGCCGCGAAACCGGAGGGCTCGCGCCCTGCCGCTACAAAAACGCAATCGAAAGTGAATGAGTTTGGGCTAACGCCGAATGGCGTTGAACTTGCACGTAGTGGAATCTCGTTAGAGTTCGTGTAGTGCCTCAAACTCCAGGAAGTTTTACAACTTCCGCTACGAGGACAGGCTTAACTCAGCGCCATTCGGGCTAGCGCTGGCGGGCGTCGGAAGCTGCGATGCTGCGACGGGTCCTACTGCGACAGGTCGACTGCCATCGACGTGGGCGACGCTAGCTGCAAAAGGGGGCTGTATTTTCCTCGTCTGGCCCGAAATGCCCGCCCTCCCGGGAACCATTGAATACCCAAAAATGCGTCTACCGTACCGGTATCGCTCGGCATAATCATGTTCGTCTCCCCGTAAATGGCCAGGCTGGCTGAAAGAGGCATGAATACGTCTCCACCGAACAAAAATGGCCGTTTTTGGGCAGGCGACGGTCCCGTCACCGCATTGTTTTCCCCGTGCTTGTCCGCCACGCCAAACCACGCCGTGGTCTGTGCCCCCGTTGCCCAAAATCGTCGATAATACAAACTTCCCTGGTCGATCGGCGTCAAACGAACGGCCGTGTTGGTGCCAAAGGTACCGCTGTCGGATTGGGACTGGAGCGTTGAAGTGATACCGACTTCATTGTCTGGGGTCAGTAAGTAACTGCCTCGGATTCGCCATTGTCCTAGATGAAATGTGTCGAACGATTTTTCGTACAAGAAGTCGTGGGCGAAGCCCCAACTGAAGCCATTGTCGAAGCGTTGAAACAAACCCGCGGTCGTGAAACTTTGTGTTCTACCAGTTGATTCCCCGAGCAGTTCGTAAACTCGAACGGCATTGGCCGACGCAGTGACGCCCGTCCCAAGCTGAGCTCCAATTCCGAAGTCCTTGACTACGGGAAAACCCCAGTTGACCGAGCTTTGTGCGCCTAGGTTCGCATTCACACCAAAGTCTTGCGGTTGTTTCGAACCATCTATCGCGAAGAGAAGGCTGACTTCATCAAACAAACCAGCTAAGTCGCTTGATTGTATGGCAAAAACGGATGTTGGGCATGCGAAAGCCAACACATGCGCGATCGCAAAAAGCAATGCCTTAAGATTCCAGATGACATGCGGTTTCATATGGTTTGCTTTTCTTCCTCCCACCGCTCCAAACATGTTTTCCACGATTTCACCTTATCAATACATTGCTTGGGAGGGTGAGGCTCCTGCCGAACCAATGCGAAGCTGGCTCGGCAGGAGCCTCGCCCTCCCGAAGGTTATTGGTTCCTCCGTCTTGCGACGGTGACTACTACTTGGCATTGCAAAGATGTTTGGAGCAGGAGCCTCACTCTCACCCTCCTGAGTAACCAATTGCTTACTTCCCTCGTTACGATCGGGTGACGGTCCTGTCGAGTTTGACAGGAACAACTAAACGACTCGCCATGCCGGTTAGTCAAAAGAATCCGCCATCCTTAAGGGTGGGTAGAGTATACTTTCACAACAGGCTTTCGCATCAACAAAGCCGATGAATGCTTACTTTCTCGATCACCGATTCTATGAACTTACTCAAATTGAACCTGTTCAGCTTTTGCTTTGTTTTCTTCGTCACATTGAGTGGATTTCAATCTGCTGCTGTAGCACAATCGCTGGAGCAAGACCTAAAACGTTTTTCGACGAAAGAACTTGCGGAAATGGCAAAACGCGATGGCGATCCAGCACGCGGCGCCATCACGTTTTTTCAGCCCTCGATGTCCTGTTCCAAATGCCACTCTGTCAGCGATGGTTTGCAAACCAGCCTTGGTCCACACCTTTCCAAAACCAAAGAACCGCTTTCCAACGAAGACATCGTCGAAGCCGTTCTCGATCCCTCCAAGTCCATCCGGAAGGGATTTGAATCCGCTAGCGTCCTAACCGCGGACGGCGAAACCATTACCGGCTTGCTAGTCGAACGAAGCGAATCCAAAGTCGTCTTGCGCGATGGCAACAACCAACTGGTTACCGTCCTCAAGAACGACATCGAGAGCTTTGTCAACCAAACGCAATCGATCATGCCTGCAGGTCAAATCAATCAGCTCGGTAGTCGCCAGCAATTTTTTGATTTGATTCGCTACTTGATAGAGATTCGAGATGGCGGTATCCAACGCGCCAAAGAATTGCAACCATCCGAGGCGCTCATCACATTGAAACTGCCCGAATACGAAGACCATATCGATCACGCAGGCTTCATTCGAGATCTAGACGATAAGTCCCTCAAACGTGGAGAAGCTATCTATCAACGAGTTTGTGGAAACTGTCACGGTACCAAAGAGCAAGCTGGTTCGCTCCCGACCGCCATGCGATTTGCGGAAGGCAAGTTTAAAAACGGCAGCGATCCTTTGTCGATGTACCGAACTCTGACGCGTGGATTCGGTTTCATGCCGGCGCAAACGTGGATGGTGCCATCTCAAAAAAACGACGTAATCCATTACCTTCGAGAAACCTATCTAAGACCTTACAATCCTTCTCAGCTTGCGCCAATTGATTCCGCATATCTTGCTGCGTTGCCGAAAGGGGACACGCGAGGACCAGAGCCGAGCAAAATCGAAGCATGGAGCGCGATGGACTACGGTCCGAGTTTAACTCACTGCTATGAGACGCCAGGCGGTTCACTCAACATCGCCTACAAAGGGACCGCGGTCAGGCTCAACTCAGGCGCAGGTGGTGTCTCTCGAGGTGATCAGTGGATGATATTTGATACCGATACGCTTCGAGTTTCGGCCGCTTGGCATGCCGTGGAAGGGGACAAAGGTTCGCGTTTTATCGACTGGCGAGACATCCAGCTCAACGGCGAGCATCAGATCCATCCGAAAGTCAGCGGACATGTGGTGTTGGCCAATGGAAACGGCCCGGGTTGGGCAGAGCCAAAGTCCGGATCGTTTGTTGATGATCAACGCGTTGAGGGACGCGATAAACGACGCTATGGACCACTGCCAAAGCAATGGGGCAAATACCATGGCCAATATCACCACGGCGCCAAAGTCGTCTTTGCGTATTCGATTGGAAATACCGAACTGCTTGAATCGCCGAGTTCGCTTGCTTCGGCTGATGGCAAGCGGAACGTGGCCTTTTTGCGAACATTCAATATCGGCCCACGCGATCGCGATCTTGTACTGCAACTCGCTGAGACTGCGGAGAACGGTTTCAAGGAAACCATTGGCGACAAAGCAACGCCTATGGCGGTACTCACCTCGACCTTGGCCGCCGGCATTTCACCGGGCACTCAGAAAGTCTCTTGGTCCAATGTAGATCACAGCTTGAAAGTAACGATTCCAGCTGGCCGGGAAGCGATTCAATTTTCGCTTTGGGTAACGGAGGTCGAACCGGAGACGAAAACCAATTTCCATTCCCTCGCGAAGTTGCTCGCAGCAGAACTTGCAGATGCCTCGCTGGACCTTTCTGTGTTGACGCATGGTGGCCCCGCCAATTGGCCGCAAATATTGGAGACCAAGGTTGTTACTTCGTTTGACAAAGGCCCATTTGCAGTCGATGTCTTAACGGCACCTGAGTCGAACCCATGGTTAGCTCAAATGCGTTTCTCCGGACTCGATTTCTTTGCGGATGGGAGCATGGCTATTTGCACCTGGGATGGAGACGTTTGGCACGTTCGTTTTGCGGACGATGGGATCTTGAAGTGGCAACGCATTGCATCTGGGCTCTACCAACCGCTTGGCCTAAAGATTATTCGTGAAAAGGTTTATCTGACTTGTCGAGACCAACTAGCGATATTGCATGATTTGAATGGCGATGGCGAAACCGACTTTTACCAATGCTTTAACAATGACCATCAAGTTACCGAGCACTTTCATGAGTTTGCGATGGGGTTGCAAGTCGACGAGGCTGGCAATTTTTACTACGCCAAGTCGGGGCGACATGCATTGGTCGCCGTCGTGCCGCAGCATGGCACGTTGCTTCGTGTGCCACCGGACGGATCACGCACCGACATTATTGCGACAGGCTTTCGTGCGGCCAACGGTGTCTGCCTCAATCCAGATGGTTCGTTTGTCGTAACAGATCAAGAGGGTTTCTGGAATCCAAAGAACCGAATCAATTGGGTCACGCTAAATCCATCGGGCAAGCCCAATTTTTATGGCAACATGTTTGGCTACCACGACGTAACCGACGAATCGGATTCCGCGATGGAGCCTCCATTGTGTTGGATCACCAATGCGTTTGATCGTTCGCCAGCGGAGTTGCTGTGGGTAGATAGTCCTCGGTGGAAGTCGCTTAACGGCAGTTTGCTAAACCTGTCGTATGGCTATGGCAAAGTGTTTTCTGTTTTGCATGAGCAAGTTGATGGCAAGCGACAAGGTGGCATGATTGAGTTGCCAATTCCTGCGTTTCCAACGGGAGTCATGCGAGGCCGCTTTCGTCCCCAAGACCAACAGTTGTATCTGTGCGGTATGTTTGCATGGGCGGGGAACGCAACGAGCCCTGGTGGGCTCTATCGACTGCGAGCCACAGATCAACCGATGACCTTACCGGTGGCTTTGAACATCAAGGAATCTGGATTGCATTTGACGTTCGCGGAGCCGATCGCCCCAGTTTCAGTCAAGCCCGAGAACCTATCGATCAAGTCCTGGGCGCTAAAGCGGACGAAGAAGTACGGATCCGACCATCTCAACGAAAAGATGCTTAAGGTTAGTTCTGCAGTCGTTTTGGAAGACGGCAAAACGGTTCGTATTGCCGTGGACGAACTAATGCCAACTTGGTGCATGGAAATCAAGTTCGCGTTTCAGACCACAACGGGTAAGCCTGCGGAAGGAACCATTCACAATACGATTCATTCGGTGAAAAAAGAGTAAAGCGATTTTCCTAGTCCAGTTATCAAACTTGTCCTCCGGAACATGTCGTTGACAAATCGATGGCTTCGGTTCAATCTAGAAGAGTGACCGTCCCGGTCGCGTGTACGCAATCGTCGCGGAGCGACGAGCGACAATGTCGCCCTTCGTTCTGCGAAGGTAGCGTGTGTTTTGCAGTTCCGACCAGTTTAGCGAAGCAGTTTCGATGACATCTCATATGATTCGATATTTAGGTTCGATTGCCCTGGCGACTTTCCTTTTGGTTTTCGCTCAAGTCGCCCGCGCCCAAGACGCGACCGGCGTCTATCGCGGCCAGTGGCGGAGCGGTTCGAACGGGCATCATGGACCGATGCGCGCCGTGGTTCAACCGCGAACGGATGGGACTTACCAAGCGCGGTTCAGCGGACGGTTCGCGTTGGTCGTTCCGTTCACGTACAAAGTCACGCTTCAGCCCACTCTGGACAGCAACGGAAATACGGTTTTATCAGCCGAGAAGCCGCTCGGACCTATCATGGGAAGCTATCGTATGACGGCCCAAACCGACCAAGGTGGCTTGTACGGCAATTTTCAAGCGGCTGGTGACAATGGCTCGATCCAAATGAAGCGAGTTCGTTAACTCGGTATGTCACGCACTACGCAACGGGTCCGATTCCCTGGCCACGCAGAAAACCTGCTGGCGGGGATTTTGGAGTTACCTTCCGAGGAGCCCAAGGGGTTTATCCTATTCTCACACTGCTTCACCTGCGGCAAAGACCTTAAAGCCATCGTGCGAATAAGCCGCGTTTTGGCTGATTTGGGCTGGGGTGTTTTGCGATACGATTTTACTGGTTTAGGCAATAGCCAGGGTGAGTTTAGCACCTCGAATTTCACCTCGAATAGGGAAGACCTCAGAGCGGCAGCCCTCTTTTTGGGGCGCGAGTACACTCTGCCGGCCTTCTTGATGGGGCATAGTTTTGGCGGTGCTGCGAGTCTGTCGATGGCCATGGAATTGCCATCCGTGCGCGGTGTCATCGCGGTGGCTTCCCCAAGTGACACCCATCACTTGGCAAGCCTTTTGGAGCAGATGAATCCTGAAATTGTCACCCGAGGCGAAGGGTTTGTGACCATCGGCGGCCGAGCTCACTTCGTCAAGCACCAAATGATGGACGACTTCCGGTCCTACGATCTTCGACTGGCAGTTGAGTTGATTACCAAACCGATTTTGGCTTTCCATTCACCCACCGATGAAACGGTGGACTTTCGAAATGCTTTGATCAATTGTGGGCTCGAATCCAGGTCAAAGGCTCCCTTTTCCGGGCAGCGATCGTTGATTAGCTTGCCGGACGGAAATCATCTGCTCACGACCAATGGTGAGGATTGCGTGCTTATTGCGGAGATGGCGAACGCCTGGTGTCGACGTTTTGCGGGATAGTTACCCCACCAGACATTTTGTTGCGCCAGGTCCATTAAAACATTTGGGAGAGCGAGGCTCCTGCCGAGCTTTAGACGCTACGGTTCGGCAGGAGCCTCACCCTCCCTTGTAGACAATTCATGGTGCAAATTCGTTGGAAACATGTTTACAGGAATGAAATTACCCTCCCTCAGCGGGAGAGTAACTGAGAATTTACCTGTTTTTGCCCTTCCCATCTCGGCCCAAATCCGTCACCATATTGGCCCCTCCCACCATTACTTTACAACATTTTACCTTAAACTTGTCGATCCGATCATGAGCCAGCAGATTCTCCAATTGGTTGAGCAGTCCTCCCTCAAGGAGAAAGTCGATGAATTTGGCATCGGCGACACTGTGGATGTCCACACCAAGATTCAAGAAGGTGCCAAAGAGCGTATCCAGATTTTCAGTGGCATTGTGATCGCCAAGAGCGGTTCCGGCACACGCGAAATGTTTGTGGTCCGACGCATTGTTGCTGGCGAAGGGGTTGAGCGAAAGTTCCCTCTTCACTCGCCACGCATTGAAAAGATCGAAGTCAAGCGTCGTTCGGTGATTCGCCGAGCCAAGCTTTACTTCTTGCGAGAGCGAAGCGGCAAGGCTGTTCGACTCAAAGAACGACGTATCAAGTAATTTTTGTGGGATAGGCTTCCAGCCTGTCTAGCAATTTCCGATTCGGACGAAACGAAAACAAAAAAGCCGATGCAATTTTGCATCGGCTTTCTTTATTTGTGAACATCGATATCCGCGTAGACTACTTGCTGGTGAAGTCTAGGTACCACAGTCCGTCATCCCATTCGAGAGCGACTTTTCGCCATCCGAGTGGAACTTGTGGGTATGGATAGAATGGTCCGATGTAGGGCCATGCCGAAGCACTGTATTGCTTTGGATAAGTCACAGCTGCATAGTTTGGATGTGCAGCGTAGCTTGGCCAAGCGTAGTTCGGCATATTTGGCTGGTCGTAGCGAGGAACACCGCCACCGTAACCAGGACCACCTTGCATAGGAACTGGAGCAGCTGGGCCACCAGCAGCTGGCATCATGGTGCTGTTGGTAAGCGAGCTTGGAGCGAAAGCTCGTGGAGCACCGCTTCCAACCACTGGCATTGCCGACGGGGAAGCAACTTCGTTGCTAACTTGTCGAACGCGGCCAGCTACTGTTACATCGTCGATGACTTTGCGAACGCCTGGAGTCTTTTGAGCTGTTCCAAGTACGAGTTGCTTTTGTTCAGGTGTTGCGACAACGCCGCGAGCCCAAACTTCGCCACCGACTGTCGAAATATCGAGTTCAAAGTTTCGGAGGTGCCCGTTTCGTTGAGCACTTCCGAGGCGACCCAAAATCTCGGAGGTGATGCCTGCGTCGACTGGCGACACAACCGCTTCACCTTCACTAACGATTCGGGATGGTGGCTCGGGCATTAGTGCTGGCGCATCCTCGGTTGCTGAAGCAGGGCTGACTGCTCCGGCTGTTCGAGAAACGGTTTCGAACGCGGGAGCGGCTGGAGCGTTGCCCACAACCGTTGCCTTGCTCTCAACGAGTTTCACGCCTGGCGTTACGGAAGCGACTTTGAGGACGCTATCCAACTGAGCTTGATTTGCAACAGTACCACCGATGACAACTTTGCCATCTTCGACGCTAAGGTCGATGTCGAAACCTTTGAGGGTTCCGTCTGTTTGCTTTTGTTTAAGTGTGGAAACGATGGCATCGGCGATCTCGCGATCTCCACCAAACGCCGTCAAGGGAGCACCGGCGGTCAGCGAGGCGATCGCCATGCCCAAAAAGAATCGTCGCATGGAAACCCTCCTACGGTTTGTTTTGCGGGAAAAACGGCGCTTTGGAGCTGTTGTCTAGTACCTGAGCACCTGCAAA
>JANPHB010000296.1:0-2148 GCA_031424235.1 Pirellula sp.
CGCTGAAAAGCGAATTCTACCAGCAAGCTCGTTCTGAGCTTGAACAAAACGCCAAGCACTAGCTGCTCAGGTGTAACGGTCCAGGACAGCGTGTTCTGCGACCCCTCTTTTCATTTACCTTACCAATTACCAAGGGAGATACTATGTCCACACTTGGACTTCGAATGAGCGAGCTCGTGCGGGCTTGCTTCACCGGCGTTTGGATCAAATCCTACGAACCGGACGACGCCATCGCTGAGTTGGCGCAGCTTTGCAGTTCCGAAAACTGGTCGTTGATGACCTGGGATATCGCTCAGGGGCTTCGGGCTACTGGCGAAACAACCGCGTCGACGGAACCCGTTGATCCGATCGGCGTTTTGAAAACGCTATCGGCACTTAGCAATGATGACACTCCTACGATTCTGGTCCTGCGAAGCTATCATCGCTTCCTGGGATCCGGCGAAGTTGTGGCGGAAGTTGGGAAGGCCGTGACGCAGGGCAAACTAAATCGCAAGTTTGTCGTGATCTTGTCGCCGGTCGTGCAACTGCCGCCCGAACTCGAGAGGTTGTTTGTGGTCGTCGACCATGAGCCGCCGACGCGAGCAGAGCTGCAAGAACTGCTCGGTAGCATTGCGACCGATGAAAACGAGATGCCTGTCGGTCAGCAGCTTGAGGCAGTACTCGATGCTGCTGTCGGACTGACTCGGTACGAAGCGGAAAATGCATTCTCGCTGTCGTTGGTTCGCCATGGTTCGGTACAGCCAGAGGCGATTTGGGAGCTCAAGACACAGGCTCTCAAGAAGTCTGGCCTATTGAGCCTCTGTCGATCTGAAAGCGATTTCAGTTCGCTCGGTGGATTGTCAGCTCTGAAGGCATTTACCAAACGAGCTCTGCTTCGTGCTAGCAATGCCGGATCGCTTGCAAAGCCTCGAGGCGTTTTGCTGTTGTCGCCGCCCGGCTGCGGTAAATCTGAGTTCTGCAAGTCGCTCGGAAAGGAGGTTGGCCGGCCGGTTCTTACATTGGATGTCGGTAGCCTGCTGGGTTCGCTCGTTGGCCAATCGGAAGAACGGACCCGCGATGCATTGCGTATCATCGATTCTATGGCACCTTGTGTCGTCATGATCGATGAGATCGAAAAGGCATTTGCAGGGGCGTCAGGTGGCAGCGGTGACAGCGGAGTGACATCCCGCATGTTTGGTTCGTTGCTGACTTGGTTAAATGACCATACTTCAGATGTCTTCGTGGTATGTACGGCCAACGACGTTTCGAGGCTTCCACCTGAGTTCTCGCGTGCCGAGCGTTTTGATGGCGTGTTCTTTGTCGATTTGCCAAGCCGAGATCAGAAAGATGCTATTTGGAGCATGTATCGGACTCGGTTTGGCATCTCTGGCGAAGAGAATGTGCCGGCAGATGATCAATGGACAGGAGCCGAGATCCGTTCTTGTTGCCGTTTGTCAGCTTTGCTTGACGTACCACTTAGCCAAGCGTCGCAGAATGTCGTTCCGGTGGCCGTAACTTCGGCAGAGTCGGTTCAGCGGCTAAGGGAGTGGGCTGCGGGCCGATGCTTGGATGCGGAAGCTGGTGGCATCTACTCGTCAAAACAGTCTGCGGACAAAAGCGTCAATGGTTCAGCTGTCCGACGCCGCGTTACTCGCGGTGGACCGTCCGCCAACTGACTGGCTTCTCATTCCATTTACTTAGGGAGCCATTCAGTGCTTACTCCACGAGATCTTGTCCTTTTGCGTGAGGCGTTGACATATTGGGCAAAGGAAGCCGTTGGTTTTGATGGTATTCAGGTAGTGGACCAATCTCATTCTGAATGCTTGGTAGAAGTAAACGAAACCGACATCCAGGAGCTGATTCGGCGACTTATGCCCGAAAACGTCCGGTACATCGTCGTCGACAGTGAATCTAACCACACCGTCAATACACGACTCTTTCGCAAAGCACCTCGAATCCATCCCTGTTCGGATCGCTGGCAGGTCCGAACCGTTATTGGCTAATTGAGCCCTCGCAGGCTCACAGAGCGTCTTACCTATTTCGTGTCACCCTTAACTCAACGGGTTGATCATGTCCACCGTTTTACTTCTGTGCAGCACGCTCGTTGCGACTGCTGCATTGGCGTTGGCATTTCATCGCCAACGCCGTTTTGAACAACTACTCAAATTT
>JANPHB010000297.1:0-3804 GCA_031424235.1 Pirellula sp.
GTTACCTCCGATGTGGATGTAAGGGTTGCGCATTCGCGTTTTGCAACACGATACAACCCTCATATCCATTAAATCGTTCGGTACTCAGCCGTATTGAAGTCATGATCTCGTATCCAGTGATTGATTGCTTTTCAGATTCCTCATCACGCCTTGTAGCGTGTACAGGAAGATAGACGTCGCTAAGATGAATTGGTTCGCTGAATTTTCTTGGTTCACCAAAATTGTTGCAGCAAGCCCACATCCCGCCATACGTATAAACGCAGATACCTAGCGAAAGTCTCCATACTCAATGAATAATATCGAAGTATTTTTGAAAGCAAGCACGTTCGCTGTGGCCGGCGCATCGCAAGACCGATCCAAGTACGGGAACAAAGTCTTCCGTGCACTCGTCACATCGGGTCGAAGTGTCTATCCGCTGAATCCGACTGCGGTTGAAGTAGAAAGCCACCCAGCGTTTGCCACAATTGCGGAGCTACCCGTTGTCCCAGAGTCCCTATCGATCGTCACTCCGCCTCACGTTACACGCCAGGTTATCCAACAAGCAATCGCCGCGGGTGTCAAGAATATTTGGATGCAACCCGGAGCAGAAGATTCCGAAGGAAGCCAGGCCGCACGGGACGCTGGACTCAACGTCATCGACGATGGAAGTTGTATACTTGTCCTTCTTTCAATCGAACGATCATCGAAGTAGAGGTCTAATCCCATGAAGTCCCAACAAGAACAGAACCCAAGCGGAAACACCGTAGAAGCGAATGTTAAGAAGAGCGAAAAGCCGTGCCAACCGGCTTGCCCTGTTTGCGGCGGATCGCTGATTGACATCCGCGCGAAGCTTCAATGCTCTAAGTGTCACAGGATATGCGAGACTTGCTGCGAAGGTGGTCGTGGATAGCCTGTACTCAATCTACTAATGAGTCTAGCAAGCCACCAACAATCCATCTTCAACGACAAGTTCCACCGTTCTAGTGTTTCCTTTCGGCTCAAGTACTCGCCTCGTAGAATCTTGACATCGGTTGGCACAACGACACCCCCAGCGAGATTCCGGTTGGCCGCAGTCATTCCTTTGAAAGGATACCATTCGAGTCAGTTGCAAAGTCTACTCCCACATTCCTCCTTTTAGGCGGAACGAGACAGAATAATGCGATCAATTTTACCCGCTGATTCCTTTGCCTTGTCGTTTATTTGCTGCTTCGTTACGTGTGACAGTACCGTTGAGAGTGACAATAGGCACACCGAGCCAATACCCAAAAAAAGACAGGCAGAACCATTCTTGTATAATTGACTGTTCAAGCTTTCCTCGTGAGAAGTGTCTCCTCTCGTAAATCCAAGTATCTCCATCAAGTGTCGAATCGGAATAATTCCGATTACAGTCGCTACAATCATAACCTCAATTGAACTTGCGACATCGCGTCCCCCATGTGATTCTTCTGGATGCATAAGCTTGTGAGTTACATAGAGCACAAACAGCCCCATCGGCATCGCCAACAAGACTATTACGCCTTGAATTAGATAGAACAGGTTGTCCGTTGCAAGGTGAACAAGCTCATCAATTACAAATGGCGTACGGCAACTTTTGCAAATGCCTCGTTTACCAATATCAGATCTAGTTGACTGTAGTCGCTTCTGACAACCTGGACAAACCAACGACAATTTCGCAGTCATAAAATCTTCACTGGGCAATGGTGGGGAAATACAGCTAGAGAGTTATAGCCCCAATTCCACAAAAAACCAGATACAGAGATTCCAGAAAAAACAATGCTCCACAAACCGTGAATACAAATCTATCTAGCCACGATTTAGCAATGTACATCGCATACAACTGTGTCGAAACGGCAACCGCAACCCCAATGAAAACCATCGCAACAACACATGCCAACTTTGAGAAAAAGAATAAGCCACATGCCGTCAAACCCAAACTTGCAATCACTGTGAAACAACAAATTACCCAAGCATTTGAACGTATGGAATCAATCGTCCAAAATTTGAGATCATGTACTTCGAGTTCAGCCACTGGAGTCTCTACACCGAAGTTTTTCGCTTGCTGTTCAATATGTTCGAGCTTAAATCTAGGAACAGTCACACCAACTTTCCCCGCATACCTATCCGTCAATGCAACTGATTGGCGCTTCAAGAAGACGTAAAAATCTTGTTCATGTCCATTTTCGCCAGCACAGTACGCAAATGCCAAAGCATTGGTTGAATGCTCAGCGAGAGCATCAAAAAATTCACCTCGAGAATTTTTGTCGTTCTCAAGCTTGGTGCGAACCAGCAACTTGATAGCGAAAGCCGTTTCTTTTGCTAATCTCGAGATATAGAGATCTGGATCCGTTAGTTTGACCCAATCTATTTTGTCGTCAACAATACCCTCTCTCTCGAGCTGGTCGATGATTGCGGTCGATTTCTGCATCACTTCCTTCAGTCGAGTTCGACCAATCCTGTCGAAATTGCTAGATGGAATCTGGTAAAGTTGACGATATAGTCCACTTGCCTCTTTCAATTGTTTTGCATGCCGATGAGTTCGAAGTCGCTCCGGCCCCACAATCGAACACCATGCCGAAGCCAAAGCCCCCCAAGCACAAGATGACAACGAATATTTCGACACCTGCTCAGAAATTTTGATTGCAGGACCAAGGGAGCGAATTAGGGAATTTGGAGAATCTGCAACGCTCACAGTATCTACCCGCTCGAATACTTCGAGAAAAAATTTTGATTAAACGAGTGAGAGTATTCACTTCGATTGGGCCCGTCAAGGGACTCTATCAGCATTGGACACGATTTAGTTTAAAAATGTTCTGTCTAACCTCAAAGTTGATCTAGGCTCCTAACCATCTCTTGCGAAAGTTCGTCGAGAAAAGTACCAACATTCTTTAGGAAATGCAAATTCAATGCCGTGATTTGGTTCTGACACGATATTGAGATCGGAGCTGCAAAACCCGGCCTGGGAACTGTGTTTTTCGAAAAAAACCGCGAAAAATCTTTCCAAGTATGATCGAAAAGCAAGCATAGCGTTGGCACAACAACCAGATGTCTCTTTTGAGTCATCCCGCTCGGTACCACAATAAACGCATTCTGCACTTTCGCGGTCTGATTGGAGGGCGACGGACTAATTCGGAGCGTTTTCAATGCTTACAGAGTCGCGGAGTGAGCACGGTGTGCGTGCGGCGGAAGCTCTTTTTCGTTGCACTGTTTTTGGGAAAACAAGCATCCTGTCGTCCCGAAACACACGGTCCAAGACTGGATCGCTGATTGACATCCGCGCGATGCTACAATGCTCCAAGTGCCACAGGATTTGCGAGACTTGCTGCGAAGGTGGCCGTGGATAACCTCAAACCACTTATGTGTCTAGCAAGCCACCAACAATCCATCTTCAACAATTAGTTCCACAATTTGTGCCTTGGCTTGCTGTTCGGTTAACTCACCACGGAGGATTTTGACATTGGAAGGGGCGACAATGCCGAGAGAGATTCGGTTGCCTTGGATCTTGACGACTTCGACAGTGATGTTGCCGTCGATAACTAACTTATCACCAACTTTGCGACTTAGAACTAGCATTTTGATTCTTCCATGAGTTCGATTGCTGCGGCAGTGCGGGAATTGTTGGTCTGCCGCGTCCCAACACATTCATTATCAGATGAGCCAGTGACAACTTTGGTCAATCTTCAAGTGAATTCGAGATTATTAGACGATTAAGGTTTCCAGTAACCGCTGTCATCGACCAAATCTCGAAGCGGTACTTTGGCAAGCGTTGCGCCATTGGGAAATCGAAGAGTTGCGGTTTCACCGTCGACGGAGACAAGTATCGCCCGT
>JANPHB010000298.1:0-38324 GCA_031424235.1 Pirellula sp.
CTGCACAGTCCACACACAGGCTCATGCATTTGGCGTGTTCTTTCTTTCCGTCGGCCACGAGTTTCGCGCAGTAAATTGAACACGAATCGCATTGGACTTGGCAATCGGCGCATACGGATGCACATTTGAGCATGTGCGAAGCATGTGGACTATCTGCTGCGGTTGCGATAGCGAATGAACCTGCCGTCATTGCAAACAAAGCTATCACAGCCGTAGCAAGTGAGAACATTCGTCGGTTTGAACTGATCATCAACATTTTTCCTTAAGGTAACTTGTGTACTTGCTTGCGAAGGTAAAATACCCCCGCACTCCGGAGACGCTTTCACGTCGTCGGGTCTTCTCAAAACTACGCAACCTTCGTCACGCATCACTCGTGCCACAGAATGTGCAACTCGGTACCAGTTGCAACTCCTGCGACCGTAATTAACAACACCAGTTCATTCTGGTTCCATCATTATGTTCGTCTGCTGTGCCGTTGTCATAGCGTTGGTTGTCCAAGGTCAAACCAAACGACGGTCTCAAAAGAGGTCGGCGTGCAATGGAAATCTGAATGGCGAAGCCCCAGATCGAAGTGCTGTTGTTATTTGTGGTTCGACTAAAAAGCCTGCTTCCTTTTTGGTGGAATGCGGTTGATCGTTAGCTGTTCCAAAACAATAAAAAAAGCCGGTGCAGTGGTGCCTCAGTGAGACTCCAATACACCGGCTTACTCGTTAATTCGCCTTCCGATTTGCAATCGGCTTGCGCGTTATTTGGTCTACCGTAATTCTCGCATCCAAAATTCTGGTTCCAGAAGCGGGTATGGTTATTAGATGTTCAAGCAGCCATCGTCCTTCACGAAACTTTCCATTTAGACGAAATTTTTCATTTCGCTTCGCGAACCACATCACTGACGCTCATAAAACGACTTCTGAAACCAATTCATTGCATCTCAAGTCTTGAATTTGAGCATTTGTAGCGGCTTGGTTGGCGGCGATCTTCGCGGTGTTGCCGCAGCAATCCGAAATGGCATCATTTCGAAGCCAAATGAGCGTACGATTTGCAAAATTCCTTGAAGGATTTCCTTTAGAACAGCATCCAATCCTGCGTTGATGTTCCTGAACCGCCATTAAAATGCTAAGGTTCAGAAAAAGTATACCCCTATATTGAGCTTTCCTAAACTCGTCTCTGGATGCAATCATGTCGAGAACCTACCGTCTTCTTGCCGTAACCTTGCCGGTATTCGCGGTATCGGGCCTATTCCTGGTCGGCTGCAACCAATCACCTAGTACTGCGAATCTACCAGCAAAACCCATAATCGATGGCAATTCAAAGACTTCAAAAACGGTTCAAAATAAACCTGTGGAATCTGAGCATCCGCATATTGCGGGAGCTCACGGTGGGATTGTGATTCCAATTGGTTCCGATAGTTATCACGCTGAAGCGGTCATTGAAAAAGATGGACAGTTTCGTTTGCTGATGCTGGGTGCGGATGAAACTCGCATCCAAGAGGTTGATGTTCAAGCAGTGAAGGCTTACATCAAGTCCGCAGGCGAGACCGACGCTACGCCAATCGAAATGAAAGCCGTGCCACAAGAAGGAGACGCTGATGGCAAGACATCGCAATTCGTTGGGTTGCTGCCAGATTCAGCAATCGGAAAAGCGATTGACGTCACTATTCCGAATTTGAGAATCGGTACGGAACGATTTCGAGTCGGATTTACAACCGCTATTCAGCGACACGATAGCGATATGCCAGCCGCAGTAAGTGGTGCCGAAGAACAAAAGCTCTATTTCACGCCCGGTGGCAAATACACGCAAGCAGATATCGATGCGAACGGAAAGCTGCCAGCTGGAGCCAAATTTCGCGGACTGATGACCAGACATGATATTGCCCCAATGCCCGGCGACTTTATTTGTCCAGTTACCTTTACCAAGGCAAATCCAAAAGTCGAATGGCAAATCGATGGAAAGAAGTACCTTTTCTGTTGCCCTCCTTGCGTAGACGAGTTTGTGCGCATGGCAAAAGAAGAACCGGGTAGCCTTAAGGCACCCGAAGACTATGTGCAAGCAGCAAAGCAAACCGGTGGAGGTGAAAAGACGGATTCGACTTCGGCGAACACCAAATATCCCGACAGCAAGCTCGATCCGAAAATTGCAGTAGCGCTCGCAAGCCTGAACAAGGAAGATCGTACCCTGGTCGACTCACAGAAGTACTGTGCCATCATGACCGACAAATTACTTGGCTCCATGGGTACACCTCTGAAAGTCGAGGTCAATGGAGAGCCGGTATTCCTGTGCTGCAAGGGCTGTAAGACCAAGGCTCTTCGTGATCCAGACGCGACTTTGGCGTCAGTTGCAAAGCTTCGCAGTGAGAACGGAGAAAAACGCTAAGTTAGTCCAACGACGATGAGCACTTACATGCCAAAACATTTTGTGGGGCTAGCTGCAATATTGCTAGTCGTTTCGCATATCCATGCCCATGAAGGCCACCGTCCATTGCCAACTCGAGGTATGGAGGTCAACGTCCAAACGGGAAGTATGATCCTGACCAAGGCAGCCCGCGAGACGCTTGACGTAAAAACCGTCGAAGCAGAATCGAAAGACCTTCCCCAAACATTAAATGCCTACGGTTCCATTGTGATGCCTTGGGATCGACATGCCGTGATCGCATCACCGTTGACAGGTCGAATCGTTGATTTGAAAGTGAGTCCAGGAGAGACGGTAAGCGAGGGGCAAGTTCTTGCAGAAATGGAAGGTCCAGAACTGGAACAGCTCATACTCGAACTGAGAGCCGCTCAAGTAGACCTTCTACTGTCATCGAAACTCGTAGAGAGCGTTGGACAAGCCAGTCGAAGTGGTGCTATCCCTGCAGTTCGATTCATTGAAGCGAAGCTAAAGCAAGACCAAGACAAGACGTCAGTCGAGTTGGCGTCAGTCAAGTGGCGATCATTACAGCTTCCCATCACGATGCTCGATGCCATCCTTGAGTCTCCCCAGCAAAATCATCGACAACTCCTTCAGCTTCGATCACCTATCGATGGTGTTGTGACTCATGCCGATCTATCGTTAGGAAAGGTTGTCGATCCAAAGGAGCATCTGTTCGAGATCATCGATCTTAGAAGCGTATGGCTAAAAATCCAAGTTTTAGAAAAGGATCTCACAGCTGTTTTAGTTGGACAAGCTGTCCAATTTCAAATAACCACCGATTCATCCATTTCCTACAGTGGCGTGGTGGACGTAGTAGATTCTTATTTGGATCCAAACACACACTTGGGGACTGTTTGGGCAACCATGAAGAATGAATTGAATGGTCCTCACATTCTGCTTCCAGGAATGACTGGTCAAGTAAAAGTGGATTCCATAAAAGGGAAGGATCACCTTGTGGTGCCAGTTTCATCCGTGATTCGAGACGGAGCGGAACGCTTTGTTCTTGTTGAACAAGAACAAACATCAGTCGCATCGAGTTACAAGAAGCAGCCGCTTGTCCTTGGCAAGCGAACCGGAGATTTCATCGAAGTTCAAGGTGGTAGCCTCTATCCCGGTGATCGCGTTGTTACGCGAGGAAGCCATGAATTGGGAAGCTTCTTTGCAAAGGGAGTCCTTAAAGTGAGTCCTGAATCGGCACGCGACATCGGCTTGAGGATGGCACCCGTTTCGACACACAACATAAATGAAACCATTGCGATTGACGGCTTGGTCGATGTTCCTCCTACGAATCGAAGTATCGCTTCGGCCCAACTAGGTGGCGCCATTAGCAAGATACTGGTTGATCGCGGCCAAAGGGTGCGCAAAGGCCAAGTGCTTGCCGAGGTTACAAGTCAGGCGTTTCAGAGCCTGCAGCTTGATTTGCTTAGTGCAAGCTTGAACCTAAGTATGAAGCAAACTATGGTCGAAAACCTACTTGCCGCAAGAGAGTCAATCGCTCCGAGACAGCTTTGGGAGAACGAGAGTCAACTCAATCAGTTTGCCAGCCGACGCGATATTGTAATCCAACAATTGAAGACAGCAGGGATGACCGATCAGCAAATCGCGGAGTTGTTGAGCAGCAAACGGCTCATGATTACTTTGCCGGTGCTCGCTCCAATGGACGGAGTCATCATCGGCTTCGACAAGTTTCTGGGACATGTGGTGCGACCGGATGAACCACTTTTCGAAATTCACGACGTCAGCCACGCTTGGGTTCAAGGTTTCATATCGCAGCGAGATTTTCCGCATGTTCGAATAGGACAACATGTGCGAATGCGATTCGTTGCTTCTCCTGATGAAGTCGTTGTCGGCACCATAACACGTAGCGGTCAATCCATAGCCGTGGGTGACCAAACCCTTTCTGTGTGGATTGAACTGCTAGAAAAACCATCGTTCACATTGCAACACAACATGCTCGCACGAATCCATATTGAAACCGGAAAAGTGGAAAGCTCACTGTCGGTCCCACTAAAGTCAATTGTTCACGAGGGGTTGCAGTCGTATGTATTTGTTGAAGGTGCCGATAAAACATTTGAACGTCGATTTGTTGTAACGGGACGTTCGAACGATTTGCAGATCGGAATCGTCAACGGATTATCATCTGGAGAGTCGATTGCCGTAAGCGGCGCAGCCGCGCTTCAATCTGGCTATGCGGCTTTGAAGTAAAATGGATAGAATTAAAGACATTGTTAGCGGCAGGGCGCAAGCCCTCCGGTATTTTTTAGCGGAACGGCGCAAGCCGTCCGGTGAGCGACCAGTAAATTCCGCGAACCGGAGGGCTCGCGCCCTACCGCTACAAAATGATAATCAAAAGTGATTCACATCCGAACGAAGAGCCTGCAACAAACAATGCACGATGATCCACTTGGATACTTCATTACTTGGACTTGCTACGGAACTTGGATGCCTGGCGATGATCGCGGCTGGATTAAATGGAGTCAAGGAGATCAAATTCCACAACCACTGTTGGCGGACTGGTGTCGCGAACAAATGGTCGAATCATCTGTCAATTTGGACAACCAAGAACGCGAAATTGTGAATACAGTTGTTGATGACCATTGCCAGCTTAGAAATTGGCATTTGCATGCTGTAAATTGCCGTAGCAATCATTGTCATGTCGTTGTGACCGCAGTCGACTATGACGGCGAGCAAGTCCGAGATCCGTTGAAATCGTGGGCGTCTCGACGTCTCAAGGAACATCGAACCAAGAGTGCACTGCAATGCGAAGTACGCAAGAATTGGTGGACACGAAAAGGAAGCGTTCGATATCTATTTGATATGGATTCGCTGGAAGCGGCAATTCTGTACACTCTTGAGGCTCAAGACTTCGGCGGTTCAAACATGGATCACTAGAGTTGCAAGGAACAAACCCTATGGAACTCACCTTTGATTGTATTCTTATAGCGGCAGGGCGCGAGCCCTCAGGTTTCGCAACCGATTCTTAACACTCACCGGACGGCTTGCGCCGTTCCGCTAACAAGTTAAATATTATTCGGCTTGGACTGCTTGCCCGGTCCAATCATCCACCCTCTGACTTAACTAATATGCTCAACGCTGTCATCCGATTCTCACTCCACAACCGAGGCCTCGTGTTGATCGGTGCGTTGTTGATACTTCTCTATGGTGGCTTCAATCTTAGCCAAATGCCAGTCGACGTCTTTCCCGACTTGAATCGGCCGACGGTAACGATCATGACCGAAGCGCCAGGTTTGGCGCCCGAAGAAGTCGAGGTGCTGGTAACTCGCCCTATCGAATATCAACTCAATGGTGCGACAGGCGTTCAGCGGGTACGGTCGGCTTCGGGGATCGGGCTATCCATTGTTTGGGTTGAATTCGAGTGGGGGACGGATATCTATCGCGACCGGCAAATCGTTGCAGAAAAAATGCAAATCCTGAATGCAAGATTGCCTAGTGGTGTCAATCCGGTCATGGCTCCCATCTCGTCGATCATGGGCGAAATCATGTTGCTTGGCTTGCGTTCGAGTGCAATTCCCGAGACTGAAGACGTTACGGAAACGCAGCGAATGCAATTGAGAACCCTGGGTGAGTTCACGGTGCGGAATCGATTGTTAGCTGTTGAAGGCGTCTCGCAAGTCACCGTCATGGGCGGTACATTGAAGCAGTACCAAATCATCACGTCGCCGGCGAGGCTGGCGGCGCAAAACATCACGCTTCAACAATTGACCGATGCCGCACAAAAAGCAAACGTTCTCGCAGGTGGTGGCATCATGGTTCGTCCGCCACGCGAATCGTTGATTCGAATTAGCGGTCAGAGTCTGTCGTTAGAAGAGATCGAAAATACGCCAGTCCTATGGAGAGGTAAGAGGGCTGTACTCATTAAAGAAGTTGCCGAGGTCCGTTTTGGCGGTCCAGTCAAACGTGGCGACGGCAGTGTGCGCGTCAAAACGGATCAGGGTGTCGAAGGAGGGTCGGCGGTTATTCTAGCGATCCAAAAGCAGCCTGGCTCCAATACGCTTCAATTGGATCGCGAGATTGGTACCGTCCTAGACGCCCTACAAGCCGACTTGCCACCCGACATTCTGATCGAGCGAAGAATTTTTAAGCAGGCCGATTTTATTCGTTCCGCAATCGACAATGTTGTCGAGGCGGTTCGCGATGGAGCGATCTGGGTGGTAGTTGTTCTATTCCTGTTCATGTGGAACTTTCGCACGAGTATCAGCTCGCTGACAGCGATGCCGATGTCGATTTTCCTGACCTTCTTGATATTCCATTGGTTTGGGATCTCAATCAATACGATGACGCTCGGTGGGATCGCGGTCGCCATCGGCGATTTGGTCGATGATTCCATTGTTGATATCGAGAATATCTATCGTCGGCTTAGGGAAAACCGACAATTACCAATCGAACAGCAGCGTCTAGCACTCGACGTAATCTACGACGCATCGTGTGAGGTTCGTAATTCGATAGTCTATGCCACATTGATTGTCGCGCTAGTGGTTTTGCCATTGTTTTCCATGGGAGGGCTAGAAGGTCGTATGTTCGCACCGTTGGGCTTGTCCTACATGGTGTCCCTTTTCGCGTCGCTAGCCGTCTCGCTAACTATTACGCCGGTGCTTGCGTACTACCTGTTGCCTGCCGCAAAGTTCCTAGACGATCGCAGAGATCCTTTTTTACTTCGCATCTTAAAAAACATCACGGGCCGAGTATTGCGAATCACTTTGCGAAATGCAAATGCCGTTCTTGTGGCAACTTTGCTCTGCGTCGCGCTCTCGTTAACCACGTTGGTTTGGATGGGGGGAGAATTCCTCCCTCCGTTTAACGAAGGTACCTTTACGATCAGTTTTCAAACGGAACCGGGCACCAGCCTGATCGAAAGTCAAAGACTGGCCGAGCGAGCGGAGCAGATGCTTCTCGATATTCCTGAAGTCGTTGCCGTCTCTCGACGAACGGGACGAGCTGAGTTGGATGAGCACGCTGAAGGTGTGAACTCCTCAGAAATTGACGTTCGCATCCAAGAGCATCAGCGTGCAAAGCCAGGGCTCTTTGCCGCTGTGATTCGATTGATTCCAATTGCTCACCTGTGGGGGTTCGAGGCCGTGGGCCGTCCTAACGAATTGGTGATGGCGGACATTCGCGATAAAGTGACACTCATACCTGGCATCAAAGCTAACATAGGGCAACCGATTTCGCATCGCTTAGACCACATCATGTCTGGCGTGCGTGCTCAGATCGCAGTCAAGGTTTTTGGCAATGATCTGCGTGAACTCCGCAATGCGAGTCAAGACATATACACAGCCATGAGCCTGGTTCCAGGCGTTGTCGATTTGCAACTGGAACCTCAAGTCGAAGTGACGCAAATTCGATTGCAGGTTCGTCGCGAAGACGCTGCTAGGTATGGTCTCGCGCCCGGCGATGTTGCTAGCCTGTTGGAGACCGCTTACAAAGGCCGAGTTGTTTCGCAGGTACTGGATGATGATCGTTACTTTGGAATGGTTGTCTGGTATGACGAAGCGTCCCGAAACGATCCCGATGTGATTGCACAAACAATCATCGACACTCCCTCGGGGCGTCGTGTTTCGCTTGCCGAAGTGGTCGACGTACTGGATACGACTGGCCCCAATACGCTCAATCGAGAGCATGTTCAGCGGCGCATTGTCGCGTTCTGCAATGTCCAAGGCCGCGACCTTACGAGTGTCGTGACAGACATTCGAAAATTGACGCATCCCATTGAGGAGAAGCTTCGCAAATTGCCAGGCGACTATCATATCGAATTTGGAGGGCAATTCGAAGCACAACGAGACGCAAATCTACGATTGCTTTTCCTCGGAAGCCTATCGGTGGTCGGTGTATTTCTTTTGTTGGTAAAATGTCTGGAATCCTGGCGAGCCGCCTTACAAGTTTTGGTCAACATACCGTTGGCGGCGATGGGTTCTATTCTGACTCTTTTGATTGTCAATCAGCCAACTTCAGAAGCCTTAGCCGCTGCATCCTGGTGGCAATGGCCCAGCGTTTGGATTGGAGCCACAACGTTGTCGGTTGCGCATTGGGTCGGTTTTGTCACACTGATCGGGATTGTCAGTCGCAATGGCATCATGATGATTTCGCATTATATGCACTTGATGGAGCACGAAGGTGAGGAATTCGGCGAAGCGATGATCATACGAGGGAGTCTTGAACGCTTGGCGCCCGTGATGATGACCGCCACGACCAGCTTCATCGGTTTGTTACCATTAATTATGGGAGCCGGACAGACAGGCAAAGAGATCCTTTATCCGCTTGCTCTCGTCGTCTTTGGTGGAATGTTGACATCGACGATTTTGGACCAATTAGTGACACCAGCCCTGTTCTACCGATTCGGACATAAGCGATGAATGTATTTCTCGTTCCTTCGGTCAATCAGTTGTTGGTACTCCCCTTCTTGTCGACTTTTTCTGAATCGATCGTGACATTGTCAAACTCCTTGACCACTTCGCTACTCGCCGTATTGTAGAATCGGATGCGACCATCATACCCCCCGGCGGCGATATGCTTTCCATCTGGAGTGAAGCCTAAAGCGAAGATGGGGCCGTGACTGTCTTTGATCTGAGACAAACGCTGCCCATTTTCCGTTTTGAATAGTCTTAGCTGCCCGTTCAAGGCACCGCAGGCGATAGTGGAACCATCTGGGCTGAAGGCGATGGCCTGGATCTGGGAGCCCATGTGTTCGAATTCTCGAACGAAACTCTCTTCTTTGTTGTCGCCTTCCGCTAACCGTCCGCCGCGTGGCTGCATTCGGAAGAGTCGGATCTTTCCTTCGGTGCCACCCGTGGCAATGATGTCGTCGATTGGATGTCGAGCCAAGCAGATCAGTGGATCTCGCGTCCGATTGATGTCATCGATAAGATGCCCCGTCGAAATATCAATCAGCTTTGCCGCTTTGTCACGACTGACAGTAGCCAAACGCAGACCGTCGTTGGTGAAGGCAGAACCAAACACCCAATCCAAATGGTTGTCGGACCGCATGGCTTCGACGCCATCGGCCACGTTGAAGACACGTACTAGCTTGTCCGCGCAGCCAACGGCGACCTGCCGATTGTCAGGAGAAATAGAAACGCCATAGAACGCGTCGTTGGATGCCTTGATGGAACGTTTGAGTTGGCGTGTCGCGGTGTCCCAGATCTGAATCTCGCCAAACTCAGAAACGGAACCGCCGCTGGCCACGAGTAAGCTACCATCTTTCGAAAATGCGATCGACTCCAGCCGGGGTGAATCACCAGTCAATCGCGCTACGATGCCTGAACCATCTGCCTGATGAAAAAGAATCTCATGGCGTCCAGCGGTAGCCAAAAGCGTTCCGTCAGGCGAAAACGAAAGTGCATGAACTGACGGCAACGCATGGTAAGTCGGTGGTTCGGCAGGCCGTCGCGCGAGTGTGTCGACCGGCTCGTCTACTAATGCACCTTGAGCGATCCAGCGCCTTAGCATCGCAATCTCCTGTGGCATCAGCGGTTCGCTGTCCTTGGGCATTTCGGGCTCTTCGCCACAGAGCGTTTCGATCAATCGACTACCATGGGTATCGCGCGCTTTGACCACCACGCCTGCGTCACCACCTTTCAGCAACGCAGTATGAGTTGTTAGATCCAGTCCGCCCCTCGCCTTTCCAGGCTTATGGCAGACGATGCAATTCGTTCGGAAAATGGGGAGTACGTCGCGATGGTAAGAAATCGGCCCGTCGTCAGCAATGACCAACGAACAGGGTGTGCACAGTGCGATAAACAGCAAGGCAAGAAAACGAAGCGGATTCATTTCACTTCCTCCATAGTCAGCAGATAGCTGTGCCATTCACCTCCAATATCATGCGTGCTGCTGACGCACAGGAACACGACGTCGTCCATAGGCGACTTTAGAGTGAGGACCGGATCGCGAGACTGAGTATCATCGGCAGCCGCAAGAAGCTGGCCTCGCCCATTATAACAATTCAGCTCGGCATCCAATATCAATGAACCGCCAGCAATCACAGTTGCTTTATACTGCTGACCAGCGATGATTTGGTAAGCATAAACGTCGACATCTTTGTCCGCCTGAATGCGGCCGCTCGCCGACTGGCCCGGTTGCAGCTTCTGTGCTTCACGAAATCCGTTGTTAGGCTCGCTCTCGTCTATCACTGCATCAGATGGGAATACCAAAATCTTACCCGAGGCGTCACCGTCTGGTGTTGCAATTATGTATTCTAAAATTCCCGTTGGGTGATCGATCGGCAGGATTATCTCGGCAAGAAGTTGCGTATCACCGACCGCCTTATTTTCCAGTCCCTTGGGCTGGACCGCGTCCTTCTTTTCCCTGATCTCGACCTTCACTTCCGTTGCCGAGGGCAGTCGCAATTCCGTGGCCTCTTTGAGCTTGAAGCCGCGCACTTTGAGAGTTGTCTTGGCTCCACGAACAATGACTGCAGGTTCGGTGGCGGTAATTCGAACTGCCTCAATTTTCTTATCATCCGCTTGGGCAAGCGTGCAGCGACCATACTCAAAGCATGTTGGCGCGACGCAACCCAGAATGAAAAATGTTGGAATCAGAACGCGTAACGGTCGTCTCATGTAAAGAGCTCCGATACGGTTGCTCCCTCGGCAAGGATGGAGACAGGACGTCCCTCCGGCGTCAGCAATTCTTTCGCGGGATCAATTCCCAGGGATTCGTAGACAGTCCACGCAACGTCGGCCGGTCGAACAGGTCGATCGGTCACAAACGCACCATTTTTATCGGTCGCCCCAATCACGTGACCGCGTGCCACACCAGCACCGGCCCAGAGCATGGAGCCCGCGCGGCCCCAGTGATCGCGTCCGGCTTTGTCATTTACCTTGGGAGTGCGCCCAAATTCTCCCATCGTCAGCACTAACGTATCCTCTAACAGACCTCGCTGATCCAAGTCGTTAATCAATGCACTGTATCCGTGATCGAACTCAGGCAGCTTTTTGTCGAGGCCCTTAAAAATATCACCATGATGGTCCCAGCCTCCATAGTTGATTGTCACAAAGCGGACACCGTTTTCGACTAGTCGTCTGGCCAAAAGAGCACTCTGACCAAACTCGTTACGACCATATTCGTCTCGAGTCGTCGCTTCTTCGCGATCGATCGCAAACGCCGCCTGTGCCTGAGGCGACAGGACCATCTCAGCCGCCTTGCGACTGAACTCATCATAGGTCGCAATTTGATCGTTATGTTTCACTTTGTCAGCCAGTTGATCCACGGCGGCTAACAACGTCTTGCGGCGTTGGAGCGTTTGAGGCGTCATCCCTGTGGAAGCAGAAAGATCGCGTACTCGGTAGTTGGCTTCATTGGGGTTACCAGCTTTGAACGATTCGCAGCGTCCCCCCAGCCAAACGCTCTTGCCGAGTTCCCAAGTAAATGAAGGATTCTTGGGCACTGCCACATAGGGAGGCACCGCACCGGAAAATCCCGCTTCGTGCGCGACAACCGCACCGATCGCCGGATGGTCACCAAAGGGAGTGCCGAATCGCCCAGACAAAACCCAGTTCGTTGCCGTCTCGTGATGATCGTTCTCATGAGTCCCGCTGCGCACCAGAGTCAGTTTGTGCATCACCTGCGCCGTTTTCGGCAGCAGTTCACAAATTTTGAGCCCGGTAACCTTCGTGGCGATACTCTGGTACTTACCGCGAATCTGCTCCACGGCCTCGGGTTTCATATCGAACGAGTCATGATGCGACAGTCCACCACCAAGAAATATCAGGATTACCGATTTGGCTCGAGTTGGACGAGAACCGGCATCAGCAGCCATCAATTGTGGCAATGACAACCCTAGCGGTGCAAGTGCCCCGACGCGAATGAAGTTCCGTCGCGAAATACCGTTGCACAAGTGGCTGTGACGATTCGTAATCGAAATATCGAGCATTGGAGTTTTTCCTTTCGAGGGGTCAGCACACTGACAATCAGTGGTTGAATGCAAACTCTTTCGAGTTGAGTAACGCCCAGAACAAGTCGGCAAAAACAAGCTCACGTTCGTCGGTCGCCAAGGCCGCATCAATTGCAGAGCATTCTGCATCGCCAGGTAAGCGGCTGAGCGTTGCCAAGAAGACTTCCTGGGTCACGCTCTTGGAATCAGGATTCTGCAGTAGGTTTGTGAGGCGACCATCCATTGATCGGATTTTCTTGACCAGGCCTTCATCATTGTTCAAATGCAATAATTGCGGCAGTGTCACCTCTCCCTTTCGCTCACAGGCGCATGCCGTAACCCGATCGCTACGACCAAACAGGGTCAGGAAATATGAGTCGGTTCCAGGATCCGCGATTTGAGTAGCTCGCAAGCCGACGGGATACCCTGGGAAAAGAGTTGGTACATCGGTGGCTGCAGCAATTGCATCTAGCAGGACTTCCGCCGGAAGCCGCTTGGCATTGTAGTGCGAGTAGTATCTTGTGTCGTTCTCGTTTTCTGGCGTAGTCGCCGAATCGAGTTGCCATGCCCGCGAGTTGAGAATCAGCCGAATCATATACCGCAAGTCACAGTTATGGCGACGGAATTCATCGTTGAGCACCTGCCACAGCGCGGCGTTGGATGGCGGATTGCTGGCTCGCAAGTCATCGACGGGCTCGACGAGCCCAACGGCAAAAAAGTGTTTCCATAAGCGATTGACCATCGCTCCAGAGAAATTTTCCTGGTTAGTCGCCCATGTCACAAAGGGGATACGGGGATCGCTCCCCGCTTCAACTTTCAATGCGACCCGATCCAGCGTCTGCGGTGCCATGAACTTGGCAGTACGCGGCTGGTTTACTCCAGGTAACCGCCCACGGAGCTCCTCAAGGCGCTTGGTTTGGTTATCGAGTTCGCGCTGTTGATCAGCGATGTGTTTGGTCTTTTCATCGTCCTTTAACTCGGAGCGACAAGCTTCGGCCAGCTTGGTAGCCGCTTCGGCAATGCGTCGGTACTGATCACGTTCCTCGCGGCCAACGGTTGTCACCGAGCTGACTCCGGTTTGAGGGTTCTGGCGGTCAAGATTCACTTTTGCGAAGCAAGCCGCAAAATGATAAAAGTCATCCTGCGTGTAACGCTCAAGCGGGTGATTGTGGCAACGAGCACATCCGATTCGGGTCCCCAGGAACGACTGAGCTACACTGTCGGTCAGTTCACTCTCTTCCACTTTATTGAACTCACCCAACACCGTGACTAAGTAACCTGCTTGAGGTTGTGCGATGACGTCTCCTTTGGCCAACAGCACATCGCGCGCAATGTCGCTCCAAGGGCGATTGGCAGCCACCTGCTCGCGCAGCCACCAGTGAAACGCCTTGACCCCTTTTTGCCCGCGAACATCATGGTCACGCTCCTTGCGATTCTGAAGCAAGTCGGCAAGCTGCAATGTCCAGTAGTCCGTGAACTCAGAGCGTTGTAGCAAGTCATCGATTGCGCGCGCACGCTTATCGGTTCGCTGATCTCCTTCAAAGGCAATCACCTCCGCTGGCGTCGGAAGAATCCCAGCCGCATCAAGAAAGACGCGCCGCAGGAAAGTTTCGTCATTGCAAGGGCCAGCTGGCGGCAGACGAAGCTGTTTTAACTTTTGAAACAAAGGGCCATCGATTGCGTTTTGTTGAGCCGCATAGACCTCAGGACTGATGTCATGGGGGAAGGGCATCGTAAAACCGACGACCGAAACAAGTCCCTGAAAATGGACTCGCACTCCTGCTTCGCCACTCCGCAACGCCTTCACTATTCCAGAGGTTTTGACAGTCACCGTCGTATCATCATTGGAAAAGAACCGCGCTAACCAAGTCACATCGCGAATTCGTCCGTCGGCGTAATGCGCCCGAACCAATAATTGCTGCTGTTGACCTGGAACCAAGACTTGATCGCCAGGAAGCACTTCGAGACTTAGAACATCGGGGTCATCCGCGACCGGTCCAGGGGCGCGGGCCGCAATCCAGTCTCGAAGAGTTTGCCACATTCGTGAATCGGGACGAAACCGAACGCCCCCTTCGTGTGGAATACCGCCCGAAGGTTTGGCTAGTAGCAGACTGTGTTCGGGGAAGCCCAGATCCACGCGACGACCGCTAACTTCCTGGGTGATCCAATCGTAATCCCATTCCGGGGCATAAGCGCGCAGGGAAAGTCGGAATCCATTCTGTCCTGCCAGCTTGCCGTGGCAGCCGCCCGTGTTGCAGCCGCAGCGTGTCAAGATCGGCAAAACGTCCTGCTTGAACGACGGAGTCAGTTTCTCCGCCAGCGCTGCTACTTGCACCGGAATCGTCGCCAACAGTGTATCCAATCTGACAGTCAGAGTTGCCATGCCGTCGGATCGAGCCGTCACTGCACCGTGGTCATCAACCGCTGCCGTATCGGATTGATCGATTTCGAAGGAAACGCGACGAGTCACATCAGTTACATTACCCTGGTCATCGATCAGCGAAACAACCACACTATGAGTCGGATCACGGCCTGTCAGTTCAAGCTTATCAGGCAACACCTTCAATTCCGCCGCATGGGTTGTTGTCTGCAGTAGCGAAAGCAAACAGGCAAGGCCGATGGATGCGAGCCACAAAATGTTAATCGGATTGCAAGTAGTAGATTTTGCAACCAAGGTAGGCTCCTGAAAGAGTCTGATGCTGGGCAGGAACCAGGGCGGGGAGGGATTTCGAGCGGGACAAGTATTCATAGCAGCTCGTGGCACTAAATGCAACTTGTTCGTGGACCGAAGTCGAATGGTTGCCGTTCGCCAGCGTCTCATTTCCGTTCGCATGCGGGCTAATGTCTCTGCTTGGGATGGAACTTTGACTAGGATGAGATGACGGTGAATGGGCGATTGATGAAAAGAACACGATGAATGGGGCAGTTCTGCAGATGAGTTGCGAACAAGGCGAGGATTAGAAGCCCCACTTTCTCGATTTTTCGCTTCCTTTGAGTTCGACGTGGTCGAGCTCCACCGGCGCGCTCTGAGCGGGGAGATAGAGGCGGAAGATGCCGAGCGAGCCGGTTGCGGGAATGTCCGCACTGATGTCTTGCCAGTCGCCGGCGGAGATTTGAAAATGCACGCACTGCGCATTTCCGCCACTAGGAATCCACTCTGCTTTGCCCACTCCGCCCATGGTGCTCCGGACGCGGAAACTCACTTTCGCAGGGCCGTCGATACCCGCTCCGACGCCGAGGAACGGCGCGTCGCCTTTGCCGGTCATCGTCACGATTCCATCCTTCACCACAGCCTCGCAACCGCGTGCCTTCCAGCCTTGGAGTGGGTCTACGTCGGCGGCTGCTTTGGCATTGGGCTTTTTTACCTCGTCCGGCTTATAGCTTGGATTGCGGATGGGCACGACTGCTTCCGTGTCGGCAAGGAACTTCGTGATGAGCGAGTTCAGTTCGCGCACCAGTTCGGGTTTTTCGGCGGCGGCGCTCTTCGTTTCGCCGAGGTCGTCGCGAAGGTTGAAAAGTTCGAACTGGTCACTGCCATCATCGTTCTGCGCGAAGAGGCGGATGAGCTTCCAATCGCCACGCCGCACGCTCGTGCCTGGGTGCTGACCGCTCGCGGGCGTTTCGTGGGGAAAGTGGGTGAAGATCGTGTTACGCGCGAGCGTGCCGCCTTTGATCGCTGGAGTAATGCTGATGCCATCTGGCTTTACATTCTTCGGTAGTGGGATGCCCACCATGTCGAGCAGCGTGGGCATCCAATCAATGCTCTGAATCACCGTGTCATTCACCGTGCCGGCCTTCGCAATACCGGGCCACACGATGAGGCACGGCTCGCGCACGCCGCCTTCGTACAGGCTCGCCTTGCCGTTGCGCAGCGGAAGATTGCTCGTGGGAGGCGACTTCATATCCGCCTGGAAGCGCACGCTCTTGTGCTCCGCGTCGCCGTCCTTGCCTGCCCAACTCACGCCACCGTTGTCGGAGAAAAAGACGATGATCGTCTTATCTGCGATGCCACATTCATCCAGCGCGTCAAGCACGCGGCCCACGCCGTCGTCGAGACTTTCCACCATCGAGGCATAGACAGGATTGCGCTGCGGATTCCTGGGATCGGCGAGTTTGCGATACTTCGCCACGAGTTCGTCCTTCGCGTCGTAAGGCGAATGGACGCTGAACTGCCAGTAGTTCGCATAGAACGGGCGATCCTTGTTCTCGCGGATGAACGACACCACATGCGAAGACAGCGTGTCCTCGATGTGCTCACCCACCTTGCCCTCGACCTTCAACGACGCCGGGAATTTCCACGGCGCGACGTAACTGCCCGCCGGTCCCGGTCCCGCCCAGTGCGGCCAATCCACATCGAAGCCATGCTGCAATGGCGAATACGGCTCCGGCCCGAGATGCCACTTGCCGAAATGCCCGGTGCGATAGCCCGCCTCATGCAGCACTTTTGGCAGCGTGACATAATCGGTCTTCAGTCGCGTGATGCTGTTGGCGACAAGCACGGGCTGTTTCGGATTTCCCTTCGTGAGTTGCTTCTCCAAAATGACCTGCGGCAGATGGCACACAGGCGCTGTAATGCCCGTACGCGCCGGCCACAGCCCCGTGAGAACGCTGCTCCGCGTCGGCGAACAAAGCGGATTCGCCGCATAGGCCTGCGTGAATTTTACCCCGCGCGCCGCGAGTTTGTCGAGGTTCGGCGTCTGGTAATACTTGCTCCCGTAGCAGCCAAGATCCGTCCATCCGAAGTCATCCGCCATGATGAAGAGGATATTCGGTTTCCCGGGCTGAGTTGCGTCGGCGGAAAGCAATGTGACAGGCGACGTCAGGAGAAACGTGGCGAGAAGGAGGAAGGCTTTTTTCATCGGAGGGATGGGGTGCGGCATGGAATGGGATGGGTAGTTACGGCAGGACTATTTGCACTGCGACTTCGAGTTACTCCGATCAGGCTACTCAGGCGTCTTGCCACGTATATCAGCCTCAGCGATCTTGTCCTGAATCGGGATGCTAAGAATCAGCCCCGCAAATTTCTTCGTGCGTTTGTTCTGTAACATTCCTTCGTGGCAACCAATACATCCGTCCGTTAGTGGAATCGCAATTGCGCGGCGATAGTAGCCATCTTCGACGATTTCAATATGCGGCGTACCTGCAGAGATTTCTTTTGCGGCCTTTTTCTCGAAGTCGGTTTCAGGCGTGTGATCGATACTCATCGGATTCAGACTGGCTGAGATCCATCGTGCCTTGACCTTGGATTCACTTTCCACGTCGTCAAAAATATCTTGCATCGCTCGAGCTGGAAGTACTGCCTTGTCTTTGTGAAAGTAACGCCGATGCAGCATTCGGAGCGTCGCAGAGTAAATGTCTTGCGCTACTATTGCACGCTGGCGAGCAACGCTAATCGATAGATCTCCGTCGCCAACAGATTCGGAACCGGGCGCCGTTCCTTTGATTGATCTGGGTTCGTCGCTGAAGACGATCGAGATGCCCAAATAACCAAGAATAGCAACAAACGAGGCTATCCTAATTCGGTTCAAGATTTTCATCATGTCTCTCCAAAAACTTTCTGTCCAACCAACGAATGGGACTTAAGCGACTCATTTGGAGTCACTTGCTAGAAACTCGTGGAAACTGCACTGGCTTATTGTACACACCATGGTATAGAATAGAGTGGCGCCCGTCAATGCTTACAAAAGGGAAGCCTATGTTGGGGCGTGAAAAACTTGAACCGAGGGTTCCGATTGATGCTTTCGAAAACTGCCGAGTATGCGTTGCGCGCGGTCACTTGCATGGCCAGTCGTATGGGAGAGCCTACGTCGGCGGATGATTTGGCTGCTGCAACTCAAGTTCCCAGGCGCTATTTGCACCGCGTACTTCAAGACCTTGCTACGGCTGGGTTCGTCCGCTCGCGAAGTGGTCCTGGGGGCGGCTACGAAGTGGCTAAGGAACCAAGTGAAATTGCCATACTGGATATAGTCGATTCAGTCTCACCGATGGAAAGAATCCGATCCTGTCCGCTTGGAATTGAATCGCACAAGAAGTTATGCCCTTTGCACGCAGAGCTCGACCGAGTCTACGCAGCTGCGGAAGCCGCGTTTGCTGGAATTACAGTGCAACAGTTGCTGGAATCCGCCGATCCAATCATACCGTTGCGATCAGGAAAATGAAATCGAACACCCCATCAAGCAAAGTTGACGGTGATTTTGCACAAGCCATTGTCGGCTATTATGTGGATGAACAAGGGCAATGGGTTGCACAGCTCGCATGCGGCCACAAACAGCATGTTCGACATGATCCACCTTGGATGATTCGACAATGGGTAACAACCATAACTGGACGCGATGCCATGATTGGTTATCGGCTTTATTGTAAGAAATGCGAAGAAGGTGCCCCGAACGACGACCGACCCAATCCTTAGCCTATTGCAGCGCATCTCGTATTCCAGCGGTCGTTGCAGGCGTGCAACTGACAGTAAGATAGCTTTGTTCAACCCCGAAAGTGTATTCCAGCATGAGACGTAGTTCCATCGCGTTACTATCCATTTACCTTGCCGTTATACAGCAGGTTGGACCCAGTCGAAATCCATTCCTTATTAGCAATGCAATTGCACAAGATGCAAATTTCTTGGCTAAAACGGATCCAGCAATTCCGAAAGATCTGCCAACCGTCGCTGAAGCGCGTCGACAAGCGAAGATACTTCACACCGCAATGCACTCAACGTTGCAGATCGTACATCATCGCTATTACCATGAAGACCAATCCTTGCCGCTTCCCGCTGCGACACTCAAAGATGTTTTTGCCGAATTGGAAAAGGAAGAAGGTATTCATCTGCGGTGGTTAGCGGTCGACGGCAAAGCCATGAACGTCACACACGAACCTCAAAATACATTTGAAATCCAAGCCGTCAAAGCGCTGAAGTCCGGAAAAGATGAATTCGAGCTAATCGACGATGGTGTCTATCGTCGGGTCGGGAAAATACAGCTATCCAACGTATGCCTAAAGTGTCATGTGCCGGATCGTAAGAGCCTAGAGAATCGAACTGCGGGTCTTATCATCAGGATACCAGTGAGAAAGTAGGTTTACGCTGCCGAGAAAATTGCAGACTGGATGACTTGAAATTCGGCACTTACGTTGGATTCGGCCTTGGTTATGCGACGCCTGAGTAGATCGACATAGGTATCGGATTGAGCACAGCGACTTGGGGAAGTCGCGATTCCGCGCACGCTTGCCAAGGAGGGGCACACTACGATTCAGAAATCCTCCGGCTGAAACGTGAGCAGAGCGCTAAGGATATCCAAATTACAGCCAAACAACTAGCAAACAATCCAAACACAAGATTAGGTAAAGTTAACGCAGGCAGTCCATACGCATGCAAGGCTGCAGCGTATCGATTACCCAAAACGAACGTCAATACAATTGCGCCAAGAGCAATAGTTGCTATCGAAGCGGACATTGCAGAAAAACGCCTATCGTCGGGTTCAGAGTGAACTGGCGTATCAATAGTTCTCATCCAAAGCACTGCAAACGCGAGAGTAAACAATCCAAAAGTCTCACGTGGGTCCCAACTCCACAGACGGCCCCAAGTGGCCTGAGCCCAAATAGCCCCAAGAATCATCCCCACAGCATATAGTAGCGTTGAAGAGAAAAGGATTTGCCGCTGAGTTGAGTAAGAATTGCCTATCGGTCGCGAATTACGCCAATGATCAAGGAAGCAGCTGCAGATGGCAATTAGCCAAGCGACTGCCATTCCTGCAAGACCAAGCATTAGTAGTGTTACGTGGGCGATCAATACAAGCCGCAGAGCGAAGCCTATATCGCCGGTTTGCTGCGCCGAGTTTGACGTCGCTTCTGCAAGTGTGCTCAACGGTTGTGGTTCGTTGAGTGGATCAGAAAAGTCTTTGGCTACTTGCGCCCAACCCTCTGTCGAAGCGATGCAGCAATTACAGAAAACAAGTAAACTGGCAGCCACCAACAGCCATCGATTCGTGCTGGCGTGAACCGAAGTCGTTGCGGCCGAGGTGCGAACCAGGACAGAAAAGGAATTGCGAGCCACACGTAATTGATTCATTGCGCAATCAACTTCAGCGGGTGTCGGTTCGGTTGCAAGCAGCGAAGCTAGGGCCGAACAAATCGCTGGTTCGAGTTCTTCACCGTTGTGGACGATCATGGCAGCATTGCCGGAGGTATCTCTACTCATGTGCATTCTCCAGTTTGTTTGTAAATAGTCGACGCAAACTTTTTCGAGCCTTGGCAAGCGATGTCGAAACAGTACTTTCACTGATCGCCTCGACTACCGCGATTTCTTGATTCGATAGGCCCTCGACATATCGCAACCAAAAGCATCGAGACTGCTGTTGAGGCAACTGTGAAATCGCTTCCCTTAATAAATCCGCACTTTCCTCGTTTTCAATGGCCTTTTCGACCGACAGAGCCTCGAAGTGATTGATTTCATCGTCGAGCGGCACGGTTGCAACACGTTGACGAAGTCGGTCAATAGCTCGGAACGCGGCAACTCGCTTTAGCAGAGATGCGTTCGGAATTTCTGACATCCTGAATGCCTCCAAGAGCACTTCTTGCAAAACATCCTCGGCATCATGGACGGATCGCAGCAGCCGATAGGCAACCCGGAAAATCGCTTCGCCGTGCTCGTCGATGATCGATTGCCATGTCAATTTCGTGTAAATCCTTGCTAGTTGTCTTGCCTCAGGGATCAACGAAGCGGTGAAAAGCTCCGTCAATAACTAATCGATCGAGACAGTCCATTTGTCACCTTCTTTTTGGCATTTCTGCCTGAGAATGTCTTAAAGTCCATGCTTGACTTGACGCATCAAAAGAAGAGGTCCTGATTCGCCGAAGTGCGACACCCGAGCACGGTGAACTGAACCCGATTTCTGTCGAAGCGGATCTAAACTATACTTAAACGTATCTTCGCAACTTATCATGCGTTGCCTCGCTCACGATTTCCTTCCTTAAGTTGCTCTCAGCAAGCGACCCAACGAATGCTTCCAGCAAGTCTCCCCTAGCTATGCAAATCTACCGAAAAATCACCGGCTTAATCTTCGCAATGCTAACCGGTATCGCAACCGCAGACGATTCCGTCAGCTATTCGCGTGACGTGCGACCCATCCTTTCCCAGTTTTGCTTCAAATGCCACGGGCCGGATGAGTTGACCAGACAAGGTGGATTGCGACTCGACCATCCCGAGTCAGCAAATAGCCCGAGCGATTCGGGGGCGATTGCGATCATGCCTAGCTCAGTCGACAAGAGCGAATTGGTTCGCCGTATCGCATCACATGACGCCGATGAGGTCATGCCGCCAGCTACTGCTAAACTGACTTTGACAGATACGCAAAAGGACGTTCTGAAAAAATGGATCTCAAACGGTGCTAAATATGAGATGCATTGGGCTTTTGAGCCGCCCAAGAAAACCGAACCACCAACCGTTCGTGACAAACTCTGGAATCAAAATGCCATCGACCGCTTCGCGTTCAGCAAACTGACCGAGCTAGGCCTGACACCACAACATCCGGGCACTCCTTACGAACAGATACGCCGCGTTTACCTAGACCTCGTTGGACTGCCCCCAAGCGCGCAGGCCGCGGACCAATTCGCAGCCAACCCGAGCGAGGCTGCTTACGAGAAAATAGTAGACGATCTGCTTCAATCTCCTGACTACGGCGAGCGCTGGGCTCGCAAATGGTTAGACCTGGCACGCTATGCAGATACCAACGGTTACGAAAAAGACAAAATGCGAACGATATGGCCCTACCGTGATTGGGTTATCAACGCACTTCAAAATGACATGCCTTTCGATCAATTCACGATCGAACAACTGGCAGGCGATATGCTCCCTAACGCCACCCTAGACCAAAAAATCGCAACCGGTTTTCATCGAAATACCATGTTGAATGAAGAGGGGGGAATCGACCCACTCGAGTTTCGTTTCAATGCCATGACCGACCGAACTGCGACCACAGGGACCGTATGGCTTGGGTTAACCATAGGGTGCGCGCAGTGCCACACGCACAAATACGATCCGATTTCTCATCACGAATACTATGGGATGTTCGCCCTGCTTAACAATGCCGATGAACCTGAACTTCCCATCCCCGATAAAAACACTGTAGCAAAAAAAACCGACGTCGATCGCAAGACCGAGGAGCTTACCTCCAAACTCGCGGATCGATTCCCAGTGCCCATGGATACCATTTGGTTGGTCCCCGAAGCCATGAATCCCCAATCTACTCAAGGAACCACGATCGCCCTTGAGGCAAACAATATCGTACGCGCTCAAGCACCCGCCAAGACGACGGACTCGTTTACGGTAACGCTTAAAGTTCCTGCTGGCTCATACGATCGTCTTCAACTTGAGGCGCTCTCGGACCCCGCGTTGCCGAGCAAAGGGCCAGGACTAACCGACCACGGCAACTTCGTTTTGACCGAGTTAACAGCTTCACTCGGTGATTCTTCAATCAGGCTAACCGACGCGAGCGCCGATTTTGCTCAATCCGGTTTCCCAGCCGGTCATGCAATCGACGGCGTACCCAATACCGGCTGGGCCATTCATGGACCTGGTCCATGGAATGTCGATCGCAAACTGACCGTAAAATTTGAAAAGTCGTTGGTCCTAGATGGAGAACAACTGTTAAGCGTCCGACTCGATCACAACTACGGCAGCAATCACGTTCTTGGGAAATTTCGAATTTCGCTTGGCAGACCTGTCGACAATGATGTGCCAGTCGAAGTTCGACGCAAAGAGCTTTTGACCAAGCGATTCGACGCATGGGTCCAAGAGCAATCTTCGAAAGTCAACACCTGGGAAATAGCGAAACCTGTACATGCCACTTCGACGACTCCACTCTTGACAATCTTGGACGACAAATCCATTCTGGCGACCGGTGACTTCAAGAAGGCCGACACGTACGTCGTTGATTTCGATTCGCTCCCGGCGGGTGTTACCGGTTTGCAATTGGAAGCTATCCCAGACGAACGTCTGCCCAAAGGCGGCCCAGGGGCTGTCTACTACGAAGGCCCCATCGGCGATTTTTTCTTGAGCGAAGTTACGGTATCCCAAAAAGATCAAGTTCTAAAAATCAGCGATGCCAGCCAGTCTTATGCGAGTGGTGGAAACACCGCGGCCAAGTGCATCGATGGCGACAAACAATCAGGCTGGTCGATCGACGGCGGACAACGACGCCGACACGTGGCTGTCTTCAAATTCGAAAAGCCAACAGAAACGGCAGGTCCTATCTCAATCTCGATGCTTTGCGAACGCTGGTACGCGCCCGGCATGGGTAGGTTTCGATGGTCCTACACGACGCAATCTGTCGGCTCTGCAAATGATCTTCCCATGGACGTTGCCAAGTTGTTGAAAAGTCCTTCGGATGGATGGACGACCAATGATCGCAACTCGGTGATGAAAGCCTTCCAAGATCGCACGCCGGAACTCGCTGAAGCTCGCAAAGAGATCGAGGCTCTGCGAGATTCGTTAATTCCGTCCCTGAGCACTTTGGTGATGCGAGAACGACCTAGCAACAACCCACGCGCAACCTACCGATACCACCGTGGCGAGTTTCTTCAACCGCGAGATGAAGTTCAACCCCACACTCCACTATTCTTGAGCGACAAAACTAAACAGCCAACCAATCGACTTGAGTTTGCCAAGTGGCTTGTGTCGCCATCGAATCCACTCACCGCGCGCGTCACGGTCAATCGCGCCTGGGAAGCATTCTTTGGACGCGGATTGGTGCGTACATCCCAGGACTTCGGCTATCAAGGTGACTCACCGACTCACCCTGAAATGCTGGACTATCTCGCATTGGATTTCATCGCCAAGGGTTGGTCGTTAAAAAAATTGCATAAGCAAATGGTGATGAGTCAAGCCTATCGCCAATCCAGCGAGGTCCGTCCAGAATCGCTGGCAAAAGACCCGGACAACCGCTGGCTTTCGCGAGGCCCCCGTGTTCGGCTCGATGCCGAAGTGGTTCGTGATCAAGCGCTCGCCATGTCAGGCCTTCTTTCAAAGAAGCGCGGTGGCCCAAGTGTGTTCCCACCACAACCGGCCAACGTCACGACCGAGGGGACGTACGGAGCGCTCTCTTGGACCGTGAGTTCGGGCGAAGATCGATTTCGACGAAGTCTCTACACATTCACTAAACGAACATCCCCCTTTGCACTCACCGCTACCTTCGATGCTCCGAGTGGCGAGGCCTGTGTGGCACGCCGCGATATTACGAACACTCCCATGCAAGCCTTATCCCTGCTCAACGACGTCACGTTTATGCAAGCGGCGCGTGAACTTGGAAAATCAACCGCCAATGCAAAAGGTGATGACCATGAAAAACTCGCCGACCTCTTCCGCAAGATTTTAATTCGGCCTGCTACTAAGGATGAGTTAGACGCGTTGCTCGACTACTATTCGCATCAGCGCACTCGACTTATAGAAGGGCAATTGCCAGCCAACAAGATCGCAACCGATTCCACATCGGAGAACTTGACAAATGACGACGCGATCCATCGTGCTGCCTGGACATTGGTGGCCCGTGTCATCATGAACCTTGACGAAGCAGTTACCAAGTAAATCGTTCTGACAATCAACTTCCCACTCCAAAACCAATCGAACCCCAATCGAACCATCGGCTCAGCAGGACAACTTCATGAACATCGATCCATCAGCAGTTCAAGTGGCCAGACGTCACTTCTTGAATGAATGCGGTATTGGACTTGGAAAAGCGGCACTTGGAAGCCTGCTTGTTGGCGGAATGCCACTGTCGAATGCTGCAGACGCAACTCAGTCCAAGCCGCTTGCGGCCAAGCAACCGCATTTCCCTGGTAAAGCAAAAGCGGTGATCCATTTGTTCATGGCCGGTGCCCCCAGTCATCTCGATCTTTTCGACTACAAACCCGAGTTGACTAAACTCGAGGGAAAGCCGTTGCCAGAATCGGTGATTATGGGACAACGTTACGCTTTCATTCGGCCTGATGCCGCCGTGATGGGCCCTCGTTTCGAATTTGCAAAGCATGGGCAATCAGGCCTTGAGATTGCAAATGTGTTCGAGCATTTGCCCAAAATCGCCGACGACATTTGCCTCATTCGGTCGGTCAAAACGGACCAGTTCAATCATGCACCTGCTCAAATATTCTTCAACACGGGCTTTTCGCAACCAGGCCGACCTAGCCTTGGAAGCTGGGTTCTCTATGGCTTAGGAGCCGAGACGGAGGACTTGCCCGCCTTCGTCGTGATGTCGACCGGAGCAGGCATTAGTGGCGGAGCCGCCAACTGGTCGAGCGGATTCTTGCCAACGGTGTATACCGGAGTTCGGCTCCGAAACCAAGGCGATCCAATTCTCAATGTTGCCAACCCGGATGGCATCGATAGCGAGGCTCAATTGGCTTCGCTCGATGCGGTGAACAAACTCAACAAACAACGGCTTGCGACGATTGGCGATCCCGAAATAGCGACACGCATTGCGAACTATGAAATGGCCTTTCGATTGCAATCGTCGGCACCCAACCTTATGAATTTGAAAGAGGAGAGCGCTGAGACGATTGCCATGTATGGCTGTGAACCGGACAAGCCATCCTTTGCTCGCGCATGTTTATTGGCGCGTCGAATGGTCCAACGCGGTGTCCGCTTCATCAACATCTATCATGAGGGCTGGGATGCTCACTCGGATGTTGTAGGCAATCACAAAGGGAACCTCAAAGCGACCGAGCAAGCGACCGTGGCCTTAGTTCAGGACTTGAAGCGACTTGGAATGCTCGATTCAACTTTGGTCATTTGGGGAGGTGAGTTTGGCCGAACTCCAATGATCGAATCGAACGCATCATTGGGACGTGCCAACGGACGCGATCACCATCCACAAGCCTACACGATGTGGATGGCAGGCGGCGGCACCAAAGCCGGCTTTCAATACGGCAAGACCGACGACCTCGGATTTCATGTCGTTGAGAATCCAGTTCACACGCATGACTTGCAAGCGACCATCATGCATTGCTTAGGCTTCGATCACGAAAGACTAACGTATCGACACGCCGGACGCGATTTCCGGTTGACCGATATTCATGGAAATGTTGTCAAAGATCTTTTGAGCTAAACCAAAGGGTTTGAGACATCCATTACTGTTCATAATCAATTGCTCACCTCACTCATGAAATCCCGCAGGCTTGCCCTGCGGATTATTGGGATTCTCACTAAAAACAAAAGGCCTCACCTGATCGCATGGCCTCCGGATTTGCCTTCGGCAAATCTGGCGGCCATGCGAGGAGTTCTAAGGCAAACCGTGTGTAGTAAAAAGCCTAAACTTCCACAGGGTAAACCTGTGGGATTCTTTAGAGCTTAGCTCGTACGAGAAAACGATGGCAGACTAGCTATTTTACGGACGAACAACTGAGCTGGATGGTCCTTCCTTAGTCGCTGAGGCGCTAGAGCAGTTCGAAAACATCGCAATTCCAAGAACCCTAAATCTACGTTGCCATCTGGCAGCACGCAGGCCAAGTCCATTGAGGACCAACTTGAGACATTCGTGTTGGCGTTCGGAGACGACGTACAAAAGAAAACGCTAAAGTGGTATCTCGACCACAATTGGTTGAGGTGCGATCGCTCTGGATCATTTATTGGCAAATCATCTTTCTGCGTTCGATCTTTCTGCCCTCGATGTGATTAGTTTGCTCGTTCCTATCAATCGGGCCATTCAGTTCGAATGGCAGCCTTTGCAGTTGTGCACGAGCTTGGCCGTCGGTGCGGCAGCCAACCACTCCTTGGCTTCCGTGGCATATTCGGTATCGGGAAGCTCCTTTGCAATCGCTTCCAGTTGCTCTTTTGACTCTTCGAGTTTGCCGAGCAGCCGGTAGGTATCTGCTAGCCCCATCCGCAGTTCGCCTCTGGGATGTGTGCCCAATTCATCCAAATGCTCCGCTTGCTTCTTGTAAATGTATTCAAAATCCTTTAGCACGGTTTTAAGTAATGGAGCTCCCATGGCAGCCGGGGCATTGCGAGCGGAAGGGAGCAGTACCGATGCTCTTGGAATGCGGACTCCGACATTGTCTGGCTCGAGCTTAACGGCATCGTCCATGTTCTTCAGGCCCTTCGTCCAAAGCGGAAAGGCTTCCGCGGGCTTGTTTTTCCCAAACAGCCCTCCCGCCTTAAATACCTGAACGGCACCAAGCCAAACCATTGCCTCCGCATTTTTCGAATCTTCCTTCAATGCTTTCTCGCATTTGTTCTCGCCGCGATCAAGGGCCGCAGAATCTCCTCCAAAGCCGGCGAAAATATCCTCGCGTACGACGAGATCGAACCGCCGTTGCGTTTCTTTTCGGGGCTGTTTCGGATCGTCTGCGAATGCAGTGGCTCCCATTGAAACACAACAAATTCCCAATTGAATCCAATTCGCAATTTTCCGCATCGTTTTCCTCAATTTGTCCCGGTGTCGAGATTTCGGTCCGCAATTCCAAAGCGTTCCATAAACCGTTGAGATTCATGGAACGCTTTTGCAGTGTTCGCTTGTGGCCGATTGTTCTTGGTCATTCAACACCAGAATTCGAACTTAACCAGTCTGCGCCAAATGCGCAACAGCAAGAGCCGTGACTAACGATAGAGCACTGTCGCATACCAGCCGTTGCTGCCACGCGAGACCCCAATGCCAACTGGACTGCGTTGCCCCCAGTAGCAACATTTACGGATTGCGTCGTCGGCCGACACTGTTGAGAAACCGACGCCTTCGTATCGTCCACTGCCCATGCTACCCCCAACGTGTCGCATTCGTCCCTCCGACGCTTGCTGTGCGGCCTTTTGGTTTGCGACACAATGATCACAGGCTTGGGCGCCGTTTGAAAACATGGCGGTCAGCATGACACTCGCCAAAAGAAAACTGAATGCAAATTTTTGCATACAAACACTCCCTCGTTTCGAACTACAACGCGAGCATCTTGCTTTAGAATAGCAGCAATCTTCGTGATTGCCGTACCCTTAAAACCTTCTTCGTATACGACTGATCTGTCAACAGCTTGCCATCGCCGAACTACCCCACTTGACAGCCGCAACACGTTGATATGACATGACCTGCGACCTCAAAGAATTTTCTGTTTTGTTGCTTGGTCGAAAGCAAAAAGCCGTAAATGGAGCAACGAAGAAGCATCAGTTGGGAACAACCTGCCCATTCCGCGTGATGGATTCAACATAATCTCGAGCAACGCGAAGCACCTCGCGATTGTAAAAATCGTCTACGAAGGTCCGCCCTGGCTCCGAATTGGAATCTAGGAATGCCGTTCTTATTTTCTCCGAGTCTAACATTCGATTCGCTCGGTACTTTTTCTCATTCAAGGAAATCGATTCGTCTGTCTTTTGTTTTGTATAAGCCTCAATATCCCGATGCTGACGCTTGAACCATTCGTCTTGGGCGATTCGAACGTCAGCCGCCTTTTGCAATTCGACTTGGATTGCCGAATCCACCAATCCATAGTTTTGATGTTGCAGAACTGGGCCGGAGCTGCTGGCCAAAGCATTCGCTAAGTCACCTTCTGAAATGTCCAGTTTTGCAATCAAAGAAGGTAGGACCACGTCGGATGCCACGCCCACTAGCTGGGTCGATTTGCCTCCCGGGCGATAGAACTGTTGCACCGTTACCTTCAAAGCGCCATAAGGCTTTCCTAGTTCCACTTCGTTTGAGTCGGGCACAATGTCGACAATTCTCTGAACTGTTCCTTTGCCGTGAGTCTTCGGGTCCCCAACAACAAGACCTCGGGCGTAATCCTGAATTGCCCCTGCAAATACTTCGGTTGCACTCGTACTCGCCTGGCTGATCTTCACGACGAGAGGCCCGCGCCAAGCGACTCCCAACTCTTCGTCGGCAAGTGTTTTTAACACTCCGTCAGAAGACTTCACTTGTACCACCGGCCCTTGATCGATAAACAACCCGGTCGCGGAAACCGCTTCGGATAGTGCCCCTCGATCATTGGTACTAAGATCGAGAATAACGGCATCCACAGCTGCCTTGCTAAGCCGATTCAGAATTGCCCTCAGGTCGCGGGTCGCGCTGCGATAGTTCTTTTTGTTGGCTTTGGCTCCCTCTGAATCTTGGTAGAAACTGTTAAGCTTAACGTAGCCAAACTTGTACGGAGTTCCATCTGCTTTGTTACCTTCCTCAACGATTTCAGATTTTGCAGCCCCGTCTTCAAGCCGGATCAAACCTCGTTCGATTTCGTAAATTTGAGTTTCGTCGCTCGTATCTGTCTTCACGTGAAGCCGAACCCGAGTCCCCGTTTTGCCTCGGATCATTTTGACCACTTCGCTCATGGCAATGTCCTGAATCTCGATGGGAAGTTCTCCATCATCTTCAGAAACGGCCAAAATCCGATCTCCAACCTTGAGTCTCCCGTCGATTTCGGCTGCACCGCCCGAAACCAGAGAATTGATGATCGTAGCTCCATCAACTTGGTTTAAAGTAGCCCCGATCCCACTCAACTCCAATTTAAGCTCGTTGGCAAACCGCTCTTGAGCTTGAGGTGCCTTGTAGTTTGTATGCGGGTCCATAGCATTGGTGAGGGACGAAAGGTAACTCTCAAGCAACTCATCCGAATTCAACATTGCTGCTTGGTGATAGAATTGGCGATAGCGTTGATGGAGAACCTCTTTTATCTTAAGATCGCTTTTACCATCCATACGAAGACTCAGTATCTCAAGTTTGATTGTCTTGCGCCAGCGTTCTACCATGTCCGCTTGCTCGCGGGCATAGCCAATCTTCGTTGAGTGTCTGGATACGGTCTCGTCTAAATCGAAGTCCTGTTGCGAGTCGATTTGTCGATGAATTATGGGTAGCATTTCATCGAGACGAACCAAGAAGCGTTTGTACACGACATACGCAAATGCAATGCTGTCGTCCCTGATTTGGTCATCCAGTTGCGTTTTGTACGGCAGAAATTCATCGATGTCCCTTTCGAAAAAGAAGCACTTTGTAGGATCGATTCGCGATAGAAATGTCTCGAATCCGCGCGAGGATAGTTCGTCGTTGAAGATTGGCCGAAGAACGTGATCGCTCTCAACCAAGGTGCGAACAGACCGGACAATCGATGCTGTCGCTTTGGGAGACTCCACAAGCTGAGAAACTGGCGTGGGCTCATCTGCGTTGAGCAGAATACTCTGAGCGAACCCAAACAAGAAATTTGCGGCCAAAAAGGGGATGAAAAATCGTATGAGGACTGTCATCTTGTCTCGCGGAATCGGATGCTCGAAATGGTACTGCCAAAACGTCAGTGTACGCGATGACTTCACTTCAGAACCACGGCAAGCCAGCTAAGATATGGAAATTAGGGAACGCACGCAATTGTCGCTAAAGCATCGAAATGGGGTACGGTTTTACACATTGGTCTTTCAAAGAGCAAAAATAATTGATATGGATCGTTTACGAAAGTGCACGGTAAGCTGCCTTTCAAGTCAATCCTCTGGACGGCGAATACCATGTTTGTTCTGAAAAAGCACTGTTGGTCTGCACTTCTGCTGATCACAATCTTTGACTCGACCGTCATTGCACAGTTTGTTCAAGAGCAGCCATCTTTTTCCTATGGAACGCCCGAGAGTATTGGTTCAAACAACACTCCAAAATTGGGGCGGCTCGATTCCGCTGATGAGTTTTCTCTCCTTAGATCCCAAATACAACAACACGAACAAGAACTCGCAGAAATCCGTTCGAGAACTTCCTATAATTCCAGTGTCAAACGACTGGCTATTCCTCCGCAGGTCTGGTTTGCAAGTTATGAAAACGTCATCGTGCAACCCATTCAGAGCAACGACACGGCCATGATCGTTGAAACGGGAACTGGCTTTACGCATGTGCCCTTTCCCTGGCTGATGACCTACAGTCCACGTGTGCAATTTGGTCTTGAGGGCGCTGATGACAAGCTGGGCTGGCGTGTTCGTTATTGGCAATTCGATGCGACGAATTCATTTGATGCAAACGCTGCTAATCAAATCATTCCCGTCGGTCGCGAAGCGACTGTCGGCTATTTGAGTGAAGACGGAGACATCACAACCGGCCTAGCGTTCATTGAAAGCGGGACCTTTACGAGTCAGATTCGAACCAACGTCATCGATTGGGAAATACATCGCAAATTGGCAGACCCCGTCGATTTCTATACCGGTATTCGCTATGCAAAACTTGCGCAAAATTATCGCGCTGCGACAGACCAAGGAAACGCGGAAGCCAGCAGCCAATTCCGTGGACTCGGCCCAACCGTTGCCCTCGGAATCAACCACCTTTTTCCAGACCCCAGATTTTCGATGTTCGCGAATCTACGAGGCTCTCTCTTGTTTGGACAAAAGGACTACGGAGTCTCCGACACTGTCAATAATATCCAGCAGGACATTGGAGCCATCAACACTCGCAAGTTCAAAGACGGAGTCGATACTTTGGTTACCAATTCAGAAATTCAGATTGGGGCTCGATTTAACCCCGCCAAGTGGTTCGTTGCAAGCGTTGCGCTGGAAGCTCAACACTTTTCCAATGTAGGTGGCCCGAATCCCTCTGCTGTCTTCCTAGGACCCGATAGCGGAATTGCAGGCGGAAATCCATACATGGATTCATTGAGTTTCATTGGCATGAATGTCGGCACGCAGTTCATGTGGTAGACGAAACATGTGGCTACAATAGAATTTAGTTGGCTTCAACCCGTTGCGGTTGAATCAGATCGAATGTCGCCGCGAAACGGAATGTCACACAGGTCCTCCCAAGTGAAAGTAAACGTCCACTTTGAATCGCAAGTCCGCCGACTTGCTGGCTGCAGCAACATCTCGCTCGATGTGGACCAAGACACAACTCTGCGCGAGGTCATTAAGAGTGTTGGCAACTCTGGAACGGGAGCGTTACGATCCACTTTGCTGGATGAGCACGACGCAGTTCGGCCTTCCATACTCATCTTTCTTAACAATGAGCTTGTTGCAAAAGACCAGCCTTGCATTTTGCACGAGGGGGCCGAATTAACCCTCACGACCTTGATCTCAGGCGGTTAGCTTATGTCCGACAGCAGCTTTTCTATCGACATGGAAAACGATTCCCCCAAACTAGATGCGATGGAACTTGCCACATACGAATGGCAGATGTGGGCTGATGGGATCGGCGAGCTAGGTCAGCGAAAATTGAAAGCCGCGACGGTTCTAATTTCGCGCATCGGCGGTGTTGGCGGAACGGTTGCGTATCAATTGGCAGCGGCTGGCATCGGCAAGCTGATACTGGCTCATGCTGGTGAGATCAAGCCAAGCGATCTAAATCGGCAATTGCTGATGACTCATGATCGAATCGGCCAATCTCGAGTGAAAACTGCACAGGCACGACTGCTTGCACTCAATCCAAGATTGATCTTGGAACTCCATAACGAGAACATAAACGCCACCAACGCTCAAACTTTGATAAAAGGAGCAGACGTCGTCGTAGACTGTGCCCCTTTGTTTGAAGAACGTTTCGAAATGAATCGGGCCATCGTACAACAATGTAAGCCTATGGTCGAATGCGCCATGTATGAGTATGAGGGCAGCCTAACAACGATTCTTCCTGGCGTTTCGCCTTGTCTTGCCTGCTTGTCACCGGTTGCCCCCTCGGCCTGGCGCCGAGAGTTCCCTGTCTTTGGTGCTGTGGCAGGAACTGTTGCCTGCCTGGCTGCGATGGAGGTAATCAAATTGATAACAGGAGTTGGCGAAACGCTAAGCAGCACGATGCTGACCCTGGATTTGGCGAGCATGTCTTTTTCCAAACGAAAGCTTCATCGAAACCCAAACTGCAACGTCTGCAAGGGCATTGGCTAAGGCATAGGCAGACAGAGCCGACCAAAGTAGCAGGCACGCGTCGTGCCGTCCGCTGAAGTGAATGGACAATGATTCCTGGTGAACGGCACATGGAATGTGCCTACCACTTTGACTTTTGTCGGCTGTGTCTAGGCAAGTTTGTGATGGAGCATGCTGCTCGGCACCCAATTGCTTCCTTCGCTGCGCTCATTCCAATCTCGTCCAACCAATGGATGTGAGCAAAGCAAATCGTCTAGTTTGTCCACCGCCAATTGGGGATCTTCAGAATACATGAGCAGATGCGTTTGAAGCGTTGACATGGTAACGCAATCCAACGGAACCCTGTCCGCAAATTCCCTTGCCCACAATCCGTCCGTCGCCGGAAAAAATCGCTGAAACAGTCTTGCGGCTTGCTCATGGGTCGCGAAACCGATAAACACTTTGCGGTCAATTCGCCCAGGTCGAATGAGAGCGGGATCGAGCCGCTCAATGTGATTCGTCGTGGCAAACAACAGCCTACCTTCGCCCGCAGCGACTCCATCGATTGCATTTAGCAAGCCACTAAACGTGACTTTGCTTCGCTTGTCGTCACCATCCTTTCGGTCGATGAACGCGCAATCGATATCCTCCATAAGGACAATGCTGTTGACTGGAATCGAGCTGAACAATGATCGCGGTCCAAAATATCAATCTCGGTGATGAATTGGCGACGAATGAAATGGTAAAGCTGACTTGGCAACTGACGAAAATACGCCAACACCGCACCTCCCACCATCAGAAGAAGGCCGCCACTGAAGATTTGATTATTTTGCAACAGCCCTTGTACGTACTGCCAGAATCCTTCGATCATCCTGCCCCAATTTTTCTTTCGCCACTTTACGAATGGCTAAACGAAATCCACAAACCACTCAAACGTCGATGCTCGCATGCTTAGACGCTCGGGATTCGAAAAAGTTCGGAGCGTGAAGCGATTTCGCAATTGGATTTGGATAGGCCGATGAAGCGGAGATGGCACAAGAATCGTTCCGTTAACGGCAGGGCATCGCAGTGCAGAGTCACTCTCGGCAAGAGTGACCCACGTGGAGCATTCCCGCTGTTTCATCGCTGGAAGATAGGCAGATACCCTAAATCCAATTGCAACATGATCAAGTTGCACGCGGTCTTATAGACTTTGTCATATGAGTTCTGCTCCTGCGCCCATGAACCATCTTGGGTCTGTTCGTCCGTTATCCTGGAATAGAGTCGATCTCGAAAAGGAAGCCAATCTTCGTCTCCTTGGCGATAGACGACTTGGCTGTAGTAAAGGTATGTGTAGTGCCAATGGCCAAACGAATCTTCACCAGGCCCGATGTTGTAAAGATTCTTTCGCGAGTAGGCCAGCATTTCAGGCACTTTTTTGCTCTCATAGTCCCCAGCATTGTACAAAGCAGCAAGACTCGCGGCGGTAATCGCAGGACGGGAGGCCCCCATCTGTTGGCTCGAGTAACTGATGCCTCCATCTTCGTTTTGGCACTTATAGATGTATCTCTTGGCTGATTCGATAATCTCCGTCGGAACTGCGATGCCAGCATTGCGACAGCCTCGCAAGCCTTGGACTTGCGTGATGGTGGTGGAGCCTTCGTCATAATCGTTTCCTTCCTTGGCGCTGACATAGCCCCATCCTCCGGCTGGTGTCTGAGCTTTGCCGCAAAAAGACACCGCACGAGTCAGCACGTCCATCAAATCATCGCGACGGTCCTGAAGCCCTTCCTCGCCCAAAACCTGAGACAAGAAAAGCATCGAAAACCCGTGCCCATACGTGTAGCGTTGATCGTCGTTGTCACCAATGAGACCATTCTTTCGGCTTCTACTGATAAGAAAATCAGTCGTGCGTTTTAGTGAAACCGCATACGGCCCCTGCGTGATGGTTGACCCACTGCAAAGCAGCGCCAAACCGGCTAAAGCCCCGATCGCTACAGGATAGGGGGGCGTGTTCCACTGCCCGAGACTTGACTGTGTTTTCTGGAGAAAGACGAGCCCCTTTTGCGTCGCATTGTCCCAAGATGGATCTCGAGAATTGCGGGCGAAATCGTCAGCGAACTGCGACTTGGCAATCGCCCGTCCCGCCACCGCTCCACCCAGCGTCAATGCTGCAGCGGTCGCACAACGGGATAGAAACTGACGACGCTCAAGCGTTCTTGGGCCATGCATAAGAAATCTCAAAAGTTCTGGTTTAGGTTCCTAGATCACCAAACAGAGGTGTCGAGAGATAACGCTCCCCGAGGCTACACATAATGGTCACAATCCGTTTGCCCTGGAATTCAGGTCGGGCTGCAACCTGAGCTGCCGCCCACATGTTGGCCCCGCTGCTAATGCCGCCCAAAATTCCTTCGTGTTTGGCCAGCTTGCGACCCCACTCAAACGCGACTTCGTCGTCCACTTGAATGACGTCGTCGATAATGGATCGATCCAGGTTCTTCGGTACGAAGCCAGCTCCGATCCCTTGAATTCGATGCTTGCCAGGCTGACCGCCACTGATCACTGGCGATTGCTTTGGCTCAACGGCGATCGCTTTGAAATTTGGATTGAGTTTCTTCAGATATCGCGAGACTCCGGTAATCGTTCCTCCTGTTCCGACGCCTGCAACGATCGCATCGATCTGTCCTGCGGAATCCGCCCAAATCTCAGGCCCCGTTGTCCTCTCGTGGACCGCAGGATTGGCTGGGTTTTCAAATTGCTGCGGCATCCAGCCGTTGGGGTCGTTCGCAACCAGTTCAGATGCCTTGGCAATCGCACCTCGCATCCCATCGGCTGCTGGCGTAAGCACTAGACTCGCCCCCAATGCTCGAAGCAATGCTCGTCGCTCAACCGACATCGATTCAGGCATGGTCAACGTCAAGCGATAGCCTTTGGCTGCACAAACGAACGCCAAAGCGATCCCGGTATTTCCGGACGTTGGCTCAATGATATGCGTCTCCTTGGTCAATCGGCCGCTTTGCTCGGCATCCTCAACCATGGCCATCCCAATTCGATCTTTGACGCTGTGCAATGGATTGAAGAACTCGCATTTGGCAAAGACCGTCGCATGTTCTGGTGGCACCAATCGATTGATGCGAATCATCGGGGTGTTTCCAACAGTACTGACAACGCTATCAAAGGTCTTTCCCAAAGCCATTTGCAAAACTCTCTCGTCTGGAAGGAAGGCTAAATCTGGCGACCGCAAAGCATGCGGCTCTCCAACGACCTGGAGTATACGCTTTTTTCAAGAAATCGCCCACAGGAGTCTTTGAGATAGGGGCGAGCATATATTCGAATAGAAACTGTAGCGAAAGTCGTCAAGACTTTCGGCTATTGCCAACCCAGCCGAAACTCTTGACGAGTTTCGCTACCTTGGAATTAGCTAAAGGAAAATGCTATTCGCCAGCAGCAGCTGGCTTTTGCTCGATGGTACTCGACTGTTCGTTGGTCGGACGAATCGATTCAAAATAGCGACGTACGGTTTCACGATGCCCCAAGGGAAGTGGCTCTGAGTCGATCACTTCCTCCATTTTCTTGCGAAACTCCACATACTTGTCCGAATAAGCACGGCTTGCATCCTGCTCTGCTTCCGGCGTGCTGGTTACTTCGCGTTCGCTAGGGCCGTCACCTGCCATGCCAGTCAAATTCTCTTGTTTGCGTTGGCTATCAAGAGATGTCTTTTCGTCGCCAGTCGGCGAATTCGATGCACCTTTTCCCCAAGTGTTTTTAGGTGAGTTCGACTTCGCAACACCGTTGCCGCCGTTCTTGTTGCATTCGCTTTGGCAGCAGCTTTTGCACTCCGAAAGTCGATTGAGTTGGCAGTTTAAGCACTCACCAATCTTCTTCTTCATTCCCTGTTTTTTGCAGACACCAGCTGCTTTGCATTGACCATCTTTGCATTTCGATTCTTCGGAATTTTCCAAACCTTCGGTCATTTCCTTGATCGCATCGCTGAGTTCACCTTTCTTGCCCTTGCCCAGGTTCTGGCTCAATTTTTTCATGTTGGCAACAACGGCATCCTTCTCCTTGCGAGTCATCGTGGAGGAGTCAATCTTCTCTAATTCAGTGGCAGCCTTTTCATATTTCCCTTCTTCCATCGACTGAGCCGCCGCCTTCATTGCATCGGCTGCTTTCATCGCTTCGGCAAGCTGCTGCAATTGGGCATCGATCTGAGCGATGTCCAACTGCTTGACCGCTTCAGTGACAGCAAACTGCATTTCAGACAACTTTGATAGCGCATCACGTTGGTCTACATCCGGTGCCTTCATCTCCTCGAGCATTTCTTTTAGCTCTTCTACCAACTGCTCCAGTTCAGGCGTCTTCTCTTCTTTCAATAATGTTTCAAGCTCCTCGACCATTGTCTCTTCCAAAATTGCCGCTTGCTCGCTTACAACCTGCAAAGGTTCATTCACGCCTTGCGAAAGCGATTCCGATTGAGGCAGCATCAAACAAGCGATCAAACCAGCACAGCCCATCGATGCCCAAAGAGTTTGCTTCGGTGCAACAATTGGTCTCGCACGGCTCGGGTCAACCTTCGACAAGTGCATTTGCGCGTCGGCCAATTGCAACTCTTGAATATCGGTCCGTTTCGACAATCCAGCGAATTGCAAAGCCGTAGTGGCCCTATCCTTGAGCTGGCAATGAACGTCGATCAATCTGGCTGCCGTGTGCATGCGTACGGGCCAAACCAGCGCCAAAACAGCGGGAGCCAATGCGAGAGAAACGAGCGTTGGAAAAATACCCGCAAGAGAAACGGTAGGCTGAACCCAATGCGCCACCAGCCAAATGATCCCAAGAATGGACGATAAAGTTGTTGCCCCCATCAACCAGTTCAACGCTCGGTTGATTCGATGACGCCTTTGTACCGGGACCAGAAAAGTGCGGATCGGGTGATTCATGGCTGCGACCTTGACCTACATTGCGGACGATTTAGAACAAAATTCAACCTGCTGCATTGTATCGGTCTGCAATAGAAAATTGCGAGCGGAAAGAAACTATTTTTCGGCCTAATCCGTAAAAAAAGAGTCTCCTCGCTGATCGACAGTGATTCTGTCGCACGGCCCAAAGAATCGTCTAACTTGCATCGAGAGTTCGCTGTCGGCTCGTCCCGCCCGTACGCAAGGTTAGCATATGATATTGATCTACAGGGACGCCAAGAGGCCGTCTCGCTTTGTTGGGAAAGTACTTTTAGCCGTGTAACGGCGACATTTCGTAGCTGCGGGGCTCGCCCCGCAGAAACATTCAGAAATTGAATGTAAGAGCCGTGAAACGGCG
>JANPHB010000299.1:0-28138 GCA_031424235.1 Pirellula sp.
TTTTTTTGTTTCCCACACCCCCCCCGGGCTCCCGGCCTCCGCCCCCCGGCGGCGTCTTCCCCCCAACCCCACCCCGCCCCCACTGCGAAAAGGGTAGGCCTTCTGGGAGTAGCGAAAAACCTAACAATCCGCAGGACAAGCCTGCGGGATTTGACGACTCAAATGGGAACCGGCCGAAACTCTTGACGAGTTTCGCTACAAAGCGTCTCAGATCGCACCATTGCGACGTCGGACGATCCAGCTTGTAATCCATGCCCCTAGGATCGCGAACATGACGATCGGTCGATCCCAGATTGTTGTTCGTATGATTTGAGGCGGTCGGTTTTGATAGAGACGTTGCTCGAAGCGGTCCACGATCGTCCCTACTTGATCTAGTCTCAATGCCTCGCCGCCACTGATCATCGCAATACGCTTCATCAAATCAGGTCGCGAGTCTGCCTCTAGCTTTTCAAACCATGGGTCCCGGACTTCAATCGCGGTGTCGGCCAACGTCTCCTCTTTGTCACCTTGAACAACATTCGCAGTGAAGTACCCAACGTCCAAGGCTCCGAAATCGACTCGAAACATCTCGGGCTGTTCGGTCGGGATCGGCACAAAGCGTTTGGGCAACGAAGTTTCATCGCGGTACAAAAGCACAGCGCAGTTCGGCTTGCCATTGGCGTCCAAAAAACGCTCCCTATCCCTGACAAGCAACGATGCGGTCACTTTGTCTCCCGTCAAAAACGTGGCCCTGTCTGGACGAATCGCTACGCTTTGGCCCGGCATCAAGTCCTGTTGCGAGATGATCCATTGCACGAGCGATTGCCACAGCGTTGCATAGATCTTCTCCTTGTCCGCGAACTGAGGTGCCAGAAATGCCCAACGCCACATACCAGCTCCCTCCACCACGATCGTCTGGCCACTGCCAACGGGCTGATAAGTCACCACAGGAATGTTCTTTCCCGTCGCATCCGAAATGCTTTGCAATAAAACTTGAGGTAGCCCCAAGCGAGGCGTTGGTTTGTTAGCAGTCGACAGCGACGGCAACTGAGACAGCGGATCTCCCTCCATCGTCAACGAATCAAAGACGGCTGAGTCGAATCCGTATTGGCTAATCTTGGCCCGGAATCGCGACTCCGCTTGTTCGCTCCATTCGATCGGCAGCATGGCATTGAGTTTCGCGTTGGCAATTCGGACGGGTTCACCCCGAGAGCAAACCAGACAGCCACCTTTCGTATTGATCCATTCCATGAGGTTTTGAAGGCCTCGCGGGGACAAGAAGACTTCGGCATCGCGTCCCAGGATCACGACCCGATATTGCTCGAGTGTCTCCATGTCTTCAAGCGGCGACTCCAACTGGTCGAGGATCATCCAGTCGGTAGCGACATTTTCGACTGCGGCGCGAATGTCGATCTCGGGCTCTTCTTTCGTCGAGGTAGGGTCCGGCTTTTTGAGTTCGGGCCGTGGGTACTTCTTGCGAAGGAAGCGTTTCTCGCTAACCCGGATCAAGCTTGTTAATTGCATTGTTGGATTTGTGCCTAGGTTGGCAGCTAGGAATTTGCTGTCCCAGTAGGGTTTTCCCTCGAGCAATATCGCACCGATTGGCTCATCAAGTCGCTGCACGAGGACCGAGGTCTGGTTGTCCAAGTCGGTCGCTTCGCCTGCGATGGGCGTCGCCATGATGCGAAAGCGTGTCAGCCGTTGCTCAGGCGGTCGGTCCATGACGAAGCGGATTTCTTGATTGGGTTCTTTGCCCAATCGAACCGTGCGAGTTTGCACGATCTCATTGCCCTGCATCAACGCCACCTGAGTCGACTCCCCCTCCAAGCCGGAATGTCCGACCCGTACCTTTAAGGACAACGGATGATCTGCGAAAGCTATCATGCGTGGGCTGCGAGCCGCCAACGATAGGTTCTGTGCTCCTACTTGTTTGCCCAATGTCACGGTGTAAATGGGAATATCAAGCGACTTGGCTTCATATGCCGCCGAGAGAACGGAATCGACGCTGCCGACATTGTGCGCCCCATCGCTGATCAGCACGATAGCTTGGCCGGATTCGGTGTTGTTGCGAATGCCCTCGCGGAGCACCGATGTCAAATCGCTTCGATGACCACGCGCAGAAGCTCCATCGCTGTTGCTGGATGGTTTGTTGTTCTGAGTTCCGACCACCAACGGATGAACATCGGAGTCAAAGGCACTCTTTCGCACATCGACCGTTTCGGTGCTTTCCCCAATTTGCTCGGCTGCTGCGATGGCGGATTGCTGCCGTGTCTGATTGGGCCTGTCATCGACGTCAGAAATCTCCATGCTCATGGTTTGATCGACGTAAACCGAAACCAAGGGCCGGCCTGGAGTGGGTGGAATCTCCTCAACCCAAGTTGGGTTAAGAGCAATCAGCAGCGGTCCAACGACGCTCATGCCGAGCAAGACGGTCAAGATGGAACGACGAAACGTACCGATGGATTGATCGCGACGAAACCAGTATGCAGCCAACGCCCCAATGCAGATCAAAACCAAACTCCACCACACGAAGATTGGAATTCGAGGCTCAAAACTCCAGAAGGCTATCATCATGCTGAAAACCATCTCAGCGTAATGATCTCGCTGGCCAAACCGAGGATGCAGGCGATGATCAACCAATTCCACCACTGGTCGGATTTTTGGTCAGCCGATTTTGCGTCGCGAAACGTAACCACACGATTGCCAGCCAAGCGTCCCTGCAATACGTCCGCCGACAGCGTCTTGGGATCGGACTCGGCGGCCGGTGCGGCTATGGCTGTTGCAATGGCTGGTTCACGTTTGTTGAGCAGTTGGTAGACACCGGGGCCGATAGGATCGGGCCATGCCCACACAAAGCTATTTTGAGCTGTGTTCCATTCCCAACTTCCAAAACTTTCCGCCATGGCCGATCGCTTGTCAGCGGACTCCGCGACCAAGTTCGCTGTTTCGGGAATCGTGCTCGACAGTTGACGAATGAGTGGCTCGCCACCAAATGCCTCCGGACTTGAATTGCGATTGCTATAGGTTGCATTGATCAGTTCGTTGAACACGGGGAAAAAGCTTGGTTGGGAACACCAATTGCTTTCGTCCAAGTCTGCGTTGAGAACAGCGACCGTGCCTGCATCGCAGCTAGTCAAGAACAGGAGGGCTGATGAATCACTCAATTCCGCGACCACTTGGTCTCGCAGTCCGGTCTCGAGCGCACGCGAAGCGAGCCCACCACCGATTCGCGTCGTTTGCATGGCCGCGTTGGCTTGTTCGCCGAAGACGTCAAAGGGTGATTGGCGAAATCGAACATCGCGAACAAACAAGTCTTTTCGTTTGGAGTCATTGTCCGGCGGCACAAGCTGAACGGGTGGTTGGTAGCCGCTGCCCATGGCTGTTGCAAAGAAGTCCAAGTTGACCGCGTCGACTTGCTCGCCAGCAATGTACAACAGCCCTTTTCCCTTTCGAACCCGCGATGCGATCGCATCCACCACCGAACGGTCGAGTGCCCCAGAGCGGTGCACCAGAAAGATGTCGGCATCGCTCAAGTTTTCCGCGTTGGCTTTGTCTGGATCGAGGGTTCGCACTTGACCGGATGGACTGTTTTGCTTTTCGTCGGAAACGGCTGGGCCACTGATTACGTCGAGGGCTTGTTTCAAGAAGTACGAACTCATCGCTTCTTTTTTGCCACTCGATTTTGAGATCACCATAACCTTGGGTGGTTGATCGATACGAAACGCGATGGGTCGAGCATCGTCGGCGGGAATGGCGTCGGTATTGCCCTGTAGTTGAACCCAGCCCGTAACCCATAGCGGCCGCGAGAACTTCATCGGTGTGGTTAAGGTCTCCACGCTTTGTGCATTTACTTTGCCGTTGATAGTCTTTTGGATTTCACCCAAATCCACGTAGACCTGCACCTCGGCCGCTTGGTCAGAATAGTTGGCGACATCGAACTCGAGGATGACATCGGATTCCACGATGGCTCTTCCCGAAATGCGAAAACCGGTAATAGCGACATTAGGTACCGTTTCGGTCGACACCGATTCCAGTTGGATTTTCGTTGCGGTTGGAATCGCATCCAAGAATAGGTTACTCCAATTCGAGCGTTGGAAATCGCTAATAACAACAAGTTCGGATTTAGCCGCGGAGGATTCGGAAAGCATCGAGCCGATGAGATTCATAGCCGATTTGAGCTCTGCTTTTTCGCAACGTGGTGAAGTGGATCGGACCGCCTCGCGGAGGATTGCAAGGTTTGGAGAGACGGATTTGAAAGCAGGCCTAGCCTTTGCGCCGACCATGACCACATTGGCTTGAAGGTTGGGTGAGTATTCTAGGTACTTGAGAGCGAGCGTTTGAGCTCGGGAGATGGCGGTGGTCCCTGCCGATTTCGCCGACATACTTTGGCTGACATCGATCACGATCACACGTGCGGTCGCGTCGTCAGGAACAGCTTCGATGGCTTGCGAATTGTTGAGCCAGGGTCGAGCGAGGGCCATTGCAAGCAGCCCAACAGCCAGCATGCGGAGCAGTAGAACAATCAAATCCCGAAGTCGACTGCGAGATCGTTTTTCTTCGATGACTTCGCGTAGAAACCGAATGGTCGCCAAAGGATAGGTAACAGGCCGTGGCTTTGTTAAGAAGTGCACAGCCACAGGGACTGCTAATGCGCCCGCACCAATCCCGAGTGCCCACAGGTGCAAAAAATTCATACGTGGTTAGGCATAGTGAAGGTATTGGAGGTCAAGAGACGCCGGGCAGTTCTATCCGCCCTAATCATACCCTCCTTTTGAAACTCACGTTACGACCTAAAACAACATCTTGAGCGGGAATTTTCCGTGAAAAACGAGTTACCCTATCGAAAACGGACTAGGCTGAACTCGTAAGATTCGTTCCTTTGCGTTAGCTTTAACAACTTGTGCTCTGTCCGGAATCGATTCTTGGGTCGCTACTGTTGTCCAGCCGAAAACTAAACCTTACTAATCGAATTGTTGCCACGTCTTGGCCAGCTGTAGCTGTTTTGTCGACCGTTGGACTTGGACTTGCTTTGGTCTTCGTTTCGATCCGCTGGCATAGCGTCGAGTCGGCCTGGCGGGAAAATCAAGTTGTGATCAGTCGATCTGATCTGCTGGCCATCAAAACACTTTTCCAGACGGCGAATCCGTTGGAGATGGACGCTCGATCCAAAGCCGCCATCGATACATTGACCAAGGGAGGTGAGTTGGCTTGGGCTACCTCAACTACCGACTTGGGAGCGACGGAGAATATCGGTGGGTTGCAAGCGTTGCAAAGCTGGAGCATCGAGCCGAACGGTTACCAGCGGTTGAAACTGACTTGTCGAACGGACCCAATTGGGAACTTGGGAAACGAAATTACCCTGGTCCGTCGATTTGCTGGTAGCGACACGGCTACGCTGAGTTGGTGGGACAAGTTCCTTGCCTGCCTGATTGTATTCACTGCGGTGGCTTTGGGGTTGTTGCGAGGCAAAGCGATCGACGACCGAAAACGCTTGATCGCTTCGCTCTCCGAGTGGTCCAATCAGGCGTCGCATGCTTCACCGGCTCCGGCACTGTTTGAGACAGGGGGGCCCGATTCCGTTGAGAGCTTTGACCCGGGAGTATCTAGAATTTTGCTGCGAGCGACGGAAGGGATGCAAAAGCGCCTCGAAGCCGTTCAACACTCCGTGGAGCAGTCATCGAAAGTCATGTCGGCCATGCCGGTTGGCGTCTTTGCGTTTGATCAAAAATTGAAATTGCTCTTCGTGAATCGTGCGGGCAGAGAACTGCTTGGGCTGGGAGCCACGTTTCAATTTGGTCAAGACTTGATCGAAGTGATCCGGCACCCCACCGTGGTGAATCTCATTCAGGAAGTCTCAACGGAGCCCCAAATCCAGGAGGCGGAGTTGGAATTGCCGCTGAGCAAAGTAACTTTACGGCTCCGCGCGCACCCGTTGCTAGATCCTGAACAAACGACAATCGCGGCGGTTTCGAGCGGTGTGTTGTTAACAGTCACAGACGAAACCCGGCTCAAACAACTGGAAAACGCGAGACGTGACTTCACCGCAAATGTGTCACATGAGCTGAAAACCCCGCTCTCGGCCATCAAAGCCTACGCCGAAACGCTTCTGATGGGTGCCCTCGAAGACGAAGAGGCAAGTCATCGTTTCGTCGAACGAATCGCGGAACAAGCGCACCGACTCGATTCACTTATTCGAGATTTGTTGCATTTGACCAAATTGCAATCCCAACCGGACAAGCCTCAACTATCCAATCTATTGCTCGATGATGTTCTGAAGACATGCGTTGAAGAACATCGCACCATTGGACAAGCAAAGAAAATTACCATCGACGCAACAGGGGTCGAATCTGGCTGCCGCGTCGAGGCGGACTTGGAGTCACTTCGCACGGTCATTGGCAACTTGCTGGGGAACGCCGTTCGATACAATCATCCTGAAGGTTGGGTCAAAGTGTCGACACGACGCGAGCCGAATCATGTGGTATTGATTATTGCGGACAATGGGATTGGAATTCCGCCAGAAGATCTAGACCGCATTTTCGAACGTTTTTATCGTGTCGAGAAAGCAAGAAGCCAGGATTCGGGCGGCACAGGCTTGGGGTTATCGATCGTCAAGCATTTGGTTCAAGGGATGTCTGCAGAGATTCACGTGTTTAGCGTTCTCGGCAAGGGGAGTTCGTTTGAACTACGATTAAAAAGTGCCGTTACAGCTGGCTCAATATCGGAAGGTCAAGATCGATGAATGAATCGGATATAAAACAGGAACTACCGCAGCCAAAACGCTCTCGGCTCTTTACGCGTCGACGAATGTTGGCATGCCTAGCGGCAACTGCTGCTGCTGTGTACACCGACATGCGGTTCATCGAACCGAATTGGATTGGAGTTGGCCGACATCGAGTCCCGATTCTTCCTGCAGGTTCGAATCCCGTTCGCATTGTCCAGATATCCGATTTGCATGCTTCGGGTGAGGTGCCGCTGGATTTCATCGAATATGCGCTCAATCTAGGCTTAGAACAAAAGCCCGACATCATCTGCTTAACCGGTGACTTCATTACCCATAGTTGGGATGAATGGGATGCATATTCCAAGATCATGCAGCAACTATCTGCCGCTGCACCGACCTTTGCCAGCACCGGAAATCACGATGGCTGCAAGTGGATTGCAAGGTATGGAGGCTACGCTCGGCCCGCCAAAGTGATCGACATGCTCGAGAAAGCAAATATCCGCGTTTTGATGAATGAACGCGAAGAAGTTGTGCTTCCAAACAAAGCGAGTTTCGAACTTATTGGCCTGGGGGACATTTGGGCTGATGATTTCAAGCCTCAGTTGCTGGAGGAGACCAAGCAAGTCGGCATACCGCGAGTATTGCTGTCCCATAATCCTGACACCAAGGACCAAATCGAAGACGCGAACTGGGATTTAATGTTATCTGGACACACGCACGGTGGCCAATTGACGTTGCCCTGGGGAAGCACACCGTTTGCACCGGTAAGAGACAAGAGATTTGTGCGAGGATTGCACTCGTGGAAGAACCATTGGTTGCATATCACTAAAGGTGTAGGCTCCTTGCGGAAAATGCGATTGAATTGCTTTCCCGAGATCAGCGTCGTCGAGCTAGTTTCGGTTTCGTAAACGACGATGATAAAAGATTTGTAGTTGCACCGGACAAGTGCGACCAACCGTGGGTCACTCTTGCCGAGAGTGACCTTGCATTACAAATCGATCAAAAGTGAGCCTGAGGCGCTAGCCGAGTTCTTTGAACTCGTTCCCTGGCTCCGCCTGGGAACGTAATGCAACGGAGGCTCCCTCCTCCTTAGTCACAAGAACGTGAGGCGGAGCCTCGAAAGCAGTGCGTTCCAAGCCAGAGCCCTGGAACGAGAGTGAATTTACCTAGCACGATGCGCAAGTTAGTGAATTGAATAGTAGATTCACTAGCTTGCGCGTCGTGCTAGGGTGTTTGAATTCGCATCGTTTTTCGGTAGCCCAGACTTACCGAATTGGGCTATAATAACGATTGCGCCGCCGTTGGCCCAACACATGCCGACCAAGAAGTACATGTATTTTGCCAATACCCACCTACCCCCGCCTCCCTCATTGGCTCGCATTTGCGACAGTCGCCAGCCGATTTCGGATTCCCGAAAAGGATAAATTCGTGCGATCTTTGGTAGCCACAATCCTGATGTCGCTTTGCATCCTCATGCTGGCCCGCGTCCACGCGGCAGATAGCGATGAGATGCTGGTGCTCATGAATAGCTCCGGCAAAGTCGAACGTTACGAGCTATCTAGCGGAAACCATCTTGGAACCTTGCTCAGCGGATTGCCTCCGTCGAACGCCATCCTTTTCGACTTGGACGGACGACTGCTGATATCGACTGGTCTGCCTGGCGGCGCGGGAACTGTGCTGCGTTTCGACCCCCGAGGTGATGGACTCATGGAGACTCTGCTCGATATTCCCGAAGGCTATGGCGGCAGACTCTTTCGAGCAACCGGGATGACCTGGTACGAAGGTGACTTGCTGGTCGCCAGCCAGGGGGATGGCAAAGTCAAACGCTACGCCTACCCGTCAGGCGAATGGAAAGCGGACTCCGCTCTCGCGTCCCCAGGAGGTATCACCCAAATCGCTGTTCATGATGGGCGATTATTCATTACCGACTACGTGGCTCAAGCATTGCGGCGTGCATCGGAAAAGCTCGATGGATCGATGAGCGAAATCTGGGCGCAGCGAACACCTCAAGCGCCTTGGGGGCTGGCGTTCGATGCAAAAGGAAATGCATTCTGGAGCACTTCCGCGAATCGCATTCTTCGTTTTGACGGAAAAGAAACCATCGAATGGGCAGGAGTTGGTGGCGAGCTGAATACACCCGTAGGTCTGACGATCGGACCAGATGGCTTGATCTATGCTGCAAACTTGAACGGAACAGTCAGCGTCTGGCCAAGCGATAGTGCCAGCAGTAGCGGTCCATTGCGACAGCTCGGCGGTCCCGAAATGAAATCCCCGATCAGTTTCGCGTTTACATCAAAATCTCCCGCCAAAGAGTTTGCATACACACCACCCACCAAAGAGACCGCGGACGCCTCCGAAAAGCTTGCGTTCTTTGAGGCAAAGATTCGACCGCTACTCATCGCGCGATGCATCGAATGTCACGGCGAAGCTTCGCAGGAAGGTGGCCTGCGTCTGGATACTCGGCACGCTTGGGAACAAGGTGGCGAGTCTGGTCCAGCGATTCATCCTGGCAAGCCTGATGACAGTTTGCTGATCAAGGCTGTTCAGTACACCGACAAAGATCTCAAGATGCCACCGGACAAACAATTGTCGATAGACGAAGTCGCCTTGCTTACCAAATGGATTCGACAAGGTGCTATCGACCCGAGACAAGATGCCGGCTCTGCTGTTCCAACGTCATCGAACTCTTGGGCTGAGGAATTTCAAAAACGACTGGATTGGTGGAGTCTAAAGCCGCTGGCCAATCCAGAGCCGCCAGTCGTTGCCGAAAACCATTGGTCCGATCTTCCCGTCGATCGATTCATCCTGGCCGCACTCGAACAAGCGAATCTTAAACCTGCTCCTACCGCTGAACCTGAGGTATTGCTTCGGAGAATTGCGATCGTCCTAACCGGATTACCACCAACGCTAGCGCAGCGTGAAACGTTTCTGCAGCGATGGCAAGTCGATCGCAAGGCGGCAATAGAGCAGCTAGTCGACGAGTTTCTTGATTCGCCTCATTTCGGTGAGCATTTTGCAAGACACTGGATGGACGCCGTTCGATACACCGACACTTATGGTTACGAATGGGATGTCCCCGCGAAAGGAGCCTATGAGTATCGCGACTATCTGATCCGTGCCTTCAATGGCGATGTCGGATTTGATGTTTTTCTCCGAGAACAGTTGGCCGGCGACCTTTTGCCTCAACCGCGAGTCAATGTCGATTTAGAAATCAACGAGAGCATTATTGGTCCGATGTTTTACCATTTGGGCGAGCATCGGCATGGCAGCAGTCTGGCTTACAACGGTGTCCACCAGGAAATGGTCAGCAACAAGATCGATGCCTTTTCGAAAGTTTTCCTGGCCACCACGGTCGCTTGCGCCAAGTGCCACGATCACAAACTTGAAGCGGTGTCGCAAAAAGATTACTACGCATTGGGAGCCGCATTCATGACCCCGCGATGGGTCAGCCGACCTGCGGATGCTCCAGGCAAGAACGACGTAGCGATCGCAAAGCTAAAAGAATTGCGAACGGCGATTCGTAGCGAGGTTGCAAAGCTTTGGCGGGCCGTATCGCTTCAACCGTCAAGCTGGCGAACTCCGTTGGAAGTACCGAACGCGACACCGCCAACCATCGAAGACGTTGCATACCCGCTCGCAAAACTGATAGCGGCCAATGCTACTGCTAATATCGACGTGGAATCGACCTGGAATACGCTCACCGCGGAATGGAAGGCCGCTCGGGCGACGCGAATCAAAGCGAACGAGTCGTTTCAAGTTCTGACCAACTTTGCCGAGCCTAATATACCAGCAGGCTGGGTCACCGATGGCGACGGTATGAAGCACGGTTGGGTAGACGAAGCCACACCGCTTATTGCCCTGGATGGCGATTCCGTCCTCTTGCGATTATTACCACGAGGCTACCATACGCATTCGCTGTCTTCCAAATTGCCTGGTGCATTGCGAATGCCTCCCGAACACCTTGTGCCCGGCCAGTTCGTAAGCCTTAAACTCGCAGGTGGAGAATTTGGCGGGTACCTTCAAATGGATGAAAACGCACTTCTGAATGAAGGTGTCAGCATCGTCAATCAGATTCAGCCGACATGGCGAACCTTTGGAGACACTCCGATGAAAGGGGGCGTTACGAAAGTGACTGTCGATTTTGTCACTTCGTCGCTCAACTCGAATTTTCCAGCTCGAGTGGGCGTCATTCCTGGATTGCCGAACAACGACTTGGGTTATGACAAACGGAGTTGGCTAAGTGTCACGGGCATCGTAACGCACGATGCGGGAGGAACACCGCAGGATACGCTAGATGCCTTCGAATCGTTGTATGCAAACGCGCCTCCCAAAAGCATCGACGCAGTCAATGCGCATGTCACCGCATGGTTCAACGATGCCATTCATCGATGGTGCGATGGGCAAATTCGCTTCGGTGACCGACAAATTATCGATTGGTTGATATCGCACAAACTGCTACCGAACCAAGCCGCCGCGGATAGTCTTCTTTCGCAGCTGATTTCGGAGTATCGAAAGGTCGAGCAGTCCATCGCGTTTCCGCGTTCTGTCAACAGTATGGACGAACGTGAAGTTGCCCGATCTGGATTGCATCTCAACATACGGGGCAACTACGATGCGCTCGGTGAGTTGGTTATGCCCGATTCGCTGCAAATGTTTGCAGGTCGGAACGATGTAGCCAAGAGCGCAGGGAGCGGACGACTTGAATTGGCAGACTCGCTGTTGAACCCAGAGCATCCGCTGACTTCGCGAGTCTATGTGAATCGCGTATGGCAGTGGGTATTTGGAACAGGGCTCGTCACGACGCCTGACGACTTTGGGCGGTTGGGCGACAAGCCTTCGCATCCGGAATTGCTCGATTGGCTAGCACGCGATTTTGTTCGTCAAGGTTGGTCGACTAAGAAGTTGGTTCGACAACTGCTGCTCACTGAAACGTTCTCCCAATCGGGTATCGGAAATGGCGATGCGACACAGCGAGACCCATCCAATCGATTGCGTCATCATTATCCAACTCGCCGCTTGGAGGCAGAGTCAATTCGCGATGCGATGCTTATGGTCTCTGGGCGTCTCGATGGCCGACTCTACGGACGATCGATCAATCCCTTCCGGCCCGCAGAAGATGCAACCAAGCGACTTTATTCCGGCCCAATGGATGGCGATGGACGTCGGTCACTCTATTTGACCATGTCGATCATGGCTCCTCCAAAGGTTTTAACAACGTTCGACCTTCCGGATTTGCGGCTCCCAAGCGGTAAGCGCAATGTGACGAACGTTCCAACACAGTCGCTGATGATGCTCAACGATCCGCTGGTTAGTACCCTTGCCAAACATTGGGCCATCCAGCTTCTCAAAGAACCGCATACCACGGCAGAAGAACGTGTGACAAGTATGTTTATAGCTTCCTACGCCCGTGCACCACGCCCGCAAGAATTGCAGCAATGGACCGCCGCTGTTCAAGCCTTTGCCACCACGTCCGATCTCCTGCATGACGAAGCCGCTTGGACCCAAATGGCCCACGCTTTTTTCAACACCCAAGAATTCATTCACTACCGCTGACGCAACCGACCGCACCGCCCTCCCGCCTAATTTTCACCTACTCCTGAATAGCCATGAAACACTCGATTTGCCCCGGCTCCATCGCACCTGCGTTTACGCGGCGAGGTTTTCTCCAGCAGGCCTCGTGCGGGTTTGGCATGCTCGCGTTGAACGGATTGATTGCCAGCCAAGCCAATGCCGCGCCGCGTTTCCCTGCGAAGGCCAAGAACATCATCTTTTGCTTCATGGATGGTGGACCGAGCCATGTCGATACGTTCGACTACAAGCCGATGCTCAAAAAACATCAAGGGCAACCCATCGGGTCTAGTTGGGTCAGCAAACGATCGGACAACTCCGCGGGCCGCGTCTGGCTAGGATGCCCTTGGGAGTTCAAACAACGTGGTGAGAGCGGATTGTGGGTAAGCGACTTGTTTCCTCACCTAGCTCAGGTCGCGGACCATCTTTGTGTCGTGCGTTCTATGGTCGGCGAATTGCCTTTGCATGGGCAGTCAAATCTCCTGTTGCATACCGGACGTGTTTTGGGACAAGCACCTAGTATCGGCGCTTGGATATCCTATGGCCTCGGTACAGAGAATCAAAATCTCCCAGCGTATGTGCTGCTGAACAATGACTGGGTACCCAACGGCGGGCTCGAAAACTTTGGCAGTTCCTTCTTACCCGCCAGTCACCAAGCGACCATGATGCGTGCGAAAGGCATTCCTGTCGACAACATCGCGCCGCACGAAAGTATGATCTTGCAGCGGCAGAAGCTGGCTTTGCTCGCGGAGTCCGATCTTGCCTTCGGGAAACAAACCTCGGAGCCACAAGAGATTGAAGCCGCAATCGCTAACTACGAGACTGCGTTCCGAATGCAGAGCACTGTTCCGGACCTTGCGGACATCAGCAAAGAACCAGAACACATTCAAAAGATGTACGGCGTGGACTCGACCGATGAACATCAGCGATTCTATGCGACGCAGGCTTTGCGAGCTCGCAGGCTGGTTGAGGCGGGGGTCCGGTTTGTTGAGATCACTTGCCCGAGCTTCGACGGAAACAATTCGCCATGGGACCAACACACACTTCTCAAGACCAACCACGAGAAGAACGCTCGAGTCACAGAACAGTCCGTTGCAGCGCTCATTACGGACCTACATCAGCGAGGCTTGTTGGACGAAACAATCGTTCTATGGGCAGGCGAGATGGGACGAACACCTGCCGTCGGTGCCATCAACGATACCACTGGTCGCGACCATCACGTGAGCGGCTACACCATCTTTATGGCAGGCGGCGGATTCAAGGGTGGAATGACCTACGGCGAGACCGATGAGTTCGGCACGAACGCTGTTATCAATCCAGTTACCGTTCATGACATCCACGCCACGATCTTGCACCAAATGGGGCTCGATCACGAACGTCTGACGTATCGCTATGGCGGCCGTGACCATCGACTGACCGACGTGCACGGCAACGTGATCCGAGAGTGCTTAGCATGACCTCCTCACCCTTAGCTCCCCTGCGCTCAATTCTAAGGCAATCCGCAGCCAAGTTGGTATTGCTGACTTGCATCGGAGTATACGTAGGCGTATGGAACGTTTGTGTTTTCGCAGACGAGAAGGACGACTTTTTTGAGTCTAAGATACGACCTATTTTGGTACAACGATGCGAAGGCTGCCACACCTCGGACAAAGGCAAGATGCACGGCGGACTAGCGTTGGACACAAAACCAGGATGGACGAAAGGGGGCGATTCGGGGCCAGCGATCCTTCCCGGCAAGCCTATGGAAAGCCTGATCATCGCAGCCATCGAGTATGGAGAAGACGGTCCACAAATGCCACCGTCCGAAGCGGGTGGCAAATTGCCGAACGCCGAGATCCAATTGCTAAAGGAGTGGATCGATCGTGGCGCACATGACCCGCGTCTCGCGAAACAAAAAGTTGGCGGAATGGACGAAGCAGAAGCAAAAGCATGGTGGGCATTCCAACCTATTCAGAAGCCCGCCGATTACAAAACCGCAACAATCGACAGTTTCCTTGATTCGAAGTTAACGACTGCGAATCTCAGCAAAGCACCCGAAGCGGACAAGCGAACGCTGCTGCGACGTGCCACATACGATTTGACGGGTCTCCCTCCGACTTCGGCCGAGATGTCGGAGTTCCTTGCAGATACAAGTGCGGATGCATTTTCGCGAATCGTCGAGCGACTGTTGGCTTCTCCGCGGTACGGTGAACGTTGGGGGCGGCATTGGTTGGACCTCGCACGTTATGCTGACTCATGGGACGCTCGCTCCTATGGCGGCGCAGGAGATATTGCCGAAGCGTGGAGGTATCGAGATTGGGTAGTAAACGCTTTCAATCGCGATCAACCCTACGATCAATTTGTTAGGGACCAGATTGCCGGGGATATTCTTGGGACCGGTGACGGTCGATTTAATGTCGACCAAATCATCGCGACGGGTGCATATGCCATCGGCGAATGGGGAAATGGCGATGCCGACAAAAAGAAGATTCATACGGACATCGTAGACGACCAAGTCGATTTTACGAGTCGTACATTCCTCGGCATAACTTTGGCGTGCGCCCGTTGCCACGACCATAAATACGATCCCTTCACGACTCGGGAGTATCATGCGTTAGCTGGATTCTTTTACAGCAGTCGCATTCTCGAGAACTTCACTCCCCCAGGTGCGGGCGAAGAGCCGATGCGAATCGATTTAACCGAACCGCACGTCCGAGAACAACAAACGCAGAAGCAAAAACGAATCGCTGAGATCGACACAAGTCTAACGGCTATGCTTCGCCCGTTGCAAACCGTAGAGCGCAACGCACTCGGAACCAACGGACTGATGCGTCGAATCAAGCAAGGGGCAGACACACCATCGTTGATGTTCAACGAGACTGACGCCGAGCTGAAAGTCCTGACCTTTAGTATTCCACCAAGCGGTGTTGCGCTTCATCCAGGTCCAACCTCATCGATCACGGCAGCCTGGGTTAGCCCGGCGAAAGGTGTTTACCAAGCGAATATAAAACTAGTTGACACAGACCCGAATTGCGGTGACGGAGTCCTTTGGGAACTTCGGCATGAGACAACGTTACTAGGCTCTGGTTCTATTGCGAACGGCGGCACTGCTGAGTATCTCAAGGCTGATATTTCGATTGCACAAGGTGATCTGTTGCGATTGATTATCAAGCCTCAAGCCAGTCATGCTTGCGATACAACGGTGACAACTTTCGTCATCGCACGCTCTGACGCGAGTGAGCCGCTACATTGGAGTTTAGGGGAGTCGCTAAAAGCGGGACGTCAGTCTGGTGAAGATGGTTGGTGGGTGTGCGAGGGTGATGGCCAACAACTGATTCAAAACGATGCGACCGCCCGAACCTTGGAAGCAGAGCGAGCCAAATTGGCCGCCGAGATAATCGTTGCACCAAAAGCCGTGGGACTGGCTGACGGTGGCATCAAGAATACGACGTATGCGGGATATCACAATGCCCGCATTCACAAACGCGGCCAGTACGATCAACTCAGCGATGAGGTTCCTCGTGGCTTTCCCGTCATGATCTCCAAAGACCAACCTAATATAGTTGAGGGGAGCGGACGACTTGAACTTGCGAAATGGGTGACCAGCCCTGAAAATCCGCTAACCGCCCGAGTCATGGTCAATCGCATATGGCAACATCATTTCGGCCAAGCCCTCGTGCGAACGCCCAACAACTTTGGCAAGTTGGGTGAACGGCCAACGCACCCTGAACTGCTGGACTACTTGGCGACCAAATTCATCGACAGCGGCTGGAGCATCAAACAGATGCACCGATTGGTGATGAACTCGGACGCTTACCAACGATCGTCGGTACCTGCGTCCAATGCAGGTGCGATTGATAGCGAGAACACACTCCTATCTCATCAGCAACGTCGGCGGTTGAGCGCGGAGGAGTTACGAGATTCGTTGCTGTTCGCGGCTGGCTCGTTGGATCCGACTCGGGGCGGGCCGGCGGTACGCGACCTCATGGTCCCGCGCCGAACCCTTTACATCGCCAATGTACGATCGGATCGGTCGGGTTATCTTGCGGTGTTCGATGGAGCAAATGCGCAGACGATTGTCGACAAACGCAACGATACGGTCGTTGCTCCGCAAGCATTGTGGCTTCTTAACAACGCGTTTGCTCTGACTCAGGCAAATACACTCGCAACGTTAGTGGTCAAGCAGGACGGCGATGCGAATCAACGTCTTGCTTGGCTGACCGATCGATTGTTTCAGAGACCACCGACCCAATCCGAACAATCGCTCGTATCTGCTGCTGTCGACAATTTGAATCGCGTGGAATCCTGGGAACCACTTTGTCACGTACTCCTTTGCACCAATGAGTTTGTCTATGTTGACTAATCAATCATTCGCAGGAAAAGTCAATCGCAGAGCTGCTCTGGCTAGCTTTGCGGGCGGGTTCGGAATGCTAGGACTAGCTGCCATGTGCGCCGAGTCCTCAGGGGGAGAGCCAGCACCACACTTTCCAGCCAAAGCCAAGAATGTCATTTTCCTATTCATGTCCGGCGGTCCATCCCACGTGGACCTCTTCGATCCCAAGCCGTCTTTGACCCGATTGAACGGACAGCCGCTGCCGTTTGAAAAGCCTAAACTTGAGCGGACCAAGACCGGCAATCTTTTCGCATCGCCTTACCAGTTTTCAAAACATGGCCAATGCGGCATGGAAATCAGCGAGCTCTTCCCAAATGTAGCCAAGCACGCGGATGACATTTGCCTAATCCGTTCGATGGTTGCAGACAATATCAATCACAACGGTGCGTGTTTGCAAATGAACACGGGTGAACAAGCTTTTTCGCGGCCGTCGATGGGGTCGTGGTTGTTGTACGGCCTAGGTTCTGAAAACAAAAATCTGCCAGGTTATGTTGTCATTTCACCATCGCAACCTGCCCAAGGTGCACCGTTGTGGAGCAGCAGTTTTTTACCTGGCGAGTATCAAGGAACTTTGGTAAACGATCTCAAGAATCCGATTGCGAACTTAGGCAACACGCGGTTCACTGCGACTGCACAGCGTCAGCAGCTTGATTGGTTGCGAGACTTGAACCAATCGCATGCAGCCCAGCGGGCCGACGACAGTCGACTCAACGCTAGGCTTGAATCCTTTGAGTTGGCGTTCCGCATGCAGCGCGAGGCCCCGGAAGCGTTTGACATTTCGAATGAAACCGAAGCGACTAGAAAACTGTACGGAGTCGATGAGCCTGTGACGGATCACTTTGGAAAGCAATGCTTAATGGCGAGACGGCTCGTTGAGAAGGGCGTTCGAATGGTCCAAGTTTATCACACGCAAACCTCCAAGCGTTCTTCGTGCCAACTGTGGGATCAGCATTCGAACTTGGCGACAGAGTTGCCGAACAATTGCCAGAGCACTGATCAGCCGATTGCAGGTCTTCTCGCGGATTTGAAACAGCGAGGACTACTGGATGAAACGCTCGTCATTTGGGGTGGCGAGTTTGGACGTACACCAACAGCAGAAAGCGGAACCGGACGTGAACATCATCCCTTTGGATTTAGCATGTGGATGGCGGGCGGCGGTGTCAAGGGAGGCATGGTCCACGGGGCAACCGATGAGTTTGGTTGGCACTCGGTGGAAAACAAAGTGCACGTGCACGATCTGCACGCAACCATATTGCATCTAATGGGTATCCATCACGAAAAGCTCACCTACAACTATGCCGGTCGCGACTATCGATTGACGGATGTGCATGGCAATGTGGTCAAGGAAATACTGGCGTGAAAGAATTCTCAATGATGACTCGCTTTTGCCTTGCAGCCGGTGCATTTTTAGTATTTGTATCAACTTCACAGGCTCAGTCGCGGGATACGAGGCCCGATACCTGGCCTGCCACCGATGCGCTGGGACGCGAATTGCCCATGATCGCCGAGGTGGGTGAGTTCAGGCCGAACAGAACGGTTGGTATCTTTTACTTCAACTGGCAAGCTTCGTTTGGAAACAAGGCCGTTTATGACATCTCGAAGATTCTGAAAGCGGCCTCGCCTTCTTTAGCTTGGGGACCTGCGCAAGCCCCGCACTACTGGAGCGAGCCTCGATTTGGCTACTACCGACCAGACGATCCCTGGGTAATACGCAAACAAGTCCAGATGCTCACCGACGCCGGTGTGGATGTGCTGATATTCGATGTCACCAATGGAATCACCTATGACGCGGAGCGCGAGGCATTGTGCTTGATACTAGAACAAATGCAATCCGAGGGACATCGTGTACCGCAAATCGCGATGTTTGCCAACGCAAGTCACAATTCCGTGGTTCAGCATTTGTGGGAAAGCTTTTACAAACCGGCCAAGCATCGTGAACTCTGGTTCCAGTGGAAAGGAAAGCCACTGCTTCTTACGCCCACGACTGGGCTGAGCGAAGAAGTGTCGAGCTTTTTCACGATACGTACTTCATGGGCCTGGTCACGAGGTCAACCCTGGTTCGGCGATGGAAAGGACAAGTGGCCTTGGCTTGACCACGCACCGCAAGTCCCAGGTTGGCACGACAGTCCAAACAAATCAGAGTGTGTCCCCGTGGGGGTTAGCCAACATGGAACCAGCAACATTGGCCGCAGCTATCACGACAGTCGGCAGCCAGCACCAACGGATTGTCAATCGCAACAAGGATTGTACTTCGATGAGCAATGGAAGCATGCTCTCCCGCTCGAACCCGAGTTTATCTTTGTCACGGGCTGGAATGAATGGGTGGCTCAGCGCTTCATCTCGGATGGCACCCAAGCCTTCAGAGGCCGAATCTTGCCGGTGGGAGAAACATTTTTTGTCGATTTGTACGACCAGGAATTCAGTCGCGACATCGAGCCGATGCGTGAGGGTTTTGGCGACAACTACTATTGGCAAATGGTTGCCAATATTCGCAAGTACAAGGGCGTGCGTCCAGTGCCGGCGACTTCGTCAGCCAAAACGATCGCCATCCCAGGCGACTTTGCGCAGTGGGAGGACGTGAAACCTGATTATCTCGATGACTTGCGTGACACAATGCATCGCGATCACGATGGAGTTCCGGGAGCTGGGCGCTATACCAATCGAACAGGCCGCAACGATTTCGATCTAGCGAATGTCAGCCACGATGCCACGCACATCTACTTTCATGTTACGACTCGTGAGCCGCTCACTCCGATGACAGACGCAGAATGGATGGTCTTGCTGATAGATACCGATCAAGACGCCAAGACCGGACGACTGGGCTACGATTTTCGGCTCAATCACAGCCGAAGTGCTTCAGGCATCGCGAGTCTTGAGCGTTGGAACAGCAATTCCTGGGAGGCAGTCGGAACAGTAAGACTTCAAGCGGGTACAAAGGAATTGCATCTCTCAATTCTCCGCAGCGATCTTGGATTTGCGGACGAAAAACCCCTTCGATTCGATTTCAAATGGACCGATAACATCCCCATCGACTCGGATGGAATGGATTTTCTCGATCACGGAGATACCGCGCCAAACGCACGGTTCAACTACCGCTTCGTTGCTTCGCCCCCCTAATTCCCAAGCACCGGGCAGTCCACAGTCAGTACAAATGATCATCTTGCTCGTCTTTCTTACGCCAACCCAACGCCATCTCGAGCAGTCCACAGCGACTGAAATGCGACGCTCCAAAATAAACGTAATGGAATACTTACAACGGGCGGCTAGTGCTTAGCCGGGAAGATAGCCCTTGAAACGGATCAACGGTTCTTGATCGTTGCGGTAAGCTGGCGGAGGAGGGCTTAACCAGCCACGGATCGATTCCTTGTTTGAGTACGCAAAGAAATGATTCCCTTGCGGGTTATAATGCCCAATGTAGTAGCGATCGACATACTCCTTGGCGCTAAGCTTGAACGTGCCGTATTCGGCAACATGGGCAGGCAAACTGTCCACCAGCCGAATCCCCCGTTCCTTGAGATACCCTTTAAAGAATTGCGGATGCCAATCGGTGTTGTCGGGATCGTCAGCAGGACTGCGATTGCATGCATGCCAAACAGCCCCGACGGGATAACTCAATAACACCATAAGCTCCTTGTTGTTCCTTTTGCAATATTCCTGCAAGCGATCCATGATCAAGACACCAACCCGTATGGCATAGGCGTGCAGTAGTTGTGTTGAACTAGCTCTTATCGCACGGTCACTAGAGAAATCGGGAAGGTTTCTTTGGCATTTGACGGCCACTTTCTCTAATATCCCAACGTCGAGAATCGTGCCAGTACGCTGAGCGAACAACAGATGGGCAATCTCGTCATTTTGGAATGTTTCGATCAGAAACTCTAGATCGCACAATTGATAAAGCGAAGACTCTGTGGGGCATAAACTGTTGCGTTCTAACAATTCGCCTCGGTCGTCGAGACGTGCATGAACCCATGGATTGGCATGGAACATCGTCCCAGACATTGATTCGATCGCATTGTCAGGAAAGGCCAACCATCGCCAAGCATAGACGCTGCGAAGATGATCGTCCCCCCAGATGTTAAAGACAATGTACTTTGCCGATGGATCGGTCGCTTCATTCCTGAGTAACCGTCGATAAGCTTGATAGACGCCGAATCCACCAACACCAAAGTTTCTTATAGGCTCACAGAAGTGCGCGGCCAGTATCTCTTGCCATGTTTCGCCATCGCTGACCTGATGCCCCTGAGTAAAGCTGTCGCCGTAAGTATGAATGCGACACGGCTCATCAGGGAAATTGATTTGCTGACGCTGGCCTGTCTCATGGTAACGGGCTAAGGTGTGGCAGCCATCTACACCATCTCGGACAAACGCATTCCGAAGTAAGTAACCAAGCTCAGGATCAAACCTGGCCCATACTCGAGCAGTGGGATCTAGAAACAGATCAAGCGAACCTCGCTGTAACACATACGGTTGTAGAAAAGATCGCAAGGCTTCATTCTTGTTCCCCTGGCGAGCCAAAGTTGCTGATGCAGCAACGGCTACCGAAATGGCTGCTAGAAACTCTCTGCGTCTGACATTCATTATGGCTGCCTGTCTTTTGTGGGAGGGAAGTTTACGGAAACGTGTTGGGACGATTCAAGCTGTTGATCGTATACTGGCGATTCCATTCCATTGCATTTTCGGCAGCGACCGGATCACGTTTTAACAACCCGTCCATAATCGCCGTATGAAGCTGACGACTCGTATCGATATCGCGAGGCGTGGCTGTGGTCGAATCCATTGATGCCTGCAAGAAATCGAGCAGCGATTCTAGGATAGCTGCCATCAAACGATTCCCGCCTATCTCCATCAACCTTAAATGGAAGGCCGAGTCTCGCTTTAAACTCTCCTCTCGCGTTATATCAGGATGGTCTATTGCCTTCGCCATCGCGTCCAGTTCCGCTAACTCGCCATCGGTCGCTCTTGTCGCAGCCTGTCGAGCAGCATAACCTTCCATAGCACGTCGAAACTCAGCAAATTCCACCAAGTCATTGACGGAAATAGCCATCGAGGAACGAAGCAGCAAGGCGCAGGAACGAACAGTATCCGTCGTCCCAACAAACATGCCGGTGCCGCGCCGAACGTCCACCAACCCTAACGACACCAAGCGTCCTACGGCCTCACGCAGCACATTGCGGCTGCACTGCATTCGCTCCGCCAATTCAGCTTCACTCGGCAAACGATTCCCAGGACTGAGCCCTTCACTTCGAATGTAATCGGACAGCGAACCCATCACTTGGTCCACCAACAGTGGCCGGCCTCTGCCAATCACTTTTGCAGTTTGCATTCTCGATCTCTCTTTCAAAGCGACAACTTGTAGGATATCCTACAAGCTAGTTCGGTTTCTGCAATAGAAATTGTGCAATTGCAATGTTGTGAGAAAAGTCCTGAAAGTAGTGATCCGATGACCAAACCCCTATTCTTGTTTGTTTTGTCGAACTTTTTCGGCTCCCTAGCGATTTTTGGGGCGGCCCCTCTGCACGCTCAAAGTGGGCGTTTGCCGGTTGTCGACCGAGTGGACGCGCAACCGTTGTTGCTGTTAACCGGTCGGTTGAGTGAAGCCATGCAGTCGATTGGAGCGCCTTTCACTTCGGAGCAAATAAAAACGCTTGCTGAACTGAAAAACGAGACCGTCGATTCGAAAATCACGGCCAGCATTCAGCGGATGCTAGACCCAATGTGTATCGCTGCAATTGAAATTCGTAGCGATGGCGAGACAGTTATCACCAACGGCGAGCCCGTTGAATTGGAGGAAAATGGCTGGCGCGCGATGTTGGTGAAAGTAATCAATCGAGCCGGCGTTCAATCTAAGCTACGTGTGGATAGCCCCAATGCCAGGCCCATCCCACACGGCCCAAAAGATGACATCGAAAATCGTTGGATGGCGCTATCAATGTACGACGGCAGACCGCTCAACGCTAATCTCAGCGGTCTCGAGCTGGAATACCGGATCGTCCAGCTATCATCCACGACCGTCGGCAATCGAAAGGCTCGACTCGAGTTCAACTCTGGCATTGCGGGGTCCGCAAACTCATCCGTCATTCGACAATGGCGATTTGATAAAGATTCGGATGGATGGGGTGAACTCAATGATCTGCAAATGAAGGTTCGCAATAAATCCATTTATCTCGACGCCAACGGCGACGATCCATTTTTGTCGGCACCGGTTTCGGCTCGAGGCGGACGGATGGTGCTACGGTTTTGGGGACGGCCCGATGGGCCAGGGGTTGGACAAGTGTTTTGGTGGACCGAACAGATACCACAGCCCGATGGCGGTCGACAAATGGTATTCCAACTCGACCCGGGTAGCGATCGTGAATACGTTATCGAATTTCCAGTGGAAGGTGAATTGAAGGGAGTTCGCATCGATCCCTTGCAAGGCCCCGGCAAGTTCCGCATCGATTGGATCAACCTGGAATATGCCGCAGGCGAAAGTGGAACTTGGAACGGAGCTGATGTCGATATTCGAACGGTCCCGAGCACCGAGGTTAAATTCGCAGTCACCGATGCGGATGGTTCGCCATGTATGGGTGCATTCGAGATTCGTGACGAACAAGGCCGCGTCTACCCATACCAATCAAAACGCCAAGCGCCTGACTTCTTCTTTCAGACGCAAATCTATCGCGAGTCCGGGGAGAGCATTCGATTGCCTCGTGGAAAATACAACGTGAAGTGTTCGCATGGTCCAGAAAGCATCGTTCAAATGCAATCGCTGGATGTTGGCGGCGAACCGTTAACGCTGAGCTATCAAGTCGAGCGATGGATCGACACGGCAAAGCTTGGCTACTGGAGCGGTGATCACCACATCCATGCTGCGGGTTGCTTGCACTACGAGAATCCAATGCAGGGCGTGTTACCCAAAGACATGCTTAGGCATATCATGGGCGAAGACGTCAAGGTTGGCTGCTGTCTCACTTGGGGGCCTTGTTTCGATTTCCAAAAGCAGTTCTTTCGTGGCAAGCCGGATGACGTGAGTCGCTATCCCTATCTACTTCGTTACGACATCGAAGTCAGCGGATTTGGGTCTCATCAGTCTGGGCATCTAAATCTCCTCAAGCTGCGTCAGCAGATCCCAGCAGGTGGAAATTCCAAGCATCACTGGCCAACGCTTGGGATGAATACTCTCCGCTGGGCCAAACAGCAGGGTGCCGTCACTGGAACAGCGCATAGCGGTGCAGGCTTAACTCGTAGTGTTGGGCGCGTGAAGGGAAAGGACGGACCACATCGCTTACCCAATTTTGACATCCCCGCCTTTGATGGCATCGGCGCGAATGAGTTCATCATGCAAGTAACCCACGAAGTTGACGGCCCCGAGGGAAAGAAGCAACCAGCAATTGACTTTATCGCAACCATGAACACGCCTCGTGAATCCGAATGGAACATTTGGTACCACGTACTCAATTGTGGGACGCATGTTGTTGCCAGCGGCGAAACGGATTTCCCTTGCATGACTGGTGAACGCTTGGGAATAGGCCGCGTTTACGTCAAGCTCGACGGCGTATTAGATTATGACAGCTGGGTCGAAGCACTTCGCCGAGGTGAAAGCTACGTCAGTGACGGCACAAGTCACTTGATGGATTTCGAGAAAGCAGACGATGGTTCGTTCTCGTTAACAGCCACTGCGTACAAACCCAGTGCGACCGAAGTCGAAGTGGAACTCATCGTAAACGGTTATCCCGTGGCTGTGCAAACGATCAAGGCAGACGGGAAGCAGCGGAAGCTTCGTTTTGAGAAACCCAAATTGGATCGTAGCTGCTGGGTCGCAGCCCGTATTTTCCCCTCGGCCCACACCAATCCAATTTGGATTCTTGTCGACGACAAACCCGTGGATGTGCAATCCAGTGCCAAGTGGTGTCTGGCTGCTTTGGAGCAGTGTTGGCTGGAGAAGCAGAAGACGTATTCTGCTGACGAGCAACCGCAGGCTCGTCTGGATTACGAACATGCGAGAAAAACCTTTCAGAGGATTCTCAATGAAGCCACACAATAGTCGCGAATCGCGAAGCACCAAAACATGGCAAATAGTCACGATGCTCCTGGTTTGCATCGCAACGGGTTGCAACCCACCGCTGCCATCCTCGCTAAATCCAAAGGTCGCCACCGAAGGAAAACGGGCCAAAGCCACCGAAGCCGATTCAGCAAAGCCGCCGTATCTTATCAAGATAAGCATATCACCTGAGTCGAGGGTTAAGGCTGCCTCCGAAGATATCGCAACGGAAATTCAGCAAGGCGTTTGGAAAGATTTTTTGATCGATATTGAGAACGCCGCGGGAATCACAGCTCCTTTGCAAATTGAGTCGGAACAGTTCATGCAGAATGCAGATGACACGTCACGCGATCGATGGCTGCAGATCGAGCTCACCCCCGACGGACCACTCACTGGTAAACGAAACGAACTCCGCGTTCTAAAAGTAAAGAGCCGCGATTCAGGGATCCGAACCGCTATCTTTAATTTCAATGCCGGACAGGGAACACAAGACCTAGGGTTCCGGAGCGATGTTCTCATTACATTCAAGGTGAAACAAAAGTGACGCAGCACCACAACAAATTGAATCTGAGGAAAGTGTCCTTTTTTTGCCTGTCTCTTTTGACTGTATCTTTTTCGCAACTCTGTGCTCACCCACCGGAGTTTCATCGGAGAGGAATGAAGGCCAGCGCCACAGCAGCGATAATGGCCAACAAGAATATTGCAAACGAAGTGGATCGGCAGTTGGCCTATTTTCAGTTTGAATTCCTGACCACCGTCGCCGCCGAGTGTGCGACCAAAATTCAGCCCGTCATTATTGAGCAGGCACTCTCAGAACTCCATTTCGCCACCCAAGCGCCTCAAGCATTGCCCCTGCAAGAACTACTATCGCGACGCAACTCGTTGCACTCAAAGCTTCGCAATCTACACACGGTGGTCAAATGCACTTGGAGCTCCATTGGCGTTACGACTTCGGGTGAATTCCCAGCCATTGGCATTGCTCGCGGACTCTCGCGATGCATCATCCTCGAAGTCCAGAACAACGACTCCGTTCATGTTGACTTGACACTTAGCGTCGGCGACAAAAAACAAAATGCAGTCCCATGGACTGTATTGCCATCAAAATCTCAGTTTTTTGTGGTAACGCTGAACGCAGATGCACCGAAACCCCATATTGAACTTAAAGCGGGCAGCGTCGCACATAAACTTGCGATTGCAGTTCAGCAGATCGAGCCAGCGCGCATTCGCGGGCGACTCATGGATGGCGATCTGAGTTTGCCAACTGCAGCCCGAGTTTGGGTAGAAGGGAGCGATCATCAGTATCGACATGCAGGACCATTTGCATCCAACCGATCCTTTATCGAAAAACCGCTACTCTTATTTACAGTACCTCGAGCCTATCAAGTCCCTTTTTTTTACGCAGACGGGACATTTGAAATGGATGTTCCGCCTGGACCAACGGTTGTGACTCTTGAGCGGGGGTTTGAGCATTTGCTGAAACACGAAACGATTGATCTAAAAGCTGGAGAAACTCGCGATCTAACTTTGTCTTCCAGTCGATTTGTCGATCTTAAAAAAGAGGGCTGGATCAGTGGAGACACGCACATCCATTGGGTGACAAACGCTTGGAATGTAGATTTACCCATAGACGACCTCGCAAGGGTGCAACGAGCGGAAGACTTGAGGGTAGCCAACAATCTTACATTGCTCCATCGCACCAACGTCGATGCATTTATCAAGCCTTCGCAAGCTCCCGTTGGTCCGATCAAGCGTCTGTGTGACGCCGACTATCATGTCGAGATGGCCGAAGAATATCGCAATCAAAATTTGTACGGTCACCTATGCTTTCTTAACTTGAAGTGGCTGGTGATGCCGATTGGTACCGGACCTCAAATCGCAGGGGACGATTCACTGGACTATCCGATCAACAAACCCGCGATTATTCAAGCCCGCGATCAGGGAGGAATAAGTATCGAGGCACATGGTGTCGGAGCAAACCACGAACTCCCATTGAACGCAATCCATGCACTGACGGATTCGCTCGACCAAATTGATCCAGACGACTACTATCGATTGCTGGATTGTGGGTTTCAACTGCCACTGACCAACGGTAGCGATCATCCCGCACGCGTCGCTGGGTGTGCGAGAGCCTATGTGAAAATAGAAGCAGAGTTCAACTACGAAAAGTGGATCGATGGAATCCGCCGAGGCAGAACATTCACATCGTCTGGACCGCTTCTTTTCCTCAACGTCAATTCGAAGCAAATTGGCGATGTTTTGTCCGTGAAGAAAGATGAGTCGCTTGCCATCACCGTCAAAGCCCAATCTCGTTTCCCAATAGGTCGATTGCAATTAATCTCCAACGGTGAGATTTTGAAGGAAATTTCCACCGACAAACAGGAGACTTCCATTGAGTTGAATTTGCCTGCCGATCGAAGTCGCTGGATCATTGCCAGATGCTCGCGAAGTGATCAGTGGAATGCTATCTGGCAACCGGACATCGCACACACGAGCGCAATTTACGTTCATGTAGACAACAAACCTGTATTCCGCCAGGAGGCGGTACGAGAATGGATCAATCGCATGCGTCTGCATACTCGGGATATTCAGACCAAGGGAGTGTTCGGAAATAAATCTCAACGTCAGGAAGCACTTGCTTATGTTGACGAATCAATACGGCGATATGAGCGACTTTTGGAGAGGCGAACTTCGGCCAAAACACAAGCAAATTCACTTCGCGACCAAGCAGATAATTTGCTCATGCTTGCCCCCTTTGCATCGAGCAATTTGCATGACGTTCCAACCGTACGTTCGTTAATGCTCGCATCCAGCTTCGACGATCTCCGAAATGCTGTCGATCCTTTCGTACTATTTAAAGCGAGAATAGACTTGAAATCCCAGGTCCAAGTCACTCCCTGCTTGAAATTGGATGATTTGGCAAAAGATCGCACTCACCGATTCTTAATTGAAATACATAACGAAGGCAAAGTGAAGGACCAGATAAATTTTCACATAGTAGAGCAATCGGTGAACGAATCGCGTCGCGGGTGCGAGATCAGTCTCGTCGAAAACATCTTTTCCTCTGCGGAGCTGACAGGCGATGAATTCGAATGGAAGCTGATCGAGGTGCGTTGCAGGGATGCAGGGAATTACGAAATGGCAGCATCCGTAGGCAGTTTTCCTGCAAGCCGTTTTGTCCTTAGCTTAGCGGTTCCTTTACGATAGGTAACCTCCCCGAATGCGGTAAGCCGACTGCTTCTGAAACTCGATTGGGACCCAAGAGAAATTGGGCCTACCATCACGACACCGGTCTCCGTTTTCGAACCGACGTTTTGCATGCTGATAACATCGGTGCCAGGCCAGGGCAATCGCACGTTAGCAGCATGAATAACCTGCGAGTAGCTTCTCAATCGCAGAGTTATCCCAGCCACATCGCTTACGCTTGCCTCGAATTGCATCTTTAATCGTAGTGTCCTTTTGCAGAATGTTTAACGCCAAG
>JANPHB010000300.1:0-64415 GCA_031424235.1 Pirellula sp.
AGCGCCTTTTGATGTTGCGCTATTGTGTTGCGCTATTGTGTTGAGGGCCGAAGGCTCGACACATCGTCTGCCGGTGCCGTGAGGCACCGGACTTGCTATTCCCAAGGCTTGCAAGGCCTGAAGGGCCGGCACACTCGATGATGTGTCACCCCTTCGGGGCTCTCTCGATTGGCCTTCGCACCGTGGCTTATCAGCCACGGCGAGGGATATGTCGGCCTTTCAGGCCTAATTTGTGCAACGTCAAAACGCGCATGCTAGTGAAATTGGATAGCAAATCCACTAGCTTGCGCGTCGTACTAAGCCTTTTGTTCGTAAATTCGTGCTCGTGCTCAGTCGGGCGACGGTGCTCGTGCTCGATTGCAACCAAAGATTCGATTACGAGCACGAGTACTATTTAATTGAGCACGAGCACGACGGAAGTTAAAAAGTTTGGGTAAAGCCTCTTGTCAGTCTGCTCGCCGTACCAGCTTTATCTCGTGAAACCAAAGGTCGTCATTGGGTACATCGAGCTCAATCTTCTGAAATTTCCCTCGCGAGTCCGCCACAAAATGAACTGTGCCGCTACCAAACCAAGCGATATCGGTTTTTCTCCAGCGAATCGAAAACGTGTCGTAATGCAGGTGCGTTAGCTCGGCTACGAGAGCCTTAAATGGGGCGAAGCTTAATACTAGTTTGTCTCCTTCGACCGTAACCGTTGCATCACCGTACATCGGACAACGGAATTTCCCGGCATAATCAACAAGCGGATGGCTTGGTTTCGTTCCATCCACAACAGGTGTGGTAACTTTCGTAATTCTGGCTTGAAACTCGTCCAATGATTTTTTGAATTCCAACAAAATCTCTTGGCTGAAATCTTTGCCAACGGTGCCTAGTAGTGTGTCGACAGCGCGATACGCCAACATGCTCGCGATCGGAGTCAGGCTGTTGGTTAGCACAACGACACCGATCTTTTCCTCGGGTACCATCAAGACATGCGAATTCATTCCGTCGTATCCACCACCATGACCAACGACTTTACGCCCTTGGTAATCCGACAGCGACCACCCCAAACCATAGGCTCGAAAGTGAGTCGATGGGAATCGCGCCGATGGCACTCGCGCGACCGGGATGGGAGTGTGCGCTTGCCACATTTGATGCGAAGCTGATTCGCTAAAGATTCGCTTCTTGTCCTTCATCTCACCAACACGAAGCTGCAGTCGCATCCAGTTCGACATGTCCTCGGAATTCGAAATGATCCCGCCCGCTGCGGCCATTGCGTCCCAATTCATCCAAGCAATGGGCACGGAACTATCCTTCAACGTCGTATGCGGTGTCGCAAAATTGTCTTGGGCGACCAAATCGCGAACGCTGCAGACGGTGCGGTTCATTTCAAGAGGCTGGAGAATTCGTTCTTTGATGAAGTCGGCCCAGCTTTTGCCGCTGACAGCCGTAATCACTTCTCCTGCAGCCAAGAACATAAGGTTGGAATAGCCGTAAGCGGAACGAAACGAGCTTGCAGGTTCGATAAACGCAGCTCTCTCCAAAACCTCTTTGGCGGAATACTCTGTTCCCCACCACAAGAGATCTCCGCTAAACGTTCCTAATCCGCTTCGATGACATAGTAAGTCTCGAACCCGGATTTCCCGCGTCGCAAAATCATCTTTGAGCCGAAACCATGGCAAATGCTTTGTGACGTGGTCATCCCATGAAAGCTTGCCTTCGTCAACCAAGATGGCAAGCGCTGCCGCAGTGAATGCTTTGGAGTTCGAAGCGATTGCAAACAACGTTTTTTGATCGACGGCATCGCTCGTACCAACTCGGCGAACGCCGTATCCTTTGCTCAATAGAACCTGATCGTCTTTCACCACAGCGATTGCCAAGCCTGGAACTTGCCATTCCCGCTGAGCCTTGGAAACATATTGATCAAGCTCGGTAACCAAACCCGCAAGCTTGGAATCGGGTTCCGATCGAACAGCGATCTCTTGGCAAATCAAAGGATTCCGCTGATAAGACACCAATCCGAACCAGATCAACAGAAACACGGGAAGAAGCCGGATTTTCATGAAAAACACTCGCTGTGGCACATGCGGACAGAATAGTCAGAACCTTATTATACTAGACCAAACCCTGGGTTCTAATCCAAAAGTCAATCTGACCAGCTAAGATACTTGCCGAAGCTCTTTCGTCCTCTCACTTTCCCACACCATCGTAAGGCTCAATAGAAATGCGACTGAACCATTCCCCAAATCAATTTCTCTGCGTAACCAAATCAATTGCTTGCGTTTCGTGTTTTGCTGTTTTGGTTTTTTCGCTGGGTATCCCAAGTCTGTTGACCGCACAAGATCCTGCAAAAGCAACAACTGAAAAATAAATCCAACTGTTCAATGGCAAGGACCTAGAAGGCTGGACACCCAAGATTCGTTATCACGACCTCGGAGATAACTTTGCAAACACGTTCCGAGTGGAGAACGGCGTTTTGAAAGTCGGATACGAAGGCTACGACGAGTTCAAGGAAACGTTTGGCCACATGTTCTACAAAGACTCTTTTTCGCACTACCGCATTCGTGTGGAATATCGATTCGTCGGCAATCAAATCAAAGGAGGCCCGGGCTGGGCACTTCGAAATAGCGGTATCATGATCCACGGCGAACGCCCCGAAACCATGACCAAAGACCAGGATTTCCCTGCATCCATCGAAGTGCAATTGCTAGGTGGCGATGGCCAAAATGCTCGCTCTACTGCAAATCTCTGCACGCCAGGTACCAACGTTGTGATGAGCGACAAATTGATCTTAGCTCACTGCACCAACTCGAAATCCAAAACGTTCCATGGCGAAGGTTGGGTTACCGCCGAAGTTGAAGTCAAGGGGAACGAAGTGATCCGCCATTTTGTGAACGGCGAATTAGTGCTCGAGTACAACAAGCCGCAATTGGATGACCGCGACGCGCATGCTAAAGAATTGATACAAAAAGCGGGAGACAAAATGCTATCCTCAGGCTCCATCTCGCTCCAATCCGAAAGCCATCCCGTCGAGTTCCGCAAAGTCGAACTGCTCGATCTTTCATCCAAGTAAGTATAAACGTCCTCTGTTGGGTTGAGGCTTGTTGAGGTAGTCGTTTAACAGTCAGCCGTAGGCGTACTGTCCTAGAAGCCAGTACGCCTACGGCTGAATGTTAAACGAATTGCATCCTCGAATTCACGCATTCTTCTCAATAACAAACGTAACGGGACCATCGTTGGTCAGCGATACCATCATGTCGGCTTGAAACACACCGGTCGCAACAGGAACGCCTGTTGCTCGAATGCACTCGCAAAAAGTCTCATACAATTCATTGGCCAGTACCGGCGGCGCGGCTGCATCGAAACTGGGCCGTCGCCCGCGAATGCAATCGGCGACCAAAGTGAACTGACTGACAATGAGGATCGCTCCCCCAACGTCTTGCACGCTCAAGTTCATTTTGCCTTGTTCGTCAGAAAACCCTCGCAGCTTGACACACCGATCAGCGAGGTATTGGGCAATATCAGCCGTGTCCCCCTTGCCTACACCGAGCAAAACCAACCAGCCATGCTTGATTTCACCGACGACTTCATTGGCTACTTCCACACGGCTCGAGAGCACTCTTTGCAAAACAGCTTTCATGTGTTCCTAACGTGGCTGAACCGGAGTAAACGTCCCGCCATTTTCTCGAGCGATGGTTTCTAACGCCATAAAGCCGACTTGACTATGCAACAAAACAGTGTGGATCGGAATCAAAGCAACCTCCTCGTCCTCTTCATTCCGCTTTCGATTCCATATCCTTAAGTCCTCGATGGTGCTGTCGCTAATTTCGCCATCGGAAAGTAAGAATATGGCATCTGGTTCAAGCTTGATAGCAATCCCAACTGCAGACGCTGGATAGGTATTGCTTCCATGGCGAATCGAACGCAACCAGTTTTGAATGCGTTCAAAGTTCTTGTCGACCGCTGTTAGAAACTTACCCTTGGGTGGCGCGACACCAAACATGGGATGTGCCATCGAATCGAAACTAATCACAAAAAACTCTTGGTCTGGCGATAGGGACTTGATAGCCCTCATCAACTCTTTACAAAGTGCTTCCCAACGTGGCCCGAGCATGGAACGCGACGAGTCGATGACAAACACAAATCGGTTGCCTTCCGCGTGGGCGCCAAAAAAGGAGGCCTTTGATTTCGATACTTTCGCGATCGTTTCGTCTATTCCGAGCTCCGCACCCTTTGTCGCCATGGCTGCGACGTTTCCAAATGCGCCGCCTCCTTCCATGCTCGCGTCCAAATGAGAAACCACCAAGCTTGCAGAAATGGCTGGTGCCTCAAACGTAGGCTGAAATGAATCTGATGGGACGGTCTCCGGAGTAAGCTCTAACTGAGTGACTTCGTCCGAGTCCGAATCATCGTTTGGCTCGATTGCTAGTTGAGTCACCCTGGCAATATTGCCTTGTGCGGAAATCAGAACCAAAGCGAGCGTCAAGCATAGCGTCAAATGAACGCAGGTGCTGACAGAGAATGCAATCAACGATTGTGTCTTTTGCTTGGAGAACCAAGGACTACTGGATTGCATTTGGTATCATCTCTAGACATCCATTATTTTTTGGATGGGCGTTCCGGCCGTGGTACAAAGCGATACGTGCCACCATTTTCTTCGGCGACTTGGCGCATTTGCTTTTGAAACTCTTCCTGAAAAAAGTGGACAACGTGGATTGGGACCTTGGGCTTCCCAGCACTCAATATATCATCAGTACGATTCGCCTTGCGAAGATATTTGGCAACATCTGATCTCGTATCGCCATCAAACAACAGGAAGATCCCATCTGGCTGCATCGCAATTGCCTCGGAAAGAGCATTGTTAGGGGGCAATCCCTCCTTTTGTATCTGAATTCGGTTTAGCCATTCGATTGTTTTTGTCAAGTTTTCTGGTTTCGCGTAAACCGGGTACTTTTCAATCTCTCCCGTCTTAAAAACCATCGGGTCGATTTCTTTGCCAAAGAAACTGATAAAGTAACGTTGCTTTGGCTTCATCGACTGCAGTGAACGCATGATCTCTGCCTTGGCCGCGTCAAAGGCACCGTCGCGACGCATACTTGGCGAGCTGTCCACGATGTAAACAAATGTGTTCCCAGTAGCCTTTACGCCAAAGAACTCCGCGCCACTCAACATCTTGCTTCCCGCCATGGATGCCTGAGACATTTCGGAAGAAGCACCATTCAGGGCAGAGGCTACGGAAGAAGGCGCCGATGGCATGGAGCCAGCTTCGGTCGGTGCTTGGGTCACCGAAATTTCGGTTGCCAAACCCGAAAGGCTAGGGGCAGGCAGAGATTGCATTGGCTCTGCAATCGACTCCAATTCCAATTCAGAAATCATTTCCATGGGAGTTTCGAGCAGTATATTGTCCGACTCCACAGGCGCCGAAACAACGGCAAGCAACTTTGGTTCGGTTGCAACTTTGACCACCAGGATCGACAAAAAAACAACCAAAATAGCATGTACCAGAACGCTGCCCAAAACGTGCGGAGCTTTCCACCAAGCCTTCGTCCGATGCTCGCCTGAATCCATCACTAAGCTCTCGAGTTCAGCGAGCTCTTCTTCTGAAATCGGAGTGGTCTCATTCTTTGCCTCAATCCACTGCGAATCGAGGTTTTCGGATTCAATTTCGGATTCTATGACCGTCTGCTCGATGGTATCAATCGTTTCACAAGCGAGCCGTTCGTTCGCACCCTTTTCCATTCTTGACCATGGCGACTCGTGAGGTGCCAAATGAGTTCTGATTTGCGCAGAATCTGTCGGACGCTTTTGATCCGAATCATTCGTCGGAGCGTGTTTGCTAGTCGCGGCAGAGTTGATCTCCGAGTTTGTTACCGAGCTATCCGCCTCGGCATGGAGCGGTTTTCCAAAATGAGCACTAGGCTGGGGCGCGACAGTATCAATCCGCAAAGAGCGAGTTGGTGATGGCACGTCCGTTCCTACACCTTCTTTCTCCAGTGGGAAGTCAATCGCGGAATCAAATTGATGCGACTCCGATTCGAGCCATTCGTGGAGCTTAGCCGCATTTCCGTTCTCGGCTTGAAGCATCGCTGCCTGCAAGCTAGCAGCAGCGGCCTTGTAACGCGCAGCGCGTTCGTGATACTGAATAGCTTGCAGGGTGAGGCGACCGCGTTCGAGCAGTTCTTGCGAGTCGGACGATGAATTTGCAGATTGAGAATTGGCGGAGGGGGAATTGACAGGTTTCATTTTCGGCAGGGTTAGGCGTGGGCCGCTTACAACGGGCCATATTTGAGAAACAAATATTCTGTAGCCTCCCGAAACCCAGGTCAATGATTTTGAGCCCGAGGCAGGGCAAAAGTCAGACAAAAACGCCTAATACCGTGTAAAACGACTGTCCTCAATCGTTTCGGAACTAGAAATCCGCTACACATAAACTAATTCGGAGCCTACCTTAGCACGACGCGCGTCGTACTAAGGTAGTTCCATGCTACCGCTCGCCTAATGAGACCTGCTTAACCCCGGAGGTAGGCATTGGGCACGTTTAGCTCTTCCGGAATCGCTCGCCCTGCTGCCGCCATCATCAAGCGAATGTTCTCATACGCATCATGCTCCTCTCGCTGAAATTGTCGCAGTAAGCCTGCTTGCGCGTAGGATATCGGTGTTGGATCGAAAAGGGTGGTCTCCCATTCGAAGCCTTTGCCCCAAGTGATACCAGTGAGGCGAACATCCGTTTTTGCACCTTGGGAGAGCAACAGTTGCAAAACGGGCAAGCAATGATTGCGATGCTGGCACACCGTGTGAAAGATAGGTGTGTGACCATTAAAGCCATACGCATCCATTGCAGCTTTGGCTTCGATGTTGGCGCCGGCCGTAAGTAGGACCTTGGCTGCGTTGAGATTTCCGTACTCACAGGCAACGTGCAGCAATGAGGCCCCCATCAATGGAGTAAAGGCACATCGAAGATCGATGGTCTGATGGATTGCTGCTGGATTGTTTCTGAGAACCTTCTCAAGTAGGTCTGCATCATCGAGCAATACCGCTAACAGTGCTTCATTGTCACATCGAGCACCATTGCGAACCAAGGATCGTACACACTCGCTGAATTGTGGTGAACGATAGTACATCTCGACAAGCTCAATAAGCGGGGACTTGCCGTCGACTAATTCGTTTGGGGCCAGGCCACCGGACAGGACGTCTTCGATCATCGAGACGGAGTGGATTTCGAAGGCATGAAGGAGAGTCGCTCGGTTTGTCATGGTTTGTGAATGTGTGTGAATTTGGATTTGAAACGATGTTTGGGAGCGTTTAACAGTCAGCCGGAGGCGTACTTGTTGGACAAACAGGGTACGCCTCCGGCTGACCGTTAAACGAGGTTGCTCGATTGGGGGCTAGTGGCACTACCGTGTGTGCCGTGATATTATCGTATCTAGTGGTGACCTGGCTCGCAGGTCACCGCAACCTCGCCTTTACCTCTCACCGATCGATTCGCAGCCTTCCACATATTGTGTCCAGTTTGCGAAATTCAGGAGCATTTCCCATGCGGTTCCATGATTTAAAAACGGTTTCATTGGCAGTCTTATTTGCATTTCCAGCAACGTCTGTTTTGCTGGCGGACACTGGTGTAGGCGCCAAGCCAATTCCGAATGCGGAAGTGATTCTCGATGGGTCGCGTGAGATGCTTGATGCAAAGTGGATTTATTGGGAGGGGCCAAGATTCTCGAGCAAAATGCCGATCCAGTGGAAAATCGTCGATGATCCTGTCGACAAAGGGACCGCCGTCAGGACTCACGATCCAGCTTCGGCGGGTGGTAAGTTTGGAGCCGCGGATATCGTCACCAAAAAGGCTTACAAGGATTTTCGGCTCCATGTGGAGTTCTTGATCGTCAAGGCAGGTGGAAACAGCGGCGTTTACCTACAAAATCGTTATGAGATCCAAGTTCTCGATGGAGACAAAACGAACCACGGAATGGCTGCCATTATCAACGAAGCAGCTACCGATTACGAACTGTACAACGGTTTGGGGAAATGGAATTCTTACGACGTCACGTTCCGGGCAGCTCGGTTTCAAGATGGCAAACTGACGGAAAAACCCATGGTAACGTTGTACTTCAACGGCAAGAAAGCACATACCAATCACAGCATTACCAAGGTTTGGGGAGGGCCGTTCTCGGGCATCGACGGAGGAAACGATGATGGCCGAGGAATCACCGATGTACCTGGCGGACTCAAGCTGCAGGCCGAAGGGCACGATGTGCGTTATCGCAATATTTGGATCAAAGAGTTGGTTCTCGACAAGCCGGATACGGATTTCAAAGAATAGGAATGTGGGAGCCCAATAAAACGGTATGGCTAGAGATCGCTCGCGACGCGATGGCTTGTCGCTTTGAGGTACTGCTAAATCCAGGCGAGCCGCCGAACGGGCCAGAGATGGCTGTATCGGCGCTCGATACCATCACATTCCTCGAACAGTTGCTGAGCGTCTACATTCCGACCAGCGAGTTGAGTTTGCTTAACGCACGAGCAAGCGAGGGGCCAGTCAAAGTCTCTGAATCCACGTTTGGCTTACTGGAGCTTGGATTGGCTGTGTTCGAGAAGACCAGTGGGGCTTTCGATATGACTGCAGCCAAGTTGTCGAAGACTTGGGGCTTTTATCGTCGCCAAGGGAAAATGCCCACGGATGCCGAGATCGTTCAAGCGTTGGCCGAAGTTGGCTCTAGCAACATCGCGTTAAATGCGGCGGATCGGACCGTCTTTTTTCGTCGTCCACTCGAAGTCAATCCGGGTGGGATCGGCAAAGGGTTTGCGCTCGACTGTGCTGCGTCCCTTTTAAAGCAAAATGCTGTGAAGGAGTTTGCGTTTCATGGTGGAAAGAGCAGTATTCTGTGTGGAGGCAATCAGGCTCCCAATGGGGAGGAGCAAGGATGGAAAATCGCAGTCCGGCATCCCGAGCAATCGGAGCGAATCCTTGGGACTTTGAGACTTTTCGATCAAGCGTTAGGCACGAGTGGGCCGGCGAATCAGTTTTTTTACTTTCGCGGCAAGCGATACGGCCATATTATCGATCCGAGGACAGGGTGGCCTGCAGAGGGAATGCTGAGCATTACGGTGCTTCACCCCTCTGCTGGCTGGGCTGACGCACTGGCGACGGGCCTGTTTGTAGCTGGGATAGAAAAGGCCGTAGGCTATTGCGATGAGAACCGGGAAACGGCAATGCTGGCAATTCTGCCTGGCAAGCGTGCCGGCGAATGCGAGATTGTGACTTGCAATTTGCAGCCAGATCAGTGGGAGCCTGCGAGTAATGGTTAGTACTCTGATACTGCTGCTCTCATCGAAAAACAAATGGGAGAGCGAGGCTCCTGCCGATGTAGGATGGGTCCATTGTCCCGTCCATTAAACTAGTTCGGGACAATGGTCCCAAACTACTACTTGGCCTCGCAAAGATGTTTGGAGCGGTGGCCTCACCCTCCCGAGCAAACAAAAATCTCTAGAATTCGACGGGTTGGGTCAAGTTTGAGGGTTGTTCCGCCGAAAACTCCAGTAGTGATTTTGCGGATCGTCGCGACGAGGGCTAGGACTGTATTGTCTGCTACCTTGACGAACCACCTTGAGGAACCTAGACTGCTGGCCTATTAAAGCTAGTCAGCAAAACGACTTAGGTCGTTTTGGAGTTCCCCCTTAGGAGTTCTGTCGTGACGAAAAAAGAGATCGTGAAAACGATTTCCGATGAGACCGGGCTAAACCAGCAGCAAATCAAGACGGTTGTCCAAAAGACATTCGACGCGATTGTTGCCACGTTGGTTGAGGAGGGTCGAATCGAGCTTCGCAATTTCGGTGTGTTCCAAGTTCGCCCCCGAGCAGCAAGGAAAGCACGCAATCCTCGGACGGGACGTCAGGTCGAAGTTCCCGAGAAGTTTGTGGTGACTTTCAAGCCCGGCAAGATCATGGAGCAGAAGGTTAATTCGATCGAGGGAACTGCACTTGCCCAACAGATTCGAGAAGAAATCGCGTCTGGAAAACTGCAAGTGACACTGGAGGAGGACGAAGAAGACGAAAGCGTCTCTGGGTCCGAACCTCGTCCCACCGATTGACGAAAATACTGATAGATACAAGGTCATAGCGAGACTTTTCACGGAGGATTGGTCATGCGTCGTAAAATAAGCTTGGTGTTATTGGTGTGCTGCTCGTCTCTTCCAATGGTTGGATGCGCGTTGCCGATCTACTCAGCCAATCCAGCCAAGCGAGCCGAGCAAATGATCTACACCTCGGAAGATCTTCGATCGCTGGTTCAAGAATGGGAACGATTCTGGTTCCTCGATCAGCCAAGTCACATGACACCGTACCGAGTCCACGGCGGCGTGATCTAAAGCTTGGGTGAGCGGCCAATTGGACCGTACAGCGCGAGGCTATCGTGCCAGTACCAAAAGTCTGAAGTTCCTTCCACTTGCTTGAAGCATTCTGAGCCTGAGGCGCTAGCCGAGTGCCAGAGGCGTTGCTCGGCTAGCGCCTCAGGCTCAATTCACCTCGTTCCAGGGCTCTGCCTTGGAAAGCACGCTTTCGAGGCTCTGCCTCGCTTTCGCAATGGATATGCAACTTAAGGAGGCAGGAGCCTCCGCTACAGTGCGTCCCCAGGCAGAGCCAGGGGACGAGAGACGCGACTATTTGGCGAACCGAATTACGGAGCCTGTACGACTTCTCCGCCTGAACTAGTGACTAACGCCTTAAGCACACTCTCATCAATGTTTCTTGAGAGGAAACGCACAGAGCCGTCAAAGAACCCAACATAAGAGCCAGGTCCCCGAAAGCACTCGCTCAGGTCTATTTTGTCGAGGTCTAGGTCCTCTGGTTTTGTCCATGGTACGGCGTGGGCATCATCTACTTCAAAAATTGCAATTGTATTCGACGTCCCATCAGTGATGTTTGAAAATCTAGGTTTGTCGAGATTCCAAACGGTGTTTTCATAGTAAGTGGCAAGGTAAACCGTATGCCCCTCGGGTCCGACGTAGCCCGGGTGCTTGAAAGTCGCTGGCATCTTGTCCAACAACTTGATGTTGTGATCGCTATCCCAAGGCTCGTCCAAATGAAATTCCTGGTAGAGAGCAGCTTGTTCCAGATAAGGCAACATAGCTACCCGCCAGCTCAAAAGAGGTTTCCCATCCTTTCCTTTGCTTGCACGGGATGGGATACGCTTGAATGCGGATTCGTAATTGTGAATGCTTAACATGAGTTGCTTATTGTTGTTTTGAGACTGCATTCGACGGGCAGCTTCGCGGGCTGATTGAACTGCTGGCAACAATAGGCCCGTCAAAACTCCGATGGTTGGGACGGTGTAAGCAAGCTCACCCTTGATCGCGATTTCATTTCCGCTGACGTTCCATAAGTCCGACTGACTCAGGAATTTCTTCAGTCGTTCGAGATATTGGACCGTTGCCGCTTTCACTTCCGGCGAAATTTCCGTTTCGTTTTGTAAGGCTTGTAAGATGGCTTTCTCGCCAAGCACCATTCCGTTTTTCCGGAGTCGTTCCAGTGCTCCGACTAGTTTTTTCGCAGACTCATTGTCGTTGGTAACGACTTTGATTTCCATTTTGCCAAAGGAAGCAAAGATGTCCGATCCGGTGACAACGTATTGCAGTTCGTCGATAACGATTTGAATGTCATCTACCAATTGCGGTGGGACATTGGCACTGTAATCGGCGAACGCGCCATCAGCTATTGGCCTAACCCATTCCAATGCCGTAACCGAACTAATTGGATACTTGGATGCGCTAGCAAGATCGACCATTTTGTTCGGTTTTGCTTTTGCGGACATCATCTTGCGAATCGTTGCATCGGTACCGACCAAAAGTTTCTTAGGGTCCGATTGAACGATCTTGATTGCAACATTGGTGTCCAACAAGTTCCGAAATCTCATGCCTTTTACTTTGGGCGAATCGGCAACAGGCGAAAACAGCTTGTCGCTTAAATTGGCGATGTCGACAGGTGCCGACGTTAGAATGACTGCTCCGAACTCAGGGCCATTCATCGTTGGCATGCCCGCTGTAATGTCCACAGTGGAAATCAAGAGCGGGTCGATACCGAGTTCTTGCTTTCCGAACGCAGTGATGATCTCCCACGGAACAATTTCGAGCTCCTTGCGATTTCGCAGTGAAGCGACATCGATGGACGTCAGACTTAAAGAATCGGAGGGAATCGATAAGTAGCGGTCGGCTGGTGTTTGAGCGTAGAGATGGGCTTGGGCTGGAAGAAGGGTTGCAAACGCGACCCCAACAAAGAGTTTGTGAATGGGGTTAAGTATGCGAATCATTTAGCGTTCCTGAATAGAGATTGGCAATCGGGGCACCGGAATCTCTATCGTACCATGTTCGCAATGGTTTGTGGTTTGTACCCACAGTGGGTCGCACCTGCCGGGTGCGACCATGAAGTAGATGAAACGTTTTGGCGAGCGTAGGATCGAAAACGACCCGTTGCTGAATTCAGAACCTACCGAATTCTGGCGCATCCAGCTACGAATGTTGATTTAGAACCTACTGAATTCTGGTGAATCCAGCTACGCATCGTGGTGAACCTGCTGAATTCTCACGAATCCAGCTACGAACCTTACAGCTTCAGGCCGAAGAGTTCACCGCCGTTGTTGACTCCGGTTCCACCTTTCAGTGTACCCTGGTATTTGCGAACTGCTGGTTCACGTCTTGGTTCGTCTTCTGGTTCGGGCTTCTTTGCTGCCGAGTTCGCCGATTCGGGTTTGGCTTGCGTTGCACGGAGAGAGAGGCCAATTCGTTGACTGTCCCGTTCGACCGTGAGGATCTTCACCTCAACTTCTTCGCCTTCTTTGAGGACGTTTGCAACATTGGCGACGCGCTTGTGAGCCAACTCGGAAATGTGGATGAGTCCCTCTATTCCGGTCGCAAGTCGGACGAACGCGCCGAAATTCGCGAGGCGAGTCACTGTTCCACGGACCAGAGTTCCGATTGGGAACTTTGCGTCCACGTCAGTCCAAGGGTTATCTTGGAGCGAACGGTACGACAACCCGATTTTGCCGGTTTCGACATCGATCTTCTCGACGCGAACCTGGATCTTGTCCCCTTCTTTGACCACTTCGCTTGGATGCTTGATTTTGTCCCAAGAGAGTTGACTGATGTGGATCATGCCATCCAGGCCACCGATATCTACGAAAGCTCCGAAGTCCATGACTTTGCGAACGGTTCCCTCACAGGCTTCGCCGACTTCGAGAGCGGCGAGTCGTTCCTTGCGTTTGGCTGCTTTTTCTCGTTCCAAGACTGCACGATGGCTCAATACCAAATTGCCTCGTCGCGGATTGACTTCGGTGATGATGCAAACGAGTTTCTGGCCGATGTAGTCAGCTGGCGTTTCCACTCGGAATTCGGACAGTTGGCTGATGGGAATGAAACCTCGCACATTGCCGACCAAGCATTCCACACCGCCCGTATTCGCGCTTTCGATTTTCGCTTCGACGGCAGAGCCTTCGATCAAATCATCCCAATCATTGACCGCGACCGTCTCGCCTGGGATTGCAAGATCGTACAAACCTTCTTCTTGATTGAAGGCGCGGATCAAGCAATCGACGACTTGTCCTTCGGTGGGAGGCGTATCGAACTGCAGGAGAGGAACGACCCCCTCGTCTGGTCCGCCAAGACTGATAAAGACGTTAGCGTTGTGGACTTTGATGACTTTGCCTTGATGGCGTGAACCGTCTTCGAGGGAGCGACCAACGCGAAGCATTCGATCGCCAATCATTAGGCCATCGAGGTCGGCGCCGGCGAGTTCAGCATCGAGTGCAAACTGTTCTTCTTCGCTGTTTTTTGCTCGTACGCTCGGAACTGGGATCTTACCCGCAACGGGATTGGAGTCATTGTTAGATCGGTAACGAGGTGCCAACGCTTCGGCGTCGATGGTTTCCGGGGCAGGTTCGCTGGAGGCCGTCGTTTCGCTAGTTAAGGCTGGCTTTGCGGCTTTGGGCTTAGCGACGTGTTTGTCTTTCTCTCGAGATTGTCTTTTTTGATCCTGCTGGATTCGCTGTTGTTGGGCTTCACGCATCAATCGGATTTGCTCAAGATTGATAGGCCCACCGATTGCTGGTGCTGCTGGAGTTGGAGCAACAGGAGTTTCGGAGGCAGGATTGGAATCCGTTGGATTTTGCGAATCGGTCATGGAAATGAGGATTAGGGTTGAACGAAATGGGAAGCAGTCGAGAGATGTCTCAATCCGCTTCGGCTAAGTGTACCAATGGCGTCCTAACATTCTAGGGATTGCCGATTGTACCGTATGTCCTGACTATTATCACGCTGCAACGTAAGCATCTTTGTCGAATTAATCCGGCGAAGCACTTGGCATGAGTTGCTCGATATTCGGCGAGTACCGGTGCTATCGCGCAATGGCACCGCATCTTCTTAACGTCCGTCGTACTCGTACTCAATGAAATGGTACTCGTACTCGTAACCGATTGGGCAACCACTCGAGAGCAACCCTCGAGTGCGAATACGAGTACTGCCCTTCGGGCGGAGTACGAGTACGAAATCCCTGGGGAATTGGATGTGAAGAACAAGGAGTAGGCAATGACAAGCGGTCGCCCAACGGATAGCGCGGGGTGCGAACACGAGTGCGAAAACACAGGTCTGGTTAAGTTCAATTGGGGGAAAACCAATGGTGCATCGCTTCCGTTTTGCTCTCTCTTTTGGGTAGCTTTCCTAATTTCCGGACGAGTTTCCCAAAAAAAATCGCAGCAAAAGTGCGGCTGTCCACACCGACTGAGACACCTCTGCAGAGCTGGTAGACACCCCTCCTTAATGGTGGTTTTTCGTGAGCGCCTAAGTCTAGCTGTCGTCAAGATTTACCGGATTTGCTAGCAAAGCGATGCGTTTAGATAGTCAACTGAATCGATGAGGCAGTTTGTCACAAGTTGAGACAGGCAATGTGGCGAAGCTAGCTAATGTCACGCGGGCCAAGCGGTTGCGGAGGAGGGCTGGAGCCCTATACTCTTCGACTTATCGGACGCCGGCTGATCTTGCCCAGGCCTCAAAGTTTAACACTTTGGAGCATGGGAATCCGATCCTCATCCCAGACTTTTTGCAACGGGATCAGCTGGCAACAACGCACTTGCCTGCACGCACGCGAACGGATTTTCGCGGGCGGCGAGAAGGACCTCGCAGCTTCGGGTGATGATTTTAGTTTTGCCTAACAAGGAAAGGGGTCCAAAATGTTGCACGTTGCAGCATTGACGCTTTTGGCTGTATTGACTGCTCCCACCACTTCGGACGAGCAAATTCCATACGATGCGGCCTATCGAAAAGCTCAGGAAGAAAAGAAGCCGTTGGTTGTGTTAGTCGGTGCCAATTGGTGCGCGGCTTGTCGAACCATGAAATCGGAAACCATTAGCAGCATGAAGAATGCAGGTGATTTCAAAGAGGTTGTCTTTACTCAAGTCGACAAAGATGTTCAGCCCGAGATCGCTCAGCAAGTGATGCAGGGAAACACTCTTCCGCAGTTGGTTGTTTTCTGCGAGGGTGAGCAAGGCTGGAAACGATATTCGTTGACAGGAATGCAAACGAAGCCTCGAGTCAAAGAACTCATTCGGAAGGCGTCTGAGATTCTTCCGTTGCGGCGATAGTCGCTTTTCTTTTTCTTGCTAATCCCAAAGGTTGCTGAAGTTGGGTTTTGAAAACTCAAGCCGCATAGGGAGTAGAGTGCGAGTTGGGGGAGTTTTTCACTCCTCCGCTCGCAAGTCCGGGCGAAGGCAGATCTGGCGTTGAACAATGTTTCATGATCCAATTTTCACGGTTGCTCGAGACAGGCTGCTGTCGCAAACCATTCGTTGTTGAAATAACGTGGGAAATAGGTTCTAGTGAAAATGGGTGCTTTGAGTTCATACGCAGGAATTGTTAGGGAAAACCAGTCACTTGCACCATTCACATGGTTACAGATTGGGGGGCCAACTCGCTATTTAGTCGAGCCAAACGAGAGCGAGCAGCTGGCGAGGGTAGTCAAAAGCTGTTTCGATGCTGGCATTCCGATGCGAGTTCTTGGAGGCGGTTCGAATCTACTCATTCGTGAGTCGGGGTTTGATGGAGCCACGTTCAGTCTGACGTCACCCGCATTTGGGCAAATGCGCCGAGCGGAGAACACGGTTGTCTGTGGGGCTGGGGCAAAGCTTTCGCATTTGATCGCGTTTTGCGTTGGTGCTGGCCTCGGTGGTCTCGAGCATCTGGTGGGGATCCCGGGAACGATCGGCGGGGCGTTGCGTGGAAACGCGGGAACCGACGAAGGGGATATAGGACATGTCATTCAATCGGCTAGATTGTTGACCAAAGACGGGCTCGTCGTTGAAGTGAAGGGAGCTGATCTGGCCTTTTCGCATCGAGTGAGCAGTTTAGACGAGTTGGTAATTCTGGATGCAACCTTTGAATTGGAGCCTGGCGATGTTCGGGGATTAACCAAACGAGAGCAGACATTTTGGATTGTAAAACGGAGCAAGCAGCCGAATTTTCCCGAGCGAGCGGCAGTTGCCTTTGTGGATCCAGACGGTTACAAGGCTTCTGAGCTGCTTCAACAGTCTGGTTTCAACGGCGCAATCGAGGGTGCTGTTCGGCTCAGTTCTACCTACCCCAACTACTTGATTGCTAGCGATGCAGCGACGAGTGCAGAGGTGCTTACATTGGTCGAACGGGTAATCTCAGGGGTGCGAGATAGGACTGGAGTGCAATTGCAGTTGCATTTGGAAATCTGGTAAGTTTCATTCGTATGCTAGTCTGCGCTTGCAAGTAAAGGCATTTCACTTAAAGGATTGAGGGAGCGGAAAACCGAATGGCTTCTGTGGACGTGAATTCGCGATCGCCACAACAGCCCATTTTTTGGAATCATCTGGTTTCGTGGATTCGAGCAATTCCACGGGCTGCGATTCTAAGTATGGTTGGGCCTTCGTTACTTTGTGTCATCGGCTATTTCGGATGGTTGAACTACGGTGCTCACAATCTTGATATGGCTTACTATGGCCTCAAGAAAGAGAACATCCATATTACCCCACAGCCTCCTTGGCTAAAGGAAACCAAAGTACTCGACGAAGTTTTCCAGCAGAATGCCCTTTCGAGACTTTCTTTGATGGACGTGAAAACACCGGAAACGCTTGTTCGTGTTTTCGATGCGCACCACGCTGTCTACAAAACCCATCGCGTTGAAAAGATGGCGGGAGGTGTGATGATAACCATTGAGTATCGAATGCCGGTGGCGATGGTGCAGATCCCCGAAACCGATGAAACTGGACAAACCAAGGCGGTTTTCTTTCCGATCGACAAGGAGTCCGTGTTGTTGGCATCCAACAATTTTTCCCCTACCGATGTACGGCAATACATCGTGATTCATGCCAGTGGCGATTCGCCGTTTACGAGTGAGAGAGAAGGGAGGCCGTTTGGTGACCCAAGAATCGAGGAAGCCGCTCGCTTGTGCAGTTTATTGGCTCCGCTTCGGGAAGCCTGCAAAATTGAGTGTGTCTATGTTTATGGTTCCATGGCGACAGGCAAGGCGAAATGGGAGCTGGTGATCCAAACAGCAGAGCCAGAGCGACGATTCAAGTGGGGAAGCTGTCCTCTGCCTGGCAAAGAAACAGTCGGGGAACCAACTGCTTCAGTCAAGCTAGAGCGATTCAAGGCAACCGTTTCTGAGAGCAGGCAGACCAAAGACTTGATCGATTTGACTGTTGCTCAAGCTACTCGGTAGTCTTTTGCCTTGTATCTTGACGTAGCTCGCGGCTGCAGAGCCCTAGTTTCGGCTTGTGAAACAGCTAGAATTCGCAAGCTGTACTGCGCAACACACTCTTCCTCTGGAAAGCCGCTTGGAATGAACGAAGAAACGATTCAACGTATTCACTCGACGTACGGAATCGAAAATTGGTCCGCGGGCTACTTCGATGTCAACAATGAAGGCCACATCATTGCTAGGCCGAGCGCGCAGGATCCTCGCAATGTCGACTTAAAGGACTTGGTCGACCATTTGGTCAAGGACAAGAAGCTTCAGCTCCCGATCCTCCTTCGGTTTCCCCAGATCCTAACCAACCAATTACGCATTTTGACTGGGGCGTACCAACATGCGATTGACCAGTTTGATTACAGCGGCAAGCACTATCCTGTCTTTCCCATGAAAGTGAATCCAAGACGCGAAGTTATCGAAGAGTTTCTCAAGGAAAGCGATCGTTGTCGTGTTGGCTTGGAGTGCGGTTCAAAAGCGGAGCTTTATGCTGCGGTGGCTCAGGAGCAGACTTCCGAGTCACTGCTGATTTGCAATGGATTCAAAGACGAGGCGTTTTGTCGACTGGCTTCGCTGGCTCTCCAGTCTGGAAAGCGGGTCGTGATTGTTGTCGAAAAGCTGAACGAACTGAAGATGCTGTTGCGTGTCGCTAACGAAACGGGCGTTTGCCCATGGATTGGGTTGCGAGCCAAGCTTTACACTCGGGGATCGGGTAAGTGGGCGAGTTCTGGTGGCGATTCGGCTAAGTTCGGGTTGACGACTTCGGAGATTATCCAGTGCGTTCGATTGTTGCGAGAGAACAAAAAAGAGCAGTATTTGAAGTTGCTCCATTTTCACATCGGCTCGCAAATCACGGACATCAAGCGGGTCAAGAATGCGATGAAGGAGGCGGCTAGGGTTTATTCCAAGATCCATCAACAAGGATTACCGGTTGACTTCTTGGATATCGGAGGTGGATTGGGCGTTGATTATGATGGTTCCAAAACCCGGTTTGAGTCGTCGATGAACTACACGGTGCAAGAGTTTGCGAACGATGTGGTCTATACGGTCAAAACAGTTTGCGATGAAGAGAACGTACCGCATCCGAATTTGGTCACCGAAAGTGGGCGAATGATGACCGCCTATCACACGGTGCTCGTCGTTTCGATTCGGGAAGAGATCGAGACCTTTGCGGACGACCAACCGGAGGTTTCGATCGACGAGGATGATCCACAGGTAATCACGGAGCTCAAGGGATTGTGCGATGAAATCAATGGCAAAAACTATTTTGAGTACTATCACGACGCGGTCGAGCTCAAGGACGAGTTGCACACGCAGTTCAATCTAGGCCTGATCTCGCTTGAGGATCGCGCGAAAGGTGAGGTCTTGTATTGGGAAGTCTGCGCAAGGGCTCTGCGAGAGTCAGAGCTTTCCAGGTCGCCGAATGAGGAGTTCGAGGACGTCAAACGCGTTTTGGCTGCGAAGTATCTTTGTAACTTTTCCTTGTTTCGATCGGCTCCAGACTCGTGGGCCATTGGCCAGTTGTTTCCAGTGATTCCGCTGCATCGGCTACAGGAATCCAAGGTGGACTTTGCCACGTTGGTAGATGTAACTTGCGATTCGGATGGGAAGATCGACAAATTCGTCGATCTCAAGGATGTCAAAGAAACGTTAGAATTGCCCGAATGGCGGGAAAACGAGGACTACTATATAGGTCTTTTTCTGCTGGGGGCTTATCAAGAGGTGATGGGCTCTGGGCACAATCTTTTTGGGCTGCCGAATGAGGCCCAGATTTTCATGGAATCAGACGGTCGCTTTCACGTTTCGAAGATTGTTCCAGGTAGCCGCATTCAGGAAATGGTTACTTTTGCACGTTACGATGTGCCGCATCTGCAGGAAGCCTTTAATAGGAGAATTCGAGCAGCGGTTGAATCTGGAAGTTGTCCCAAGGAGAATGGGGATAAACTAATCCAACAATATGCCAGTGCGGCACATTGGTCGACTTATTTGGAGTAGAGGAAAGGTCATTTCCAAATCCAATTAGCCGTACGGCGTTAGACCAATGGCAATCAATTTGTTAGCGGAACGGCGCAAGCCGTCTGGTAAAGGAACTTCGTTTAACAGTCAGCCGAAGGCGTACTGCCACAAGAATGCGGTACGCCTATGGCTGACCGTTAAACGACCAAGTCAACAAGCCGTTGGCCGCAGTGCTCGACGAATGTCAAGCGCACGAGGAATGTCGAGCGCACGAGGAAACCGGGGCTAGCGCGGCGAGCGTCAAACGGCTAATTTACGCTCGTTCCTGGGCTCTCCCCTGGGAACGCACTCAATCAGAAAGTCGCTTACCGGTTGAAAGGATCAATTCCTCGTGAAATATCTAGGTAGGGAATGCTCAAACGGCAAAGCTTTGGCTATCATAGGGCAAAAGAGTAGGCTCCTCCCAACGATGGTAACTTTTCTGGCATCGCACTACTAATGCTTTTCTTTTTCTGCCCCTTGGATTTCGCGCCGATGAACGACATTGTGTTTTCGCTTCTCATCTTTTTCGCGTTCATGATGGCGTCTGAGAAAACAAGTCTTCAATGGTATTCAACTGTCCGTGGTCGAGAGGTTTAATTAATCGATGGCAGCATCGCAGTTCATAGCACTGTTGGAAAGTCGCGGTCTGCTTGACCCCGAAATCATTGTCGAGCTCTACCGGCAGGTTGAGCAATCCAAGGTTCGTGTAACGCCAGAAGCCATTGCCAAATTGCTTGTGGACAATGGCCAGCTCACTCGATTTCAGGCCACCAAGCTTGTGACCGAGCTAAACGAATCGTTGGGGAGTGATCGGCCGGATCCATCGAAGGCGCTTCGAGGTGGACGGCCATTGGATCCCGAGCCGGTCAACGACCATGATTCCGTTGATGATCTTTTGCCTGACGAGTTTGTTGAGCCGGAAGACTCCGTCGAGTCGGTGGAAGTGATCGAGGATGGCGTTGAGGAGGTGGAGATCGTCGAGAATGTCAAACCGGTTCGCGGACGAAGCATGGTCGCGGAATTGGATGATGGACCGATCCGCATGGTTCGGGACACAAAGGTCAACAAGAAGAGTTCTTGGGAGTCCTTTCGCATCATTGGCTACGGATTCCTCGTGCTGCTTTTGCTTGTTTTTTTTGTTCCCTTGATGACATGGTTTTTGAATGGATCGGCCGTTGATGCTTTTGAGCAAGCTGAAAACGCTTATAAAGCCCAGGATTACGAACGAGCGGCCAAGGGTTTTTCCGACTTCGCAGGACGTTTCCCGACGAATGAGCATGCCAGTGAAGCTCGCGTGTTTTCCGCGTTGTCAAAAGTTAGGCAAGAGTCTGAAAAAGCAGTCGATCCAACAATTGGATCGACTGCTTGCCAAGAGCATTTTCCCGCAATTACCAACGAAACGGCGATGACCAGATTCCGCGGTGACGTTACAGATACGTTGTTGCGAATCGCAGAAAAGTTCGTCACGAAAATTGAGAATACACAATCGATTCCAGATCGGAAAACTCTGATCGACAAAATGAACCAGCATATGGACTTGGTTCGAGATCCTAGATACGTCGGCACTTTAGAAAGAACCCAAAACGAACTTCGAATCAAGACCATCGAAGAGAATCAAAGTCGGTTGGTTCGCGATATTCAAAAGGGCGAGGACCTCATTGTGACGATCGCTGACATGACCAAGTCGGTGGAAGCGAAGAACGTTGCAGAGACTTATGATTTGAGGCGGAAAATTCTTCGAAAATACCCTCAGTTGGAGACGGACACCAAACTCAATGAACTGCTCGCGCAGGCCACAGGTCTACAGCAAGAGTTGGTGGGTACGGCATCGCAGACACCGACTGTTGGCGGGGAACAGGAATCTGGAAATTCCGTCAAGAGCGTGGTGCTTGTTGGACGCAAAAGCATCCCTGAAACCGCAGGTGCAACGGTTGTTGTGCGAGCCAAAGGAGCCGTTTATGCATTGAATGCGGCGACCGGCCAAGTTCTTTGGCGCAAGCATATCGGTACTGACTGGACCGGTGATCCCAAGCCTTTAATGTCGTCGTCGGACAGCGATGTTTTGATTTCGATTCCTGAGCAAGGGAAAATCCAGCGACTTGCCTCTGCTGATGGAGCCGTCGTTTGGGAGGCCAAGTTTACAGGCCGAATCATCGAGCCCGTAATTGATGGCGATGATATTTTTGTGTCGATCGCAGGCGGCAAAACAGCAACTGGCGAAGCAAACCCAGGTGAAGTGTTTTGTTTAGATGTGGCCACAGGTCAGGCTCGATGGGGCAAGAAATTTCCACAGCCCATCGACGTTGGGCCTGGTGGTGCGATCGGAAAGAAAAAGCGATACGTTTTGGGCAATCACTCCAATCTCTATGTTCTTTCGCGAACGAGTGGAAAGTGTGAAGAAGTTGAATACATTGGTCATGCATCATCCTCAATTGCAGTGCCTCCCATTTGGATTCAAAATCAGTTGATTTTGTTTGAAAACGAGGGGGCGGACTATAGTTTGATGCGAGTTTTCCAAACCAATGAGGAGGGGCTCGATGTCCAAGTTGGCCAAAAGCCGATACGGTTCAAAGGGCATGTGGTGATCGCGCCGCAGGTCGACCGACGGCGGATTGCGGTCCTGACGAACCTTGGTGAGATCGCCATTTTGGAAGTGGACGCTCTCAATAAAAAAGATAAAGTCTTCAAGCAGGTGAATACGCTCGAAAAACAGGACTCCCCCAAGTTGGCTTGGCCACTGATGGTGGAAAACAATTTGTTAGTTGCCTCCACTCGGCTTGCTCTCTATCAAATACAAGAGAGCTCTCAGAAACTTAATCAGCAATGGTCCAACTCCGATCTCGATCAATTTACATCTAGACCTATCAGCGTGGATGATTTGGCAATCCATACGAGAGTGGTTCGCGGCAATCGCGGCGTGCGGGCAACAGCGATCAAGATGGGGACAGGCGAAATCGTTTGGGAATCGGATCTCGGATCGCCGGTAACTTCGCTTTCAACGGACGGAAAGGGATTTCTGGCTGTTACCGCCCAGGGAGCTGCGTTTTCCATCGAGGCTAAGGCATTCCAAAGTAAACAGCCTGTTGGGCAAGTCCAGAATCTTGGCCGAAACCAGCGTTCAATGATGTTCATTGAGGCTATCAAGAGACCCGATTCCTCCATCGTAATGATGAATCAGGCACTTGGAAATCAGTTGTTAGTCATTGATTCAAGCCGTCGATCAAGCACTCCAACAAAAATGCTCACGTTAGATTTCGCGGATGCGTTTCCGGCCAGTGAACCTATTTCGCTGGGCAATGGTTACATTCTGGTCCCCTTGACCAATGGCCAAATCGCCATGATTGATCCGGACAAGGGGCAGATGGTCGGTTTGCCTTTTCAGCCGATTGTGCAAGCGGGTGAGCGGCCTAAATGGCTGAACCCTACCGTCTTGGCGGACAAGCAAACAGCGATTGTGGCGGATCAGCAGCGATTTATGTACAAGCTTGGGACAGGTAAGCAGTTGCGCAGCATCACCTCGCAACCGTTGGAGAAACAGTTGAAGGGGAGATTGTCGATCGTCAAGGACGTGATCGTTGGTGTATCGGCAGGAGTCTCGGGGGACCAATTGGACTTCTATGATTCGAGCGAGCTGAAGCGATTTACTTCGGTGCCAGTCGAAGGTCGTTTTGTTTGGGGCCCTTATGCCGTCGAGAGCGATTCGAAAGGCTACTTGTTGGCGCTTAGCGACATTGACGGCTTGGTTGCGTGTGACGAAACGGGCAAGCTACTATGGTCGAAGCCACTGGAAAAAATCGTGCTAGTTGGTACGCCTAGTCTGATTGAGTCGGACTGTATTGTGACTTCGACAAGCGGCGAATTGATTCGCGTATCGTTGTCCGCTGGAAGCATTGTTGCCAGAGTGCAAATTGGCGAGCCCATTAGTGGGGCGCCGTTGATTCTGCCCAAAGCGATGCTGATTCCATGCGATGAAGGAATCGTGGTGCAGGTCCCGCTGCTTACTGCAGGTTCGGAAAACTCAGGTGAGAGTCGATGATGAGTTTTCGACGAAGTATTTGCCTGCTGGCGTTGGCTCTTTTTTACTTGTTTGGCTTCGTGGAACGAACTGCGATTGGCCAACAGGAAAAACTGCTGGCAGAAATCGGAGTTGTCGGTTCCGTTTTGGACGAAAAGGCTCCCTTCGATATCATCACCTTGAAGAAATCGGAGGAAGGGCGCAGCGTCAAAGTAAATCCTATTGAGTTTCCAAACCGAAAGGTCCCTGAATCGCCAAAGGAAACGGATGTTTTCCGTGTAACCTTTCCGCTTTTTCCGGACCGCATTTACGAAATCGCTTGGCGGGATATCGAAAAGGTAACTCTCTACGAAGACTTGGTTTTGCAACAAGCCAACAATCTGCTTGGCCAAAAGAAGTTTAGCGAAGCCTTCGAGCATCTTGATTTTTTGAGCAAGAATTATCCGCAAACCGCAGGGCTCGCGAAGCTTCGGCGGGACTTCTTGTATCGAAGTGCTATCGAGATGGCGTCCCAACAACAGTTGCCCCATGCGTTAGGGGTGCTTGAAGAATTTCAAAGAACTTTTCCCGAAGACAAGGAAAAAGAGAATATTCGCAAGGCGATTTCCTCCGTTTCGAGCAGGCTCATCAAGTCCTATTTTGACGCAAAGGAATACGGTACGGCGAGAGCAATGATCCTGCGTCTTGAAAAGGACTATCCAAAGGATCCGTTGCCGGTCGTAACCGAATGGCGAGGGAAGTTCTTGGAGTTGGCAACGACGCACCGTGAGGAAGCGGTTCGAGAGCGTGACGCAGGTGATTTTGCGAAGGCAAGAAAGGCGGCGTTGCGGATGCTTGCCATTGAGCCCGACATTGAGGGTGGAAAGCAGTTCTTGAACGATTTGATTTTGGCATATCCGATGATTCGCGTTGCTGTTTTTCAGTCATCGGACAAGCCTGATTCGGCTGCTCTAGCCGACTGGCCTTCATGCCGAATTGGCAAGCTAGTTTCGAATCCGCTTTTCGAATTTACGAAGACAGGTCCAGAGGGGGGCATGTATGCATTTCGTTTTGGCGGTTCATATCAAGTCAATGACGATCGAACGGAGTTGGAGCTATTAATACAGAATCCGGGCAAAGATGGAGTGCCTGACAGCCTAACCATGTCGCAGGCGTTTTTGGATCGCGCGACGATCGGCAGTCCAAAGTATTCTCCGACCTGGGCTGCGATTGTGGACACGGTTGCGGTTTTCGGTCCAGAAAAAGTGAAGCTGAAACTGAGACGACCACACGTTTTGCCTCAAGCGTATTTGCAATGGGAAATGCCGAAATCAAGCAATCCACTAGCATCGAAGGCGCAATACCGTCTAAAGAGTAACGAGGCAGGGGTAAAGCGATTTGAATGGGCGGGCGCAAATCCACCAGCAGATTATCAGCCAAAAGAGATTCAGGAAATCCTTTATTCGGATCCTGAAAAGGCAATTGCGGACCTGAAGAGAGGGGATGTCGAAATGATCGATCGGCTTTTCCCCGCCGATGCGACGAAGCTACGGACAGCAACGGAGGTGGTCATCGACCAGTATGCGTTGCCCATCGTTCATATGCTGATCCCGACGGGTAAGAATGCGTACCTGGACGACCCCGAGTTTAAACGGGCATTGCTATACGCGATCAATCGTGAAGCCATTTTGAATGGAGAGATATTGGGGAATTCCGATCCGGGCGTCAGCCGAGTGATCAGCGGTCCTTTTCCATATGGTGCAACGGACGCAGATCCTCTGTCGTATGCCTACAACAAGAGCGTTGAGAATTTTGCGTACGATCCCAAACTGGCCAAGGTGCTGTTGATGCTGACGAAGGCAAAGCTAAAGAGCATGGCGGACAAGAAGCGCGAAGTACTTCCGCCTGTCCCGACAATTCGACTGGGTGTTCCTGACTATGAATCGGCGAAAATTGCGGGTGAGGCAATTATTCAGGCTTGGAAATTGATTGAGGTTCCAGCGGAGTTGGTCGTTTTGGACAAAATGCCTGGCCCAAAGGAGCGGGACGGATTGGATTTCCTTTATGTTTCCGCCGCGATATGGGAACCAGCAACGGATGCGGAGCGGCTTTTCGGCATTGGCGGTGCGGCGGAGTCTAGCAACCAGTTTATTGTTCAAGCTTTAGGAAAACTGAGTGTGGCACGCAACTGGCGCGAGGTTCGAGAGGGGTGTCAAGATCTGCATACATTGGTCGCATCCCACTTGCCGATATTGCCTCTCTGGCAAGTTAGCGAAACGTTTGCTTATCGACGAGAAGCTGTTGGGGTTACCAAGAAGCCGACTGCCTTGTACCAGGATATCAAGAACTGGAGGTATCAAGCGCGATGAGTCGATTGCTGCTGGGGAGAACTTCGATTGCAAGCTTGAGCTTGGCCTTTTTGCTTGCAAGCGTTGTATTTTTGTGTCTTGAATTAAGTGCCCGCGCACAGGACGTTTGGGAGTATTCTCCTTATAGGGTTAAGGTGTGGGTGAGCGTATCGCCAACATTATCCTTGAGCGACGAGTCTGAGCGGGAGATCCATCGACAAATTGCAGAATATGCCGAGCTCAACTTTGGGCCTACGTGGGCAATTCAAGTCGAATCGACTCCTGATGCGTTGTTCGGTTCGGTACTTTATCGCTTGGATGAATTGACCGCTGATCAATTGCTTGCGCGCGAATTGATATTGGTGGTAGGTAAATCGGACGAAGCGAAGGCAGCATACTTGATTATGAATCCGCCGCCCCCCCCACCACCAGAAGACCCAAAAGCCCCGAAGAAAAAACGCACCAAGGAAGAGATGGAGAACATGGCGGATCTTGAGGCTAAGGCAGCTAGTTTGCAAAGCGTCCGCACGCTGGAGGGTGCTATCCAAAAGATCAAGCACATTGCGATTCACCCTTTGCAATACTCGGGTCTGCAGCGCGACATTGTGCCATTTTTAGACAAGAAGCAATGGGCGGATTTCAAGGAGATTGTGAAACCCTTTCAAGGTACAAATGAAGAATTGCAGAGCCAACTTGCATCTGGCAAGATCATCGGTGCACTGGTACAGAAACAAGATCTCGAAAAGTTCAAGAAGGTAGCTCGGACACTTCCAACAAGATTACCTTGGCAGCCCGAGGCGCTGTTGCGAGACAATGACAAGATATTCCTCGCGTCGGTCGACAAAGTTGGCGAGTCGATTCGAATCCAGGTCAAGGAACTGGATTCCTTTGTTCGCAGAATGGGAGAAATTGCAGCCACTGATGTCGTTTGCAAGCAAGATATCGCGAGGGCGGTTGCGGATTTGACAAAAGTTGCATTCTCGCCGATCGTTCGCATAGAGGAAGCGGATTTTAAGTCAGCGGTGTTGCGAGTCAAAGCCTCCGGATTGTTGACAAAAGAAGACCATCCGATCCGAGTTACGCCTGGCGATGTTTTACTGCCGATCATTCGCAGAGACGATCCCAATGGGAACCCGACTGTCCTTCAGACAATTCCATTTACGTTTATCGCAGTCACGGAAAAGATTGATAGTGTTTCGAGACTTTACGGGGCAATATTCACTGCAAGTCGAGGCGCTCTTTCTACAGCAAAGAATCGGCGCACACAGCGAGTCGCGCTGAAGGTCAGTCCATCTCATCCAGAAACCAATATCAAACTTGGAATGCAGCATGTGCCGGGCAGTTCTTTCGTCGGCGCTGAGATTTACCGCCGGACTCCTGGTAGTGAAGACCTTGAAATGGTTGGAAGAACCGACTGGCGCGGTGTCTTGACGATTGGAGTTTCTGACCGTCCAACCATTCAGTACGATCCGCCTGGCGAGAGCAAAACACAAGCGATCAGTAACGCTCGCAAACTGGCACCTGAACCAGTTGCCCCCCCCGAGTACAAGCTAGTTGATGACCCAGCAGCAGCCAATGCAGCGAATACCGCCAGTACAGATTCGCTCTCTGCGGTAAAGGAGCCCAGCAAAAGCTCTGGAGACGACGACAATGAGGATGAGTCACAAAAGAAAGCCGAAAGTCCAAAGGCCCCGGAGATTCCCAAGAAAGCAAGAGGGTTTATCCAGATCAACGTGCCGCTTTATTTATACTACGTCAAGAACGGTAGTACATTGCTTGCCAGACTGCCAATCGTTAACGGAATGAAATCCATCGAGCAAGCGGACTTGCCCGATGACAGGCGTCGATTGGAAACCGAGGGACTTCTCAAAGGAATGCAGTCGGAAGTTTTGGACATTGTGATTCGAAGAAAGGTACTGGAGTCCCGAATCAAGCAGGAGATCGCCAAGAAAGATCTCGTCAAGGCAGAAAAATTGCTGGACGAACTGAAGCGAGTCAAGTCGTTTGAAAAAATGTCCGAACAGGTCGAGGGTATTCAGCGCAGGGCGCTATCCACGGAAAAAGGTCCGCTGCTCAGTGGTGTTGTCAAACGAATCGATTCGATGCTTGACGTAACCCGTCAGCTGATGCAAAAGTATCTCCAAGATACGTTGGTTCGAACACTAGAAACCGAAATCATAAACTCAAAATGACCAAAACAGTTTTGGATATTGGCAATTGCAATCCAGATCATGCATCAATCCAAAGAATGCTGACCAGCAAATACGACGTGGTGGTACTGCGAGCCGACCAGCTTAGCGACGCACTTGAGGTGTTAGGAAAGCAAAAAGTAGACTTGATTGTCATCAATCGAAAGCTGGACATCGACTACAGCGATGGCATTGAAATCCTACGGCATCTGAAGCAAGATAGCGCTACTAAATCGATTCCTGCTATGATTATTACAAACTATCCGGAACAACAGTTGGCCGCAGTGGCTGAAGGGGCTGAATACGGATTTGGCAAGTTGGAGTATGCCCAACCGGCGACACACGAACGCTTGGCGCGATTCCTCGACCCAAAGGCTACTTAGCCATAAACGGATTGTCGCAAGGGAAAACATGAGCAAGAAGAAGGATACCGACGAAATAGAAAAGGTCCGAGAGATCTTGCGATCGGCTGGACTGAGGAGTACTCCTGCGCGTATTTCGGTCCTGATTGCCTTGCGAAGAGGTAGCAAGCCTCAAACTCACGCAGAACTATCGGACAAACTCGTACCGATTGGTTTTGACAAAGCGACGGTTTTCCGAAATCTTAGCGATCTCACAGATGCGGAATTGGTAAGTCGAACAGAGCTGGGGGACCATGTTTGGCGGTTCGAAATCCGCGATCCAGCACACGATCGAAGCAGCCATCCGCATTTCGTGTGTGTGGAGTGCGGAACGGTATCCTGCATGGATGGGATTGGTCTTCCGGACGACAACATGAAGAAATCCTTAAACATAGCTCGCATTAGTGAGATTCTGGTCAAAGGACATTGCTTGACCTGCGAGCCATCTTCTTAGTGCGTCATCGCGTAGGTAATGATGTTGATACCGAACGGGTACGAACACTTGAGAGAGTACTCTTGAAAGTACTCGATTTCTTGCCCCTCTCGTTCCCAACCATCTCCAACGTCGTTGTTGTGGCAGAAGATAGCAACCAAGCGATGGTCATCGTCGAAGTAGCCCCAGAAATGGGGTGAAGTATCACCGTTTTCGAAAGGTCCATGCCAGTTTTCGTAAGTCATGCCTTGTTGCCAAGCTCGTATGCTTGGTACTTGAGGCAGTTTGGCTAGGTCGTAGACCATATGAAAGATTTCATGGTCCAAGGTCAGTTCTGTTGGTTCTCGGTCGGGGAATATGTCGCGCATTTCGCGGCGGATATGGCTCCATTCGGCTTGTGCCCAAAAATCGTCGGCCATTAAGAATCCGCCGTGGAGCAGGTAGTTTCTCAGAGCTTTTTTCTCGGTGACATCGAGGGCCATGGTCCCCATATTGGTCATAAAGACAAAAGGGTAATCCGTTAGTTCCGGATCGCTAAGTTTGAGGATACGACCGTTCGGGTCGACTTTGAGAGTGGTTTGTTGTTGGAGTCGAACCGAGAAATTCCAGTCACAATCTGGAAAGTCGTTCCTCCAACCACCAAAGCTGCCGCCGCGTCCGCCGGCGGATCGGTATTCGATTCGAACGAAGGTGAAAACGTCTCTTTTGAAGGCTGGTTCGAGGACCCATTCGGGATAATCCGATCGCACCGATGTCGGTTCGCCGCGTCCGCCCCTTGAGCGGCCGCCGAAATCGAAGCTTTCGGAACCGCTCTCTTGAAAACCGCCACGCCGGCCGTTGGTTCTTGGTGGTGTGTCCTTGCTTTCTTGGGGCCTTTGCATCGTAATTGCCAAAATGCAGGGCAACAATGCGACGGCAAGTGAAGCGGACCAAGTTAGGACTTTCACGCATTGACTTTCTGAATTTTCAGCACGGCGCAGAAGCACGCGAGCTAGCGACAAAACGGTTCTTATTCTCGCTCCTGAGAGCACTCACTGGAGTATAAACTCGAATCTCGGTCCACTGTTCCGCGGCGGCCTCATTTAATTCCAATTCTGGCACAACGCCATCTGGCCAAACAGCGTTACAATAAGCGTGGAAAATCGATCCCGCGGTACGTCTTCGGCTGACGGTTAATCCATCATGCGTCTTACGCCCTAGCCCTCATTGGAAAGAATGCGTCTTGAATACCGTCTCGTCAGCAGAAGCGTTCGTTGCCCAGATTCCTCATCTTCGTAAGATACTTGGCCATTCGATTGTTGGACAGGATTTGGTTTTGGATCAGTTGCTTGTTTGCGCCCTTTCGGGCTCGCACGCATTGTTGGTGGGAGCGCCTGGGCTTGCCAAGACGTTGATGGTCAAGAGTTTGGCGAGCGCCTTTCACTGGAAGTTTTCACGTATCCAGTTTACGCCCGACTTGATGCCCAGCGACATCACAGGCTACGAGTTGCTTGGTCGTGACGGCCAGTCGAATGAAATGCGAATGCAATTTCGAAAAGGTCCGATTTTTGCGAATTTGGTTTTGGCGGACGAAATCAACCGGGCGGCGCCGAAAACGCAGAGTGCGTTGCTCGAGGCGATGGCGGAGCGGCATGTGACGGTTGGTGGGGAGTCGTACCAATTGGAAGAGCCGTTTTTGGTGGTAGCAACGCAAAACCCAATTGAGCAGGAGGGGACTTATCCGTTACCCGAGGCCCAGCTCGACCGATTCATGATGGAGATTCATGTTGGGTATCCGACGCATGCTCAAGAAAAAGAGATCGTGATGAAGACGACAGGCATTGAAGCTGCTGCGATCGATAGCAAATTATCGCGGGAGGCTTTTTTGGAGCTGCGCATGGCTGTTCGAAGCGTGCCAGTCCCGGACCACATCGCTGACTTTGCTGTATCCTTGTGTTCAGGCACTCGGCCTGGTTCGGGCAATAAAATGGTGGATAACTATGTCGCGTTTGGCGCGGGGCCACGAGGAAGCCAAAATCTAGTTTTGGCCGCCAAAGCCAGGGCATTGCTGGAGGGTCGAACGGCACCGATTCTAGAGGATTTGATGGCCGTTGCGATTCCGGTTTTACGGCATCGAATCATCGTGAACCACAGAGCAATTGGAGACGGAGTGGACACCATTCAAATCATTGAATCGCTTGCAAAGAGCACACCAGCCCCCGTTTCGATACGCAGTTAGAAATCGCTCGCAGCCTCTCTGCCAAAAAGGGAACGCCATGAAGCATTTTGTACCGAAACTCGTCAAGAGTTTCGGTCGCATAGGCGCTTCAACCGAAAGTCTTGACGACTTTCGCTACGCAAAAGCCTCGCTTTAGTAGCTCGAGGTGCTTAACAGCGTTGCCTAATGGGCGGCGAGGGGAGCAAAGTCAAAAACTTGTAGGACTTCGATTATTTGCGGCATAGGGCAGGACGAATGGCGAGTTTTTGCTTAAACTGTCAGGAGCAATTCAACTCATTATTTCGCTTTTCTGTGCTTTGCCTTGACGCTCGTTTCTGATCCGAATCCAATCGAAAACACACTGAATCAAACAGTCGGCGAGCAAATGCGAGCCGAAGAGCTAAGTTTGCGCGCGACCACGCCGCCAGCACAAGTTCCTGGTTATCGATTGGATCGACTTCTGGGGCAGGGAGCATTCGGTCAAGTTTGGGTGGGGAACAATCTCAATACGGGACGTACGGTTGCGATCAAGTTTTATCTTCATCGTTCTGGAGTCAATTGGTCATCGCTGACGCGTGAAGTCAAGAACTTGGTCAGCATGGCTGGCAATCGCTTTATTGTTCAAGTTCTCGAAGTCGGCTGGGATGCTGAGCCACCGTATTATGTGATGGAGTATTTGGAGAATGGCTCGCTAGACGATTTGATTCGCGCGCGGGGAGCGATGCCGCCATCCAAAGCGATCGAGTTGTTTTCCGATATTGCGATGGGCTTAAATCATTCGCACGGCAAGGGGGTTTTGCATTGTGATTTAAAGCCTGCGAATGTGCTTTTGGATCAAGATTGGCTACCAAAATTGGCGGACTTCGGTCAGAGTCGTCTATCGAATGAGCAGACGCCTTCGTTGGGTACGTTATTTTACATGGCGCCAGAGCAAGCGGATTTGAATGCTTTGCCGGATGCTCGATGGGACGTGTATGCGTTGGGCGCGATTTTCTATTGCATGATTGTCGGCAGTCCACCTTATAAAACGCCGGATACGGTTTCGACGTTGGATACAGCGGCTAGTTTGCCTGAGAGATTGAAACGATACCGCGATACCATTTTTAAAAGCCACTTCCCTCGGGCGCATCATCGTGTTCGTGGGATGGACCGATGGCTACTGGCGATTGTGGATCGTTGTATTGCCAAGAAACCTGAGGATCGGTTTGCAAACGTTCAGCAGGTTTTGGCTGCGATTGAGCGTAGGCAAATGGCTAGGTTACGTAGGCCTCTGATGCTGTTGGGGATAGTCGGACCAATTTTATTGTTAGCGGTGATGGGGCTGTTTGCATGGCGAGGAGTGTTTGTAGCCAAGGAAGGTGCGTCGGAGCAGTTGCGTGAATCGGTTTTGCAAAGCAATTTGTTCGCGGCCAAGTTTGCCGCCAGAACTCTAGAATCGGAAATGGCTTCCCTCTTTAAATTGATCGAAGAGGATGCGAGGCGAGGCGATCTCGAAGAGCGGTTTTTGGCTTGTGTGGACGAAGCGACAGAAGATTTCCTAGGCGTTTTAGCAAGCAATCGAGCTCCGGCGGATAGCCAAGGACGAGCCATGCTCGGAGGGTTTGCAAGCCGTATCAAACTTGAGCAATACCTCGAAGAGAGACTATCTGAAATCAAATTGCATATCGGCAGTTCGCAAAAACCCGCGAGGTTTGACAGCATGTTTGTGACAGATCGATTTGGAACGATTCTCGCTGGATCGTTTACCTCAGACCGTGTCGCCAATCCGATCGGTTCGAACGTCGCATTCCGAAGTTACTTTTCCGGACAGTCGCTTGATCTCGATGAAAAGACTCCAGTCAAAAATATTCCGAGAACTACGTCTTCGCAGGTGAGTGTCCCCTTCAAATCCAAGACCACCAATAGAAACAAGATAGCGGTATCGACACCTATTTCAGCCACTCGCGCGGTTCCAACAAAGGAAGATGAAAAATCCGCATCCGATTCTTCGGGAAACGACAAAAAAGAAAGCGAAATAAATGGCGACCTTGACGGTAAAAAATCAAGCGAGACAAAAGGTTCAGAGGATGAACAAGTCCAGGTCATTGAGGGGTTGCTGGTTCTGACCATCAATATTGGCGACTTCGAGCTACTTTCGGAGGACGACGAAAAAGATCCTCATGACGGCAACGGAAACGCTGGGCATAAAAATAGGTTCGCGGTTTTGGTCGACGGGCATGTGGGAGCCAGCGAGGGAACAGCCACCCGCGCTGGCACGATTCTGCAGCACCCCATTTTTTCGAAAACCTCTCGTCAAGAAGTAACGCAATATCAGATTGATGCGAAGATGTTGAAGACCTTGCAAGATGTTGGCACGCTCCAATATGTCGATCCCGTCTCGATGGATGCTCAGGGCAAGGAATACGGCGGAAATTGGATTGCGGCAATGCAGCGCGTGGACATTTCTAGAAGAGGTTCGGATTCGAGGGAAAGAAAACAATCGACCGATTTGTGGGTCTTGGTTCAAGAGCGGGCGGATTCAATTACGGCTCCGGTTCAATCCATGGTCACTAGTCTTATTCGCGAGGGGATTTTCGCCCTTTTTGTGCTTTTGACCGTGGTGAGCGTTCTTTGGGTGGTCGTACTCTGGGTGATGCGATTGCCGGACAGCTTTGCATCCGTGATGCGATCTAGGGGGAGCGGTGGTACTGAGATGACGGGGACCGCGAACGACGCAACTTTGGACGCTGAGCACTGAGTTCGCGTTTCAAAACCGAATCTTTAGGACAGAATCCCGGCCCCCCCCCGAATTGAGGATCTGTGTTGTTTCAGCCACGATAAAGCCTTAAATCCAGCCAAAGAAACCGTTCACTACCTAGGTTCGACTTTGCGGGTTTCTCTCCCCCGTAGAGTCAAATCGGTTGGGATTTACAAGAATTTGTGGGTAGCCGATATCGCCGTGTGTTTCTTCTGATTTTTATGTTTTTGTTATGAATGACCCTCGCAAATTTGACAGGTGCAGCGATGATATGCCGTAGGGAAGTTTGCGGACTTACCATGATCCACGAGAAGAATTCAATGAAGAGGATTTATTGAGTTGAATAACTCGTGGAGCACAAGATTTGCAACAGGATAAACCATGGCTGATTCCAAGACCATTTCAACAATGGAAGTACGAACGAACGCGTCTTCGCTTCTCCATCCGTCAAAAGTGATGGAGTTACTGCTTCGCAAAGAACGCATGCGATGTGATCGCTATTCCCAATTCTTTTCTCTGATTGTTATTGAGTTAAAGCAGACGGAATCAGCATCGAAAGAAACTCAAATATATCTTCTCGCCAAGATACTTCATAAAAGATTGCGGCTTACCGATGAAATCGGGTATCTGCTGAAAGGTGGCTTGGGAGTGATGCTGCCCATGACTGAATTGCACGGAGCAAAGGTCGTTCAAAACTCAATACTTGTCGCAGCAACCCGCAACGGTCTCTCACTGGATACTGAGATATTTACTTACTCTGGTATCGATAAGCCATACATGGGAGATGAGGACTCTAACAACAGATCGGATTCCGAATTCGACTTTGATGAAGAGCGCGACTCAAGCGTTCAGGATACCGTAGTGGAGAGTGAACCATTTGCTACGCACGGATCTTTGGCACCACTAACCCTGAAACGCATCGTCCGTGCAGACAACGAATCGCAAGGCCGGATACCTGCGGTTAGTAAAGGAGTTTCTGCGGACACCACTCATTCTGAGTGCATTTGTCCGAGATACCCAAGTTGGAAAAGATGCATGGATATTGTCGGCGCTTCGATTGGTCTCATGCTTGCATCGCCGGTTATTTTGTTTGCTGCCATCGCTATCAAATTGACTTCAAAGGGGCCTGTGTTTTTTAGGCAAATGCGCTCGGGGCAATTCGGCTGCGCATTCCCCATGTACAAGTTGCGAACCATGGTGGTCGATGCCGAGCAACTGAAAGCGAACTTGGAAGTGTTGAATGAACGGGATGGCCCAGCATTTAAGCTAAAGAACGATCCAAGAGTTACTAAAATCGGTGGATTGCTTCGAAAGACAGGACTCGATGAGTTACCACAATTGTGGAACGTTTTGATAGGTCACATGGCAATAGTTGGGCCGCGCCCGCTTCCGTGCAATGAAGCTGCAAAATGCGAGCTATGGCATCGAAGAAGGCTTGATACCAAGCCAGGTTTGACTTGCACGTGGCAAATTTCCAAGTCTCGCAAGATCTCCTTCTCGGAGTGGATGCGAATGGACTTGAAATATGTCGATAACCGAACCATTTTGGGAGATATTGGTCTGATCTTCAAAACGGCAATGGCTGTTTTCTTGGGCAGAGTCGGACACTAGATGACGAATGCGTCCGGTGCGTTATAGTAATGCCATTCGTGACCATTACTATTTGGAAAAAAAATCTGCCTTATGCCCCGCGATCGTGTAGTTTTAGCAATGAGCGGCGGCGTGGATTCGAGCGTCGCGGCCAGTCTTTTGATTGAGCAGGGATTTGACGTTGTAGGCGTCTTTATGCGCCATGGCGAAAAATCGAGTGCTGCATGCGAACTGGATTCCGGCAAACCCAATCCATTGCTTCCAATTCTTCAGGGACGGTTGGATCACAAGCAGGGATGTTGTAGTGCGAGTGACGCGGCCGATGCCCGACGCGTAGCGGACAAATTCGGGATTCCTTTTTACGCGCTCGATTTGGAGGCCGACTTCAAGCGTATCGTCGATTACTTTGTCGGTGAGTACCAGAACGGTAGAACTCCTAACCCGTGTGCGCAATGCAATAATTGGTTGAAATTTGGGAGACTTTTTGACTATGCAGATGCGGTTGGAGCGCACTATGTGGCCACCGGGCATTACGCACAAATGCTTCCGTCTGCGGATGAAGGTGGCGAGCCAGAGCTACATCGAGGCTTGGATGAGGGCAAGGACCAAGCGTATGTGTTGACCGGCATTCGCAAGTCGCTTCTGCCCCGTATGTTACTACCAGTCGGCGGGTTTCAGAAATCGGAGATACGGCGAATGGCGACCGACATAGGCTTAAGGGTTGCAGACAAAAAAGATAGTCAAGAGATTTGCTTTGTGACCTCGGGCGCCCATGCTCAGTTTGTTCGGGACAAGTCAAAGGTTTCCACCGCGGGCGAAATTGTGACGTCAGATGGAAAAGTCGTTGGCTCGCATGCGGGTATCGAAGGGTTTACCGTTGGCCAACGCAAAGGAACCGGTGTTGCGATGGGGTCGCCTTATTATGTGACGGACATTTTGCCGGAATCGTCTCGCGTCGTAATTGGGCCATTGAGCGAACTTGCTCGATCCTGGTTGATTGCGGATGGATCGAATTGGCTGGTAGATATCCCGATTGGGGCCAAGTTGCAGGGGGAAGTTCAGATTCGCTACAATTCAGGGCCTGAGCCAGCCGCGGTCGAACGAATTTCCGAAAAACAGTTCCGGGTCGAATTTCAGTCCCCCAGTTACGCTGTTTCTCCAGGACAATTGGCCGCTGTCTTTCAGGGTTCTCGAGCCCTCGGCTGTGGTTGGATTGGAAAAACCGGCTAGCCCTGTTGCTAATCCAGGCCAGTTCCGATCACAATAGATCAATACCAACGCATTTCCTCGGTTTAGAAGTCCAGTACCTCATGAGCATTTTCTTCGCCCAACTCAGTTTAACTTCTCCGCCGGTCTTGATCGGACTGCTGATTCTCGCACTGATTGTTGGCGTGATCAGTTTGGCCGTCTTTTGGAATTTTGGAAGTTTGTGGCTTCAAGCCAAGACGAGCGGTGCAGACGTCTCGATGTCCAGTTTGATCGGAATGTACTTTCGACAAGTGCGTTCGCAAGTCATCGTCAATGCAAAGATCATGGCCGCACAAGCGGGATTGGACATCAATCGCGCGAACGGAATCAGCACACAACGACTTGAGGCACATTATCTCGCAGAGGGCAACGTGATGAATGTCATCAACGCCATTATCGCGGCCCATCGTGCAGGAATTGATTTGGATTTTGACCGTGCTGCAGCCATCGATCTTGCAGGTCGTGATGTTTTGGATGCCGTTCGAACTTCGGTTCATCCACGAGTCATTGATTGCCCTGACCCAAAGCATAGTGGCAGCGGCTTTTTGTCCGCGATTGCACGCAATGGAATCGAACTCCGAGTCAAAGCTCGTGTTACGGTTCGAACCAATCTCGAGCAGCTGATCGGTGGTGCGACTGAGGAGACCGTTATTGCACGTGTGGGTGAGAGCATCATTAGCTCGATCGGTTCTTCGGAAACGCACTTGGTCGTATTGGAGAATCCGAATTTGATTTCGCGAACGGTTCTCAAGCGTGGATTGGATAACCAGACCGCGTTTACGATCGTATCCATCGACATTGCTCACATCGAAGTTGGACAGAACATTGGTGCTCGACTGCGAGCTGACCAAGCGGAAGCGGACGTGCGAATGGCCCGTGCTCAAGCCGAACAACGCCGCTCCGAAGCAATCGCATCGGAGCAAGTTATGAAGGCCAAGGTTGCCGAAAATCGAGCGAACCTCGTCCTCGCGGAATCCGAAGTTCCCAAGGCGATGGCCAAGGCATTTGTCGATGGCCACTTCCAAGCGACGACTGCGACCTAGTGCTGTGTCATAATTTGGGAGAGCCTCGCTCCACCGCTGTAAACATGTTTCCAACGAGTTTACTCAACCAATTCGTTACTCGGGAGGGCGAGGCTCCTGCCGAACCGTGGCGTCCCCAGCTCGGCAGGAGCCTAGCTCTCCCATTGGTTTTCAAGTGTGTTCGCTACCAAATGATGTTTACAGGGCTGGCCTCGCTCTCCCCTTTTTTTGAACGCGAAATGCGCAATGCGCCTTGTTGATGAATTGCTAAGTATTTCGGCCGATCGATTGTGCGGAGTTGCCTGGATTGAGCGCGATTGCAACTCGAATGCAATCCGCACCTGGACGTGGTCGGACGTAAAATGGCATACGGCTTCTGCCGCAAAGTTTTTAGTCGCGAATGAAGTTCGTCCTGGTGATCGAGTGGTCAATCTAGGGCGGAATTCATTGGCATGGGCGGTGCTCGATCTTGCTTGCTCTGCCATCAATGCCGTTCATGTCCCAATTGATTCCCGCTTTTCGCCATCGCAACGCGAACGTTGCATTGCCCTAGTGGAACCAAAGATTCTCTTCGGAGACACCATTGCGGAAGGTATTCACAAGCTCGGCGAGCTACTCCAACACCCTATTGTTTCAGAGCGGCTTGAAACAATGGTTCGCCCTTTTCACTCTTACGAACTTGCAAACATTCTTTTCACGTCAGGCACAACGGGTAGTCCGCGCGGAGTGATGCTGAGTCACCAAAATTTAATTTCGAACGCCTACGCCAAACTTGACGCAATGCCGCAAGATCACAGCGATCATCGACTCAACTTCCTGCCTTTCTTGCATGCTTATGCGAGAACTTGTGAGTTGACGACTTGGCTGATTAGCCGTTCGAGCATGGAAGTTGCAAATGGCATTGATGGCGTACTCTGCAATGCGACCATGGCACAGCCGACTCTGATCAATGGTGTACCTGTGTTCTACGATCGGCTTGTGGCCAAGTGGGGGCAAGCGGGCGGAACCAAATCAGACTTGCATGGCATCTTGGGAGAAAGAATACGCCGTTTGGCAAGCGGAGGTGCAACGCTTTCCGATCGCGTTCGAACTCCATTTGCGAAAGTGAACATGCCGATCTTTCAAGGGTACGGGCTGACTGAGAGTTCGCCGGTCGTTTGTTCCAACCGCGCAGGTGTTGGTAAGGAGGACTCAAATCTAATTGAGGTGGGACCGCCAGTGAAAGGGGTGGAAATCAAGATTGACTCCGAGTCACGCCTCTGGGTTTCGGGCGAGGGAGTCATGTTGGGGTACTGGCGTGAGCCAGAAGCGACGCGAGCAAAGCTCGTCGACCGTTGGTTAGACACGGGCGACCTTGCTGAGTTTGTATCGGGTGCAAATTTGGAACAGGAAAAGAGCGTGATCCGTATTTTGGGGCGAGCCGACGACACAATTGTCCTGAGCAATGGATACAAGGTTCAGCCGTTTCCAATCGAAAACATTTTGAAGTCGCAGCCATGGGTCTCGCAATGCATGTTGATCGGCAAGAACCGCCCACATACCGTGCTGATACTCAAGTTGGCATCGCCCGCGGAGGTGGACGAAGTTTCCTTGGCAATGTACCAATCTCAAGTCGAGAAGCTTCTAAGCGATTTTCCGCGACATGCGATTCCTAAACAATTGGTTGTAGTCGAAGAAGCTTGGACGACTGACAATGGATTGGTCAATTTCAAGGGCGGACTCAATCGCAAGGCGATCGAGGCGGAATTTGAGAGGCTTCGCATTGCTTACCGACTGGCTTGACGGTCTCGCCGAGCGGGGCGCGTTTCTGCTAAGTGCATCCGCATTTGTTTTTCGTATTGATTAGCCGATGGGCGCTAGGCTTGCCTTTACCCATATCTTTTGACTAAGCTCCCTTCGCCCCTTGCAGCCTTCTAGGGGAGAGAGATCGGTCTAGACACCCTCCCGCTGGGAGGGTCGAGCGTAGCGAGGGGAGGGTGAAGTGCCAACAACTATTGCACAAGTCAGTTCACCCTCCCCGGGCCGAAGGCCCGACCCTCCCCGAGGGAGGGTGACTTTAAATCCCTGTAAAACAAACCGGGGATGGATGGTGGGTACGACTCGAAAACCGATACGAAGGGCTAGACGAGTTGCTTATTTCGGCATGACACAAATAGCATCGCCGCGTTGTACGTTGAGGCCTTTCATTGCCGCTTCTGTTAGGGAAACGCGATCATCACGAAGAACAACATCGCATTGAAGGGCGATGAAACGGGATCGCGCAGTGGTGACAATGGCCTTGGAAACGCGCTGCCCCTCTATTCCCTCTTGATCTTCTGCTCGACCGCTTTCGTCGGATACATACATGGTCCGTGTCGAGCGAATGGCCTCGATCTTGTCGGTTGCGCATTGAATTACTGGCCCACCATCGAATATGTCAATCTGGTCAGTCCGTTGAAACCCTTGCGATTCAAGCATGGCAAGGGCAGGCTTGGTCTGTTCGTGGACACATCCTATCGCGGCAACGGCATCTTGAGGCAGTAGCTCGAGGTAGATTGGGTACTTGGGCATTAGATCCTCGATGAACTGCTTATCGATCATCGAAAGGGAGTCTGCCCTTGGGAAATCGATCTTGAAGAAGTGGGAACCGATTGCGTCCCAGAATGGGCTTTGGCCGTCTGCGGCTAAGTAGCCACGCATTTCGGCGATCGTCTGCGTTGCAAAACGTTTTGGATGCCGAGCCATATATACAAACCGGGACATGCTCAACAATTTGCCGCAGCCTTGCCCGCGATACTCTGGCAGGAGAAATAGGCTGCCAATCTCCGTTGGCCCATTGTGGGTTTTGACCAGATGCAGTGCTTGGATTTCTTGGGTTTGTTTGAGAAGCTCAGAATACCTTGTCTCGTTGATGATGCGGTAGGCATAGAATGGCTCAAACCCGCCTGTCTTTGAAAAGATACAAGAAGTGCCAATCAATCGCCCGGTTTCCAAATCTTGCATGACGAATACGTATGGAGCCCCCTCGGCCCTTTCCGTCAAACGTCGAAATGCAAAGTGCGATCTTTCAATGCGATCGGCCAATTGCTCTTTGTCAATTTTGAGCGACGTCATTCCCGTGTTAGCTTGACCGATCAAATCCCAGAGCGCATCCAGGTCTTCCAACGCAACTTCGCGAACTATTACCATGCTCACACCCTTTATCGCGGCTGGATTTCGTCCCACTGTTTCGGAAGAGATGTTAGCACACGATTCCCCGACTTGGTAACCAAAACGTCATCTTCAATCCGAACTCCTGCGACGCCCGGTATGTAGATGCCTGGTTCGATGGTCACGACCATGTCGACTTCCAACGGGCGCTCCTGGCCCTTTGCAAGCCGAACGGACTCATGGATCTGGAGTCCAAACGAATGCCCTAAGGAATGGGTAAATCGCTTTCCGAAACCGGCCTTCTCAATGATACCACGAGCCGTTGCGTCCACCTCGCTCATCATGACTCCTGGTCGAATGGCTCGAATTGCAGCTTCTTGTGCCGCGAGAACGGTCTGATAGATTTTTTGGAGTTTCGCATTGGGTTTGCCAGTGATAACCACGCGAGTGATGTCGCTCAAGTAGAGATTTTCCTTTGCGCCCCAATCGATCAAAACGAAGGTGTCTTCCTCAATGCGTTTAGCGGAAGGACGGCCGTGCGGCAATGCCGCTCGTGCGCCAACGCCAACAATGGATTTGAAAGCGCTCGCCGTCCCTCCCAGTTTCCGTATGGAGGAATCGAGGTTATCGGCAACCGTTTTTTCGCTCATGTCTCCTGTCATCATGGTGGTAACCGAGACAAACGATCGTTCGGCGATGGAGACCGCTCGTTCGATGGCTTCAATTTCCGAAGGGTCTTTGCGTTCTCGCAAGCGTTCGATGACGCCACTGCACGAGCCAAATTGGACTCCTTTCACTTGGCTCGTCAGTTTTTCCCATTGGGCCAAGGTGATCGTTTGCGATTCGACGCATACCTCGCGAAGCTTTTGAGCTCCAAACCACTGCGCCGTCGCATCGATCATAGAAATCGTGGCGCCACGAATGAACACGGGATCGAGTGGACATTCCTCTTGCAGTTGCTCTTCGTATCGAGCATCGCTAAGTATCGTAACCGAATTTTGGTTTGCAAAGAGGAAGCTGTCCTCGCCAGTAAAGCCGGTCAAATAGGTGACGTTGTGAGGGCAGGTCACAAGCAGATTCGGTAACTTTCGCTCTTTCAGTTCTCGAAAAAGCCGCTCGCGTCGTTTACTGAAATCGGGAGTCACACAGGCCTCAACATTCGATTGGTGTTAGGATTCAAGGTAGGGAAATCTAGAAAAAGCATTTTTAGTTCATCCAGCAGAAACTTGGAAGAAGGGCACGAACGTTCTCATAAGGTAGATAACGTGATTGCGTCTCAGTAGCATTCGGTGCCTTCGCAACGATAGCCTGGTTAATTTCCAACTCGCACGTGAATGACGTCACCTCACTCACCTTCATTATCGCATTGTAAGATTGTCCGGTTGGTAATCACTGGCAAGTCACGTATATTAGCTGGCCAGTTTACATCAACTTCACCCGAAAAACCCTCTTCATGAACGCAAATACGAACATGACGTCCATCAGCCAGCCATCTTGGGTCGCAAAGCGGACCTTAGCCTTTGATTCCAGTGGGATCCGAAAAGTCTTTGAATTGGCGGCTTCGCTCAAAAACCCAATCAATCTCTCCATCGGTCAACCGGATTTCGACGTTCCAGCTCCCATCAAAAAAGCCTGCATCGAGGCCTTAGAGCAAGGCAAAAACGCTTATGCTCCCACCCAAGGCATCGGGCCGTTACGGGAACGGCTCCAAGCGGACATCGATCGCAAGTACCAACATCCAGACCGCAAGGTTTTCATCAGCTCTGGCACCAGCGGCGGTTTGGTTTTGTCGATGCTTTCGATGGTCGATCCTGGCGATGAAGTTATCGTGTTCGACCCCTACTTTGTCATGTACGTTCCGCTGATTCAACTGGTCGGTGGTGTGCCTGTCTTGATTGATACGTATCCTGACTTTCGCATCGACTTGAACAAAGTTCGAGATGCGATCACTCCGAAGACGAAAATGATTCTGTTCAACAGTCCAGGGAACCCGACTGGAGTAACCGCAACTTTGGAAGAGATTCAAGGGTTAGCTAAGCTCTGTGCCGAGAAGAATATCGCGTTGATCTCCGACGAAATCTACAGCGGATTTCACTTCGATGGCCCCATGCGTTCTCCAGCCGAATTCAATCCGAACACCATCGTCATCGACGGGTTCTCGAAGAGTCATGCAATGACCGGTTGGCGATTGGGGTATGTGCATGGCCCGAGTGAAGTCATCCAGACGATGATCAAACTTCAGCAGTATTCGTTCGTTTGCGCACCGACACCGATGCAATGGGGCGCTCTGGCTGCCATGGATCATGACATGAGCCAATATTATCAAGACTACGCTGGAAAGCGGGATCGAATCGTCGCCGGCCTTCGAGACTATTATGAGTTTACGGAGCCAGGCGGTGCGTTTTATGTCTTCCCTAAGATCCCCAAGGGGACTGGTGCTGATTTCGTTCGCAGAGCGATCGAGCATGAACTGTTGATCATTCCGGGCAACATCTTTTCGGCCCGCGACACGCATTTCCGGATTTCGTTCGCCGCGCCGGACGCAACGCTCGACCGAGGAATCGAAGTTCTGAGGAAATTGGCCCGCAGCTAGGTCAGCGGCGGAATGAAAACTACCGTAGCTGAATTCGTAAGAATTCAGAAGGAACTGAATTCTCACGAATCCAGCTACGAAGTTCATACGAATCCAGCTACGACTCCTCGTATGTCTTTTCCTGCCGCTCGCCTTAGGTCAATATCGGACTGATAGGACGACCTTTGCTGATCGCGAGTGGACGGCCAAATCGGTCCCGCAACTCAGTCTCCGGTGCGAACCCGAGGCAATGAAAAATGGTTGCCGATAGATCTTGAGGTTCAACTCGACCTTCGAGAGGAAAACCACCTTGGCGATCCGAACGACCGTATACCGCGCCACCTTGTACGCCTCCGCCTGCCAAGGCTGCTGAGAAAACGTGGCCCCAATGGTCTCGCCCTCCGCTTGGATTGATCTTTGGGGAGCGTCCAAACTCACCCATCCAAACGACCAGCGTTTCGTCCAACAGTCCCCGCTGTTCCAAATCCTCCAGCAACGCTGAGTACGCTTGATCCATAGGCGGCATCAATGCGTTCTTCAGTCGCTCGGTGTTCTTGGCATGCGTGTCCCACGCCGGTGCGACGTTGTCATCGCTGTCACCTCGTGTCCAGTTGACTTGCACCAGCGAAACTCCTGACTCCACGAGACGCCGAGCGAGTAGGACGCTTTGGCCGAACCGATTGGTGCCATAGCGTTCGCGAGTTGCATCCGATTCCTGTTCGATGGCAAAGGCCCTTTGCGCCGTGTTGGTCCTCAGCAAATCGATGGCTTTGTTTTGCCAAACTGCCCAGCGTTGGGCTGAGTTGGTGCTATGCAACGCGTCCAAGCTACGGTTCATGGTCTCTTGCAGAGTTCGTCTCGCCAGGAGTCGATCGGTCGAAATATCGGCTGGCAAAGAGATGGTTGGAACACGGAAGTCTTTCTTGTGCGGCTCGCAATCGATGAGCCAAGGATCGGCATGATCGCCGAGCCAGCCAGCGTCTTGCCCCGGCCACACGAGTCGACCGGTGTTCCAAATCTCCTCCGGCAATCGAACGGAACCGGGCAAGCTCGTTGCATCCCCTTTTAGATGGCGAACGACCGATGCGATACTCGGCCAATCGTTTGGCGCGCCAGGCAACGCATTCTCACTGTTCTTAGGAGTGTGGGGATAGCCTGTGAGCATCCAGTAGCCGCTGGAGGAGTGCGCATTGTCGTCTGTCGCCATGGCTCGCAACACGGCGATTCGATCGGTCAGTTTTGCCGTCCGAGGCATTAGCTCGCCTACATGCAACCCCGGTGTGGCTGTCGCAATCGTCCCCAGATCGCCTCGTATTTCATTGGGTGCATCCGGCTTTGGGTCCCATGTCTCGTGCTGAGGTGGCCCGCCAAGCATGAACAAAACGATGCAGGCTTTGGCTTTGCCGAACGAGCCGGATGGCGTAGCTGAAAGTACTGGCGAAGCGGCATTTGCTCGAGCTTGCATGAGTTCCGGGAGACCAATGCCCAGAGCGCTCAAGCCGCCGACGCGAAGCCATTCACGACGTGATAGCCCATCGCATAAAGTTGCTCCACGAGGAGTTCTACCGCGCGGACCGGTTGGACTGTGATTGAATGAAAGCATGGAGAGCTACTTTCGGAAAGGCAAACGATATTTCAAAGGAACCAGGCAGGTGCCAAATCCACTATTTCCCGGCTGCCCACATGATCCCGTTGACCAGGGTTTCTAAGAAAACCTTGTCGGAAAAAGTATCGTTGGAATGCCCGTAAGTCGTTCCGAAAACGCGACCCTTGCCATATTGATTGGTCCAGAAGACGGCATGGTCGTTTTTATCCACATCGCTTTTCGAAGTTGCGAGAACTGTGGTATTGGGCCAGACCTTTTCGATGATATAGAGTTCGTCCATGGCGGAGGTGTAGCCTTTAGGAACGGACTTCATGATCGGATGATCTTCTTTAGTAACGGACACTGGGTAGCGGGCTTGGTGGTCGTGTTTGCGACTAGTGACACCAAGGAATTCTCTCCAATCGTCGATCTTGGCTGAGCGGTAAGTGTGCATCGCACAGTGGATGACTACGGCATTTACCCCGTCGAAGTGTGGTTTAGTGATGCTGCGAATATAGGCTTCGTCGTCCGTGTCCGCGAAGCATTCGTTATGGATGACGACGTCAAAACCTTCGAACCACTTCGGGTTTTTGTAAAGGTCGATCATGGCCTTGGTCCCTTTGCCCCCTTGGTTGACGATTGTCCAATCGATTGGGATACCTTTTTGCTGGGCCGCCAGTTGCATGGCTTTGGCTTGGAATTCGTAATCGTGGCAGCAGCCTCCCGTTACCAGCAGCACCGACAGGTTCTTCTTGGCTGGTGCGGGGTTAGTGGAGGCTACTGGTTGCTGCGCTGACGACAAGTTGCAAACAAGCAAGATCAGAAGGGTGGAGCTGAAAACCAATTGAAACCGACGATAGAAAGTGCTCATGGAGAGGCTGTTTTGGCTGGGGAAGGTGGGAAAGGAAGTGGCGGGTTTTGGCGGGGCAAGGTCACACTATCCCAGCCTGACCCATAAGCAACGCTGTGAAGCATTTTCCCCTGAAAAAACAGGCTTTGAGTAGCGAAAGTCGTCAAGACTTTCGGCTGCATCGCTTAAACGGCCGAAACTCTTGACGAGTTTCGCTACATAATGATTCATAGCGTTGCCCATAAGGGCTTGTTGATTTAGTCGTTTAACAGTTAGCCGAAGGCGTACTGCTCGCCTTGACAGTACGCCTACGGCTGACTGTTAAACGAAAGTTGGGATTTGCAAACTCCGCAATCCCCGATTGTACTCGATACGGCTCAAAGTGTGGGGAACTCCACTAACCGTTTGGGGGCGGAATCTGCTACAAATAGAGGAATGCAAAGCGTTCTCCCTTCCAAACAGAAATCGGCGTATTCCGTTCCCCAGTCGATTGGCCAGAAACTGGTCGATCTTCGTGGTCTCATTTCACGTTTCGTGGTAAGCCAGTCGCTGATTATCTTAGCGATTTGGCTGCTCGCCGCGTTTTGGACTTTTGGGTTGTTGGATTATTTGCCGCCCAAATTCGGGGCTGCGGAATCGCCTAGAGCCGTCCGAATCGTCATGCTGATTCTCCTCGTCTCGGTCTCCGGTTACTTGATCTATCGATTTCTTTGGCATCGCTGGAAAGTTCGCTGGAGCGATTCATCGCTCGCGTTGCTTATCGAGAACCGTCACCCTGAGTTCCAAAGTTCGCTTGTCACAACAGTCCAGGCAGTAAACCCAACCAGCATGATCAATACCTCGATCGAGGAGCATCCGCAGCGTTCCGGTTTCTTGGAGCTAGCTCGTGTAAAAGCCGTCCACTTGATTGAGGCGGTTGACGTAAATGAGTTGGTACGATTTCGGCCGCTTCAGATGCAATTGGTCGCTCTTGGAGTCCTGCTCGGGTCGAGTTGCGTCTTTGCTCTTCTTCAACCCAACTGGACATTGCATTGGGGCAAACGTTTTTTCGCTTTGTCCGACATACCTTGGCCACGATTGACGGAACTTGGCGTCGATGGCATCGAAATGGATGTGCCCACATTTGCGGGACGCAATAATCGGCAACGCTATCTCGTTCCATTTCGAGATGGCGTTGCGTCGGTTCCTAAAGGGCAAGCGTGCCAGCTAAAAACCTGGGCTAAACTCTCGGGCAAGATCGTGCCAGAAGTATGCACCGTCTATTACCGCGATATCAATGGCAATCGAGGCAGAGCCAATATGCGTAGGTTGACCGCGGACAAATCCCAGCAATCATTCGCGTTAGATGGCCCGCCGCTCGAGTCCGTTAATGAGTCGCTATGGCTAAGTGTCGCTGGTGGCGATGCAAGGATTTCAAATTTGCAACTCAACAGCGTCGAGGCGCCACAAGTGACCCAATTGCAAATCAATGTCACTTACCCAGAATACTTGCAACGTTCGACAACTACGACTTGGGGGAACGAAACGATTCCCTATGGAACGGGAATGCGATTGCCACAGGGGAGTCAATTGAACTTGCAAATGCAGACGAACAAGCCGGTCGAAAAATGTGACTTTGTCCTCGTGCGTGCAGGAGATGCAGTTGACAAAGCTTCGCTACCTGAACAGTCGCTGGCAATCCAGGACAAGCAATCTGAGTTTCAAATGCAGCTCGGTGGGTTGGACGGCAATCTTCTGATCGAATTGCGATTATGGGATACCGATGGGATATGTTCGAGCCGCGTTCAACAATTCGTCATTTCGGCGATCACGGACCAACCACCGCAGGTCGATCTGACCCTACAAGGAATCGGTACCTCCATCACGGAAAATGCCATGCTTCCGATCGCTGGGAAGATCAAGGATGACTACGACGTGAAAGGTGCTTGGGTCGAAACCGTGCTGGACACCAATCCGTTGCTCAGGACGCCGCTTGCAGTACAAACGGATGGCAAGGCAACCAATCAGCTTGATCTCAAGGCCATGCGTGACGCAGGGCAACTCGTTGCCAAAGTAGGTTCGACGCTTGGGCTGACCGTTGCCGCAGAAGATTATTTGAATCTTCGCGACGAACCGCACATCGGCCGTGCGAGCCCGATTCAATTGAGTGTTGTCACACCGGAACAACTTTTGATTCTGCTGGAACGCCGCGAACTTGCCATGCGAGCACGACTGGAGCAGATTATTGGTGAGCTGTCACAAATGAGAGACCTTTTGGTAAACATGCAAAAGGCTGCCAAAGTTCCAACAATCTCTCCCGCAGTAGCTGACAACCAGACCGATGCGGCTGCAGAGAAGCCAGCGGACAAGTCTAAGTCCGCGGACGAAATTGCCGCGGAAGCTGAGGAAAACTCACCTGCGAGGCGCGAGCGCATGCAAATGCTCCGCTCCCAGCAAGCCGAATCGCAAATGACAAAATCCGAAGGTGAGCTTCGGGGCGTTGAACGCGAGATCACTCAAATCAATCAGGAGCTGATCAACAACCGAATCGACAGCGTCGATAGGCGAACTAGACTAGAAGATAAGATTCGAAAGCCATTGATAGTAGTACTTGACCAATCCTGGGGGCCTATGGCCAGCGATGTCCGTGAAATCGAAAAGAGCTTCTCCAAGTCCATCAAGTCGGATTCCAAAGTGGATGAGTTGCTGCCAAACGCGATCGACAAGAGCAATCAAATCATCGTCGCGTTGACGGAGATACTCAGCGACATGATCAACATCCAGGATTTCAACGAAGTCCTAGATATGGTCCGGGGAATCATCGACGAGCAGGGTAAGGTTTTGGAAAAAACCAAGCAGGAACAGAAAAAACAACTTTTGGATTTGCCATGAACATTCGAAACACATCCAGGTTCTTTGATCTATCCACAACGAGGCTTGGTAGCACGACGCGAAAGCTAGTGACCTACACAGTGGATTCACTAGCTCGCGCGTCGTGCTATGGTTTACGCAGTGTGGTTTCACTAGCTCGCGCGTCGTGCTTTGGTTTCATTATTGCAGTGCTCACTTTCTGCGATTGTGCCCCCAATGCATCCGCACAAGAAAAAAAACCGACAGCCGAACGGGTGAAAGAGCTCGAGCAACAGCAGAAGCAACTTGCACAGCGTTTTGGAAAACTGGAAGAACTCTTTATCCGCATGAGTGAGTTGGAAGCCGCAGCCAATCCAACACGTGCAGGCCTTCTGATGCAGGCCGCAAAAATGAGTAAACAACTTGCCACTTTGCAGCGATTGAGCGTGGCTGGCGATCTGCTTTCACAAGGCCAATTCACTCGAGCGATCCAAGAGCAAGAAGCAGGCCGAGAGAATCTCATGAAACTACTTGAGCTCTTGCAAAGCGAAAACAGGTCTACCCGACTTCGCGACGAACGGGCGAGGATTCAAGAAATCCAACAAGAAATTCGACGCCTCGAACAAATACAACGTGGCCAGACAGCAAGAACAGAGTCAGGGCAAGATCTCAAGCAAGCTGCAGGTGATCAAAAAGACATCAAGGAGCAGCTCGAAAAAGTCGCCAAAGATCTCAACGACGGTAAAGAGGAAAAGTCCGAAGAAGAAACCAACGATGATGCCAAAAAAGACCAAGAGTCGAAAGATGGCGAAAAGGGCAGCAAGCAAGACGGCAAGGAGCAGAGCGGCAAAGAGCAGAACGAAAAACCTCAAGAAGGTAAGATGAAGGATGGCGAAGCCAATCCTTCGAAGCCAACTGACGGACCGGAAAAAGAGGGACAAGACAAGGAGGCTAAGCCAAAGGACGCTTCGGATACGCCACCCAAAGAAGGCGATTCAAAAGACGATGAACCCAAGGATAGCGTCCCCAAAGATGATCCAAAAAAGAACGGGGATAAGCCTTCCGACCCCAAAGACAACAAGTCAAATCCGAAAGACGCAAATCCAAAAGAGTCCGATTCGCAGGAGTCGAAAGAGTCCGATTCAAAGGACTCAGAAATGAAAGACGAGGAAGCCAAGGATTCGAAGGACTCCAAACCGAGCGAAGGGGACTCACAATCGGAAAATTCCTCGAAAAAGAAATCGCCACCCAAGCCTGAATCGCGAGAGGACAAGGCTCGCAAACGGGTCGAAATGGCTCGCAAGCGTATGCAGAACGCCCAAGACAAACTCGAGAAAGAAAAGCGGGAAGAGGCGGTTGATGAGCAGCGTGAAGCGGAGCGTGAACTACGCGAAGCCATCGACGAATTGGAACGCATCCTCCGACAGCTGCGAGAAGAAGAAATCGAACGGTCCCTTGTCGATGTCGAAACGCGCCTTCGGCGAATGCTCGATTTGCAACGTGCGGTACGTGAGCAAACGGAAAAGCTTGGCAATTTGACAGGTGACCTCAAGGATAGGACTTTGGAGCTCCAAGCAAATAAGTTGTCCATCGAACAGTCGAAGGTCGTGATGGAAGGTCAGAAAGCGCTTCTCTTGTTGCAAGACGAAGGCTCAAGCACAGCATTTCCGGAAGCGCTAGAACAAGTCAACTTGGACGCTCAAGCAGTGAGTAAAAAGTTAACGGAAGCCATTGTCAATGCAACGACCATTGCAATCGAAGATGAGATTATCCGTGCACTAGAGGAGATGCTTGATTCACTCAAGCAAGTTCAAAAGAAGCGTGAGGAAAAAAAGAAGCAGCCCGATCAGCAACAGCAACAGCAATCGAACAACCAAGAGGAAGAGCCACTGGTAGATTCCATCGCCGAACTAAAACTGCTCAAGACGTTGCAACTCCGTATCAATCGAAGGACACAGTCCTTGGCAAAACAAACGAGCAATCCGGATGATACGGTTGGCCAAATCGGGGACCCAAGTTTGTTGGGCGAGCTGGAGGACCTGGCAGGCCGTCAGCAAAAGATCCACGAGGTAACCCGCGATATCCTAATCAAGAATGCTAAAGATTAAGGGCCAAAAATTGTAGGCGCATTCCATGTGCCGTTCACCAGGAATCCTTGTCAATTCACTCCAGCGGATTTCACGACGGAGCGTGCCTGCTACTTTTGGTTGCTGTGTCGAGTATAGGCCCACTCGCTACAGATTTGCTCGGATAGGGCTTTGTAAACTGGCCACGACCCATTCTAGAGGCCCCGAAACAGTCCCCTCTTCTAGCAAAGCGTCGTAGAGAGTGCTTTCATCATCTACCAGGCCTTCCTGAGGGATCACCCTATCAAGCTTGATCGCGGTTAAGGCCGCTGGACTTCCTGCTCGAATGGAGCCATACGCATCGCCGAGGTCGAGAAATTCTGCTGCGTCCGTCGTAATCATTTTCAGAATTTGGCTCGAACTCAGCCCGCGTTGTTCCGCTCGAACCAGTTTCGCTTCTGTCCAAAGGTTCAAGTCGGGGTTGGAAGCACGTGAGTCGGTACCTAAGAAATGACGAACCCCCAAGTTGATTCGTTCTGCAAAAGGATAGCGATTGGCCGGTGGGAACTGCGGGCCAGCTTCATGGAGATGGCCGAAGTGCTGATGAGTTCTAGGGCAATGAACAACTCCCATCGTCGAGGTATGCTCTGCAAGGCTCGTCAAGTCTCGCTGCGATAAGTAGTTTCCGTGAGCAATCGTCGCTCGCCAAGCCTTGGACAACAACGCGACATGCTCCGTAATTTGCCCAAGCCTATCAAAGTATGCCTGTGCACTTACTGAAGTACCGTGGCCAAGGATAGGGCCAAACAGTTCAGCAAACGGACCATTTTGATGCTGTAGCCACTGCAATTCCTCTTTTGATTCCGCTAAATGCATCGTCACAAGGCGTTTCTCATTGCTTGGCAAGTCGGCACACCACTGCGTCACCTTTCGAGATGCAGTGTAGGGTGCATGCGGGGCAAAGCCAATTCTCCCTACACCGGTGACTGCCTTCGGTGCAGCCATGTGTTTTTTCGCTAGAGCGAGTGTTGACTCGAATCGATGGTCGACGATGTCCAAGAGTTCGACACACGGCTGTACGACGATTGGCACTTTGGGCGCTAATCCGACGGGGAACATAGCGGCAATGGATGCCACTTCGTTTTCAATCCAAGCGGCCGACCAAGGCTCCGTCGCCATGTCCACAACCCAACGTACGCCAGCCTGATAGGACTCCCGGATCCCAGAAGCGATCGCCGCCTGTCGATACGAAGCCAATTGAACAGGATCGTTGTTCTTTGCTCTGCGAACGGCTAGCAAGCTGCTGATCCAGTCAGGAAAAGAATTGCCAGCGGGAATCGGGGCCTCTAGATCGCTAAACTCTAAATGGCAGTGCGAGTTGATGAGCCCGGGCAAGATCGCGACACCGGGTAATCGAACTAAGCGAACGGATTGGAAACTGGTCGGAAGCTCTTGTCCGACGAACCGGATCGTCCCCTCTTCGATGACAATGAAGCCATTTGGAATGGGGGACGTGTCTACAGGTACCAGCCAATCGGACGCTACTGCAACGGCTTCGCTTGTCGGGATCATTTGGCCTCGGGAAGGGGTGAGGACGGCCGTTTTCGATTGAGAACGATTGAGAACAATTGTTCTACATTAGGAATGATTGAGGGTAGCTGTTTTATATTTGAAACGATTGAGGACAATCGTTTTACACTGAGAACGATTGAGGACAATCGTTCGACACTGGATTGAGGGCAATCGTTTTACTTCGATCACTTAGCCTGAGCGACTGCCAGTTTCATGCGTTCAAGTCCTTTGGCGGCAACTTCGTTTGGATCCTGCTCCCAATAGCTTCGGTTAAAAAGCTCTAAGGACAAAACGCCGTCGAACCCGCTTGCAAAAACTGTCGCAAGGATCTTGCTGACCGGAGCGATACCATCACCCGGGTAAACGCGATCTGCGTCATTGATCTTGTCTCTGACGATATCGGGATAATCATTCATGTGGAAGACATGAATGCGTTTGCCTGATAGGAGACTAAGGTCATTGAAGGAGGAACCACCTTTGTAAAGGTGGTAGATGTCGGGCAAAACACAAGCGTCAGGATGTTGTGCCGCAGCAGCAACATAGAGCACTTCAGATAGCTTCGACAGGTTTTTCGAGAAGCCCCAAACTTCGAGTTGCGCGATGCAACCTGCAGCCTTACCCACTTCCAAGAGTGCTCGATAGCGCTCTCCAGCTTGTTCCAAATTGAGTGGTCCGGAATCGGTTGCACCAGCGGGAGGAGCCGCAATGCGGATGCCTCCGATTGCCGTCACGATATCCATGTCTTTGCGAGCCTGCTCAAGTCCTTTCTTTCTCGCTCCTTCGTCGTCGACGATCCAGTTTGCAAATGCGATCGCGCTTTCGACGGTCAGCCCCGCGTCGATGATTCGTTTTTTCAGATCGGGTAGAGTGCCTCCCTGCGAAGTGTACTTGCTGATATCTCGCAACCAGAATTCAATGGCGTCGTAGCCAGCTTTCTTTGCGATGGCGATCTGGTCAACGATCGGAACAACTTCGCCATGGATGGTGCTCGTATTGAGGCAGTACTTCAATTTGTTCGTCCTTGTCAGGTTGGAGGGAGATGGCTCAGCAGCCGCTACATAACTTTGCGTCGAGGCCATTCCAACAAGGGCAGCCGACACACCTGCCATTGCCGCCTGGTTGAATTGTCGTCTAGATGTTTGCGGATTTACTGGGGCCATGTTGTGTTTCAGGGAGGGATTGGTTGGAGGTTAGAGAAAGACTTGCAGCTAGCAATACTGAAGCATACAGCCAGTCGCCGAGCTGTAAAAGCATGCAGAGGACGAAAAGATACAGCAGCCATCGACTGAGCCAGTGCCAATCGGTTCGCAGCATACAGCAAAGGACGGCAATTTGGGTGGCAATAGTTAAGTGTGTCAAGAGTTGGCCGAGCCATTCCCAGCCTTGGGCAAGATGAAGCCAACCCCTGCCTTGCTTTAGCAATAACCATCCAGCTTCGCCGTTCCACCAGAGCGGCGAAGCCAACATAGATGCAAGACTAAACGCGATCCAAATCCAGAGGTGAAAGATGATGAGCTGAGTCGCTACATTCGAAGAGATTCGATCCGTCCCGCTTGAGAGACCTGGACGGCTCCAGGAATTGCGGCCTGGATCGATCGTCAAATACGCAAACATGGCAACCAGAAGTGGCTCATGCAACGGCGTCAGAAGGGGAGCTCGATGATGGAAGGTGCCGAGGCAAAGCCAGACGATGAATGTCGATACGCGAGAACCAAGTCCAGCGATTGCAGCCAGACTGGCAAGCAGTCCTGCGCCTGCAACCCAGAAAATCGCCTCCGGATACCAGAAAAGAATGGACCAACGGTAGAAGCTTCCTGTCCCAGGCACCGATTCGCCGATCAAGAAGCGGCCGCTTTCCATGTTCAACCAGCCTTGTGGGCCTAGCCAAGTCGTTCCGCTGGCAAGCAACAAAAGGAAGTGGATTGCAGCGATGAGCCCGCAAACAATACGAATGATCGATATGGTTTTGGGCGAGAGAGGAACAAACCAATTTGCCATCATGGGGACCCTCGATTTGAATCCAGGGATCGAACCGATCGATGGCTTTCTAGCTTAGGAACAAAACCAAATTCTCCACTCGGGAATCGAGCCAGTGAGGCTTCGTAGAGAATGGATTCCGATTCGGGTTCCGCCAACGGTTCGGAGAGTCTTTCCAAACGAATGCCAACAAGCTGCTGCAGTTTGAGCGGATCGCTTTCCAAATGCAGCACGATCGATTTGAGTACGTTGGTCAGGCCGAGAGTGTCTTCGCTGACCGCCAATTCGGTTAAGACATGGAGCAATCGCTGAGTTCGTGCTTGGTCGATATTTTTAACGGAAGAGTCGAAGGCAGGCGTCCAGTCTTGTGGCGAGTCTGAGGTTTGGATGGATATTCGCAGAGTCTTTTGGCCAATGGAATCCGAAATCCATTCGACAGGCAGCATTTCTTGATACCAGTTCCCGCCGATCAGGTAGGGATGTAGCCAAGCGAGCGTATCGTCTTGGATGGTAGAACGTCGCCAATTGGCGGAATAGGTCATCCCGACTGCGAGAAAGTGAAACAAAATCAGAATTCGAAGCCCCCACTGCCATTGAATGGGGATGGTAGGAGTAGAGGACTTTTTGTCGCGAATCGATTTAGTCATGAAGATAGATTACCGACTTGCCTGTGAAGTCGAGTGAGAGCGTTGACAGGAGCGGATCGCTAGTCTAATTGAAGAGAGCGAGTTGAAAACGAAAAAACCGAGCTGAATTTCAATTGGAATTCAGCTCGGTTTTCGAAATTTTTGCAAACAACTGATTTGTTTGCTGATTTACAAACAGCTTACGCTGCTGGAGCTTTGTCGCTAACCGAAGCTGGAGCAGCAGCAGGTGCTGCTGGAGCAGCAGCAGGTGCTGCAGGAGCAGGAGGAACTACTGTCGTGGTGCTGATTGTGCCAGCGTCAACAGTTGTTCCACAGGAGCTGCAACCCGACGATACTGCTGGAGCAGAAACGTAGGATTCAGTCGCTACCGACATCGAAGCGCCACAACCACAGCTTGGAGCTGCAACCGGAGCCGAGCAACCACAGCTTGGTGCTGGTGCTGGAGCCGAGCAACCGCAGCTAGGTGCTGGTGCTGCACAACCGCAGCTTGGAGCTGGAGCTGGACAACACTTTGGAGCTGGAGCTGGGCAGCAAGTTGGAGCTGGAGCTGGGCAGCACTTTGGTTCTGGAGCTGGGCAGCAAGTTGGTTCTGGAGCGCAGCAAGCGCTAGCCTTCTTTGCATGAAGCTTGGCGAGCAATCCGCCGCCATTGCAACCAGCTTCCTTCTTCGCGTGCAACTTAGCCAAAAGGCCTTGTCGACCGCCGCATCCGCCGCAATCTGCCATTGCTACTGAACCGAAGCTCACTGCGAATGCAGCCAGAGCGAGCGATGCCAATCGTACTTTATTCATCAAAATCTTCCTCCCGAGAGAACTAAACATGGATCCACGCAACGCCACGATGTACTTCCTGAGTTATGGACCTAATCTGCCAGAAACAACTCTGGCGCTCCGTGCCGCATTGTCCACCGTGGTTAACCTACTGTGGTAGACATTGCCGGTTAGGGGCTTTGCGTAAAATTGGTAAGATGGAAGCGTACCAGACATATTCTTCGTGTCAACAACCCTTTCCTCAAACGCTAGCACTCAAAGTTGACGCAGTTTGGGGCGAAAAAGCGCAAAGGGCTCTCAACAAGTACCAAGCAATTTGCTACATTCCGGGTTGCCCAATCGAGGCATTTGGTGACTTTTTGTGTTTTTCGACGTTGGCGAGGAGATTTTCAGCCGTGTTTTTCCCTTTGGCGATGCTGTCTCAATATGTTTTTGGCCCAGCATTATTTCTTCTTTCCCTCTTCATTGTGCTCATTATTTTGCTTCAACGCGGTCGTGGAGGCGGATTGACGGGGGCGTTGGGAGGAGCAGGCGGCGCCAGTGCGTTTGGGGTCAAGGCTGGAGATATTTTCACCAGAATTACCGCGGTTGCTGTTCTGCTGTGGATTGTCCTTTGTGCTCTGACTTGCTTTTGGTATCTGCCGGACAGCCTAAACATTACAGCAAATTCAAAAGTGGAGTCTGAAATAGGGGGGATGGGTGGCCTGGATTCGCTACCTCCCGACCTTGCACCAGAAACCACGCCAGGGACTGATACCAAACCAGGCGAGGTTGACGGCACTCCAGCAGCAGTCACTCCAGCAGCAGTCACCCCAGCTTCGACCGAACCTTCGCCGGCAGTTACAAATCTTCCACCAGCTGCCAAGCCAACTCCAGAGGCAGAACCAGCCGCGGAGCCTGCGAAACCTGCTCCGGAATTGCCACCTGCGACAGATTCTCCGAAACCAGCTGTTGAATCGCCGCCCGCAGCGGAACCAACTCCAGAGGCTCCTAAACCTTCAGCAGAGCCAACCGAGCCAAAACCGTAATTTGTGGGCTGGGACTTTTGTCCCTTCCAATTGTACTGATCGACCGATTGTTCGTTTGGGGCGCCCGATTGTTCGTTCGGGCCAGGACATATGTCGATTCATCCGTTCGTAGATTAGGTATCGTTCGTTGCTATTAAGTATGACCGGGCATGGTCAAGCCGCCCAACGGCACGGTGATTTTTCAATTGACGTTGAGATTCGCACCGTCAACAACCGTTATCTCAAAGTTGTGTCGAAAATCTCGGAGGCAGCTTCGGCCCTCGAACCGCAGCTTGAGTCGATCCTTCGTGACTCTCTGAAGCGTGGAAGCGTTACGGTTTCCGTGCGTGTGACCCAAGTGGGACGCAGCAATGCTGCAACCATCAATCAGAAAACCCTTGAGGACTATTTAGCCCAGTCGAAGTCCGTTGCCGATCGACTTGGAATTCAGTTTGGCTACGACCTCGGCCAACTTTTGCTGTTGCCGGGTGTGTTGGAATCAAATCGTCAACAAGACGATGAAAAATTGCTTGAGGTCGTTCAGTTGACCGTTCGAGCCGCACTCAATGATTTGCAGTCCATGCGACTCAAAGAAGGGGAGGCGATGCGATCGCAGTTTGTGGAAACGCTTGCTCAGATTGAAGCCAGTAAATCCTTGATCGAAGCGCGGGCCCCTGAAGTAGTTGCGGAATTCCGCTCGAAAATGGAACAGCGAGTTCGCAATGGGTTAGCCCAAGTAGGCCATCACGTTTCGGACATCGACTTGCTCCGTGAGGTGCTTGCCTACGCAGATCGATGCGATATCTCCGAGGAAATCACGCGTCTCGGCAGTCACCTGAAACAGTTCCAAGATGCACTTTCAACCAAGGAAAGCCAAGGCAGACGCCTCGATTTTCTCATCCAAGAGCTCTTTCGAGAGACCAACACGATAGGTTCAAAAGCCAACGACGCCCAAGTTTCACAGCTTGTGGTCTCGATCAAAACGGGCATCGAACAAATGCGTGAGCTAGTGCAAAACGTGGAGTAGACTTTCAATTATGACCATTCCAGGCAACCTTATCATCATCTCGGGGCCATCCGGGTCCGGCAAATCGACCGTGGTTCAACGATTGATGGTCGAATCGGAGCTCCCGTTGGCTTTGAGCGTTTCCGCGACCACGCGTCCTCCTCGTCCAGGCGAGGAAAACGGTAGGGACTACATTTTTTTGACCGACGAGGAATTCCAGGCCAAACGTCAGGCGGGCGAGTTTTTGGAGTGCAAAGAGGTTTTTGGCCGTGGGTATTGGTACGGAACTCTCCGAAACGTGGTTTCGACTGGCTTAAGCAAAGGGAAGTGGGTATTATTAGAGATTGATGTCCAAGGGGCACTTGCGGTTTTGCAAGGCTATCCGAAAGCGATCACCATCTTTGTCCACCCGGGCTCAGTGGCCGAACTTGAGAAAAGGCTCCGCAATCGTGGTACCGAGACTCAAGACTCAATCCAGCGCAGGTTGGATGTGGCTTCGGAGGAACTAGCTCTTCGACATCACTACACACATGAAGTCATAAACGACGAGATCGATACAACTGTTCAGCATTTGTGCAAACTGCTAGTTCAGTACCAAGGAGAAAAGGTCCCATGCTCGAAGAATTGAAAGAAGAGTTCATCGTCAACAAGGTTGGCGGTCGCTTTAAGTTGTCCACGCTCATCCAAAAGCGTTTGGTTCAAATCAACCGTGGCAGTCGGCCTTTGGTGGAAATGAATACGGACGACAAAATGGAAGTGGTCATTCAAGAGATTTTGCAAGACAAGATTTACTTGACCACATCGGGTGAACTCAAGGTGCTCAGCGAAACAGCCGACCTTGGTGATTTGCTCGACTTGGATACTAGCGACCTATAAGGACGATGAGTCATCGCGTCGTTGTAGGAATTTCAGGCGGCATCGCCGCATTCAAATCAGCGGCTCTCGTAAGCCGCTTGGCTCAACGCGGTCTTGACGTCTCTGTCGTCATGACCGAGGCCGCCCAGGAGTTCATTGGCGCTGCTACCTTCTCAGCGTTATGCAACCGGGCTCCAGTAATCAACTTGTTCGATTCTCGGTATCCGCTTGGACCGCATATCGAATTGGCGACCGACTGCAAGCTTTTCATTGTTGCTCCTGCTACCGCTCATATCATCGCGAGCTGTGCGTTCGGTCTGGCGGATTGTTTGCTTTCGACGCTCTACCTCAATATGGAGTGTCCGATTGTATTTGCGCCCGCGATGAGCACCCCTATGTGGGAGAAGCCAGCTGTGGCTCGCAACGTGGACCAATTGAAGGCAGATGGAGTTCGCATTGTTGGACCAGACTCCGGTTGGCTTTCGTGTCGCCGAATGGGGGCAGGGCGAATGTCGGAACCCGAAGCCATTCTTTCCGCGTGCGAACCGTTCTTACTGTAACACTTTCCAACGAAGACACTCATGGCTCGCATCGTGATCACTTCGGGACCAACTAGGCAATACCTAGACCCCGTCCGGTATCTGACAAACGGCTCTAGTGGCCGCATGGGTGCTGCTCTTGCAAACGCGACTCTCGAGCTAGGGCACGAAGTCACCATCATCAGTGGGCCTGTTAGCGTTGTCTACCCAACAGCCGCGCGAGTCGTCAATGTGATCACCACCCAAGAGATGCTTGATGCGACGCGGCTTGCATTCCAAAGTGCGGATGGTTTGATCGGGGCGGCGGCTCCATGCGATTACATGCCGCGGCATATCGAGAGTCACAAGCTGTCCAAGACAGGTGAGGGGCTGCAGTTATCGTTGATCGAAACGCCAGATATCATCGCGACTTTGGGCGCCTCGAAACAGCCAAAGCAGTGGGTCGTTGGTTTCGCTTTGGAAACCGAAGACATTCGATTTCGAGCCATTGTTAAAATGTCCCGCAAATGCTGTGACATGATCGTTTCGAACAGCGCCGAAGCGATGAACGCAGGCGACAACTCGGTGGAAGTTATCTTGCGGGATGGCTCGATTGTCGGACAGCTTACTGGTCCCAAACCCGAAGTTGCTCGCGGCATACTCCTTCAAATACAGAAACACTTGGTTGATCGGCCCTAATGAACGCACTGCAGAACGATTTCCCGAACTTGCCTGATGTGACCCAGCCGCTCGACGTCTTGGTGGTCGCTCCGCATCCGGACGATGCAGAGCTTGGAATGGGGGGAGCTATTTGCAAAATGCTCCAACAAGGGCGAAGAGTAGGGATCGTGGATTTGACCAGTGGCGAGCCAACACCGCATGGCACTCTTGAAATTCGGGCGGCCGAAACCGCGATGGCCAATGCCGCGTTAGGTAGTCCCTGGCGATACAACTTGGGGATGAGGAATCGGTTCCTGGAAGCGACGCTTGAAAATCGACATCGGCTTGCCGGCCTCTTTCGATTAACACGGCCGAGATGGATTTTCGCTCCGTACTGGTCCGATGCGCATCCGGACCATGTTGCAGCCACAGAGCTGGTGGAAGCAGCTCGGTTTTGGAGCAAGCTTTCGAAAAGCGATTTGGCCGGTCAGCCTTACCATCCCGAGCGTATTTATTATTACTATTGCATCCATCTCAAGATGGTCCCGCAACCCTCGTTTATTCTGGACATCACCGAACAATGGCCCTCAAAGGTCGCATCGATTGATGCTTATCAAAGTCAATTCGTCACGGGGCGGTCCTCGGAGCCGCCTAGCTTTAGCGAACGGCTTCGAGAAGAAGCCGCTTTCTGGGGCAAAGCAATTGGTGTACGCTATGGGGAGCCGTTCGCTTCGAAGGAACCGATTGGGATGAAGGGTTTTGATTCGTTGATTTAGACGAAGCGTGCCACTTGTTCAGGTACTACGCGTAACCGCGAATCTCGTTTAACAGTCAGCCGTAGGCGTACTGGTTGACTGAATTTTAGCGCAGGGTAAAATCAGAATTGGCAGACAAAAATCGAAGTATCAGGCACATTCCATGAGCCGTCATCCAAAAATCTTTATCAATTCACTCTAGCGGACGGCACGACGGAGCGTGCCTGCTACTTTTGTCGGCTGTGTAAAAATAGAACTTCCAACGCACCAACTTTAGCATGAATCGATCACGCAATTGACAACGAGAAACCGAGCTTCACTTGCCGCGATATTGTTTTGCGGACTATGCATAGCAGCCTTGTCCGGTTGCGTGTCTTCCGACAATCCAGCCGCCAAAGCTCCATCCAAATCCGGCAAACTGGTTGTTGTTGCCACGACAGGTATGGTAGCGGACATGGTTCGTCAAATCGGGGGCGATCAAGTACAGGTCGAGCAATTGATGCGCGATGGGGTCGATCCTCACTTGTATCGCCCGAACACGGATGACGTAAAAGCGATTCGGGCAGCCGATGTTGTTTTCTATAATGGCTTTAAGCTGGAAGGGCGCATGAGCGATTTGCTTAGTCTCAAGACGGCCGGCGCAAAAAAGCACATCGCTCTCTCCGACGCGATTCCCAAAGAAGCTGCGTTAGGCGATCCGGAGCACGAAACCGCTGATCCCCACATTTGGATGGACGTGACGTTATGGTCCGCCACAACCCAGCTGATCGAAAAAGAGCTCAAGGAACGCATCCCATCTCAATCGGATGCCTTTGCGGAGCGGGCCAACCAACTTCGAGAGCGATTGGAGAAACTGGATGCACTTGGGAAGCGTTGGGTAGAAACCATTCCAGCCCAGCAGCGGATTTTGATCACGTCCCACGATGCGTTTCGATATTTTGGAAGGCGTTATGGATTGCAGGTCGAGGGGATCCAGGGCGTATCGACTTCCTCGGAAGCCGGCTTGCGACGCATTCGCGAGTTAGTGGATATGTTGGTCGAGAAAAAGATCCCGTCGGTGTTTGTAGAGTCCAGCGTCCCACCCAAATCGGTACATTCGATCATGGAGGGTGCGGCTGAAAAGAAAACCATCGTGTCGATTGGCGGTGAGCTTTACTCGGATGCGATGGGGCCGACGGGCAGCGATGCTGAGACCTACGAAGGAATGATGAAGCATAATTTTCGAATCATCACCAAAGCACTCGGCGGCGAGCCCACGGAATGAAGGACAACGAACCCAAGACAGCGATTCGCATCGCAGATTTGACGGTCGCGTATCAACGCAAACCCGTCCTTTGGGAAATCAATCTCTCGATACCTCAGGGTGCTTTGGTAGGCTTGGTCGGTCCCAATGGAGCCGGCAAAAGCACGTTGATCAAATCGATCATGGACATGGTGCCGCGTATTTCGGGAACGATCGAAATCCAAGGCGAGCCGCTTGCAAAGCAAAGACAGCATATCGCTTATGTCCCGCAACGCGAGTCCGTCGACTGGGACTTTCCGGCGACGGTACTTGATGTAGTAACGATGGGGTTGTATCGAGAAATCGGTTGGTTCATGCCTGTCCGCAAAGAGCACCATAAGCGGTCGATGGACGCCTTGGAGCAAGTCGGAATTGCGGAACTTGCAGATCGTCAGATAAGCCAACTTTCGGGTGGCCAGCAACAGCGAACGTTTCTGGCGCGAGCTCTCGTTCAATCGGCAAATGTGTTTCTGATGGATGAGCCGTTCGCTGCGGTCGATGCCGCCACCGAGCAATCCATCATCCAAGTTCTGCGTCATCAGCAATCGCAAGGAAAAACGATCTTGGTCGTCCATCACGATTTGCACACGGTCCCGGAGTACTTCGATCATCTCATTTTGCTTAACGTGCGCGCGGTGGCTTGGGGGACGATGCAAACGACGTTTACTCCGGAGAACCTGCGTCGAACCTACGGAGGTCGGTTGACCTTGCTCGAGGAGGTTACTGAAGCCATGCGTCGTCGAAGCTTGTCTCAATAGGCGATTACCGAAACGTTGCGTCAATGGTTATGCTAGCTCCTCTTATCCCTTTCAACTTGTTTTCATCGACTTCATCTCGAGAATTTGGCACTCGGGAGGGTGAGGCTCCTGCCGAACCAAAGCGTCGCCAGCTCGGCAGGAGCCTCGCTCTCCCATAGGTTTCGAGTGTTTTTTCTGCAAAATGAAGTTACAGAGATGGCGTCGTCTTTCCTAAGTTTAGATGGACCATCGACAAGTGTGGCCCGATCTCCAATTCAACATATTATTACAACAGCCAACCCATGATTCAAAAAACGCAAGCATCCCGTCAACTGACCCTCTTTCGCAACGCCAACGCTTTGACTATTGCCGGTTCCGACCCATCAGGTGGAGCTGGTTTGCAAGCGGACTTAAAGACGTTTCAGCAAATTGGAGCATACGGGACGGGCGTTGTCACGTTGCTCACAGTCCAGAACACGCTTGGAGTGCGTGCGATTGAGGTTCTTTTACCGGACTTTGTTGTTGCGCAGATCGATGCCGTCGTTTCGGACATACCGCCCCGAGCAGCGAAGACCGGTGCCCTTGGAAATGCAGCCATGATTGAAGCTGTCGCGGAACGTGCCAAGGACTTTTCGTTTCCCTTGATCGTCGATCCAGTCATAATCAGCAAGCATGGGGATGCCTTGCTGCCAGTCGATGCGATCGAGGTTATGGCCAAGCAATTGCTACCTATGGCTTACCTGGTAACGCCCAATCGATTCGAGGCCGAGAAACTTTGCGGCGAGCCGATCGATCCTAACGATTCCAACTCGGTAGCCAACGCGATTCGGATTTTGCATGAGCTTGGCGCGAGGAATGTTCTTTTGAAACTTGGCGAGGTCGGTGGAGTATCAGTCAACATACTTGGACCGGGGACCGAGAATATTGCCTTCCAACTCCCACGACTGAAAACACGCAATACGCATGGAACGGGATGCGTGCTCTCGGCCGCGATTGTTGCTGGGCTTGCTATCGGGCAAGATCTAAGGTGGTCTGTGGATCATGCCATTCGAGCTGTTCACTATGGCATCGAAACGGGGCAAACTGTTGGTTCCGGACAGTACCCAATCGAGTTCAATGCGATTCCGTTTGGATTGGACGATGAACTGGAGTGATCTCAAGTTGCCCCAGCGGGAGGGAGAGAGACGTCGCTGCCCCATCTTTGCAACGCTAGGTCCCATAAAAGCCTTTGGGGAGAGCGAGGCCACCGCTGTAAACATGTTTACAACGAGTTTACCTAAGCAATCTATTGCTCGGGAGGGTGAGGCTCCTGCCGAACCTTTGCACCGCTGGCTCGGCAGGAGCCTCGCCCTCCCGAAGGTTTTGACTGGACTTGGCTTTGCAATGATGTTTACTGGGTTGGCCTCACCCTCCCAAGTAACGAATTGGTTGATTAACCTCGTTGAAAACATGTTTAAGCGGCTGGGAGAGTTCGATTCCGAGGCTTTTTTGCCATTAAAATCGCGTACTGGCAAGTTCTTACGCGTTTTTGAGCGATATCAGGGTACACTCTCCCCATGAACAAATGGACGTACGGCCAACAATGTTTGACGGCGGCGTTCGGTTCTATCATTTGAAGGAAGAGTTGTTATGGCCGAAGGTAGCATCAAAAAGTTGACGGACAAGGGTTTCGGGTTCATCAACGTCGGCGGCGGCAAAGATTTGTTTTTTCATT
>JANPHB010000301.1:0-6456 GCA_031424235.1 Pirellula sp.
TCCGAATGACATTTGCGTTGCAGACTGTATACTCATGGTCGGTCCTTCTGATGCGTCGTAAGCTGCTTGTGATAAACAACTTATACGCACAGAGGGCCGTTTTCGTTCAACAACCAATGAATAATCCGCGCTAGCCGCGACAACCGTGTTTGCCAGGGAAACCGTAACGCGGCTAGCGCCCGCGGCTCAGTAATTTGCCTGTACCAATGCAAAGTGAGTGCCATTTGGCTATCGCTCAACGGCACTCACTTTGTTAGCGGAACGGCGCAAGCCGTCCGGTGAGTGCCTCGTAAATGCCGCGAAACCGGAGGGCTCACGCCCTGCCGCTACAGAAACACAACAGAACTGCTGAGATTGCCAGTCGCCTATAGGCACCTAAAGGCTATACACCAACTACTTTGCTCCTAGCACACGCTTCATTGCTCCCATCAAAACCGCCTCTACCTCCGGTGCTACGCTGGACGACGTCGGGCCTGTCTCGTATCCACCCTCTGGATAAGAAGCCGCAGTTCCGATGTAGCCAGGACCATAATCACCATAAGCAGCCATCATCACATGCAAATCAGGTCGCATGGCTTTGGCCGCCAATTGATACTCGACAAACAATTCGCCAGGTAGATGAAGCATCCGGACATCGCCGACTCGCAAACAAGTCACGTCGATCTTATGCCCCGATTGAACTCGCTCCAACCATGCCAGTTGATCGGCCAGAGAGATGTAGCCTTTCGGATCGGTCCCCTTCAGTTTTGTGATTATCTCTGCTTGATTTAGATGCGTTGCAATCGGCAAGCTCACAGGCTCGCTGTTCCAACCGATCTCCTTTGCGGAAAGCGAAACTCGCGTCGACTTTTCGTAAGCCTCGCGCATTCCATCGGCAAGTCGATTCGCTAGGATCATTCGTTTGGGCTGCGAGCCATCGTTGTATTTGCCCGCTGCGATGTTTCCGCCTGCGCCATTAAAATGGACATGCAACGCCATATTCAAATCCTGTCCCCGGATGAATCGAGCGATCCCTGGGAAATCAGGACTTGGAATCCCCAATCGATAGTAGCTTTGCGGATGACAAGCATAGGAAGTCAAGATGGCGACCGGCGTGTCTTCATTCCAAAACCCAAGAAGAGAAACATTTGGGTCAATCAAGCCTTCTGGCAGTGCAACCAAGCCAGGCACTTTGCAGCTGCTACCTCGCATGCTACCGACCTTGCCGTCAGGGCCAACAGCCACGCGGCGATTCGAAGCGACCTCTTTTACAATCGCCTCCCCAAACCCAAAATGAGTTGCCTTCTTTGCATTCGTTAGTGCGACCCGAATCGCTTCGCTTGCGCGTTGCATGACCAGCCGATGAAAGTTTCCGTCGAAACGTGAGTAACCTTGTAGGCCCAGTTCTCGTATGATCTTTTCAGCAGTGAAGTCACAGCCAGGCGCGTCGTGTTGATGCAACGCATGCACCGCAACTCGTGCCGGCACCGTTCCAGCAGCATCTGCCAACGCCGACCTAAATGCATCATGCCCTTCGTTGGCAATACCGATCCAATCGACCGCGCAGAGCACAATGGGCTGCTCCGCGCCAAGGATCACGATCCCTCGACATCGAAGGGTCAGTTCATCCACTCGCTTCACAGGATCATAAGCCATGGCCGAACCCAACGGCGGCGTTGCATCCACATCAAACGTCGCAACCCGCACAAAGTCATCCGCAATCGCAAGAACTGGCGTCAGCACTAGTACGAGAAGTCTCAAAACAATAGTTCGCCAGCATCTAGTTCTCAGGTTCCCGTCTGGGAACAAACATTTTTGAAAGGCCAAGTCCCTTGAGAACCTTCGGGAGAGCGAGGCTCCTGCCGAGCTTGCGACGCCACGGTTCGGCAGGAGCCTCACCCTCCCCAGCAATGCATTGCATGGTGGACTCAACGAAAACACGTTCTTAGTTATTGGTGTCATGATTTTTTGGTTATGTGGTGGGATTGTTGGAGGGATTTGTTAGGTTTCCGGCGATGTCGAAGCCAAATTCTCTTAACTCAGTCAAAGCGATTAATTGGCCATCGGACGAGTGCTCATTCCAAAGCGATGCCGAGATTTCCATTTCCGCTACCGATAGCGTATCAAGAACCCGTACCACCTTTGCATCGGACAAATGGGAAATCGGTAAAGAAGCCAACATTTGTTCGATCGCCGCGCGGTCCGTTTCGAATGCGATCGGGATCTTGGCGCTTTGAGGTGTCAAAGCTGTGAGGGCATTGATGTTGGTAACCGGCATGTCCATCGATGCAACCAAGCGACTCGTTACCGCATCTGCCATGCCGATGCCGATGGCGTTGCCATGCGTTTCCGATGTCAGATCTCGAACGTAAATTCTCCTTATAAACGGCGACGTGCGATCCCCTCGCGCTGGCAGACTATCGTAACCATGCACGCTTCGATTGATGACGTTGGGATCCATTCCTGCCCCGCTTATGTTCTTTCCTATTTGATCAACGATCAGTAAGTCCAATTCTTCAAAGGGCAATCGAGGCATCAGCGATTTGGCTTCCACGAGCAATGCGTTTTCCACAGCCTCCAGTTCGTCAACGGGGACGGCTACGATTTTGGCGGTGTCATGAAACTGATTTTCAACGATTGCGATGCCACCCAAAACTGGGGCGTTTTGGATGACTACTTTTGCCAAGTTGCGAATCACTCGCTCGTGTCCAAATTGCATGGCAGCTAGATGCATCGCCGTGGCACCTGTACGTTTGCCTAAGCCGATAACGCACATCTTGGTCAATCCACTCCCAAGAGTGCCAAAGAAATCCGTATGCGGCTTGATTCGATTGATGAGCAGAATGCCATCGGCCGCTCTCGCTTCCGTGCTGCAATAGGCAGGAATGCCATCGCTGGAGGTACCGAATTGCGCGACCTCCATCGAGTCCAGGATCGGGACTCGCATCGAGTTTTCGGTTATACCATACGTGGCGAGTACGTCGCGTTGGCCTTGCGCCGTCGCTCCGCCGTGACTACCCATGGCTGGGATAATAAAAGGTTTCGCGCCATACCGATGGAGTTCTTCCAGTACCGTTTCGACAATAAGTGGCAGGTTGGTAATGCCACGACTTCCTACGCCTACAGCGATTCGATCACCGGGGCGGATCCTGCTGGCAAACTTTTGCATCTCTGCTTTCAGAGTCGACTGAACATCGACCTTGGGGCCGATTGCATAGTTTTGTCGAACGCGAAGCACTTTTGGGAGTTTCATTGTGAATTGGTCCGAATTGCTTGGGAGAGTACAAGTGCATATCGATTTTTTTGCGATTCTCGCGTCGCTGTGCCTACTGGCAATGCCAATTCCGTTAAAATGGTAGTTCTCCTGCCAACAAACCACACCTTCATCCTACCAGAGTCTCGCTATGACATTGAAACCCAATCGACGTTCGTTTGTAAAAACTGCATCCTTGGCCGGTGCTGCAATCACCTTGCCCGCTCTCCAATACTCGAGGGTTTTCGGAGCGAACCGGCGATTGGGCATCGCTAGTATTGGCACCGGCGGAAAGGGCTTTAGCGATTTGAACGGCGTGGCCGCAAGTCCCGAGGTTGAGGTCATCGCGCTGTGCGACATCGATAGCTCAAAAAACCATCTCGGAAATGCAGCCGAAAAATACCCCGCCGCTCGCAAGTTCGAAGACTGGAGAAAACTGCTCGACGATGCCAAAGACATCCAGGGAGTGCTGGTCTCTACCCCCGACTTCATGCACGCCCCTATCGCTCTCGCTGCGATGCAGTTGGGCAAGCATGTTTTTTGTCAAAAGCCACTGACGCATACGGTATTTGAATCGCGACAGATGCAAATGGCCGCAAAGAAGTTCAACGTCGTTACCCAAATGTGCAACCAAATCCAATCGCACTCCGCATACCGAACCGCAGTGCAAATCGTTCATTCGGGTATGATTGGCAAAGTTAAGGAAGTGCATTCCTGGCAAGGTGGCTCGCCTACTTGGCCTCGGCACATCGCACGTCCCGAGGGTGCCGATCCAGTCCCCAGCCATGTTCGCTGGGATCTTTGGCAAGGTGTTGCGGCCGAGCGTCCTTACAAAGAAGCCATGTACCATCCGTTCAATTGGCGAGGATGGCAAGCGTATGGTACCGGACAAATCGGCGACTTCGGCTGCCATATCTTGGACCCGGTATTCAAGTCGCTGAAGCTGGGTGCACCGAATGGACTTCGAGCGACCGCACCCACGTTGATGCCCGATACTTGGACGGATCGCGCGACCGTCGTATACGACTTCCCAGGCACAGAATACACCAAGGATTCGACGATTCGTCTGACTTGGTATGACGCCGCCGGAGCAGCCCCCAACCGAGAATTGCTTGGTGATATTCCCGCTTCGTACAAGTTGCCTAGCGCAGGCTCCGTGCTGATCGGCGAAAAAGGCTCGTTGGTTATTCCACACGTAGCCATGCCGGTGCTCTTTCCTGAAGAAAAATTCCCTGCGGACAAAATCCCTGTGGTTCCGGAAGTCGATCATTATGTCCAATGGGCAGACGCTTGCAGAGGTGTCGGCCAAACGACATCGCATTTCGACTACGCAGCCCCACTTGCCGAGACGGTCCTGCTTGGAACCATTGGCATTCGATTCCCAGAACAAGAGATCAAATGGGATGCGAAAGCTCTACGAATTACCAATAATGCCAGAGCAAACGATTGGCTAACCAAACCATATCGCAAAGGCTGGGAACCAACTTGGATTTCCTGAGCGAACGTAACTGAATTCGTGAGAATTCAGCACCAACAACCCTGTAGCTGAATTCGTGAGAATTCAGCACCAACTGAATTCTCACGAATTCAGCTACGGTAGTTTTCACTATCAAGTTTCTCTAGCCACCCATCGCAAATGAAAATCCAAGAAAATCCAATGCGCATTGCTCTCGCAATCCTGGCGACGTTGGCATTGCCAATTGCTTCGGTTTCGCTCGGCAACGACGTGGATAACTGGCCGCATTGGCGTGGCCCAACCGCAGACGGCGTCGCCAGTTCCAACGCAAAACCACCGTTGAATTGGGATGCCAAAACCAACATCAAGTGGACCGTGAGCTTGCCCGGCGAAGGGACCGCGACTCCCATCGTTTGGGGAGATCAAGTCTTCATCGCGTCCGCAGAGAAGACAGATAAAAAGAGTCCAGCACCCCTCGTCGCCGACGAGCGAGCGAAGACAAAACCAGACGAGTTTTATTACCGATTCGTCGTCACGTGCATCGATCGCGTATCAGGCAAAACGCGATGGCAAAAGCTGGCAACGGAACAAGTTCCGCACGAAGGCCGTCACGAAACCAATACGTACGCTGCTGGCTCTCCAACAACGGATGGCCAGCGGCTCTACGTTTCGTTTGGCTCGCGAGGCATTTTCTGCTACTCGCTCAGTGGAGATTTGATATGGCAAGAGGACCTTGGTGACATGCGGACTCGACTCGGTTGGGGAGAAGCTGTCACGCCCGTCTTGGCAGGGGACTCTTTGATTGTGAATTGGGATCAGGAGGAAGGGTCATTCATCGTTGCGTTGGACAAAAAGACAGGCAAGCAAAAATGGAAAGTCGATCGACCCGAAGAAGTAACTTCCTGGAACACACCGTTCGTCACAGAATACCAGGGCAAGACCATGGCAATCGTCAACGGCACCAATCGCGTTCGAGCCTACGATGTTCTAACGGGCGAGCAACTTTGGTCATGTGGTGGTCAGACCACCAACGCCATTCCGTCGCCGATTCGATTTGAAAACACTGCGATTTGCATGAGCGGATATCGAGCCGCCTGTGCCAACGCGATTCCGCTCGACTCGGTAGGAGACATTACGAACGAGAACAAGGTCGTATGGAACGTGAACAAGGGCACGCCCTATGTCCCGTCACCGATCTTAACCGGCGCTCGATTGTTGTTTACGGCAGCAAACTCCGATGTCTTGAGCGGTGTCGATGCACGAACAGGAAAAGTGCTGTTTGAGCGGAAGAGACTTTCCGGCGTTGGCACCTTGTATTCGTCGCCGGTAGCGGCCAATGGCCATCTCTATTTCACCGGTCGCGATGGTACGACGCTGGTTTTGAAAGACAATGAGAGCTTGGACGTTGTCGCCACAAATCAGTTGGGCGATGCCATCGATGCGTCCATGGTTGCCGTTGGCGATCAAGTTTTTCTTCGCAGCTGGACCAAGCTGTATTGTGTCCAAAAGTAGTTGATGCTGAGGGGTATTTTGCTATTGGGCGCTAGCCTTGTTATTACCCTCATCTTTTTGTCTTTTGCTCCCCTCGCCCCGAAACGGTAACGCTGTGAAGCATTTCAGGACGGCTGGGGCTTGCCCCTCCGTCCGCAACTTTGGAGTTCTAAATTCACGTCGCCCGATCGCATGCCTCCGGATTCGTGGGGCCGCCCCGGGGGGGGGGGCGGAGCCGGGGGGGGGGTTTTTATGACACGGGGCGCGTGTAATAACC
>JANPHB010000302.1:0-125606 GCA_031424235.1 Pirellula sp.
TTTTGAAGTTGCATGTTTTCTGTGCTTCCGGGCCAACGGCCCAGCAATTTACATAGCCCAGCCCAACGGGCTGGGTATTCGTCGCGATTGCTCTTAAGGGCCAAAGGTCCGACCGTTCGTTGGCTAAGGTCTCTAACTGAAGCAAACTGCCGGGCCGTTGGCCCTATCAATTCCGTTGCTTGATTTGACCCAGCCCTTCAGGCTGGGCTATATAAACGTCCGGGGCTTTGCCCCTAAATCAAAATAGTGCAACTTCAAAACTCGCAAGCTAGTGAACTTAGCATCCATTTCACTAGCTTGCGCGTCGTGCTAGGCTATCGACCATTAATTGACTTCGTGATTTTGCTACTATTCCTTGCTGGTTGCTATTGCGTTTTGTGGCCAACCCCTATTATTCTGCAGCCAGGCGGAGTTCGCGCGCAGAAAATACTCCGCACAAAAGCAAATACGCGCATGTTCGATCATCCGAATATCGCTCATTTTCCAAGGATGGAAAACGACAATGAACCAAAATTCAGCAAAAAGCAAGTTCGCAACAGTCATCCCACTCTTCCATGGATGGTTGGTTCTGCCAATCCTTTCTGCGGCAATGCTATGCGCACCTGTTGAGGTTAGAGCGCAGGCCAAAAGCGGTGACAAAACCGCCGTTCCTCCTTCGCCCTCGGCGAAAACCGAACGTGAATGGATTTGGTTTGCTGGTTTTCAGAACGAATCGCGAAGTGGCGATGCGTACTTTCGTAGGGTTATGGATCTACCTGAGACGGAAAAGGCATTCATCGAATTCGAGGCGGATGAAACTTGTGAGGTGTTCATCAATGGGCGGAGAGTTGGCACAAGCAAAGCACCACGTACCGTTGAGCGCGTGGATGTTTCGTCTGCAGTTCGGCCAGGAAAAAACGTGATTGCGGTACGAGCTAGCAACCGTCAAAGCGACGGGGCAGGGCTGAAGGTAGGGTTTATGTTCAAGCCCAAGGATGCAAAGTGGCGAATCGTAGTCAGCGATGCCGAATGGATTTCGAGCAAGACAGCGCAACAAAATTGGCAGTTGCTTCGGTTTGACGACGCGAAATGGACTCCAGCAAACTCGATCGATAAAGACAATCGGGCGGTGGCCAAAACAGAAACTCCCAAGCCAAAAACCACTCCCGTTGTCGTATCGCTGGGCGATTACGACTCCGAAAAGGGGCCTCCGCCGCCAGAGCGATTTAGGACAAAGCCTGGCTTTGTTGTTGACGAAGTCATCGATCACGCATCGATTGGCTCTGTGATTGCGATGGCGTTCAATGAGTTTGGTCACATCGTCGCTTCGCAGGAGGGTGGGCCTTTGCTGCTCATTTATGATGCTGATAAAGACGGAACACCAGAGAAGTCGCGAATCTATTGCGAGTTGGTTAAAAATATCCAGGGGATATTGCCGCTTAATGGTGACGTTTATGTGACTGGCGATGGTCCTGAAGGTTCTGGGCTCTACAAATTGGTGGACGAGGACCGAAACGGGGAACTCGAAGCATCCGAGTTGCTTCTTAAATTCCAGGGAGTTCCAGGTGAGCATGGGCCGCACCAAATCGCTTTCGGGCCAGATGGTTGCATCTATGTAGTGGTCGGCAATCATTCGCGGCTCAATACGCCTATTGACGATAGCAGCTCGTACCGTTTGACGTACGAGGGCGATCTTGTTCAGCCTCGATTCGAAGATCCAGGTGGGCACGCAGAAGGGGTCAAGGCTCCAGGCGGAACCGTTGTGAGATTAGAACTAGCGACGAAGAAAGTTCAAGTTGTCGCGGGCGGGCTTCGCAACGCATATGACTTAGCATTCCATCCGAATGGTTCGTTGTTTGTTCATGATAGTGATATGGAAGCAGATATCGGTGCGATTTGGCACCGAGCCACGGGGCTGTTTCGTATCGCAGAAGGCGGCGAATACGGATGGCGAAGCGGTTGGGCGAATTGGCCTGAGTACTATTTGGATCGACTGCCCTCGCTGGCAACATCCGGCCGCGGGTCCCCCACAGGCATGACGGTTTATTCCCATGTGAAGTTCCCGGCCAAGTACCATCGTAACTTGTTTATGGCGGATTGGTCTGAGGGACGCATTTTGTCGATGAACGTGGAATCGACAGACAAAGCCAATAAAATGGAAGAGTTCGTTTCAGGGACGCCAATGAATGTCACGGATCTTGAGGTAGGGCCAGATGGTTGGCTTTACTTCAGCACCGGTGGACGAGGAACTGATGGCGGCATCTATCGTGTACGTTGGGTTGGAGAAATCCCTGCTCAAGCTACCGAATTGGGAGCGGGCATTGCGAAGGTGATACGCCAGCCCCAGATCTACTCAGCATACGGTCGGCAGGCGGCTGCAGTCCTGAAGAAAGAGCTTGGCTCTGAATGGGCGGAGCAAATCGCGGGCGTGGCCTATAGCAATGAAAATCCGGCTCGGTATCGCATGCAAGCTCTCGACTTGATGCAATTGTTGGGTCCGATTCCAACCACCGAAATGCTGGTTGAGCTCAGCAATAGTTCGAGCGAACAGGTGCAAATCAAATGCGCTCGGATGCTTGCTTTGCATGGCGACGACAAAGAAGCCGGAATTCAATTGCGGAAACTGCTACGAGATGACGATGTTACTGTTCGTATCGCTGCGTGCGAGTCGATATTGCGGCTCGGTGTCGTCTGCGAGCCATCGGAGCTCAAAGCGCCCTTGCAAGGCCATTCGCGTGAAGAACGATTCGCAGCAAGGCGTGCGCTTGCGATCATCCCTTGCAACGACTGGCGCGATAGCTTCCTGAATGACACTTCGAATCGTCTAGTCATCAACGCCGGTTTGACGCTGATTGCTACGGAACCGAATCTTTCCAATGCAGAGCTTGTCATTGAAAACCTCATGCGTTTGTCCCAAGGCTTTGTAAGCGACGCAGACTTTGTTGATCTATTAAGAGTGCTCCAGATATCACTTCACCTGAACGCTATTGAGCCGTCGAGCTTGCCAACACTCAAAGCCTTGGTGGAAAAGGAGTTTCCCGCTGGCAATTCGGCAATCAACTGTGAACTCGTGCGGTTGGGAGCCTATTTGCAATGCGACATCGTTCCTCAAGCAATCAAGTTTTTGCAGTCGGATGTCGCAATGCCTGAGCGCATGCTGATTTCGATGCACTTGCCTTTGATTCGCCATGATTGGACATCCGTCGAGCGAATGACCGTTTTGCAGTTCTTGGAAACGGCGCAGAAAGCCAAGAGTGGTAGCTCTTATCAACTTTACGTCATGAAAACGTCGCAAGCTCTCGCGGGATTCTTAACCGAGTCGGAAGCCATTCGTATTTTAGAATTGGGCGAGCAGTATCCAAACGCAGCTCTAACGGCACTCTTCAAGGCGCCGGAACAAATGTCCGCGGATCAGATCCAAATCCTTGTGCGATTGGACAATGCCATTGACAAAGGCGGACTGGAGGAAGACGTGTTCAAGCGACTGAAGACTGGTATCACAGCCGTTTTGGCCAATCAACATGATGATTCTGCGATCGAGCACCTCCGTGAACGTTGGCGAAAGAGTCCAGACCGTCGAGCGACCATTGCATTAGCTTTTGCACAGCGGCCCGATGAAGCCAATTGGGATTATTTGGTTCGCTCCATCGCGTTGCTTGATTCGTTTGCGGTTGCCGATGTGTGTGACTGCTTGCGAAAGATCGATGTTGCGACTGAGGATCCGGAAGCCTTGCGACAAACTATTTTGCAAGGTTGCAAGCTGTTTGATGCAGGTCAAGATCCCAAGCCAACCATCCAACTCATGGAATACTGGACTGGTGAAACCATGGAAAAGCCGGTCGACAAAAAGCAGTCTCCGATGGCGGCTTGGCAAAAATGGTATGAAGTGCGATTTCCGGATCTTCCGCAGGCGGTACTAGCGACTGCCACGGAGCAGCCGCGTTGGTCACTTGGTTTTTTGGAGCAGTTTTTGTCGGGCGATCAAGGGAAATTCGGCGAGCTCGCCAATGGAGCCAAGATGTTCACCAAAGCGCAATGCAGTTCTTGCCATAAAATGGACGCAGTCGGAAATGGCTTTGGGCCTGATCTAACGAGCGTCACACGACGTTTCACCAGGTCGGAGTTCGTTGAGTCCGTGCTGTTTCCATCGCACGTCATCAGCGACCAATACGCATCAAAACGAGTCCTCACAACGAACGGACAAGTGTTCACTGGGATAACGGTCAAAACCAAGCAAGGGCTAACGATTCGAACCCAGGAGAACAAGGAAGTCCGTGTTCCGAAAGAGGAAATCGATGAGGTCCTGCCAAGCAAAGTTTCAGCAATGCCTGCAGGCTTGTTGGATACGTTGACACCATCCGAGATTCGAGACTTGCTTTGCTTCATTGGGTATCTTCCGCAAGAGAATCTTGCAGAGGAAAAACCCGCAACGATTCGTCGATAATTTGGTTCAGCACACAGGGTTTTTCGTTTGGTGCTGATTGCAAGTGGGGCACACCTACCGGGTGTGCCCTTGAAGTGAAAACAATGCTCCTCATTCTAAAATTCTCTGTGACGTTGGCTTCTCTAAATTAGCCAGAGTTTTCGCCATAGAAAATTCGTCACAGAGTTTTCTTCTAAGTTTGGGATTTCTGTCCCCGATTTGCAAAATTCGATCGACTAAGGATCAACTAAGCATGTCGTATTTGCAAAAGGTACTGGCGAATGACTGAGTCGCGGGAGCTAGCTGCGTTTCGGTTTCCCTGGTAAACACGGTTGTCGCGGCTAGTGCCCGCGGCTCACTTTGTTAGTGGAACGGCACAAGCCGTCCGGTGAAAGAGCTTCGTTTAACAGTCAGCCGTAGGCGTACTGTCAAAAGCACGTAGTACGCCTACGGCTGACTGTTAAACGACTAAGTCAACAGGCCGCAAGCCGTCCCGACGAATCAAAAAGAGGAAACAGCGGTATGGTTAGAACCAGCGGAAAGCTCGTTTGTGAACTAGTCAATGCGGTGGCGCACCAACGGTCAAACTCTCGCTAAGGCGAAGCTGGTCCTGGTACATTTTGGTACAATCACAGTGGGAGCAACCGAACGTGCCGTTGCTCCGATTTCGAATAGTGACATACCCCGGAGTTTGCGAATGCGGTTCTTTTTGCGACATGTGATCGCTGTTGTCGTTTCCATTCCCTTGATGGTCTCCGGAAGTTGTTCGGCCGACGATTGGACGCAGTGGCGGGGGACGAATCGGGATGGCCGTTGGAACGAGACCGGGATTCGAGACGATCTTCCAGAAGGCCAATTGCCGCTTGATTGGTCTGTTGAGATTGGTCCGGGCTATTCTGGACCGACAGTGGCGAACGGTCGGGTCTACGTGATGGATCGTCAAGCGGATGGCCAAGCTGCGAACGAGAGAATTCTGTGCTTTGATTCTGCCAACGGCAAACCGATCTGGAACCATACTTATCCAGCAGACTATCGAATTAGTTATACCGCTGGGCCGCGAGGAAGCGTCACGATTCATGACGGCAGAGCCTATGCCGTGGGTGCAATGGGGCATTTCCACTGCTTGGATGCCAAATCTGGGGTTGTGCTGTGGAGCCGCGATTTGCAAACAGAATTCAATATCAAGATGCCCATATGGGGAATCGCTGGCTCGCCCTTAATCTACGGCGACTTGGTCATTCAGCAAGTATCTGGTGAGGGGGCATGCATGGTCGCATTCAATCGATTGGACGGCAAAGAGGTTTGGCGATCGCTCGCGGACCGAGCCGGATATGCGTCCCCGATCCTGATCAAGCAGGCGGGCAAAGATGTTCTTGTATGCTGGACCGGTGATAGTTTGTCTGGGCTCGACCCGCTGACGGGAAAAGTCTTTTGGGGGCATCCGTTTCCACCCAAGAACATGCCGATTGGGGTTGGCGATCCGATCATCGATGGTGAGAAACTTTTTGTGTCTTCGTTCTACGATGGGTCACTTATGGTGAGTGTCCCCAAAGACAAATTGGTATCGACGGTGATTTGGAAGCAAGTAGGCAAGGACGAACAGCACACACAATCGCTGCATGCCATGATAGGAACTTGCTTGATGCAGGATGGGCTTGTTTACGGAGCGGATAGTTATGGTGAGCTGCGTTGTCTCGACGCTGGAACCGGAGAACGCCTTTGGGAGGACTTGACCGCGGTCCCGAAGGCGCGATGGGCGACGATCCACATGGTTCGGCAATCAGATCGAGTTTGGATGTTCAATGAGCGAGGGGAGTTGCTCATTGCCAAATTGTCGCGACAGGGGTTGAGCATCATCGATCGCTGCCAATTGATCGAGCCTACGAAGGTGCAGTTAGGGCAACGTGGCGGTGTCTGTTGGTCGCATCCAGCGTATGCTGAGAAAAGTGTATTCGCCCGAAACGACCGCCAGCTAGTTCGTGCATCACTAGCAAAGTAGAGTGATTTGCAACTGCGTAGATTTCCTGCTTCAGGAAGTGCGACGGCGCTAAGATTGAATCTCCGCGGTTTGATTGAGTATGCTACGCACCAGCGATGCTAGAGCATCGGGCGAAAAGGGCTTTCTAAGAAAGTTTAGCTTATTCGTTGTCACGTAATTCCACGTATCAGAATCAGGTATAAAACCAGAGATCAACATTACGGGTATTTTGGGAATTCTATTCTTGAATTCCTCGATCAACTGCAAGCCAGTCATTTCTGGCATGAGCTGATCCGTGATTAGCAATTGGATTTTATTAGGGAATTCAACCATTGCTTGAATTGCTTTTGGACCGCTTTCTACATCGTTTACCTTGTAACCGTATTCAAGCAATATAGTGCAAGTTGCTTTACGAACTTGTTCATCATCATCAACCACTAGAATCCATTCCGATCCGCCAATTGGGCGATTGTAAGAAATCGAAGCTTCCGTCCTTTTCGAATCCTCGATTGACGGAGGAAGGTAGATACAGAATGTTGTCCCATTTCCAACCTCACTCAAAACATCGATATCCCCCCCTGACCGGCAAACGATTCCGTGCACTATTGCAAGTCCGAGGCCTGTTCCTTTTCCAACTGGTTTGGTGGTAAAAAAAGGCTCAAACAATCTTTTCTTGACGTCTTCGTTCATTCCATTGCCGGTATCAGAAACCGTCAATAAGACGAAGCGTTCTGGCTTATCGGGGGTTCCGTTTTCCGTCTTGCCATGCGGCAATTCCATCATTTCTGTCTTGATTTCCAGTCTCCCACCGTTTGGCATGGCATCGCGAGAATTGATGGCGAGGTTCATTAGAATTTGCGATAACTCGGTCTTGTCCATCCAAATTTGGCGCAGTTCGGGTGCCAATATAAGCGAAAGTTCAACCCGCTTTCCGAGAGTGAGTTCAAGCAGTTTTTGAGTATTGACTATCAGTTCATTGAGATTGATTGCTTCTGGACGTTGCATTTGACCTCTGCTAAATTCGAGAAGTCGTTTCGTGAGATCCGCCGCTTGTTGGCTGGCTTTCTCGATCTCCTTTGCGAAAAATTGCTCGTTCGTGTTGAGCGCATGAGAATGGCCGAGCAGCGATGAATAGGTGCAGATAACGGTCAGAATATTATTGAAGTCATGTGCAATTCCGCCAGCCAATTGCCCAAAGGCCTCCATTTTTTGAGATTGCCGAAGTTGCTCCTCGGTATTTCGTCTCGCGGTAATGTCCATAATCCCAACGACTACCTTTGCGTTTTGACTACCATATACCACCGGCTCAAAATTAACCACGTAATAAGACTGCCCATTTTCCCCCGGCATTCGCAACTCGTATTCTGATCGTTCGCCTGCAAATGCTTTTTCAAGCCTTAGTCGGAATGGTTGTTGTATATCAATGGGAAGCAAGTCTAAAACGTTTTTTCCAGTCATGCCCGACAGGGCAAGGCTGAATAAACTAGAGTAAGCTGGGTTTGCAAAGACCAATTGGAATTCGGCATTCACGACAACAAAGCCGATACGAGCAAAGTTGGAAACAATTCGCAGGCACTCTTCGCTTTGCTTAAACGCTGCATCCGATTGCCTTTTCTCGATTTTCTGCCTCTGCTCATCCAAGGCTCTTTCGACTGCTGCCCCTAAGCGAGTGAGCCTGTCTTTCATCAAGTAGTCTGCAGCTCCACGTTTTATGGACATTACCGCAAGGTCTTCTCCAAGCGTGCCTGAAATGAGGATGAACGGAATTTCGAGTTTACTTTCTTGAAGTAGCTCCAACGCTCGCATGCCATCAAAGTTTGGCAATGAAAAATCAGAAAAAATCACGTCAGGCATTGTTTGCAATTCAGTTGCAAATTCACTCTCGTTCATGACAAGCTGATAGGTAGGGTCAAAGCCAGCACGAGCTAGTTCACGTACTACCAGCTCCGCGTCGATTTTTGAGTCTTCAACGTAAAGGATACGAAGTGGATTATTCATGGATTTCTACTGCCGGTTTGGCGCTTTATTGAGGAGTAACCAATAATGGCCTAAAGCAGCAACTGCAGCAGAAAAGGCTTCAAAGTCTAAAGGCTTTACGACATAGCTGTTAACACCTAACTGATAGCTCGCGACAACGTCGCTTTGCTCTTGGGAGGAGGTCATCACGACTACAGGTAACAACTTAGTACGCTCGTCGGACCGAATGGCACGGAGTACCTCTAATCCGTCAATTTTGGGCATTTTTAAATCCAATAGAACGATTTTCGGCAAATGATTTTCGTCTCTATCCTTAAAATCGCCCTGGCAAAACAACCAGTCAAGCGCTTCTTTACCATCGTTGACGTGGACAATTTTGTTGCTAAAGCTATGTAACTTAAGCACTCGCAAGGTTAGTTCTGCATCGCGTGGGTTATCCTCGACCAAGAGAATTTCCACCTCTGTTTGCCGAATCATGGTTTTAAACTGCCCCAGAAGGAATGAAAAAAAAGAAGGTTGCACCAAAATTTGGCTTGCTTTTAGCCCATACTTTACCACCATGTCGTTGAACAATTCGTTGCACCAGCGCTAATCCGATTCCTGTACCTTCAAACTCTTCCTCACTATGCAATCTTTGGAAAACGCCGAAGAGTTTGTGGCTAAATTGCTCCTCAAAGCCAACGCCGTTGTCCCTGACAAAATAGACCGTTCCATTTGTTTCTGGTTCAAAGCCCACTTCCACCTTTGGCATGGTTTGAGTTCGGCTGAATTTCACAGCATTACTTATAAGATTGACAAAGACCTGTCGCAATAACGCCGGATCCCCAGCGGACGGTGGCAATGCACCGACGTTGAATTGAACTGAGGAATCGACCGCGCTTTGCCTAACACTCTCAAGAGCTTCCTCCGCTAAGCTTCGCATATCCATTTTTTCGTTTTCGAATTGCTTCCGTCCCATCCGCGAAAAAGCGAGTAGGTCATCAATCAAGCGTCCCATCCGCTTCGTCTCACTTCGCACTACTTCGAGCAAGCGACAGCCTTCTGGATCAAGTCTTTTGGCGTAGTCTTCTTGAAGGATACGCGAGTAGCCATCCACTCCACGCAAGGGAGCTCGTAGATCGTGTGAAACCGAGTAGCTAAAAGACTCGAGTTCTCTATTCACCGTTTCCAACTGGGCAGTCCGCTCCCGGACTCGTATTTCCAACTCTGCATTGAGCTGCCGAACATTTTCTTCGGCCTGCTTCAAGAGGGTAATGTCAACCCAAGAGCCAATGATCTCTGTCGGTATACCAGAAGCATTGCGTAAAAGTCTGAAGTTGTCGTGCATCCATCGATACGAACCATCTGAATGGCGGAAGCGATATTCAAGCGTGTGCGTATCCGATTGGTAAAGCTTTGGAAACGCAGCCTGAATTTTCATCCTATCGGTTGGATGAATCCTCTCGAACCAGAATTTTGCATCATCAAGGAACTGACTTGGCAAATATCCAAGTTGCGACTCGATGTTGTCGGTAATAAACGTTGTGCCAAAATCTCCGTCAGGGCGGCAAGTATAAATGACAGCTGGTGTGTTGTTCAGAAGAAATCTTAGTCTTTCTTCCTTTTGCTGCAGTGCTAATGCGTTTTGTTTTTGCTCCGTAATATCCCGAGTGATGCTTAGCATTTTGGAGATTCGACCATGCGCATCCGCAAGCGGTGCAGCATGCGTCTCAAGCCAACGTCTTCCACCCTTGAGACCAATTATCTCGAATTCTAGTAAGCCATGATTGCCCGCAATCGCGTTAGCATGTAGCTCTGCAAATGTAGCCTGATACTTTGGCAGAATGAATTTTATCATTCCATGGGATCGGGCCTGTGAGATTGAATCGGCTTCTAGCATCGATAGTCCTGCCCGATTCATTTCGAGCAATTCGCCTTGTGCGTTGACCACCTTGACGCATTCTGGTTCGCTTTCAACGATGGTTCTGTAGCGTCTTTCGCTTTGAACCAAGGCGGCTTCCGTTTCCTTTCTGGCAGTAATATCGTCCAATACCGCCAAACAGTTCATTGGCTTGATACCTGATTTTCCAAGAGCCGCGACCGTTAGCCTAACCCATACGATTGCTTGATCTTTGCGAATATATCTCTTCTCAATGGAGAAATTTGTAATCTCGCCGGCTGCAAGCCTTTGCATTTCAGTCATGTCCAATAAGAGATCATCGGGATGAGTAAAATTGACGAAACTCATCGCTTTTAACTCATCGAGCGTATATCCCACGATTTCCGCGTATCTTTGATTTGCACTCCGAAATCGGCCGTGAAAATCGCCTTCTGCAATACCAAGTGGTGCCTGTTCCACAATTGCTCGAAATCGCATTATGGATTCGTCCTGCTTTTGCTTCGCGAGTGCAATCGAAGCAAGGTAGGTACTCATCTTGATCACTTTGATATGGTCGTCCGTCGGACTACAAGGATGTGAATAATAATTGGCAAACGAGCCAATGGCGTTGCCCTCTTCATCGAGGATAGGCGTCGACCAACACGACCTGAGGCCGCTCGAAAGCGCGAAAGCCCTGTAATCTTCCCATCGCGGATCCGTGGCAATATCCTCCACGATAACTTGTTTGCGTTCGTAGATAGCTGTGCCGCACGAACCAGTATTCGGACCAATCGGAAGTCCATCGATGGCTTGAGTGTATTGATCTGGCATTCGTGCCGCTGCAACATGCCGAACATGCTTACCATCATCGTCAAGCCGCAAGAGGGTACAGAGCATTCCCGAGCAGATGGACTCGATCCTGCAGATCAAATATGCCATCGATTTCGCGGCGGGCACCCCTTTGGCAATCATCTCTAAAACCTTGGATTGGCACTCGGCTAGCTCCTCGGATCGCTTTTGTGAAGAAATATCCTCGTCAAGCTTATGCGGCGACGCAGCTTGTTCACGCAGCGACATGGCAGAACTGAACGAATCACGAACTTCTGCAAGTTCGTTTCGAACAACTTGCAACTCAGCTCGCAGTGTCGCGATCTCAACGTCTTTCTCATGCACGTCTTCCTGCAAATTGACCAAGCATTCAACTGTAACATTGCCGACGGAGTCTATTTTGGCTAAATCTCTGTGCATGATCGCATCAGTCTCATACCTTGGCATGGAAATTTCATCGTCTGCTGCTTCAGAATTTGCAAATCAATTTGGGGTATCCAAGGCAATCTTCGGCACGCTGGATATGGAATCAGGGAGTCGATTGAAAATGTTACCAAATTCTGGTCGGTTTTGAAACGGTCGCGGATTATTCGCGCGAAAAATTCATGATCAACCCACACCCACTATGCCAACGATCAAGCTAAGAAAATGGCGAACTGCTCGCTCGCCGGAACACGCCAAAAATCAGTTTTGAGAATCTGATGAATGGCTTTCCCAGGATAGTCGCAATGGCTTGGAGTGCTGCCCACTAGCCGTTTCCCTTGCGTTCGATGGGGCGTGTAATCATAGCTTGTCAGGACTACAATGTATCGCATGTCATGCGCTATGACTTATGTATTCCCATCATTTCCCCTACTAGGACTCATCTTTATGTCATCTGGGCCAGATTTCACCAATCGAACCGCCACAAATCGCCGCGGATTTTTTTCAACTGGCGCGATTGCTGCTGCAGCCGTTTCCGTGGCATCCTCGTCTTCAGCAACTGCTGCTACCGAATTGCCAAAGCCAGTGGTTCCGCCAGTAGGCAAGCGAATCTTAATTTCCTGCAAATTATCGATGATCGCCAATGAGGAATCGGGCAAGAAGCTTAGCTTGGTCGAACGTCTTAAGATGGCAGGTGAAGCTGGTTTCGATGGCGTTGACTTCGACGAAGCTGGTGCCTTTACGGTCGATCAAGCTCGTGCTGCTGTTCAAGAGTCGGGTGTGTTTGCGCACAATGCAATCAACCATGACCATTGGAACAGCCGTTTGACAAGCCCCGACGAAACCATTCGCGCGAAAGGCGTAGCGAACATTGAACATTGCTTGAGAGTCTCACACGCAATTGGTGGCAGCGCTGTCCTCATTGTAATAGGACGTGGCGTCGATGGTCCCGCTGATGTGATCGATGACCGCGCACGCGAAGAGATCAAGAAACTGATTCCACTTGCCGCTTCCCTTGGCCAGTCCATTTTGTTTGAAAACGTCTGGAATCAAATGCACTACGATCACGCTGCACCGCCAGAGCAGAATCCAGATCGATTTATTCGTTTCGTCGACAGTTTCAATAGCCCTTGGGTCGGAATGTACTATGACATCGGCAACCATTGGAAATATGGTCAACCGCGTGTCTGGTTGAATGCGTTTGGTCGTCGCGCGGTGAAGCTGGATATCAAAGGTTTTAGTAGAGCCAAGGACAAGTTCGTCGATATCACTTCAGCCGACGATGACCTTCCTTGGGCAGAAGTGCAACAGGGGCTGAAGGAGATCGGGTTCACCGGTTGGACAACAGCCGAGGTAGGTGGCGGCGGATTAGAGCGATTGACAACGGTGCGAAAGCAGATGCAGAAGGCGCTTGGATTGACGTAAGGGGCAGCGTTTGCATTGCTAAGCAAGTCGGCAGGAGTCTTTGGGGGAAGGGATTTAAAGTCACTCTCCCTCGGGGAGGGTCGGGCCTTCGGCCCGGGAAGGGTGAACTGACTTGTGCAATAGTTGTTGGCACTTTACCCTCCCCTCGCTACGCTCGACCCTCCCAGCGGGAGGGTGTCTAAACCGGTCTCTCTCCCCTTGAAGGCTCGAAGTGGCGAATGAAGCTTAGTCAAAAAGATACGGGTAATCACAAAGTTAGCGCCCAACGGCCAATTGACGCTTAAGACACATGGCGAAGTGCTTATTCGATTTCCTGAATCAAAATCGCATGCCAGCCCGTTGCGTACGTTTCGAAACCTGGCGACTTAGCGCACGCGATGCAGACTTTCTTGTTGTCCAACTCATCAAGAATGTACCCCTTGCTTTCCTTGAGCAAGCCTTCGAGCTTTTGGTTTGGAAGCCTGAAGTCGTACGGTAAGGCACGTGAGCTAGCCAGCACATTCAATTCGGCATCGACGATTAATCGCAACGTGCGCTGCGACTCAGCTGTGTTGAGGCTGGCGTTGGCAAGCACAGCACTGCAAAGCGCTTCCCAATTTAAAATGACGCCAAGCACTCCTTGAATAGGTTCGTCGGCCTCTCCATTGCGTCGGACGGTTGCCGAGTAAATCAAGACGGATTGGTCGCCGACCAGCGAAGATTTATGAGCAGATTGAAAGGCAAAGTCATTTCCGCTGCGAGTCGACATGGCACGGGTGAACCAAGCAGCCTTGGACTCATTTCTACCGATGGAGTGAAATTGGTTGGGACGACCATTAGCGATAATGCGGCCGCTGGTGTCGCATAGCACCAAATCATGATAGACGGTGTAAGCATTCAGGATAACTCCCATGCGTTTGGAAGCATGGGCTGCCGAAAAGTCAGATGGACTTTGAACGGCGTCTACGAGCGAACTGTCGGTAGCCCACCATCGGACATCGCAAGTTCGCTCATACAAATTGCGATCGATCAAATCGACGCTGTTGAGTGCGATATCCGCAAGCCGCGAGCCACGAACATTGCCACCGATAATGGTAACCAAATTTGAGATCGATTCTTGCGTTTTATTTGCCATGTCGTCAGCCACGCTTGCGGTCTTGGTTGACAACGCTTGCATCTCTTGAGCGACCACACCAAATGCAGCTCCGCTTGAACCAGCTCTGGCGGCTTCGATTCGCGCGTTGAGCGACAGCAACTTGGCGTTTTCGTTGATTTCACGAATCTCATTAATGGCAGTGTGCATTGCTCCGGCAAGTTGTTCCACGATTCGGACAACAGTGTCGGTGGGGCCGACTGCGGCGGAATCGTCTTGGCTTTTTATCAGAGAGGGCGATTTGTTTGAGAATTTTTGGCTGACGTGGGCAGTTAAGGTGGCCATTGGACTCAACAGAGTGGAATATTTTGTGACTGTGAGAGGAACCAATACCGCCGTCTTGTTTCCACTCGTGAAATGGTGTGGCGAAAGGCAGAATAGATGAAAACCATCGGATCGAACCATTGTCCTATCCGCGTATCTTTTGAGATAATGGCCCCAAACTTCATTTGGTAATTCACCGCTTGTCACTCACCTGATGGATGGTATCGACGACGCAGGCAGTGCAAGTGATGGTGGTTTAGAGAATTTCCGTGCAAAATAACTTCGGCTTGATGGAAATTCTGTTTTTGAGGGCCGTACGCTGGATTCTGCCCTCATCCATTCGCCGAGTCTTCTTCCAATTGTTTCATCTTTTGTTGCAAACTTTGTCTGTGCATACCTAATCTTCGGGCAGCTGCACTAATGTTGTTGGATTCAGCTATTAGCGCGTGCCCGATGGCAGCCCGTTCGAACCGTCCAATTAAAAGTGTCTTTGCTTCGTTAAGTGGCAAGTCAAAGTATTCGGCGAATGCGTCGGTTGGAAATTCTTGTACCGGCGCAGCTAACCCCAAGTCCGTTGCACAGAGAATTTTGGAATCGCCAAGTGCAGCTGCCGCTTGCACACGCTGTTTTAATTCTCGAACGTTCCCTGGCCACTTGCCGTTGAGCAGAGCAGAAATAGCATCTGCGGAAAAGCTCATGTCCTCAGATAGGAAACTGTTGGCCAGCAGAACGATATCCTCCTGACGGTGGCGCAACGGTGGGACGAGAAGCTCGATTCCCTTTAGACGATAGTAAAGGTCCTGTCGGAAGAGTTTGTCAGTGATGGACTGTTCCAACTCTTGATGGGTTGCGCTTACGATGCGAACATCAACGGAGTATGCTTTTTCAGAGCCTACGGGTTGTACGATACCTTCTTGCAGTACCCTCAAGAGCCGCGTTTGAATGGGAGCTGGCATATCGCCGATTTCGTCTAAGAAAAGAGTGCCTTTGTCAGCGAGTCGGAAGACTCCTTCGCGATCTCGGTCGGCACCAGTAAATGCACCTTTGATGTGTCCGAATAATTCGCTTTCAATAAGCGAAGCGGCGATCGCGGCAGTGTTGATGGCGATAAAAGGCCCTTTGGCTCTCGGGCTTCTCGAATGGATACTTCTCGCAATCAGTTCCTTGCCGGTGCCGCTTTCGCCGCGAATGAGCACGGGCAGTGCGGTTGCAGCCGACTTTGCGATTTTGGCGAAAAGCTGCTGCATAACTCGACTAATTCCAATCATCCCGTCGAAGGAATTGCCACCGCTTTGCGTCTCCAACTGGATTTGAACTTCGTTCAAGCGTTCCTGCATGGCAACGCGATTCTGCGCTCTTAAGGCAATTGCCCTCATTCGTTCAATTTCAAAGGGCTTGGTAACGAAGTCCGTTGCTCCTAAGCGGATGCACTCGACGGCATCAGAAACGGTGTCGTTGGCCGTGACGACGATTATCTCGGGGGAATGCAACACTTTTTTCTCTTGGAGCCCAAGCAAAACAGCTTTGCCGTCCATGACTGGCATATTCAGATCGAGGAAAACCAGATCGGGCAAAAACTCAAAGATCGCGTCCAAAGTCTGTTTACCATCAGCCGCTTCTTGAATCGACCTATTGCTTCCTAAGAGCAACTTTTTCAACGCGTATCGGGCAGAGGCGTCGTCATCGGCGATCAGAATTTTCATTGAGGCAATGGGTTAAGGGCGAATTTCGATTCGATAGTTCAAGATACGATTGGTCCCGATCTGCTCGCACCGCAGCCAGAGGGTTTTGCCAATGAGATCGGACGCGTTGTCTAAAGTCATTGTTTTCGTAACCTGTTCTTTCAGTCCCGAAATTTGAGTTCGTTCTCGCGGGCGATCGGGAACCAACAGGATACAATCGAAGCTTAGGGGAACAGATTTATGATTGGTAGCTTCGAGTGCAAGTCGAAGTTCATTATTGTTATTGATTTCATATCTCGTTTCAATGGTAAAGTCGCTGGTTCCGACTTGGATCTCTTGGTCGACAACAAAAGTTGCAGACGCGTCGCCCTGAACAGAAAATTTCATTTGAATTGCCGCGGCCGCGGTATTGGCATCAGGCTTCACTCGAACGGGGACCGTGATAACACTGTTCGATTTTCCTTCGACGTCAAAATTGGCAGTTGCGTCCTCCACCAGAATCGACTTGGCCATGATCGTGACTTGACCAGCAACGCGACTACCAAAGGGATTTGCAAAGAGAACTTTTAATTCCTGAGTTTGTCCGACGAGAGGATCGATACGCGGGTCTTCCAATCCGATTCCCATTCGCCATCTGGCGGCGCGAACATCGACGCCATCAATAATGATTGGCCATTTGTCGATCGCTAGACGCTGCTCTGATCCGTTCGGAGTCGTTAGCTGATCGATTTTTACGCTGCGCCCCCACACATCGAAAGCTGTTACATTGTCACCGAGATAAAGTTGAGCGGTGGTTGGTCTTGTTGACCAAGCGATGATTTTCGCTTGATCTCCAGCGACGATTAGGTGGTTGACCCCGAGCGAAGGAATTGGCAAAGAGCCGATTTGTCGCATTCCAGACAAAGCTCTCGACATCGATCGAAATGGAAGAAACATTTCACGAGGTCCACCGTCAACATCCAAAATCCCAACTTGTTGGTCTGACGGATTTGATACCCATGCGGTTGTTTGTTCTAGCAATGATTCACTTGCGATCTGCAGCATTCTTGCGGCGAGATCCTGAACCCGAACGGCCAGAGAATAGTCGGTCGCATTGATGGGAGTCAGGCTAAGCCATGGATTCTGAATTCCAAATTCTGACTTTTGCTTCTTTTCACCAACATTTCCAATTTCTGCAGCGGTGAACGGTTTGGCCGAATGCAACTGCCATCTGTCGATTTGAGCCACGTCGGCTTGTGGAGCAGTTGGATTTCTTGCTGCAATGAGTTGAGCATCTTGGCCGTAACGTCTTGAAAGGGTTTTAATGGATTCCAACGAGGGCCGAAGTCTAGGATTGGAAACCAATTCGGTTTCATAATCCCAGCCGATCTGGAAGTCCGAAATACGAACGCACATTTCACGCATGACCGGCTCCAAAAAAGTTTGAACCGCAAGCGAGTCTTCGAGGTCAGAGCCGGATTCATCGGGTATGTGTCGTGGAAAGTGTTTCAACAGTGATGTCGGTGGCGATGCGATGACCCCAACGCATCCAATTCCGGCCATGTGCACTCGATCGATTCGATCTCTAGCTGACTTACTTTCAACGGCGTCTTCGAAATCATACCAAATAGGTAATTTGACTTTGCCGACATGGCCTAGTCTAAGAATCTCTAGCAGTCGACTTGTGCTCATGCCATTCAAATTATTTTTTCTGGGTGACATGGTCCAGCCAAAACGAGGATCAGAGGCCTTGGGCAACTCATTGGGTAGGACCACAAACTGCTCTTCCAAGTCAAAGCCTCCGGCTTTTCCTTTCCCGAGCTTCGTTGTAATTTCATAGTATCCAGGTTCGAGGTTTTCAATGACGCACTCGCAACTTCCGTCCCAATAGACTTTGTTTTTGGCTAACTTTCGGGGGTCGAGGCTCGAAATCAGTTTGGGTTGTTGGGAATCTTCAGTAAGCGTCCCATTTACGGTTTTGCGAACTTGTCCCGTATGGTCAACGAGTACAAACTCAATGGATGGTTTATCACTTGTCATTCCGTTGGCCGTGCATCGAAGAACGATCTTCTCTCCTTTCATGTAAAACGGGAGCGGCTTGTCTACCGAAAGGCTCAATCGTGGGGTTCGGAAGATTCGGATCGCATCGAATCCAAACTCACCGCGATACGCCTTGATGTTTTTGGGTTGGACTTGAGCGACAACTTGAACCTTGGCGATATCTTTTCGATACGGATACTGGGAATCTGTCGAGACGGATTTCCATCCAGTTTTTCCAGACCAGAATTTGGTGGGCATCTCAAAGAGGGTTTTCCCCTGTTCGTCCATAAAGCGAAGCTTTACGTTGGCTTCATAGTCCGCTGAGTCGCTGTGAATTCTTGCTGTCATGAAGTAGACAGAACGGACATCGACGGGAATGATCTCGGAAGAGGCCTCAACCATTCCGCCGTTCATTTGGACTCGCAAATACGGATTCAAGACGGTCCGTTCAAGAAACTGATCTATCGCTGGCGGCACTTTCTCAGGGATGACTTGCCAGGGCCATTTTTTTTGTTCCCATGCGAGGTAACACTGGGATGAAAGCCGGCGGAAGTTCTCGATATCGCTGAGCGCCTCTGGGGTAATGGCGTTCTGATGAATCGCGATCGGAATGAATTTTGGAAAATCTCGACCTGTTCGCCGAGTCCATTTGTCGGGCCAACCGTCCGGTTCCTTGTCCACTTTTGCTCCAAAATCCCATTCGGCAACGATCTCAGTGGTGGAGTTGTCGCCAGGGTGCGTAGACGCAAAGCCCCAGCCGTATAGAATGAGGACCAGAAAGAGAGCTGTGCCCTTCGGGTGTCGGCGAAACGCATTTAATAGAGGTCGCATTTTGCCTGGTCTACGTGTTGGGGTTCAACTCACCGGATTGAGGTTGCCATTTAAGGAAGCTTTGCACGCAGCGGCGCGAATGGGTGCCGATGCAATCGAAATTGATGCACGCTACGAGATAAAGCCTTCCGATCTTGTCGGCACAGCGCTTCGACAAGTTCGGAAATTGCTTGAAGATCTAAATTTGCGAGTTGCAGCGGTGAGGTACCCCACGCGCCGGGGTTATGAATGCGAAGATGAATTGGAGCGTCGTATCGAAGGTACCAAACAAGCCATGAAAATGGCCCATGACCTTGGTGCCAACGTGGTTGTTAACCAAGTCGGAGCGATTCCCGAATCCACCGATGATCCTTCGTTTCAGCTGATGCGGACCGTGTTGAGCGATCTCGGAGCCTATAGCCATCGAGTTGGTGCATTTTTAGGTTGTGAAACCGGAGCAGAGCCGCTTTCGAGATTAGCAACACTCCTCGATTCATTGCCCGATGGTTGCCTCGGCATAACCCTCAATCCAGGAAATCTGCTCGTAAACGGATTCGATCTAGAAAACCTTCAGTCCATCGCAAAACATGTCATGTTGGTGCATGCCAAGGATGGGGTAAAGGACAAAGCCCGCGGACGAGGTACCGAGGTGCCACTGGGGCGAGGAATGGCAGAGTTTCCTGAGATCGTTGCAATCCTTGAAGAATTTCACTTCCCAGGATATTTTGTTGTTGAAAGAGACAATGCACAAAATCCCTTGGAAGAAATTGCGATAGCGGTTCAGTTTCTTAAGAACATTTAGATCTACTTGACCAAAGGAAGTAAACGATGACCAAACATACTCGACTTGTCGCAGGATTTCTTTTAGTTGGTTTTGTTTTTTGCGGGACGGCCTATTTGGGCACTGGAGTTGCCCAAGACCCGGCCCCGGCCGCAAAACCACCCATTGATGATTTTGCAAAATACCTTTCTGGCACAGTACTTACCGGCGTTTTTACCGTTGATGGAAAGCCGCTCGACAAGTTGACTGAGGAGCGTTACGAGATCAAAAGCGCAAAGAAAGTCGACGGTTATGAGTCACTCTGGGAAATCGTGACTCGAATCAAGTACGGGGACAAAGATATATCGTTGCCGGTGGAGATCAATGTGGAATGGGTCGGCAAAACACCCGTGATGGTGATGGATTCTGTTGCATTACCAGGTTTGGGAACGTTTTCCGCCCGCGTCGTTTTTCATGACAAGAAGTACGCCGGAACTTGGAAGCACGATGATGTAGGTGGCCATTTGTTTGGACGCGTCGATCGAGCACCAGAAAAACCAGCCAAATAGCAATTTGCTGGTACGATCGGTTTTAGACTACGAGAGCTTGGATTAGAATGCGACCTTTTCATCCCAAGACTCGTGTTTGAAACAGTTGGCATGGTTGCAGCTTCTCGGAAAAAAATCGTTATTGTTGGTGGCGGTATCATTGGTCTTTCGACGGCTTACGCGGCTCTCAAGGAAGGGGCCTCGGTCACCATCGTGGATCGAATTTCGAGCCATGGTGACAATTGCTCCATCGGGAACGCTGGAATGATTGTGCCCAGTCACTTCATTCCGCTTGCGGCACCTGGTGCATTTTCGAATGCGATCAAATGGATGATGGACCCAGAGTCCCCTTTTCACGTCCAGCCTCGCTTAAGTTGGAACTTGATGAAATGGGGACTGCGTTTCTATCTAGCAGCCACCGATAAGCAAGTTGAGCAAGCATCTCCGCTTCTACGCGACTTGAGTTTTGCGTCTCGAGATCTGTTTATCCAATGGAGCGAGTCTGGAATCGATTGCTCGCTGGCCAAAAAGGGATTGTTGATGCTCTGCAAAACCGAGCATGCCATGACCGAAGAAGCCGACATTGCTCATCGCGCCCGCGATCTAGGTGTTCCGGCTCAAACATTGTCTGCCGCAGAAACAAGCGCTTTGGATCCCAATGTTACGATGGACATCTTGGGAAGTGTTTACTATCCGAAAGACTGCCATCTGGACCCATCGCAGCTGTTGACGTCACTCAAAGAAAAGATCGTGGCACTTGGTGGAAAGATCCTCACGGACTGCTTGGTGACGGGATGGAAGATCAAAGGACAATTGATTTATGCATTGGAAACCAACCAGGGTGAAATCGAGGCGGATGAGTTTGTGCTCAGCGCTGGTGTTTATTCGGACGGGTTGGTGAGGGCATTGAAGCTGCAACTGCCAATGCAGCCTGGCAAGGGATATTCGCTTACCCTGCCAAATCCGATTGAGCAACCCAATGTGTGCTCCATATTATGTGAGGCCAGGGTTGCCGTGACACCGATCGGAACCGGACTTCGGTTTGGTGGCACCATGCAGATCGGCGAACTCAATCAATCGATCGATCCGCGACGCGTTCATGGCATCCTCAAAAACATCCCTGAGTACATGCCGCGGTTCCGCGTCCAGCACTTCGATGGAATCCAGCCATGGTGTGGTTTGCGGCCAGTTTCACCCGATGGTTTACCCTATATCGGTCGAACCAAAGCCTGGAAAAATCTAACCATAGCGACGGGCCACGCCATGATGGGATTAAGTCTAGGTCCAGTGACTGGGGAACTTGTGAACCAAGTGTTGCACGGAAAGCCGACCAAGATCAATATCGAGCGACTCTCACCAGATCGGTACTGGAGTTAGTTTTTGCAAACGATCGGCTGAAGCCTGATGGTCCTCGTGCTCATTGGAGCAGACTAGCTTTTTGGCAAAAACATTGGGTGTCAAAAAGATTAAACGCAGTGATGAGATCATTTTTTGCCAAGTCGCTTTCGTCTCGCTTCAACAGTTGAATGCTATCGCTCTTTCAGCACCGTGACCGACAGGTGCTGCGCAGTAAAACAGCCCGGAGGGCGGCATATCTCTGCCGGCGGCGTGAGCCGCCGGGGCCAAATTTTGTGAACTGCAAAGCCCGGAGGCGACACAATGACTATGATACTCGCGAACTAGTTCGGGGCATATTCAACAGAATAATCAGCAAGTATCTTTTGAAACTCATCCAGAAAGCTCGCTTCAATTGGTCCTTACTCTGGCTGTCCTAAGGTTTCGAGTTAGCCCGGCGAAGCATGTCCAGGCTTTGGCGTGCTTCAACCCAGTCGGGCATGAGCTTGGTCACCCGTTCCAAATAAGGGATCCCTTTTTCTGGCTGTCCACAAGCGTCCCAGGCGCCTCCGATCTTCAACAAGAGCTCCACGCTATTTGGCTCGGCTTTCAGAGCGATCTCAAATTTTTCGATTGCGTCTTTGGGGTTGGACTGCATCAGCATGTCTCCCAAGGTTCGGTTGTAGTCTGACGACAATGGCTCCAACTCAATGGCCTTTTTTATGTGCCGCATGGCTTTTTCCTGGTCAGGCTCAATCGTCGCTAAGGTAGCATGAGCCGTCGACAGAGATTCATCCAACGTGATTGCCTTCTCACAGTATTCGATTGCCTTGGCGTTCTCGGTCATCGCTACCAAAACCGAAGCATAGTCCACGTTGGCTTTGGCCGAGTCCGGTCGGAGTTCCAAGTTGGCATGACTGAAACGTTCTGCATCCGACAAATTGCCTCCACGGATCAGCGAGGCGATCAGGCAGCTTTGTAGATCCTCGTCGTTTGGAATATTCAGGATTGCCGCTTCAAAACATTTCGCCGCGGCGCTGAAATTTCCAAGTCTCGATTGAAGGTGCCCCATGTTGGTGATGGCGTCAACGTTGCTTGCATTGTTTTGTAGTGCTGTCGACAGGTGTTTCCCTGCGAGTTCATACTCCCCTAATTCGATTAACAGACCAGCGTAACTCGTATTGGCATTGGAGTCACTCGGCGCTATTTCGAGTGCTTGAACGAAATGTTCTCTTGCTTCCTGATACTTTTTCTCCTTGGCCAAGATCCCACCAAGCCCTACCCACACGGAAACATTACGTGGGGCTTTGATCAGAGTATCTCTCCAAACTGAAACTTCCGATACATAAATTTTGTTTCGTTCGAATGCGGTAGTCCCCAATACCGTTGCAGCCAACAGGGCAGCGCCGAGTTGCAGTCGCCAAGCGAGCATAGTGCCCACTCCGAGGCGGCATATGGCTTCGAAGACGCCGACAAACGTGAGCGAAATGAGAGCTGCGAGCGGTAAGTACATGCGGTGCTCAAACGCCAGATCCTTAATTGGAATGATGCTCGATGTGGGAGCAAGGATGAGGAAAAAACAGCCTCCCAAAAAACTCCAATGTGGACAATAACGAACGGCCCACAAGGTCAAAGAGATCAAGCCCGCAATGAAAACGAATTGTGGCAAAACTTCTTGAATCGAATGTGAGACGGGCCAAGCAGGATAGACACATTGTGCAGAAGGCCAAAAGGCTAAAGATAAATAGTGAACGATCACCGATGATTGGCTCAGCAAGTATGTCCACGAGGACAAGCCCTCGACCTTCCAGAGTGTTCCGTTTACATAGTCCGACTGATAATGGAGCATCGACCAAGCCAAGACGCCCCAGGTGCAAGCCAACATGGCGTAAAAGTACTTTCGGCATTCGATCAAGTCTCGCCAACTTTTTGCGATGAATGCCCTGTCGTACCAAAGTACGATAAGTGGCGCCGACACCATTACTTCTTTGCAACCCATTCCAAATGCACAGACTCCGACCGAGCATAGTTGCCAAGCCCAAGTACGACGCGATTCTTGCGACTTTGCAAAACAGTACAAAGTAGCTAGATAAGCGAGTCCCATCAACGACTCAAGCCGCTGGACGATGTAAGTAACCGCTTGGGTGTTGAGTGGATGGACGATCCATACGATTGCGATCGAAAACGCAAGTAGGTCAGAGTGTTCGCTGAATTTTCGTGCACAGCGACGAAACGCTAAACGGGCAAAGCCGAAAAGAAACAACGCACTGAACACATGAATGCCTAGGTTGACAGCATGGTACCCCCAGACATCATACCCATGCCAAGCGTAGTTCAAAGCGAAGGTGTAATGTGCAAAAGGTCGATTGGAATTTTGCATGGCAACGGTTGGCGGCCAAACCGTCCTGATGGCAGCCTCGTCTACAATTCTGCCGATGTCATCGAACAGAAAGGGGACACTCATTGTGTTCGAGTAGGCCGCAATGCCCGACATCGCAATGGTCGCGATGCACAGAAGCAACGCAAGTGGTTTCGAAGTGACTGAATCTTGAGTCATGAAATGATGTGGTGGGTTTGATGCCATCGTTCGTTGGAACAATCTCGCGTGACTGCGTTTTACCAAGAATAGACTTAGGGCTTTACCAAGAATAGACTGAGGTCCAGGCTTCTGAAAAGGCTTTGTTGCAACGATCCGCGAATCGGAAGTTGGATTGTATCGGTTGCGAGGCCTATGTCGTTCGTAGGTCTTTTGTGCCGCTTGTTCCGGCAAGAACTTCGCGGCTAGCGTTGCTCCACGGGGCTTATTCAAGTAGGCTCAATGGGTTGCCGTTTGGCCCATTAAACTACTTTGCCGAACTGAGTTATGTCCCCAGAACCTTGTGAACGGCGAGTCGCCGTAGTCATACCATGCTACAAGGTATCGCGTCATTTAGCGGACGTTCTTGCGCGCATTGGTCCCGAGGTAACAGCCATCTACTGTGTTGTCGACGGTTGCCCCGATGGAAGTTTTGAGATTGCGAATCAGGCAGCCATGGTTGACGCCCGCATTCAAGTCATTTCGCTTTCCAAAAACTCGGGAGTCGGTTTCGCCTTCATCACCGGCGCAAAACAAGCGTTGTCTGATGGTGCCGAGATCATTGTCAAATTGGATGGGGATGGACAAATGCGTCCCGAACAGATTCCATTGGTGGTGGAACCGTTAATGCATGACGAAGCCGACTTTGCGAAAGGGAATCGATTCTTTCATTTAGAAGATTTGCAGTCGATGCCAATTCTGCGAATGATCGGGAATGCGGGGCTTTCTTTTTTCTCGAAGCTATCGACGGGCTACTGGAATCTTTTTGACCCAACTAATGGGTTCATTGCAATTCAAGCGGACCTGGCCAGACGTGTGCCGTGGGATAAAGTACGCCGAAGGTTCTTTTTTGAATCGGATTTGCTTTTTCGACTCTACACACTTCGGGCGATTGTCGTAGATGTTCCGATGAAGTCGCATTATGGAAGTGAGCAGAGCAACCTAAGCGTATTGAAGGCACTTGTTCAGTTTCCGTACTTTCATCTGTTGAATTTCGTGAAGCGGATCTTTTATTGCTACTTTCTCCGTGAATTCAACATCGCGTCAATGAATCTGTTGTTAAGCATCGGATTAATCGGTTTCGGTTTTTGCTTTGGTATGGTGCATTGGATTCGGGGCAACGAACTGAATCAACTCGCATCGGCGGGAACGGTCATGTTCGCAGCGTTGCCTGTGATTCTCGGATGGCAAGCGCTTCTTGCGTTCTTTGCGTTTGATGTTGGAAACGTGCCAAAGGCACCCACACGATCTCGGTCAAGTCGTACCTGGGCTGCTGAGCACATTGCGTCAAAGTAGTAGGCACATTCCAGTGCCGTTCACTAGGTTTCCGTTCACCAGGAATCATTTTCCATTCACTCCAGCGGACGGCACGACGGAGCGTGCCTGCTACTTTTGTCCGTCCCGGCCGTTAGGCCGTTTTGCGAAAAAACAACCTCTAGTCTGTTTATTTTGGTCGTTTCACATGCGCCAACCACCGATTGGTATGTGTTTTGCGTTGGTCGATCTAGAGTGAGCGATCGTCTCTTCAAACGAGACCGAAAAGGAGCGAAACGAATCAGATGTGCCAATTTGGCTTTTCCTTGGTCCCCGAAGAAAATAAAGGGACGATTCTCCAACAATTTGCGGCGGAACTAGGCGGTCCAAGGGGACCGCATGATTGGCCGCTTGTGAACACTTACTTTGCAGATCGGATGCTTAACTGCTAGGTCGGCTGCTTTTTCATCGAAACTAGGAACCCCACAATTATGTACCTTCTCGATATTTTAAAGCGACGCAGGATGGCCGTGGGGGGCCGACGTAAACGCTTCCAGCACTTGTTGAATTTCGAACTGCTGGAAGATCGCCGGCTGATGGCAGATTTTGATGACTCCATCTCGGAGGCATTTATGCTGGGAGCCATAACGACATCACCATCGTCTGTGAGTGCGAGTATTTCGCCGGACACAGATGTGAACATGGTCGGTTTCGATGTTACCGCTGGCCAGGTTATCGACTTCGACTTAGATACACCGAACAACGGCCCTGGTGGCCTGGGTACCTACATCCGGCTATTCGACGCCCAAGGCAATCAACTTGCCTGGAACAACGATGGGATGGCCCCGGGGGAAGATGTTCTGGGATTCGATTCGTACATGAGATACACGTTTCCTAATTCAGGAACGTTCTACTTGGCCACCTCAAATTACAACAATATCAATTACAACCCAATTACTGGCGATGGCGACACTGCTGGCGGACTGTATTCTACGGGAAGCTATGTTTTGATCGTCAAGGCATTGCCGATCGACTTGGACGATACGATTTCTGAAGCCACCAGCTTGGGAACGGTTACGAGCACCGTGCGAACGGTTGACACGAGCCTTGTTACGGACATCGATGTCAACATGGTCAGTTTTGCCGTCGCGGCTGGGCAGGTCGTGGACTTCGATATCGATACACCGCTGAATGGCCCAGGTGGCTTAGGCACTTACATTCGTTTGTTCAATTCGCAAGGGACGCAACTTGCATTTAACAACGACGGAGCAGCACCCGGTGAAAACACGGTCGGCTATGATTCGTACCTTCGATACACCTTTCCCACAACAGACGTCTATTACTTGGGTGTGTCGAATTTTAACAACATCAATTACAACCCGATATCAGGAAATGGTGACACGGCCGGTGGGCTACATACCGTTGGCACTTACCAGTTGCGGATACAGACTGCCCCCACACTTGTTGCAGACCCCAATGATTCCATTTCCGAAGCAACTTCTTTGGGGGTGATCACTGCTACCCCGGTGACGGTAAGCGCGAGTATATCTCCCGACACCGACGTCAACATGGTTGGCTTCAACGTTACAGCTGGGCAAACCGTCGACTTCGATATCGACACGACCTTGAACGGCACGGGCGGGTTAGGTTCGTATATTCGGTTGTTTGATATCTCCGGTACTCAGCTTGCATTCAACAACGATGGACTCGCGCCAGGGGACACACGACTAGGATTCGATGCGTATTTACGATACACGTTTGCTGCGGCAGGGACCTACTATCTTGCCGTGTCGAACTTCAACAACGTTCAATACAATCCCCTGACAGGGGATGGCGACACATCTGGAGGACTCAATACGGTCGGCGACTATCAGTTGATTGTTCAAGCACTCCCTGTCGACACCAACGATTCTATCCCCGAGGCTCCGCAGTTGGGGCTCGTTACCTCGACCCCAATTACGATCAACAGTAGCCTCGTCACGGACATCGATGTGAACATCGTTGGGTTCATTGTCAACGCCGGACAAGTTATCGATTTTGACATCGACACACCACTCAACGGGCCAGGAGGGCTGGGGTCGTACATTCGGTTATTCAATGCATCGGGCCAGCAATTGGCTTTCAACAATGATGCGGCAGCACCAGGTGAAAATACCGCTGGCTATGATGCCTATCTGCGATACACGTTTGCAAGCGGTGGCATTTACTACCTTGGGGTGTCGAATTTCAACAACATTCAATACGACCCAACGACCGGCAGTGGCGATTCCGCTGGCGGTTTTAATTCGATTGGAAGCTATCAGCTCATCATTCAGACGGCACCTGTTTCCGTCCCTGACCCAAATGACACCATTGCGGAAGCAACCGCTCTGGGAGCCATCACGACGACACCGATTACGGTTAGCACAAATATCTCTCCAGATACGGACGTCAACATGGTCAGCTTCAGCGTTTCGGCTGGATTGGTCGTGGATTTTGACATAGACACGACCCTGAATGGTACTGGTGGACTTGGCTCGTATCTGAGATTGTTTAACGCACAGGGGACACAGCTTGCGTTCAATAATGATGGCCTCGCTCCTGGTGAAAGCGTGCTCGGTTTTGATGCCTACCTACGATACACGTTCGACACGGCAGGCATTTACTACGTTGGCGTCTCCAATTTTAACAATATTCAGTACAACCCACTCACCGGCGATGGCGATGTGAGTGGCGGCCAAAATACAATCGGCAGCTATCAGCTAATCGTTCAGGCGCTTCCAATCGACACCAACGACTCGATCTCCGAGTCACTGGCGTTGGGCGGCATTTCGACAACCGCGATTACCGTGAACGCATCCCTGGTCACGGATATCGATGTCAACATGGTTTCATTCTTTGTGTCAGCCGGACAAGTCGTCGATTTCGATATCGACACGCCATTGAACGGCCCGGGAGGACTCGGTTCGTTTATTCGCCTTTTTAATGCGTCCGGGCAGCAGATTGCTTTCAACAACGACGCGGCAGCCCCAGGTGAGAACGTGGTTAGCTATGATGCCTACATGCGGTACACCTTTGCCACGGGAGGAACCTACTACCTAGGCGTTTCCAATCTAAACAACGTGCTTTATGATCCGCTGACTGGAAATGGAGATACCCCAGGTGGATTGCATTCCATCGGCAGCTACCAGTTGATCATTCAGACTGCACCAGCAGAATATGTAGATCCCAATGACACAATCGGCGAAGCTTCTTCGTTGGGAAGCGTCTCTACCAATCCGATTACTGTCAGCGCTAGTATTTCGCCCGACATCGACGTCAATATGGTCAGCTTCAACGTGAGTGCTGGCCAAGTTGTTGACTTCGATATTGATACCACATTAAACGGTGCTGGAGGTCTCGGCTCTTATATTCGCTTGTTCGATGCGCAAGGCAGTCAGCTCGCCTTTAACAATGACGGAGTTGCACCGGGTGAGAGTACGCTTGGCTTTGACGCGTATTTGCGATACACCTTCACCACGTCGGGAGTTTACTATCTTGGCGTATCCAATTTCAATAACATTGTCTACGACCCGGTCACAGGCAATGGAGATTCCTCGGGTGGAGCGAATACGACAGGGGCCTATCAACTTATCATCCAAGGGGTGCCCGTCGATACCAACGACGCGATATCCGAGGCCACCTCACTTGGATTGATCAGCGCGACCCCAATCACAGTCAGCGCCAGTATCGTTACCGATATCGACGTGAACATGGTCTCTTTTTCCGTTTCGGCTGGCCAAGTGGTCGACTTCGATATCGACACCTTGCTCAACGGCCCCGGGGGCCTTGGTGCCTACATTCGATTGTTTGATGCTTCGGGACAACAACTTGCGTTCAATGACGATGCAGCTGCTCCAGGTGAAAATATAACTGGATATGACTCGTATCTTCGATATACATTTGCTGCTGCTGGCAAGTATTATCTTGGCGTCTCGAATCTAAACAATATCCAGTACGATGCGATTACAGGAAACGGCGATAACGCAGGCGGGTTCCATTCCATCGGCAGCTACCAGCTTATCGTTCAAACGGCGCCAGCAGTTGTTACTGACCCAAACGATGCAATTTCCGAAGCCACCGTACTCGGTGCGGTTAGCACCAACCCATTCACGGTTAACGCCAGTATCTCTCCGGATACAGACGTCAATATGGTCAGCATTTCGGTTGGTGCTGGTCAAGTAGTCGATTTTGACATCGATACAACGCTGAATGGCGCCGGTGGACTTGGCTCTTACCTTCGACTGTTTGACTCGCAAGGAAATCAAGTCGCCTTTAACAACGACGGCGCTGCACCAGGTGAGAATGTGGTCGGATTCGACGCCTATTTGCGTTACACCTTCGTGACCGCTGGAACGTATTATGTTGGCGTCTCGAATTCCAATAATATCGCTTACGATCCCGTTACGGGTAATGGCGACACAAGTGGCGGGGCCAACGCTACTGGGCCGTATCAATTGATCATCCAAGCGTTGCCGATCGACACGAATGACGCGATTTCAGAAGTGGCGTCGATTGGCACAATCTCAGCGACTCCGACAACCGTCAACGCGAGTATCGTTACCGATGTGGATGTCAATTTGGTAGGCTTTTCCGTAATAACGGGTCAAGTAGTTGATTTTGACATCGACACCACCCTGAACGGGGCGGGTGGACTCGGATCTTACATACGATTGTTCAACGCCCAAGGACAAATGCTCTCGTTTAACGATAACGCTGCGGCGCCGGGCGAAGGCTCGGTCGGAATTGATGCCTATTTGCGTTACACCTTCGCGTCGGGAGGGACCTACTATCTGGGTGTATCCAATTCAAACAACATTCTATACGATCCTGTAACTGGCGACGGTGATACCTCTGGCGGATTGAATTCGATCGGAAGCTATCAATTGATTATGCAGACGGCTCCGGCAGTCGTCTCCGATCCAAACGACGCGATCTCCGAAGCAGGTTTGCTTGGCACCGTCTCGACCAGCCCGATCACTGTCAGTGCGACTATCTCGCCCGATACGGATGTCAATATGGTGGCATTCACGGTCAGTGCTGGCCAAGTCGTAGACTTCGACATCGACACGACGCTCAATGGGGCGGGAGGTCTCGGCTCTTACATTCGCTTGTTCGACCCGCAAGGAAATCAGCTTTCATCGAACAACGACGGTCTCGCGCCAGGTGAGGGTTCGCTTGGAATCGACTCGTATTTGAGGTACACGTTTGTTTCGGGTGGCACCTTCTATCTTGGTGTCTCCAACTCAAACAATACACTTTACGATGCGATTTCGGGAAATGGTGATACTGCGGGTGGCTCGAATGCGACGGGAGCCTATCAACTGATTATCCAGGCATTGCCGGTTGACTCGAATGACGCAATTTCTGAAGCCGCTTCGCTAGGCCAAATAACGTCAACACCACAAAATGTCAGCGCCGGCATTGTCACAGACATCGACGTGAACATGGTTTCCTTTTCGGTCGCGTCGGGACAAATCGTCGATTTCGACATCGACACAGTACTCAATGGCCAAGGTGGTTTCGGTTCTTTCATCCGATTGTTCGATTCTCAAGGGACAGAGCTTGCATTCAATAATAATGCTGCTGCCCCCGGAGAAGGCGCTATCGGGTTCGACGCTTATCTTCGCTATACGTTTACAAGTGGTGGTACTTATTACTTGGGCGTGTCGAATCTCAACAACATTCAGTACGATCCGCTCACCGGCAATAGCGACACTGCGGGCGGATTCCATTCCATCGGTAGCTATCAATTGATTGTTCAGACCGCTCCGTCCGTCGTCTCCGATCCCAACGATGCGATCTCGGAAGCTCAGCAATTGGGAAGCATTTCGCTGACACCAACAAGTGTCAGCGGCAGCATTTCTCCTGACACGGATGTGAACATGGTCGGATTCACCGTGGTCGCCGGTCAAGTCGTCGACTTTGATATCGATACGGCGTTGAATGGCCCTGGTGGACTGGCTTCTTTTCTTAGGCTGTTCAATGCACAAGGTCAGCAGCTGGCCGTTGGTGGCGCAGCAAAGGCTTCCGATGAGGCCGTGGTTGGGTTCGACGCTTATTTCCGATACAACTTCGCTACCGCTGGCACTTATTATGTCGGAGTTTCGAACACCAGCAATGTGGTATACGATGCAATAACCGGCAATGGTGACACTGCCGGTGGTCTGAATGCGGTTGGCAGCTATCAACTCAACATACAGACAGCGACGATAGCGACGACAGATCAAGACGATTCGATTTCGGAGGCGAACGCGCTCGGTGCAATCTCTGCATCACCAGTCAGTATTGATTTTGTGATTTCGCCCGATACCGATGTGGACATGTATAGTTTCTCGGTCGCGGCAGGGCAAGTTGTTGATCTGGATATCGACACGGTAATCAATGGAACGGGTGGGCTCAATTCCTACCTCAAGCTGTTTAATGCACAGGGGCAATTGCTTGATTCCAACAACAATGCCTCGGCTCCCGGGGAAGGCGCAATTGGATTCGATGCATATTTGCGACACTCCTTTGTGACAGCCGGCAACTATTATTTGGCAGTGTCAAACGACAGCAACATTCAATATGATCCACTCACAGGAAACGGCGATACAGCGGGTGGTCTGAATGCGACGGGCGCTTATCGGCTCATTTTGCGATCGCTGTCAACGACGCTTACTGTCAGTATCAACGCCACCACCATTCCTGAAAAGAATGGTTCCGCGATTGGAACGGTTTCGAGAACGGATGCTGATTTGAGTCAGGCTTTAACAGTCAGTCTAACGAGCAGCGATGTCGGTTCAGCAACTGTGCCCAATTCGGTGATTATTCCAGCCAACCAATCTTCGATGAACTTTACCATCACAGCCGTAGATGATCACATTGTGTCGGGGACTAAAACGGTGACCATTACGGCGACGGCGACGGGTTTTTCGCAAGGGACCGGTTCGTTGAACATTTCGGATAGCGATAGTTCTTGGCACAACGCGAACAATCCAAATGACGTTGATGCCGACAACACGGTATCGCCATTGGATGTCCTGACCATCGTAAACTATCTGAACACCGTAGGCTCCGGTCCAGTTACGGGTAGTAGCCCACCCCCGTATTTGGATGTAGACAGCGATAATTTCATCTCGCCGCTCGATGCTCTGGTTGTCATCAACTATCTAAATTCGCTGAGTAACGGGCAAGGTGAAGGAGAGGCTGCAGTCACCACAGCTGCAACAGCAAGCACACCGGTTCCACTAGATTTTGTCGACGATTACTTTGCCAATTATGATCGAACCAAGCCAAGTCTTCGTCATCGATGACGCTTGGGAACACAATGAAGGGCAAGCTCTGCCAGCTGGCCCAGAGGCAAGTTAAAAGCAAAACCCATGCTTTCGCGCTTGCTGAATTCTCAATTTAGAATTCGAAGTATCTCTTGAACATTCCCACCAGACCGCATCCTGCAAGGGAAGCACTAATTATGGCTAGGGAACTAAGCTTCCGGATGTCATTTTTCTGTCGCTCGCGGACGATCGACGCAATTGTTTGATTGGTGTTTCGAATTCGCCTTGCACATTTCTCGATCTTTTGTGGAAATCGGAAATAAGTGGTTCGCCCAATGTTATCGCTGGTAGCAATCAAACCACAGTAATTCAGAGGTCGCCAAATGGCCTGACGGAGCTCGTCAAGTTTCGCGGCTTCATTCTTCTTAGACTCAGTCAATTCCGATAGCCGAGCGTCCAGCGCAGAACCTTTCGCGAAAGCAATGAATGCGAGCGAGCCCAAGATCAGCGCGAGCAGTAGGCATGTCTTCATTTAGATATCCGTTGCGGATGCGGCTACTTACTCACCTTTTCCCGTTTTGGTAAAACCCAGTCCTTGCGTGGATAGTGGCAAGTGTAACCACCTGGGTTTCGAACTAAGTAGTCTTGATGATCTGGCTCGGCTTCCCAGAAGTCGCTCGCCGGCTTGACTTCCGTTACGACTTTGCCTGGCCATAGGCCGGATGCGTTCACGTCCTCAATGGTGTCCAACGCAACTCGCTTTTGTTCGTCACTGGTGAAGAAAATGGCCGAGCGATAAGAAGCACCTCGGTCATTGCCTTGACGATTTTTGGTCGTTGGATCATGAATTTGGAAGAAGAACTCCAGTATTTTTCGGAAGTCTGTTTTGCTTGGATCGTAAATAACTTCAATCGATTCGGCGTGAGTCCCATGATTGCGATACGTCGCATTCTTTACCTCACCGCCTGAATACCCGACGCGAGTCGAGACAACACCGGGTTGTTTGCGAAAGAGGTCTTCCATCCCCCAGAAGCAGCCTCCTGCCAAGATCGCTTTTTCGGTTTTCTCCTTAGTCCGTAGAGGCTCAGGATTCGAGTTGGCAGCTGGTTTGTCGGGCGACTGGGCCCTCGCAGAAGGTGCCATGTTGGCCAGACCAAGGACTGAGATGCCCGTCATTATCGTCAACCAAGAAGCGGTTTGAATGTTCATTTTGATTTGCTCCGAAAGCCGAAAGGAAGTTTCGTAGTTAGTGCATAACTGACTCAGCCGAAAAACGTCGCAGGCACGCTCCGTCGTGCCGTCCGCTGGAGTGAATTGACAATGATTCCAGGTGAACGGCACACGGAATGTGCCTACTACTTTGACATTTGTCGGATGTGTCCTAGCTATTTTACCACACGGGACGCGTGGAGCCAGCCCGCAAGGCAAACTCGTTTCAATCAAAACCTCCTTCAACGTACATGATGGGTATGCATGCAAGGGAAGCGAACATTATTGCAATACAAAGGACAGTGCAAATGCTGCTTTTCCAAAACCGGCTTGAGCGCGGTACAACCATCGCTATGACGACTGCAAGGACCGGACCAAGCAACGCGTAAAGATACCACCGTGTCGTCAACGCGATTCCATTTACTTCCCACGCACTGCGGCGTCCAACCCAAACTCCCAACACATTCATCGGAATGCAAAATAGGCCCGAAAGCAGCGTGGCGGCCCAGGAAATGGTCGATTCATCAAATTTGCTCGGAGTAACCGTACGAGTTGCTGGCGATTCACTAGAATAAGGGTTCATTTCCCGCCTCGTTCCCCTCCACAGAGAAGTTTCCAATGCGTAAATCGTTGTCTTGTTTCACTATTGTAGCCTCTTTTCTTCTGGCCCACGCCGACTTTTGCCAGCACCGAGTTTGCGCTCAGGACGCTGCTCGCTCCTCTGTGGCAATTGCTCCTGGCGCGCGTGTGGCCATCATTGGCGACTCCATAACCGAACAAAAACTGTACAGCAAATTCATGGAGGCATACTTGCTGGCTTGTTCTGGAGTCCCTGATGTCCACGTGTTTCAATTCGGTTGGAGCGGTGAACAAGCGGGTGGCTTTGCCGCTCGCATGGAAAACGACATGACTGTTTTCGGCCCAACCGTTGCCACCCTTTGCTATGGCATGAACGACGGTAGTTACCAGCCCTACAACGACGAAATAGGCAAGCGATACGAGACGAACATGCGAAAGATCCTCGAGAAGATGGGTTCGCTTGGCGTCAAGTCGGTTGTGGTCGGATCGCCAGGCGCTGTCGATACCAACTTCTTTCGCCCCGGACAGAATATGGGGGACAAGCCAGCCCATATTGTCTACAACGACAACTTGACCCATTTGCGTGACATCGATCGAAGCTTGGCCAAGGAAAAGAACCTTCTCTTTGCCGATGTGCATGCGGCCATGTTTGATGCGATGACCAAAGCACAGACTACGCTCGGGAAAGAGTACGATGTTTGCGGCAAAGACGGATTCCATCCAGGTAACAATGGCCAACTTCTCATGGCTTACGCCTTCCTGAAAGGCCTTGGAGTCGATGGCAAAATCGGCGAAGTGAATTTCGACTTGAAAGGCACCAACTCAGCTTCAAACGGTCACAAGCTTCTAGGAGGCTCGGCTGGCAAGCTTGAGTTGGAAAGCACACGCTGGCCGTTTTGCTTCGACGGTGATGAAAAGTCATCCGGTAGCACACGCAGCATCTTGCCCTTCACTTCCTTTAACGCAGACCTGAATCAATTTGTATTGAAGGTCAAGGGACTGGACGCAGCCAATGCGACGGTAAAGTGGGGAAATGCAGAAAAGAAGTTCACACGTGAGCAACTGGCATCGGGCATAAACCTGGCGGCCGAATTCTCGGAGTCTCCATTTGATAGCTCGTTCAAAAAACTGCTCGAGGCAATTGCAGTCAAGCAAAATTTTGAGACGTACATGATCAAAATGATCATCACAGATTTTCGTTCGGTACCGAGAGAAGTTGCGGACAATGCTGAGTTGAAGCAGGCCATTGCTTCGTTCCGAAAAAGTCTGCTGTCTAGCCAGCAGCAATTGGAGCTAGCCGTTCAAAAGACCCTTGTACCGGTTAAGCATACACTGCAGATCACACCGGCTAGTTAGTGTGAACGGCCGTACATTGCAGCTAGCTTAGAGGTGGGAGAAACTTTTTCAACGCTGTAAGTGAAGCATCTTCCCAAACGGCATCGCAATGTGATCTGGAAAGTGCGAGGAGAATTCCTTGTGCGACTTGATCCTGAAAGGATCGTAGACGGTAGCCGGTGGTAAGCGAAGCGCCACCACCGGAACACTGGCAATCTCAACGTCATGATCCCGAAGGGATCAAAGAACTACGCCAAACCACTTGCTGTGATCCCTTCGGGATCAATTGCATGCACGTCAAGGAGACCGGTGGTGGCGCTTCGCTTACCACCGGCTATTTTCTTTAACCGCGTCGCGGTATTCAGTTCTGTGCCTAAAGTCGCACCAGTTTGACACGCCTGGACGAACATGGAAATTTTACGATCCGTCGTAGCGTTGCCTCAAGCTGGGAACAGGTCACGATAGCGGAAGTAGAGAAAAGCAAATTGACTAACTGGCATAAGAAGGGAATTGTTAATGATTGAGAACTTTACATTAGCCAGGATTGCTCTTTGCTTTTTGACTTGCAACGCAATGGCGCAAGTTGACGACGGAACGTTGCCTGACGACATCAAGCTCAATCAAATCCAGGTTATAGGCACACATAACTCGTACCACTTAGCGCCCGAACCAAAGTTGCTTGAACTGATCGCCGTCGCGAGTCAACGTGCGGCGATGGCCATCGACTATAGTCATGCACCGATCGAGACTCAATTGGCCGAATACGGTATCCGGCAGTTGGAGCTGGACGTGTACGCCGATCCGAAGGGTGGACTGTTGGCCAATCCCGTCGGCAAGTCGTTGCTGGAAGCGAACGCGAGCGATCCCAGAATGCAATTCGACTTCCAGGCAGCAATGGCGAAGCCGGGAATGAAGATCATCCATTCACCTGGCTTTGATTATGCAACGACCGTGCCGACTTTGGTGGATGCGTTGAAGCAAATTCGAAAGTGGTCCGAAGCCAACCCAAAGCATGTGCCGATTTTGGTCATGATTGAACTCAAAGATGACGTCACGGGGCCGGCGGGTGTCAAACCACTGGCAATCGACTCGGATTTGCTGAACGCTATCGATACCGAGATCCGTTCGGTTGTGCCGGCGACCGGCATGCTTACTCCCGACAACGTTCGAGGTGATTTCAAAACGCTTTTGGCTGCTATTCTAGAACGAGGTTGGCCGAAGCTAGCGGACTGTCGTGGCAAGTTGCTTTTCGCCTTGGACAACGAAGGATCGCTTGCAGATCGATACCTCGAAGGCCATCCAACCTTAAACGATCGCGTGATGTTCGCTTCGGTAAACGAATCTCACCCTGCTGCGGCTTGGATGAAGATCAATGATCCTATCCGCGATTTTGAAAAGATTCAGTCCTTGGTTGCAAAGGGATTTTTGGTTCGCACCAGAGCCGACGTGGAAACCAAGCAATCACGAACCAATGACACGACTCAGAGGGATAAAGCCTTCGACAGCGGCGCGCAGTTTATTAGCACAGACTACCCTAGAGCTGACTTGCGTTTTTCGGATTACCGCGTTCAGTTCGAAAAAGGGAGCATGGTTCGCATCCGTTCGAGATAGCTCCTCACTAAAGACTGGCTCCCGGTCGGACTTTGGGATTGTTGATTTAATACTCATTCAAATGCATTTCGTTTAACAGTCAGCCGTAGGCGTATAATCAAAGCAGCACAGTACGCCTTCGGCTGACTGTTAAACGACTAAATCATCAATCCCCTTGTCCGACCGGTACGCAAGGTTAATTGGCTAAGAAACCTGATTCACCAGTGACGCAAGGAGGCAGTCTCACTTTCCTTTCAAATTGCTCGCAATTTCAACGGGAGGGCGAGGCCACCCATGTAAACATCTTTTGGTAGCGAACACACTTTAAAACCTATGGGAGAGCGAGGCTCCTGCCGAGCCAGGGTTGCAAAGGTTCGGCAGGAGCCTCACCCTCCCGAGCAATGAATTACTTAGGTAAAATCGTTGGAAACATGTTTACAGCGGTGGCCTCGCCCTCCCAATTTCCCCCAAGCGTTTTATTGCGTTCAAAAGTGATACGGCTTCCAAGGTAACAGGGGGGCTCTCCAATCGCCTAGCCTCGGTTCCGTCCGTTGCATTTGGTACACTTGACAATAGGAATCGGAACTTTAACCGATTGCGACTCTTCGACTGCGTTGAAGAAAAGATGGATGGCCTTTCCATAAAAATTTTTTCATTGCCGATCGACGCCTAACCTATCCTTACCAAGCCTGGCTTGGTGTACCTTTATAAAGTTAAGAGTAATGACATCCTTGAACGAAAAGAGTGTGGTCACGCGGACGACAACGATTGATGTATCGAATGTGCCACGGGCTACTGATCCTCGACCTGAGATTCCGTATTTACAGGCAGTCAATCGACTTCTCGGGAAGCATTTTTACGATAAGCCGCGGCAAATAGAAATGGTGCAAACGGAACTCGAGCGTTTGAGGGTGGAAATCGGGACGGAGAATCAAATCGACGCATGGTTTGCAGAGTTAAAGAAAAGACTTGCGATCACTTCAGCCAGGGAAGAGACGACAACCGCTACTTTGGCAAAAAAATCCCTACAAAAAGAGAAGAAAGATTACCTGCACCAGATCGAAAGGCTTACGACATATTTGTCCGAACGCGATGAGGAGAGACCCCGCGTAAGGGCGCAGCGAATGCAGATGCTGGAGCAGGAGTTGGCCGAGATTGAAGCCACTGAATTTGGGAAATTTACGACAATCGAGGCGTGTTCTTGCAATGAAGGTCAGTTGCTGGCCCTTGGGCAACTCCATCCCGTCATTTCCGCCCTGCATATCGCGTTTTCGGACCATCATCCATTGTGCCTTTCTCCCGACATGATTTGGCTGCTCGTTTGCCAGGGCGTCGCGCAGCACATCAATGCCAATGCTGAGAGCCTGCGATCACAATTCGTCCAACATGAGGGGAAGGTTAAGATTGAAGTGGAACGAAACGAGCTTATCAAAGGCTCGCCAGAGAATCGCTGGGACGAATTGATTGATGAGTTATGTCTGCTTGTTAAGGAACATATTGGATCGATATACGATCAGTTTATGCCTGATTTTTCGACCACAGGATCGAAAGAAAGGATCGCAGCCAAGGTCGTTTTGTTGGACGCAGTACAGAGCTATTTCGATTACGAAGCAAATACCCTCTGCGGGATTCCATCCATTACATTGAAAGGCTCGGTCGAAGATTGGCAGTCGCTTGCTGATCGAGTTGAGGGTTTTGCGAAGTTTGACCTAGAGTGGTGGTTGACGGCGCTGCGCCCGATCCTGCAAGAATTTGTTTGCGCAGTACAGGGAAAGGCTCGGCAAACTTTTTGGGAGTCAATCTATAAGTTCGAAAGTATTAGCGGAGGCGCTGCTGTCACTGGATGGATTGCGGCTTTCTTTCCCTACTTCAAAGACAAGCATGGCTTGGCGACAGTGAAGAATTCCTGGATCAGCCAAGGTGGCACAGACCTGGATCGGCTAATGCAAGGGCAATGGGGAGATCCTGAATCCCACCACAGTAACCCATTGCCAACAGACTTCCCTAGCAGTTTGGCTAAAGTTCCGTTTGCGTGGAACTATTTTGCAGAGACTTTTGATATGGAACTTCTCGCTGGTTTTGTTGGAGTAGCACAGGACGAGACGACCCTGGCGCTGAGACCTGAAATTGGATGGGCTGTTCGGGAATCTCCTCCCGCGTAACGATCTCCAAGCTAAAGCTGACTAAAAGATCCTGTTCATCTGATTCGTATAGTGGCCATTGCCGTACCAAAGGCAAATATCAAAGCAGGTAAGTAAATCGAACCAAAATCGGTTACGGCAACTGCATGGGTGCACCTTGCGGAATCGGTTGCGTTGCTCGGTAAAAACAGCCAGCAATGGTAATGAAAGCCAACGCTATCGCGATGAGGTTAGTATTGTTCAGGGGTATAACGAACTCCTGTCGGTACCCAAGGAGAATGTGGCCCGCTCCGTTTTGACCTGGTGTACCTTGCTGCGGTGTACCGATTTGGTCGCTTAAGACAAGCATCCGATCGTCGCTCGACAAGTTCTCGCTAACGAACGAATACAAACTCATTTGTCCCACGTTCGTCCAGCCTCCATATTCATGTTCCGTGGTGACTTGGCCTTCAGCACTTACGTCAATCCTGGTTCGGTCCGGTGGAACTGTGATCGGCGGATCAGTTGACGCAAGACACCGTTGACCTTGGCGCAAAGTTGTCCATTGGCGTTGACCGCCAATTGGATGGATCGGTGATACTGCGCATTTTCGAATGACTCGTCTACCGTTCTGAAATAGCCTCGCCCTACCACGGTTAGGTCGTATCGACTGCCGGTCGGAACGGTTGCCAATCGAGCGGACGAAGCGACAATTAAGATTGCGGCCAGGAGCGGGGCGATGAGTAATATTGAACTTAGAACGGATTTCAAAATGTCTCGAGCGTCCTTGCGGTAGAGTAAAGCGATTGTCTCAATCGCTTGTCAGGCACTTTTGGCTTTTTCCGTTAGCCTAAGCTTTGAAGCGGATTGATCGTTGGCTTGTTTTGGAATTGCCTTTTCTAAGTTCAGGAACGATTGAGGACAATCGTTTTACACTCGGAACAATTGAGGACAATTGTTCGACACTTGATTGAGGACAATCGTCTTACGTTCTTGCTTGACTTAGCGCGCCAATCATATCGGTTGTCGCATTTTCGACTGCCGCTTGCCAACTGCTGGCCCCTGCATACTTGGGATTTTCGTAGGCAAAGATGATTCCACGCGAGCTATTGACGATTGCACCGAGACCATTTGAGTCCATGCCATGAACAACGTCCGCTGCCGAGCCTCCTTGTGCGCCATAACCTGGAATCAACAGCCAAGCGTTTGGCATTCTCTTTCGCATCGCCTGAAGTTGTTCTGGATAAGTTGCTCCGACGACCGCTCCAACACAACCATACCTATTGGGCGACGAAGCCGATTTGAGAGCTTGCTCCTGAACAAAGTCGGCCACCCGTTCTGAAATCGTTCGCGAGTCGACGGATAGATCTTGCAAGAAGCCGCTGCCTGGATTGGACGTCTTAACCAGAACGAAGATACCAGCTCCCACGGCGTTTGATTGGTCGATGAAAGGTTGGAGCGTATCGGAGCCGAGATAAGGACTAACTGTCAACGCATCGGTCCCCCACGCACTTTGTCCATCGGTACCGAGATAAGCTTTGGCGTATGCGGTGGCTGTGGACCCAATATCGCCGCGTTTTGCGTCCATGACAACAATGAGCCCCTTACTTGAGGCATAGCCGCAAACTTTTCCTAGGGCCAATACGCCAAATGGGCCCAATTCTTCGAAGAAGGCACTTTGCGGCTTGACCACAGGCACCAACGCATGTGTTGCGTCGATCACTTCACAGCAAAATTGCTCGTAAGCGTTTGCTTGAACTTCAAGCGATGCATTTTTGGCAACTTGCAGCCCCTTGGGTAGCTGCTCAAGGCGAGGGTCCAAACCAACGCAAACCGCGTTGCCTTTGTCCTGGACAGCTTTTGCAAGTCGATCTCCGAATGATTGTGGCATCATACCTAATAGGTTACTTCTTGGGCTCATTGGGTGGGTTCTTGGGGGGAGCGGCCTCTGCGGGCTCAGATTCGGCAGGCTTGATTGGCTTGCCGACAAGCATTTTCAGAATATTCTCTTCCACTTTGGCGGTAAGATGCTTGGGCTCCGGTTTCTCGGTCTTGGTTTTCTCTGGCTTGGTTTTCTCTGGCTTGGTAGCGTCGTTCGCATCTTTGGGATTCGGTGTGGTCGATTCGCTGTCGGTTTCACTGTAGGGTGGCTCATCCAGGAGAGTCAGGACGAGGCGAACCGGTGTATTGCGAGGAGGAATGCGATCCGTAAATGCTTCGAACATAAGAGCCGCATTGGACTGTTCACTCTGGACTGCGACGTCCATGGTTGACGTGCTAAAATTGGAAACCGAAATCAACTCGCCGCTGTCGCCAAGATAATGCTCATTGCCCTCCTCGTCTTTGTAGATTTTGCTGCCTGCGAAGACCCAGTCCCAACTCATGGCCTTCTTGCTTCCCGAATTGCGTATCCAGTTTTGCGCCAGTGTCCCCTTGGTTTTGCCTTCTTCATCAAGCCATAGGACATAAGCCCGGATGGTCGTTCCATGAGCTGGCTTAAACGGCTCGAAACTAGCGGTGCTGCCAGCCTTGGCACCGATGGCTAGCAAGCCCGCGTGAACCAACTGTGACTTGGCAAACACCGCCACGACGGCTTCGTGCTCTTTGGTTCCTGCAGGGCAAGCGAACAGTTCCAGCGGCACGCTGCGCTGAACAACGTAGCCATCCAATACCACAACTTGCTCATCTTTGTTGATCCAAATCCGATTTTCGCGATGGAGCAATTTCCCGTCCTTTGGGGGTTCAAATTGGTCGGCAACGATCTTGAGCAAGTCCGCTTGGCTCTTCCACGAGTCATCAGCGAAACAGTTCCTAGCCAATGTGCAGGCAATAGCCAATGCCAAGAATCGCATGGAGAAAACGATGTTTGTTGCAGTTCGAAGCCTGGATATCGACATGGTATTTTTGAATCCCGAATGAGACCGACGAACACGATTTTTTGGATTGGATGGAACAGCAAAAGTCTAGTCAAAAAATGCAAAATTTTTTTATTCCGGAACTGTTCCCAAGAAACAGGCTTAGAACGCTTGCATCTTAAAATTCTGGAACAACAATTGGCGTTCAATCCCGGAACGCACGTTGCGCGAGCGATGTGTGTTTCCGGAGAGACGAATCTTATCATTATTCGCTAACGTCGACGAGTGACCTATGGACTGGGTAAAGCCCAAGCATCGCGCAAGGCAAATGAAGCAATCCGAAATCTCGGACGCAGAGGTTTCTGCAAGCACTTGGCTCAAACAGCTTTGCGAGGAAAATGTAGCGATCCTCCAAAGCTCGCTTCCCGTTAGAGGGACGCAATCCAAACTTAAGCCGGCCAAGGTGGGCGTTTCTGAATACCTTCGCGCGACGACGTGGGGGACTGGGGTTTGGGACGTTGAAAGCAACAGCCGCCAAGAATACCTCAAAGATCTGCAAGATTTGTTTGGCTCCGCGGTCCCCAAAACCAAAGGCAAAAAAACTTCTAGTTCCCATTCTGCCGCCCCTGCCAATGTTACAGACCGAGAAGCCAATGCACTTCAGTCAGCTAACGCAACAAAAATCGGCAAGTGGATTTCACAGCAGCTTCCCAAAGCTAGCTACGACCCCTACGTAGCGCTCGCTTGTGCGGGCTGGATCCATGCGTTGCCGGAAGCCGGTCGGAGCATTTCGCCTGGTCTATGGCTCGAAGTCCTGCAAAGCGCGCTCACACAGGTGGATCGAGCCTGGGAAAGCGGTCCAACCGAAGGACTGTTTCCGTGGATTATTTGGGCCTGCGAAATCCCACTGGCCCTCGCAAAGCAACTATCGCATCTCGGTGGCAAAGATCGTATCGTGAGCGAAACGCTCAACCGCATCGCACTGCTGCTCGAGGAATCTTCGGACAACCCACAAGCCTTCCTGGCCAGAGGTGGCCAAGATCTTCGTGCGTTGCTTGCTTGTATTATGCGATGTCGTTGGTCAGCAGACTCGGTAGGTGCCAGAAAATGGTTTCCTCCTCAACGCAAGGCACTTTCCAAATTGGCAATTGCCGGTCTGGCACTGACTGACGCGGACGGCAAACAATTGCTGTTTGATCGTGTCGATTCGACGCTCGACGAAGAGTTCTGGATCAAGCTGAATCATCTCGCCGGCAAAAACAAAAAGCTGCAATTGGCAACCGCTTGTGCTCTGCCCGACGCGATCGGCAAAGCAATCGGCGAAAAACCAGCCAAGCTTCGAAAGGTCGTGACGCTCGATGTCTCGATGCCAAACTACAGCCATTACTGGGAAAAGAACTCGATCGCCACCATGCGGCGGTCTTGGCGAGAGCGAGGTTGCCGTGTGGCTGTGGATTTCTCGACCGATGTGATTTGGCTCGATGTTATTGGAAACGATGGACAACGCGTTATCAGCGGTGAATGGGATGTCGAGATCTTCCGCAAGAAAAAGCAACTCCAAACCGATGTCTCATGGCAAGAGGTCTGTTGGTTTACCGACGATGACGTTGACTACCTCGAATTGGAATGCGAAGTGGAAAACGTTTGCAAGATCCAACGGCAAGTGATGTTGATGCGAGAAGAAGGCGTAGTCTATTTCGCGGATGCACTCATCGCACAAGAACCAGATCAATGGTCTGTTAAATCCACATGGACCGTTTCGGACGACATCGAACTTCATTCCGACCCCAAGACCACCGAAGGCAGACTCGTACGCACTGGGAGCACCAACCAAACAGCAGCGTTGCTTTTGCCGGTTGCGATGCCAGAATGGCGACGCTCGCCCAGCCACAGTCGAATGGACTGCAAAGGCCAAGTGCTCTCGCTGCAATGCGAAACGGCGGCCAAAAATCTTTACAGTCCGCTGGTCATGTCGCTGCGCGGGATCGAAGCCACCCCCGCATATACTTGGCGGCAGCTCACCATCGCCGAAGAACTTCGCAACCAACCTCGCGATGTCGCCGAAGCGTATCGCGTGCAAGTCAATCGGGATCAATGGGTCTTCTACCGATCACTTACTCCCTGCACTCGGCGAACGGTGATGGGATTGCACTTGAACACCGAGTTCTACGCGGGTCGATTCTCACGCGACGATGGACTATTTGAGCCAATCGTCGAAGTCAACCCGGAATAAACAGGCTCAGCCACTCCTGAATAAACAGGCTCATTTATTGTTCGGTGGGACGAGGCTCCTGCCAATGTAGGATGGGACCATTGTCCCGTCCATTGAACGAGTTCGGGACAATGGTCCCAAACTACTTCTAGCGCATGCAAACCTCGGAGAGAGCCTTGCTCTCCCGTTGGAGTTGCAAGCAATTCCAAAACGAAGTAGGGCGGTCTCTTCTGCATAACGCGACTATCGCCTCAACCTTAAGCGGTCATTCTAGAGCATCTTGGAAACCGATGTAGGCGGAGCAAAAGTATTTGTATGTTGTCTCGTTGGCACAAATAGCATCCTGGTCGCCCGTACGCAATCGTCGCGGAGCAACGAGCGACAATGTCGCCCTTCGCTCCGCGAAGGTAGCGTGCGTCAAGACCGACTATCTATCAGCAACACATTACTGCCTACGTAATTCATAAACATGCTCTAAATTGTCTCAACTAAACGTTAAATGGGCGGCGAGCCCAAGCTGGAACGAAGTAACTCCGGCAGCGATGGGGTGACCGATACTGCCACGTCTTTTGATCAACCCATATACGGTTACTAAGACAACGATCGTACCAATCGATTTCACTGCCAAGAATAACGCCAAGTCAGAAGCTGCGACCTGATCGACTTGATCCAGGTTCATCAACCATCGACCAATCGGATTTTCCTCGAGTTGTTTCAACGATTCCCGATACTGAATCGTCAAAAGAATGTCGTAGATCGCAACCGCAGCGATGACTATCAAATAGGTCACCGTTGAAATTGCCGATTTTCGCCAGTGCCGATACGCGGTCAAAAGGCCGGTCCACATTTCGGGAAAACTCGGATAAAGGGAGCCTAGTCCTTGCTCCCGATTCGAATGGTACATGAGTCTTTGAGCATCCATTTCGTTCTTTCCTGCGACGATTGAGTCAGATGATTCGCTGCAGCTCGTTAAGCCGAATTGCAGTTGAACATGGTCTTCTACGATTCAGATACTTAGCGGTAATCGTGCCAAAGACGATTCGTTGCAAGGAAACTTTGGCAATGCGTAAACATCCCACCCAAAGCTAGGTTCATGGGGCGGATCCCTACCCCGCTCTTTTCCACTTGGTTTTTCGCTGCCCAATTGCCTTGCATTTGAGCAAACACACAAAACGCCCCTTCCGGTTCTGGCTGGCCACGCCGTGCACTATGACGGTTAAAAACACTTTCAAGGCGACTTTAGACTCCCTAGTCAGCTGATTGTTTTGTGGGCAATCCGGATAACCAGAATCGTGAGCGGCATAGAAAATGCCCTTAGTGTCACAAAGCGAACTTATGAAAACCAACGAATACGTTGGTTTTGTTTTTCAGAGAGAAGAAACTGCCTCCTTCTTAGGCGGCGAAGTATGTCGCAAAATTGTCCTCAACTGTAGCCGCAGCTATCACCGTGAGCTCTGTTTCGGTTTTAGACGCCTACTCAGTCAACGCCTTCTTACGAGAGACAAGGCAGAGGTCAGCTACCGACTCAATGGAAAGGCGCAGAGCGGCTTGCGATTTTTAGGCGCATTTACCATATCTGCTATGGTGGAATCGCCAAACGTTTCCTCAATGGCTTTGGCGGCGTCATCCAGTTTTCGATGAAGCGGACAAAGATGGATGCCATGCAATCCGAGCGGACATTCCTTGAACCTCCGTATCGGCTCGACCGCATTCACGACCTGCAATACGGAAAGCTTGTCCGGAGGAACGGCAAGCACAAATCCGCCGTGCAGTCCGCGCTGAGCATTTACCAGCCCAGCCTTGCTAAGGCTCTGCATAACTTTTGCCAAATAACCAACCGGCACCAAGGTGGCATTTGCAATCAACGTGTTTGTCCTTGGTTCGGTCTGATCAGCAAGATAGACGACCGCACGCAAGGCATATTCCGCTGTTTGTGTAATCAACTTGGTTGATCCCGAAGTGAAAGTGCGCTGAAATCAAGCGTATCTGGAACTGAAACGACTTGTGGATTTCAATATCCAGAATAGCTTGCCTGCCACATTCAGTCAACATTCGTCGAATCGTCTAAGCCCTACCCGACGCCTAGGGAATCGGTGTTGCTGAGGGCCAGGGAAAGGTTGGCTCATTAGCTTCTAGCCGCAAACCTTTACGACCAATGGAAGGGAGAAAAACGTTGACGACAGTCGCTTGCGGCGTTATAAAAAGACTGGTGCGGAAGCAAGTCATCCCAAAAATTCACGCGGCGAGTTTCCTTTGAATTTCAACGATTCCCCTACTAGTAACCGATTGAGCTCGCACGGGCTGCGGCGCTCGGTTCAGATCAAATACGCTGTTGGAGTGGCGCTAATGTGCCTCCTCTCCTATCTCGCCTATGGATACTTCAACCCCACTGCACCCGGTGAACTGTCAGCGACGGCTCACAAGGACGAGCCGATTGAGAAATCGGCGAGTGACGTTCATCCGGAGCCCCCACAGTTAGTTGAACCGATAGTTGAAACGGAGCTGCCCGCAGCAGCGCGAAAGCCAATCAAATACAGGCCTCGCAGTCCAATCGACGAGTCAGGCTACTTGGCCATTATGAAGATCGTCGCTCCTTGGCCGAAGGAGACATCGCTATTGGGGATCAGCAAGCGTTTTCAAGGGGCCGCCAAACGAGCCGTAGCCGATATCGATCGGTATCTGCTCAAGACGGAAATATCCAAGTCCGATCGAAGCATTGCCGAATTCACTCGAGCTTCCTTTCTCAACTTCGATGGCGATCCCGACAAAGCGTACGATTCTCTTGTCAATTCCCGAAAAATTCTGGAGTCGGTCCCGGAGCTCGCTGAGAGAGATTTGTTCACCATCATCTACTTCCAAGGCTTAACCGCCTTGAGAAAAGGGGAGAACGAGAACTGCATCATGTGTCGTGGAGAAAGTTCGTGCATCCTTCCCATCACTTCCAAAGCAGTGCACACCAACCAGGCAGGCTCGCGGCTAGCGATCCAACATTTTACGGAGTATCTCGAAGTCTTCCCGCGGGATCTTCATGTGGCTTGGTTACTCAACGTCGCCCATATGACATTAGATGAACATCCAGCCCAAGTGGATCCAAGGTTCTTGGTTTCGCTGGACTATTACAACAATGACAAGCAACATTCGATTGGCAAGTTTCGCGATGTCGGACATCTGGTCGGAGTAAATCGCTTCAATCAAGCTGGTGGAGGAATCATGGAGGACTTTGACAACGATGGGCTGCTCGACATCATGGTCTCTTCCTTTGACCCAACGCAAGCCTTGGGATTCTATCGCAATACAGGAACGGGCAAATTTGAGGACATTACCAAAGAAGCCGGCCTAAGTGACCAACTTGGCGGGCTGAATTGTATGCAAACGGACTATGATAACGATGGCGACATGGATGTGCTCGTGGTTCGAGGCGCATGGTTGTCTTCTCAAATGGCGATGCGTCCAACGCTCGTGCGAAACAACGGTGACAAGACATTCACCGATGTAACGATCGAAGCTGGACTTGGAGAGCCCGTAAACTCGATCGCTGCACAATGGTCTGACTACGACAATGACGGCTGGTTGGATCTGTTCGTCTGCTGTGAGCAGCAAGCCAACCGGCTTTACCACAACCTTCGGAATGGTACCTTTGAGGAGGTCGCCCAAGTGGCTGGCGTGGCAGGCTCAACCCAGTTTTTATGCAAAGGTGTTGCATGGATTGACTTCGATAACGATGGATTTCAGGACTTGTTTCTGAACCACTTATCCAAGGAGGGTGGTCAACTTTTTAGAAACAATCGCGATGGCACATTCACTCGCGATTCCAAGGCTCTCGGGATAGATGGACCAGCGTACGGGTTTGCCTGTTGGTCGTGGGATTACGACAATGATGGCTGGTTAGATATTTTCGCGACCAGTTACGATCGCACGCTTGCGGACATTGTCATGGGGCTCGTTGGTCAGCCACACCAATCCAGCAAGAATCGTTTGTTTCGCAATTTGGCTGGCAAGGGATTCGAAGACGTGACTACCGCAGTCGGGCTCAACGACTGTTATGCAACCATGGGGAGCAACTTCGGAGATTTTGATAACGATGGCTTTCTGGACATGTACTTAGGGACCGGTGAGCCCGATTTGTCGACTCTAGTCCCCAACCGAATGATTCGAAATCTCGGTGGAAAGCAGTTCGCGGAAATCACCTCGTCTTCAGGGACAGGGAATCTGCAGAAGGGCCATGGTGTTGCGTGCGGCGACTGGGATTGCGATGGCAATGTCGACATCTTTATCGAAATGGGAGGCGCAGTGAATGGTGACAAATACCACAACATCCTTTTCCAAAACCCTGGCCATGACAACTCCTGGTGCACGCTCAAACTCGTCGGCGAAAAGTCGAATCGAGCTGCCATAGGAGCGAGAATAAAGGTCGTCACGGATGGCGAGCTGCCGCAAACGTTGTACCGGACCGTATGTTCCGGAAGTAGCTTTGGCGCGAGTCCTTTGCAGCAAACGATTGGGTTGGGCAAGGCCCAGCGTATTGCTGAGCTGGAGATTCAATGGCCAACTACCGGTACTACGCAGACATTCTTGAATGTGCCGATTGGCAAGTTCATTGAGATCCACGAATTTGCTGAGGACTATCGCGTCATAGAACGCGAGACTATCAAGCTCCCGGTTGAATAGGTCGTGACAATAGGTCAACACTGTAAAAATGGTTCTAACAAGTCTGCCTAGCGAATTCGTTAAAAAGCATATCTTTACAATTAAACCGATCTAAACTTCTGCGATTAAATCGCGAATGCGATGGGATTTTTCAGCTTGGGGTGAAGTTCGCAACGCGAACGAAACCCCAGGCATTGCGTCCCCGATTGATCCGGAGCTCTGAAGGAGCGGCATGGGCTGTGAATCATTTCCCAACCCAAAGGAAATGGTAAGCATCAGGCCAAGTAGCTTCAGTGCGAATGCCGTCGCTACGCGACTCTCAGACAATCCTCTCCACGCTGACCACGGATTTCATTCTCATCTTTACCCACATATTTTTGACTTCCGTCGTGCTCGTGCTCAATAAAATGGTGCTCGTGCTCGTAATCGATTCGTTAGTTGCAATCGAGCACGAGCACGAGTACCGTCATCCGACTGAGAACGAGCACGAAATCACGAACAAAAGTCACGAATCGCGGCGAACCAGGACCGGAAATGTGGGTAAAGACGAGGATTTCATCCGTGCCTTTCAAATGCCACTGCTCCGCAGTTAAGACTACTGCGAGGGTGAGTCTCCTGCCGAACCGTGGTGTCGCAAGCTCGGTAGGAGCCTGGCTCCACCGCTCTAAGCATCTTTGCAAAGCCAAGTCCAGTTAAAACCTCCGGGAGGGCGAGGCTCCTGCCGAGCCAGCAGTGCAAAGGTTCGGCAGGAGCCTCACCCTCCCGAGCAATGAATTGCTTTGGTAAACTCGTAGAAAACATGTTTAGAGCGGTGGCCTCGCTCTCCCGAAGGCGTTTAAGAGATTTGGCATTTTAAAGATGTTTGGAGCGGTGCGTAACGGGCTCCCAATTCGAGGTTCATTGTTACAGTCCAAGTTCAGCTATTGGAGTTCCTTGATCGACGACGTTTCTTGGTCTGCCCCGGTGGTCGAGGTATTGGGTTGTTAATGGGACACCGAAGTAGCGATAGATTGTGGCCGCTAAGTCTCCTGGAGTTACCGGGCGTTCTTTGATTGCGCCCCCATCTTTTTCCGTTGCACCGATAACTTGTCCGTGCCTAAGCCCACCACCAGCCAGAGCCAGCGACATCACGTTTGGCCAATGGTCGCGTCCGTCAGTACTTTCCTGCGTCCCCATCATGGGAGTTCGCCCGAATTCACCCATTGCGATGACTAAGACATCGTCGAGTCTACCGCGTTCCTCCAGATCACCGACCAGCGTCGTTATCAGATGATCAAAGAGCGGTAGCAGAGGCTTGAGTCCCTTTGAGATGCCGCCGTACGGAGGAATGTTGTCGCCATGGTTGTCCCAAGTTCCACTGGCTGTGTGGTAACTCAAATCGATCGTGACAAACGCAACGCCTGACTCAACCAATCGCCGAGCCAATAGAGCCTGCTGGCACCATAAGTGACTTCCATAACGCTCACGAACTTCTGCGGGCTCTAGAGTTAGGTCAAATGCATCTCGGGCTTTTGTTCCCACGAGCAGATCGACGGCTTGTTGCTGAAAGGTATCGGCTGCAATCATGGCACCACTTGTATCGATGTCGCGTCGGATTCGATCGAGTTCCTTCAGAAGGCTTCGCCTATCGTGGAGCCGGTCGAAATCGAGTCCTTTCGATAGTTGAAACATTTCTGCATTGGATTTTTTGCCGCTGTCCGTTCCTACCAAATCGTAGATAGGAAGTTTTGCCGCCAAGTTGCCGCGGAAGGGATCGTATTGTTGACCGAGATAACCGCCAGAGGCGATGTGGCTCGGTGAACGATAGAAACCGACATAGGGAGGCATGGAAGCTTCGTTAGTGCCATGATGTTTGGCGACGACGGACGCGATCGACGGGTAGAGCGGTGCTTCTCGGTTGGTTCGGGGCTCCGCATCCAGATTCCCTGTTTGAAAGACCATGTTCGGTTCGTGATTGCTGAACTTGGCGTCGACGGAGCGAATGATGGTGAACTTGTCTAGCATGGCCGCTTGCTTCGGCAGATGCTCACAAAAATGCACGCCGGGTAGCTTGGTCTTGATCACTCCGAAGGGGCCACGATTGTTGAACGGCCGATCGGGTTTGGGATCCCAAGTATCGATATGGCTTGGCCCGCCTGTCATCCACAGCAAGATGATGCTTTTGGCTCTCGGGGATGACATTCCCGCGGAGAGGGCTTGGGCTCGTGACGCCATAAGGCCAGGAAGCGATAGGCCAGCCAATCCGGCAAGGCTCGCTTTGACCATGTTCCGGCGGCTTGCAACGACCAGCCCCTCACGAGTCAAAGCGTTCATCGCTTGAAATGCATGTGGGTGCGAATGCTGGGTTCCTCGAAACGTCGAATGAGGATGACTAGGCATCATTGGCTTTCCTCAAGCTTTCGGTTCTTCATAAACTGGTTTACGTCCGCCTGTAGAGCCTTATTCATTCCAACATCTAAGTGATTCAACTTGGGAATCGTTTTCATGACCTCTGCGGGAGTGCATCCTGCGACCGAGTCTCTATGGGATCTTCGAGAATTATCCCAGGTTTGTCAATGAAATTATCCCGGAAAACGCGTGGGCTTCAGATATAGCGGACAAAAGTAGCAGGCACGCTTCGTCGTGCCGTCCGCCATTACCTATTTACTGTGTCATAGTTCAACGGGCAAAGGGTGTGTCCCCATTTGTCCCGTTCAGGTTCTCGACATGAACAGTGAAGATCAAACAGGGCTTGCAGTAGACAACGAATTCTTCCAGGGTCATTTCTTGCCGAAGTTCATCCATCGGAGCTTCGTGACCGCAACAACGCGCTCCCCAATTTTCCTTGCTCAAACTTGTCGTTTATGAAATTACGGGTTGAGTTCGTTTGCTGTGAGTACTGGCTCTGCATCGTAAGCGGCTTGGCGCTTATCATTGTACTCGAGAGCAAGGACTGGTTCGGCCTTAACCTTTTCCCCAACCAAGTCACCTTCACCAGCCAATCCACCTCTGAGCCGAATGGTATCTTCAATGCTCAGTTGATGGGAAGCTTCGTTGTCCTTGAACGTTCCCATCCAGCGGTCCCAAACGTTGAAAAAGGCGCCGTAGTTGTAACGCATATTGGTATGGTGGTTGTCATGATGTGTGACGTTGTTGAATCCCTTGAACATCCAGTGACGTGACATCCAGCCTGGGATCATTTCGTAGCCCGTGTGGCCAGCTATGTTGATCATTGAGTCGTAGGATAAATACGCTAGTAATATGATCGGTTTGAGGGGAACGAAAACCACAATCAACATCAGGCAAGCGAATTGCAAAATCGCTTCCAGGGGCTGGAAAGCGAAAATCGCCCAGGGTGATGGGGTTACCGATCGGTGGTGCCCTGCATGGAAATACTTAAACACCGGCCGCCAGTGCATAAAACGATGCGACCAATAGAACATGGTATCGTGAAGTACAAGGCAAAGAAAAAAGCTGATGGGCAAGTAGATAATGGGGTACTTGAAGGTGTTCCAGTAGATGCTGGTCATTCCAGCTTTGTACATTTCGAAGAGCCCTGTGCACATGATCGAGAAAATAAGGACTGATAGCAAGGACATTCTTATTTCTCGAAAGATGCCGCTTCGCGATGGCCTCTTGTCCTGGATGCGTCGTTTCTCTTTTTCCTCGTTCGAATTCAGATAGTAAACGTAGTAAGCATGGCCGCATGGCAACAAATAGCCCATGATTAAAATGAAAGGAAAGATAACCGCAAATTCCTTTAGGAGTACGATGAGCAAGTCTAGCGAGGGCATGGATTCGAAACCGATTTAGTTGGATGGAACGGAGGTCGCAACGCGTTGAGGAATTAGCTGTACTAAGCACATGCTAAGACTATCGGCACACCTATTTTCCTTTTCGATGCGGCCATTACCCCATTTGGGGCAACGACATCACTCCATTGTAGGGTCTCGTCATGTTGATCGTAAGAAGCTAAATGCAACAAATTCCTTTCGCGACCTGATCCTGAAAGGATCGAAGAAAATAGCCGTGGGTTGAGCGAAGCGACACCCACGGAAACCTGACGCTTTTCAGGCCATTCGGTCCTGAAGAGGCTGTGAAAAAATGAAGGACGCCCTTTTTAGGGCGTCGAAATTAGCCGTTTTTTGCAGTAACGACGGCCTGAAAAGGCCGTCCTACGAATAAATTCACAGCCTCGAAGGGATCGTAGATTGAGAGGGCTTGAACGCTTCCGCCTCGATAACACTCAATATCTCTCATCCCTTCAGGATGCTTGCGATTCCCATGTTCGCTGTCCGGTGGTGTCGTCGCTACGCTCCTCAACCACCGGCTAATGTCTTTCAAGCCTTCAGCTTGATTTGGCCAAGAATGGGGTCACAAAGGGACACTGCACATGGTCAACAGTTGTCTGTGTTCATGCGTGGCCTCCGGCAAATGCCAGTGTTTCGTCAAGTTGCGGGAAGCTTGTCGAGTCGCCGACGAAGTAGGTTCAGAAAGTCCACTTAAAGCCTACTTGGCAGTGTTGCCAGAACCATTTACGCGTTCGTACATGTCGTATTCGTACTTTGCATCGCGACTGCGGCCTCCCGGTCCCGCAATCACGCGGAAGGTCTTCGGATCAGCACCATCGATGAGCGTACCATTGAGCCAAACATGCGACGCATCTTTGATGTAGAACTCATCAATGATTTCGAGGGAGCCAGGATCCGCTCGATCTAATGGATAGCCATAGTAATAGCAGTTTGATTTGTCGCGACTAATGCGGTCATCAATAATTTCAAATGAGCCAGGATCAGCTCCCAAGATGGTTTGGCTTTGAAAGTAGACGCCCTTGGCATCGCGACTATGATCCGACTTGAGGATTTCGAACGATGCGATTTCAGCGCCTTCGATCGGAGTCGTTTCATAGAAGACGTTCTTGTCGTCCACAGCGTAGTTTTTCGCAAGACTCTTGATCAGGCTTGGGGTTGCTCCGGGCAGCGGCGAAACGAAATACCAACAGGTCTTGCTATCTCGATAGTATCGTGAATCGACGGGGCCAACGCGTGCGAAGTTGGGCGCGTCATCGGAAAAAACGCCCCCAGCAAAGTATACGTTCTTCGTGTCTTTAACGAACTCATCAAAGAGAACGAAATTGGAGGCATCATCGCTAATCAAATGAGAATAATAGTAAGCGTGATTCTTGTCTTTAAAGTACTCGCTACCGACGTACTCGAAACTTGCCAAGTCTGCTCCTTCGATTTTGTCTGCGCCCCAAAATACGCTTTCCGTGTCGAATCCCAATGTCTGCGTTTCCCCGAATTGATTCTTCAGGACCCGCTGAGAAAAGTTTTTCGGATCAGCGCCGACGACTTCGTGTACCGAGTAAACTTCCAATCCTGTTTCTCGACTCTTGAGCCAAACCTTTTTTGGTCCAACGTGGTACCCCATCGGGCTAAACAGGCCTGGTTTACCTTCCGAATTGCAACCGGCAAACACACAGATGAGGCAAACAAAAACGATCCTCCACACCGCATAGCATGGACAAAATTGGTCGCGAAGAAATGGTTGAACGATTCCGGACAGTTTGGAGATTTGCATGGCCTAATCTTAACCCATGGCTTGGAAAAAAGCAGTCACCGCCAAAGAGGACTAATTTTGGCGGACGCTCATTCGCGAAACGACTCTTAAGGATAGGGTTGTTTAAACGAGGGCAAGCTTTCGCGTCCCTCGTTCAGAAGTGAAAAATTGAAGCGAAAGAGCAATGCAATGAATCGATGGCTCTGGTCGTGGACCTTCCATCGTAGATTTGGGAACCCATAAACTTGGTCTGTGAGCTCGCAAGCGTCGTTTGATTGCTGCAAGGCAATACAGTGCCTTCTCCGTCAGGCTTTCCTTTTTCGCCAAATTCTTAACGGCTATTGTTGCTAGTGTCCCCCTTTGGATTTACCACGCTTTGTGTAACAGAACACGGCATTTCTTTTGGTCTTCACCTTTTGCAAGACCGCTAGTATCGAATCCCCCTCGCTCGATACGGTATGCAAATTGCATTTGTTGAAAGCATTGCATCGAGGTCGGCTTCAATCGCAGCGTCAACATTTGGCTTAACTTGTTGACTGGCCGCTTCCTCACCACAACATGGATTACCTCCAACTCATGTCAACATTCACACGTAAATACTCACCTCAACTCAAGCGGCATGAAGTTGTCCAGCGAGGGGTTATTATGCACACTCGCTATCATCGATTGCGATATATTGCGATGGTTTCAATCGCAAGCCTTTGTAGCTGGAGCGCATTCGCTGAAGGTCAAAATACACCGAAACCAGTTCCGACAGAGACAGCGACTCCGCCTACCACCAAGCCTGTTTCTGGGCCGCCAACGCAAGCTCCCTCTTCCGATGAGGATGAAATACGAGTTGCCGATGCCTTGATGATGAAAGCGTATGCTACTCGCGATCCCAAACAGATCGCGGACCTCTTTACCGTCGACGCTGAATACGTCGACGAAATGGGAAATGTCGATCAAGGGCGAGTAGCGATCGAGGAATCACTTAGAGAGTTCTTTAAGGATAATCCTAACAGTGCCATGACAATGAGTAACGATTCGATTAGGACTCTAAGTCCTGGCATTGTGGTCGAGGATGGAACCACGGCGATTACGTTCGCTGATAGTGCAAAGACGATCAATACCTTGTTTACGGCTATTCACGTCAAGGTGGGGGGGAAGTGGCTTGTTGCGAGTCTACGAGATCAGGTCGTAAAAGAACCAAAAAAACACAGCATTGAATTGCGGCAAATGAGTTGGCTCCTCGGGGACTGGGTCGACGAAGGTGATGACGCCACGGTTCACTTTTCGTGCGAAGCGGTGGATCAAGGAAACTTCCTGATGCGCCAATTCAAGATCGTGGTCGCTGGCCAAGATGCGATGAAAGGGACACAACGGATCGGTTGGGATCCAATCGTCAATCGCTTTCGTGCTTGGACCTTCGACTCCGAGGGGGCGTTTAGCGAAGGGATTTGGCATCACGACGGGGATCAATGGATACTGAAGTCCTACGGAGTAACATCTGATGGCCAGACCGCGTCCAATACTTCGGTCTATACGTTCGTCAATTCACACACCATGACTTGGCAGTCGATCGACCACGAAATTGATGGCGAGCAGTTACCCGATAGCCGCGTCGTTACCATCGTTCGCAACGCACCTGCGCCTGTACTCGCAGCGGCTGTGGATGAATAGAGTCAGGGACTTCTGGTCTAACGATCAGTGACTGAGACACACAAAACCATTTCTCGCCGACATAACGGCATTTATTACGACGCTACCTAACTCGCGCGTCCCAACACTCAAACATATTGAAGGACCCGCTATGAAACGGATTCATTGGAAGCTTGGAATGTTCACATTGCTCACTGCTGGGGTGGGGATAATCGCGATCGTTGAACCGTGTATCGCCCAAGGGCATCGCGGCGGTGGAGGTGGCAACCAAGGCGGTGGCAATCAGGGGGGCGGTAACGGAGGTAATCAAGGAAACCAAGGGCACCGCGGTGGTGGCGGTAATCAGGGCGGAGGTAACGCAGGATTCCAAGGTGGCGGTGTTTTGGGCGCTAATCAAGGTGGGCGTGTTTTAGGTGGTGGCGGTGCAATTCAAGGTGGTGGCAATTTAGGTGGCGGTTTTGCGCCTTTGGGTGGTCCACATACCGGAGGAGGAGGCTTCATTCAGAATCAAGGGATTCGTCCTCCATCGCTCGGCGGCAATCAACCTCAAAATGGGTTTCGCTCACCGTCGCTCAATCCAACCAACATCCGTGTACCCAATGTCTCGAATGGTCTAAATCCGGGTAACGGGAGCAATTCAGGAATTCGCCTTAACCCTGGCATTCCTGGAAATGTTATTCGTCCAAATGGAATCGCGAATCCGATCACACAGAACAATAACGGTGTCGGTCACAATAACGGTATAAGTCGAAATCCAAATAACGGACAAAACGCGATCAATCGAACGGTCAATCGCCCTGCGATAGGAAACCTTGGGAATATCGGGAACATTGGAAACATCGCGAATGTCGGAAATCGACTCTATAACGGGAACAATCTCAACGCGGGTGTCGGGTTATACCAACCCGCCTATACACGACATTCAGGTTATCACGGCTATTGGAATAGCAATCGCGGCCTTCTAGGAGGATATGGTTACAACAATGGGCTGAATGGCGGACTAGGCTCCAACTTTGGCGGCGGCGGCTACGGTATCGCCAATGGAAACTGGGGCTACGGCAACAGTTTCGGAAGCTTATATGGGTCGGGCAACGGCGGATATGGTGGTAACGGTGGTTATGGCGGTTACGGTTATCGCCCATTAGGTTGGGGGCTCGGTGGATGGGGACTTGGCTCGCTCATTTACAATAGCGGCTACCTAGGCTATTCGAATCCTTACTATTCCAATTCGGGAATCTCTGTCTACAACTACTCGCAACCCATCCCCGTGACCTATAACCTTTCCAACGCGACGGTGGATGTTGGCTCAAAATCGTCAGACCAAATATTTGACGATGCGGTGGCTGCTTTTAAGCGGAACGACTATGACACGGCGTTGGATTTGACGAATCGAGGGATTACTCAGTTTCCTGATGATGCCGTTCTGCATGAACTGCGTTCCTTGATTTTCTTTGCTCAAGGAGATTATCTGAATGCGGCTGGTACGATTCACTCTGTACTGGCGGTCGGTCCCGGCTGGGACTGGACGACGCTGATCGGTATGTACTCCGATGTGGCAATTTACACCGAACAACTAAGGGCACTTGAAGCTTACGTTCGCAGTCATCCTCAAGAACCGGGGCCGCAATTTCTGCTCGCTTATCAGTATATGAGTTGTGGGCACGTCGATTCAGCTGCAACATATCTCGACAACGTTGTTCGGTTGATGCCAACCGATCGCGTCGCAATGGATCTCAAGCAGATGCTGGCTTCGTCGATTCCCGACTCATCCGATCCAGCGTCCCCTCCAGAACCGTTAGGAAACAACGCTTCTAAAATCAATCCGTCAACCTTTCCACCCGATGCACTCGTAGGGACTTGGAATGCCTCGCGAGACGACAAATCGAAATTCGTTTTGACGATGGGAAATGACTCCCACTTCTCCTGGAATTTCACCTCTCCTGGTCAGGCTGCACAGTCGTTCGAAGGGACATATGTCTTGGACAACGATGTGCTATCGCTGAATCGCACTGAAGGCGGAACGCTTGTTGGGAGCCTGTCCCAAGGCAGTGCCAAGCAATTCAATTTCAAATTGATGGGTGCCCCAAAAGAAGACCCAGGGCTCGCTTTTGCAAAGTAATCGAGACACTACTCCGCAGTTAAAGCCAAGCGGCAGAATTAAGTGACACAACCTCTTCCGGCTATTCTTGTCCACTAAAACTTGGCCTCCATCGTGGTTCCTAATGTAAGTGATTTATCTAACGAATCCTATGTGATCGGACTACTCTTTCTTGCCTTTTTGCGTGAGCAAGAATGAGATGAGATCGCTGGCTTGTTGAGCCGTCATCGACGCCAGCAGCCCCTGAGGCATTAACGACGCCTTGTTTTCTCGCTCCAATTCGATGGCGGATGTGTGCACTATTCGGTGCGAACCGTCTGCGATCATCAACTCGACTTCCTTTTCAGTTCGCCGCAAAACGCGGCCTACAATCGTTTCATTGTCCGCGGTTAAGATCGAAATCGATCGGTATTCCGGAGCCACGAGCAAGGATGGATCGACGAGATGTTCCAACATTAACTCCGGAGTCACAAACTTGCTGGCCACGTTCTCAAGTGTCGGACCAATTTCTTTGCCTTGATCGCCGAACCGATGGCATTGCAAACATTGCCCGCCACCTTTCAGCACCCATTCTTTGCCACGGCGTTCGTCGCCGGTATTCCTAAGTACGACAGAACGATCGAAGTTTGCGCCGAGCCGCGGAACCCTGAGCTCAACAGGTAGAAAAGGCTCAAGCAGATCGCGAGACGACTCGATACTTTGGTTTCCAAGCGACAAAACGTCATCTCGCATGAAAGACGGTACAGCACGGTCCGCCAGTGCATTGGCCAGTAGCATGGCGCCGCTATTCGACCCCAACAGTTCGCGAGCGGCAGCAAGTCGTTCGTCACGCTTGACATTGCCTTGCGGGGCATTCAACCTAGACAGCAAATTGCGATGTTTTTCGTTCACAGGGATCCCGCTGATCCATTCGTGCAGCATTTTGGCTCCCGCGATGTCGACCATCTCTGCACCGATGTGAGGCATGCGACCGCTGCCACTCTTTGCGAGTCGATAATAAAGTACGGACCGGTAGGGAGCCCCAGGCGCGATCAGCTTTGCATCCTCAAGCTGACAATTGCCTTTCAGCGGCACAGTATCGATGGCTTTGGTGTCTGCCATCGACTTGTCAAATCGAACGTCAAAGGCTGCAGATCCACTTCCGCCAAATTGGTGGCAGTGGGCGTAGTTGCTGTGCAAATAGGAACGAGCTCGGCGATCTAAACTGGCGGTCGCATCATCATGGCCAGCCATTGCAATCATAAGCTCGTTGACGCGCGGGTCGTGCTGCTTTGGGAATTCGATAGCACCTTGGCTTTGCAAATCACCCCACGAATCATGTTTCCAATCGGGACGACGAAGTTGTTCCTCGATAAAGCCCAAGGCATCACCAGACCAAGGTGTGTGGCAAATACGACACTGACTTCGTGCCGCATAGTTCCATCGTAAATCCGGAGCTATGTCCGATTTCAAGGCACGGGATTCGCCGCCTGCACCAATCAAAACGGCATCGGACTGATCGTCCAGCCACCGATAGGAATAGAATCGCCAGTCGTTGACTCCTCCGTAGTGACTCAACTGACTCTCGATACGATGCTTGCGTTCCCCTTGCTCGAGATAATACGTTTTGACGAGAACCGTGTCCTTGGGAAATTTCACCTTGCTATTGAACCAATCGAACGTAGGCTGGGCCGATTGGTCCAACGGTCGAGATAAAATACGGTTCATATTTAGCCAGGGTGGAACCGATCTCGAAGTGCTTCTATAATGGCTAACACGCAATCGAAACGACGATTTTACGGCAAGAAGACAAAAATCGATTGCCAATCATTGTCTTTCATGAACGACAAGTTCGAGCGAGGAAAATTGGGGATCGCGATACTGCGGTCACGAATTTGCGATGGATGAACTTCGACAAGAAATGACCCTGGAAGAATTCGTTGTCTATCCTCGAAAGCTTGGTTGGAAGTACGAATATTTTGGCGGCGCTCTCCATCTGTCCCCTGCTTGGACTGCGGTCACAAACTTTCAGATATCTCCCAATGAATTGCTCGCGCGCGAAGTCTACACCTGCGTAAGAAGAAAGCCAGTCGCATCGATTCGCCCAGTGCAGCCACATGATCTGGATGCCTTGCTGGAGCTTTTCTGCAAATGCTTCGACAAGGCGAACGAGTACGCAGGGAGCGGACTCGATGACTTAATGCGGTACGCTCATCGGACTCTCGATTGCTATTTTCACCAACCCATTCCTGTGCATGCGAACGGGTGTCGTGTTGCTGTGCTTAACGGAGGCGTGGTCGGTTGCTCGATGATCGCACAAGGCGAACTAGTAGTTCTCACGCGCAGGCGCCTGTAAACAAAAGTGTCATTATAGCCCATTTAGCTGGTCAAATGGGCCAACTTCCTGACAGGGAAGTCCAGGCAGGAACATCCGGATTTCGACGCACCGGCGTGTCAAACCGGAGCGGGTTGGCGTTTAGGGGAACCCACCTTAGTTTGTTGCGTCCGTGACCCAAGCTTGCTACTAAGAGATGGACCGCCAGATGCGGCCCCCGCAGCTGACCATGTGGTGTGGCGGGGTTGGCGAGATACGGCTCCTATACAAACCTTTGTTAGGCACCATGACTACTGTTACTCGAACGGTTCCAACCTCTCCTTGAATCGCTTGGCATGATGCTATGTATTCGTTTTCCAGTGATTTGCTTTGAAGTATTGCACCCAACGCGAAAATGCAGCCCCAAATGAGTGAACATTCCGGCTACTTAGTGTACTGCACGGTGCTTGGTGCTCGGCGGGCAGTGACTCTGAGAATTGTCGTATTTCGTCATGCGAAATCAGTTGCATCAGGTCCGGGATTGCATTGCGAAATGCTGATGGAAACGCATCGCGAACGCAACGTGCATCGAGAGGTTTGAGGCGATTCTTTGCGATTACGGCTTCATAAAGTCTCACTAAATCTAGTACGTAGTTGTCTAAACTCGCTACGTCGCGAATTCGCTGGCAGACTGCCGCAGCATCCTCCGAGTCAAAGGAGAGAATTTCTTTCACTACTGCCTCGCGGGTAGGCGTACGAGTCAACAATCGTTTGCCAAAGTTATGTCGACGCCACTCGTCTACGCTTTCTTCATGCCTTGCGCGTTGCAAAATGATCCATATAAAGATAGATAACCGGCGTGGTAAATAACGTAAAGACTTGACTTACAATCAGACCTCCGACGATTGCGATGCCCAAGGGTTGCCTCAGTTCTGCTCCATCGCCTGCAATCGCCAATGGGATCGCACCAAGCAGTGCAGCTAACGAAGTCATGGTAATCGGCCGGAATCGACGAAGGCATGCCTCGAAGATGGCATCGCGCGGTGTCCATCCCCGTTCCTTCTCCAGCTCAATTGCAAAATCAAGCATCATGATTGCGTTCTTCTTGACAATGCCAATCAACAAGAGGATGCCGATCAGTGCAATCACGTTTAAATCGATGCGAAAGACAATGAGTGCCAAAATGGCCCCAACACCCGCCGAAGGCAAGGTTGTCAAGATAGTGAGAGGATGGATATAACTCTCGTACAAGACTCCAAGAACAATATAGACGGCTATGATCGCCGCTAATACCAACATAGGCTGGTTGGAAAGTGCGTCCTGAAAAGCTTGAGCCGTCCCCTGAAAATTACCTTGTATTCCCTCGGGCATGCCAAGTTCAGAACAAGCGCTCTCAATGACGGGCACCACGTCACCCAAAGCGCTTCCCGCTGCCAAGTTAAACGAAATCGTCACACTGGGAAACAAACCAGAGTGCGCAACGGCAAGTGACGTGTTGCGTGATTCCAGAGTATACAAATCTTGCAAGGGAACTTGTGCGTTACCTGGCGAACGAACGTAGATGTTTTTTAACGATTCCGGGCCCTCAATGAACGCTTTCTCAAGCTGCATGACAACACGATATTGATTGAGCGGTTTAAACATCGTTGAAACGGGCCTCTGGCCAAACGCGTCGTACAATGTGTTGTCGATCGCGTTGATGTCGATACCAAGCGACGACGCTGTATCGCGATTGATGACCAGTCGCGTAAGCTTGCCTTTGCTCTGCTGGTCGGCGTTGACGTCCGTGATCTGCGGAATTTTTCGCATGGCCGACATCAGGTTCAAGCTCCATTCGTTGAGCTCCCTCAGATCGCTCCCTCGCAATGTGTACTGGTACTGAGCACCGGAAGGCCTGCCCCCAATGCGCAAATCTTGAACGGACTGCATAAACAGATTGGCGCCGCTGACACCACCCGTTTTCTTTCGTATGGAAGAGAGTATGTCATCGAGTTTTTCGGTGCGTTCGTGGTACGGCTTCAACGTCACGAACATTCGTGCTGTGTTGGCACCCCCATTGCCGGACCCACCCGTCGAAATCAAAACCCGTGAAACCGATGGCTCGTCGCTCACGATTGCGCTGAATTTCTTGGCCACTTCCACCATCGCTTGATACGAGGTCCCTTGATCGGCAACCACGCTACCAACCAGCCTGCCCGTATCCTGCTGTGGGAAAAACCCCTTCGCCACATGGACGTACAAATAAACATTGAACGCGACGATGCACGCAAACGCGATCAATGTCCAGCCAGGGAACTTGAGCACTACGGTCAGCGCTTTGCCATAAGTATGCTCCATCCAATACTTATTCTTCCGTGAATTGCCGTGAGTGGGCTTAAGGATGACGGCACAAAGCATTGGCGTCGTGGTGAGGGACACAACCAGCGAGATTAAGATCGCGATCGAAAGGGTCACTGCAAACTCTCGGAAAAGAAGCCCCACCGCACCTCTCATTAATAGAATAGGAATAAACACAGCGATCAAAGAAGCGGTGATCGAAAGGACCGTAAATCCGATTTCCTTCGCCCCACGAATGGCCGCATCGATCGGCGTCATCCCTTTTTCTAAGTAGCGGCTGATATTCTCTGTTACAACAATGGCATCATCGACCACAAACCCCGTCGCAATCGTCAACGCCATGAGCGAAAGGTTGTCCAGGCTGTAGTTCAGCAAATACATGACACCAAAAGTCCCGATCAGCGATACGGGCACAGCAACCGTTGGGATGATGGTGGCTTTCCAGTCCCGCAGAAAAAAGAACACCACAAAAACGACCAAGACGACCGAGATGACCAACGATTTTTGCACTTCATAGAGGGACGCTCGAATCGTGGTAGAGCGGTCCATGGCAATGTCGAGCACTATTTCGGCTGGCAACTGAGCGTCCAGGGTAGGGAGCAACTCTTTGACTCGATCGATCGTGGCAATGATATTCGCGCCAGGCTGACGAAAGATCAGAACACTTATCGATGGTCGACCATCCGCCAACCCAAACGTTCTGGTATCCTCGACGGAATCGGTGACCACAGCAACATCCTCGAGCCGTACGGGGGCACCGTTCCGATACGCAATCAATAAGGGTTGAAACTCCTTGGCCGACATCAGTTGGTCTGTCGTATTGAACGTCCAGTGAACTCTGCCTTCATCGAGCATCCCCTTGGGTCGGTTCGCATTGGCATTGCCGATTGCAGCGCGAACATCCTCCAACCCAATCTTGTATTGATTTAGAACCGTCGGGTTCAGTTCAACGCGGACGGCGGGCGAGGATCCACCGGTCACCAAAACTTGCCCTACACCTGTAATTTGCGACAACTTCTGCTGAATATTAGTCGACGCAAATTCATACATTTGCGGCTTGGTATAGATGTCGGAAACCAACGTCAGCAGCATAATCGGAGAATCCGCCGCGTTGACTTTGCGATACGACGGATTGTTAGGAAGATTCGCAGGCAGCTGGCTCCGAGCCGCGTTGATGGCCGCTTGAACCTCGCGGGCCGCAGCGTTGACATCTCGGTCCAAGTCGAACTGCAACGTGATCGAGGTCGAGCCCAAAGTGCTGTTGGAGGTCATCTCCGTTACACCAGCGATCCGGCTCAGGCTCCGTTCAAGCGGAGTTGCTACCGCAGAAGCCATTGTCTCCGGACTGGCGCCGGGAAAGCTCGCGCTGACACTGATTGTCGGGAAATCGACTTGCGGAAGCGGTGATACAGGAAGTTGAAAGTAACCAATCGCCCCAGCCAATGCGACCGCAATCGTTAACAATGTTGTCGCAACAGGCCGACGAATAAACGGCTCAGAGAGATTCAATTACTGAACCCTCCGGAATCGGTACCGCTACTGTTGTTGCCCCAGTTCGATATCGGCTTAACCGCTCAAACCAAAGGTAGATGACGGGAGTCGTGTATAGCGTCAGCAATTGGCTCACAAGCAAACCGCCAATGATGCTGATCCCCAACGGTCGCCGAATTTCGTAACCAACTCCACCTCCGATGGCCAGCGGCACGGCCCCCAACATCGCCGCCATCGTCGTCATCAAAATCGGCCGCAGTCGCAACAAACACGCTTGATAGATCGCCTCTTCAGGGGACTTGTTCTCACGACGCTGTGCTTCCAAAGCAAAGTCGATCATCATGATCGCATTCTTCTTGACAATTCCAATCAACAGCAAGATCCCAACTATGCCGATCACGCCAAAGTCCAATCCAAACAGCATCATTCCCATCAGGGCACCCACACCTGCGGACGGCAAGGTAGAGAGAATCGTCAATGGATGAACATAACTTTCGTACAACACACCCAGCACAATGTACACGGTTATCAAGGCGGCCAGGATGAGCAGTGGCGTCGTGGCCAGCGAGTTGCGATAGGCTTCTGCTGATCCCTGAAAAGCTCCCTGCATACTTAGCGGCATTTGAAGCTCCCGTTGAACTTCCTCCACGGCACTTACTGCCTGCCCCAATGAAGTACCCGGTGTCACATTGAACGAAACGGTAACGACCGGAAACTGCCCTTGATGATTGATCGACAACGGAACGTTGGTCTGCTTCATTCTCGCTATAGACGAAAGCGGAGTGGCCCGCCCGCCGGTGGTGCGAACATAGAGTGCCTCAAAGTCATCCAACGAATTGCGAAACTCAGGCTGCACCTCCAAAATCACTCGGTATTGGCTCAACTGCGTGAACATCGTGGTCACTTGACGCTGACCGAAAGCGTTATAGAGCGAATCGTCGATCATGGTCGGCGTGACACCCAATCGCGATGCCGTGTCTCGATCGATTACCAAGAGAGCTTCTTTACCGAGATTCGCCTGGTCACTTGCGACGTCTTTCAATTGTGGCAATTGCTTCAATCGCTCAACGAATTTCGGAACCCATTCATCCAGTTCTTTGACGTTCGCGTCTTCGATTGCAAATTGATACTGAGTTCTAGAGAGCCGAGTTTCCACCGAGAGGTCTTGCACGGGCTGCAAATACAATCGAATGCCCGAGACAGTGTCGGCTTTCTTTTGTATGCGGTCCATGACTTGAACGATCGAATCGGTGCGTTCGTGATGCGGCTTGAGGTTGATCTGAATGCGGCCGTTGTTCAAAGTCAAATTGGTTCCATCAATTCCAATAAAACTAGACAGACTTTCGATTCCTGGATCATCTTGCAAGGCGACGTTGAGTGCCTGCTGACGCTCCTTCATGTTCTCAAAGGAAGTGTCCTGGTCCGCTTCGGTGATCCCCAGAATGATCCCGGTATCCTGCATTGGGAAAAAGCCCTTCGGAACAACAATGTACAGAGCGATGGTTCCCACGACCGATGCGGCAAAGGCCAACATGATCCAGCTCTGATGACGCAGGCTCCAGCGCAGGGACATCGCGTACAAATCCAGCCAAGAAGGAAGCCAAGACTTCTTAGCCGAGGATTGATCGGCGTGCTTCTTGCCCGCCGGTTGATGCTTGAGAAGTACCGCGCACATCATAGGAGTCAAACTCAAGGACACGGCTGCAGACACGAGAATCGTCACGCTTAATGTCACCGCAAACTCGCGAAACAGCCTGCCGACGATATCGCCCATAAACAAAAGTGGAATCAGCACGGCAATCAGGGAGATACTCAAAGATACAATCGTAAAGCCGATCTCTTTCGCGCCATGAAGTGAAGCCGCCAAAGGGTGCATCCCCTCCTCGACATACCGCATGATATTCTCGATCATCACAATCGCATCATCGACCACAAACCCCGTCGAGATGGTGAGCGCCATCAGAGTAAGATTGTTGAGCGTGTAACCCAACATGTACATAACGCCAAACGTACCCACGATCGATAGCGGAACGGCAGCACTTGGGATAATGGTAGCCCGCACGTTACGTAGAAACAAAAAGATCACAAAGACCACCAAAAAAATCGTCAGAACCAGTTCGTGCAACACGCTTTCGATGGAAGCTCGAATCGTGATCGTTCGGTCTGTCAAAACATCGACTTGCACCGAAGCTGGCAAGGCCTGCTTCAATTGCGGCAACATCCCTTGGATTCGATCCACCACATCGATGATATTGGCTCCAGGCTGCCTCTGGATATTGATCAAAACCGCTGGTGTCGAATTCATCCAAGCGTACTGACGCTTGTTCTCCACGTCGTCGACTATCCTCGCAACTTCATCCAGTTTGATCGGCGCGCCATTGCGATAAGCCACGATCACTTCTTGAAACTGTTCGGCCGTGAACAGTTGGTCGTTTGCGCCTATGATGATGGATTGCTTTGGTCCATCAAAGCTGCCTTTGGCTAAGTTGACATTGGCGGCAACCAAGGCCACGCGCACATCGTCGAGGGTCAGTCCTAACGAAGAAAGGGCTGTCGGATTGGCTTGCACGCGAATGGCTGGCTTTTGGCCACCCGTCACGGTAACTTGACCGACACCGGTGACTTGAGAAAGTTTTTGCGCGAGACGCGTGTCTGCGAGGTCTTGGACGCGCGCGAGCGGAATCGTTTCCGAAGTAAGGCCAAGCGTCAAAATAGGGGCGTCGGCTGGGTTCACTTTCGAATAGATCGGCGGAATGGGCAAATCGCGAGGTAGAAAATTGGAGGCGACGTTGATGGACGCCTGTACTTGTTGGACTGCGATATCGATATTCAGATCGAGAGCAAATCGCAATGTGATGACAGAGCAGCCTTCTGTGCTGGAGCTCGACATTTGAGTTAGGCCCGGTATTTGACCGAGCTGCCGCTCCAATGGTGCTGTCACGGACGACACCATGACCTCCGGGCCAGCTCCCGGATAAAATGTGGCGATCTGAATCGTTGGGTAGTCCACCTGTGGCAGGGCTGAGATAGGTAGCTGTCTGTAAGCAACCCAGCCGCTTAACATGACCGAAACCATCAATAGCACGGTGGCTACTGGTCTCAAAATAAAAATGCGTGAAATGTTCATTGCGGAGATGCCAAGCTTTTAGAAAACGGTTTCATCAAGGCTTCTTGGGCTTGGCACTCGGCATCGTGACCTTGCCACCTGGTTGCAATTTATCCGTTCCTTCCAAAACCACTCGATCCCCCACATCTAACCCACTTTCGATTACGGATCGTCCAGCATCGCTGAAACTGACGGATATTTTCTTGATGTCAACTTTGGAATCTTCGCCTTCGGTACTGATGACGTAGACATAGGCAAAATCGGGACCGCGTTGAACGGCCGAGGATGGGATGACGATTGCATCCTTCCACTCTTTGACCAACAGACGAATGTTGACGAACTGATTTGGAAAGAGCGATTCGCTTTCATTTTCAAATCTCCCTTTGAGTTTCAGAGTCCCGGTGCTGGCGTCCACTTGATTGTCTACTGCCGTCAAGCTACCTGTTTGAAGCAATTGCTGAAAGCTCCTGTCATAGGCGAGCACTTCCACAGCGCCTGCTTCCGCCAACCGACTTCGCACGCGGGGAATGTCATCCTGCGCGATCGAGAAGATTACCGAAATAGGTTGCAATTGCGTAATCACAGCGATTCCGGTCGCATCATTGGCCTTCACGATGTTTCCTTTGTCGAGCACCCGCAACCCAACGCGACCTTTGATCGGTGCCTCGATCTTGGTGTAGGAGAGCTGCAGTTCTGCACTGGCCAATGCAGCTTGATCGACCAAGACGATCGCTTCGGATTGACGGACGGTCGCGGCCCGTTCGTCAAGCTCCTGCTGCGAGGTCGCATCACGGACCGACATGTTCTTCAATCGATTGTAAGTGAGTTTCGCAAGTTCAAGGGTCGCTTGGTCACGCTCAAGCTGCCCCTGTACTTGATCGCGGGCGGCAATGTAGCTTCGAGGGTCGATGCGAGCCAGCAATTGCCCTTGTTCGACCAATTGCCCTTCCGTAAACGCGACTTCTAAGAGCTCACCGTCGGCTCGGCTTTTGACTGAGACGACATTAAAAGCAGTAACGGTTCCCAAGCAATTGATGAACTGAGAAATCGACTCGCTTTTAGCGGTGGCAAAAGAAACGAGCGTAGGCCTCGCAGTTCTAGGATCGAGTCTACTCGCCACCTTTGGTCGAATGAAGCCGTCGAGCGCCGGTTTCCAATACGGATACCCCACCACGATGCCTGCGACCGCGGCCAGGAGCAAGATCGACGAAACAATGCGGTATAGCCACGTAGGACGATGAATCAGCGTTGAACTGGTTTGGGTGATTTCAACAGTTGGCTTTGGAACCGTTTGCAGTGGAGTCGCCACCACCTGCCCCGAACCAGATTCGATGGAATCGTTTTCTTCGATCGGTATTCCGTTGGAGCTAGGGTTTTTTGGCATACAGAAATTGCAGTAACTGGAGGGAGTTGTAAAAGTTGGCAGGCGGACGTGTCGCGTTATTGATTTCGGAGTTACCTTTTCGCATCCAGCAGGAACCCGGAGACGAGGATCGCGCGACCTACACTCAATTAACGTTCATTCAACCCTTGTTCGTCAACTCTGTTTTGGTCTAAACGCAAAACAAGCAGGTTTTTAACCTTTTAAAGACAGAAAAGCACAGGAATCGGCTCACGGGAGCGGAGAATCGAGGCCTACGATCTGCGGTTGAATTGTGAATCGCGTCACAGAGTCTGTTTTGCACAGGTTTAGTCGTTTAACAGTCAGCCGAAGGCGTACTCCGTTACATTGACAGTACGCCTACGGCTGACTGTTAAACGAAATGCATTTCAATGCAAAGTGTTTTGATTCACCAAAATCAATTTGCAGAGTTCCTCGATATGCACCGATAGATCGTCCCATGGATTCGGAGCCTTGGGGTCGTTGATACGGTACTGGTCTTGAGTAACAAAAATCCATTTGGCAAATCGGCTCATCATTTCGATTTTGGTTGGGTCGATCTTAGCCATGGAATGGACCAGAAGGCCACGAGAGTGCGTGGGGTAATCGGAATAGCCGCCAAAATAGTTCCCATGAATGCGTTCTTCGTCGGGCCACTTTTCCGATTCATGAACGATGATGACATCAGCTACTCGTTGTCGAAAATATCGCTCGGGAGTATCCGCACCAGGATTAGAAACGATAGGCCAATACCCTTTTTGATTTGCGATTTGACTTAACATGGATTGATGTTGGACCGACGCGTCGGTGTCTTCATAGATCATTTCGTCGAAGAATACGCCTTGCGTGCGAGGATATAGTTTTTGCCATCGATCCAAATCGGCCTCCACGAGTCCCTTGTCACGCTTTCCGTACTCGGTAGACACATATCCCAAAACGACGCAACCTGCGCCGAGGAGCCGGTCGATCGCTTTGGTGTAGTTAGCATCGACTGATTGTCCAGGACCTGTTCCTGGATTCAATATTACCCAAAAAGGTACCGTCTCGAATCGACGCTTCAACTCCATAACACGATTGAAGGCGGCATTGGTATGGACGTTTGCGGGATACTGGTACAATGGGATCAAGAGCCCTGTCCCTTGACTGGCAAGAGCATGAAACCTAATGGCATCTACGCGTCGTTCATCGGCCGATACGCTGACCTCAGTTGACTTGGTCTCCGAAGTCGCCTTGGTTCCTAAAGAAGGCTTTGGAGATTGAGCCAAGAGTCGCATCTCGAGCACATTGAATCCAATGAGTATGGCCCCAGAGAGGAACCAAGTAGGTACTAGGAACGTTTGCATGCGAGGTACTTTCCCGATTGGCTCAATTGCTGCAGCTTTAAGAATCCCCCGCAATGGACGCTTGTGCAAGCGGCGGAATGACAACTACCTTTGCGGAATTCGCAACAATTCATGACGAACTGAATTCTTACGAATCCAGCTACGAATCGTGGTATTTTTTTTGCCGCTCGCCTAGGCAGCCTGCGTTGTTGAGCTGGAAATCAATCGATCTGCAGGTTCGTTCAGCGTGATGGGGGACGCTAGGCTGGTGGATGTGGATCGATGGCATTCGCATCCATTTTTGCGGCAAGACGAACGGCGGACAGGACGTCGCAAATTGAAACCGTGAGCGATAACCAAAAGCAATCCACCAAGCGGCGTCATCCAGGGCTGAACCAGGGACAACATCTCTGGACTGACAAGGCTAGCCGTGTAAAAGGAATCTGCATGGGCGGTGTGAACGTGAGTCTCGCCAAGTGCATGATTGTGTTCATCCCCGGCCAGTTCCGCAGATTCAGCGAGAGGACGGGAACAGCACTCGTCCGGCAAGAAAAAAGCAGCTGAAATCAACAAGGCCAACCCGGCCGTGGACAACGACAAAACTCGATAATCGCGAAATTTGACAAAAGCGGGCCAAATTGCCAGCGAAACCATTCCGACACAAGCCAAGGCCGCAATCTGATGAAACCGCGGACTCGCCATCCATTCGGTGAAACTCAGAGCGGGTAGAAAAGCCAACAAAATGGGAGTTGCAGCACAATGAATCGCGCAAGCCACCGAGGCAAGAATGCCCAGAGAGTCTTTCCACTGATTCCCGCTTTTCTCCATGGTATAGTTGTGCTCCTAAGTAATTTGGACCTCGTGTCTCATGTCTCGTCGGTACGTTATCATATCGAATCGAGGCGCACATGCAATGTTATTGCAAAAGAATTCCCAAATGTTTGCATTCGAATTGTTCATGGATAACAAGCCGGAAAGTCCACATGGCCAACTTGGCAAATAGGTACAACCCCAGCAAAGAGCGGCTCCAGGCTAATTATTTGCACGTTTTGGAACGAATTGAGCAATCAGCGGCCCGATCGGGCAGGCTTGGGCAAGACGTAAAAATGATCGGGGTGACCAAGTACGTGGACCCTTCGATTGCGGGTTGGCTCGTGGAATTTGGCTGCGAAAACCTCGGAGAAAGCCGTCCGCAAGTCCTTTGGGAAAAGGCAGAGGCACTATCGAATCTGCCGATTAAATGGCATTTGATAGGCCATTTGCAGCGGAACAAAGCAAAGCGAACGCTCCCATTCGTTACCACGATGCACTCCCTCGACTCCACCCGAATTTTGGAGCAAGTCCAATTGGACTCTTTGCATCGCGACACCACCCTTTGGCTCCTGCTGGAAATGAATGTCTCTGGCGATCCGACCAAAACAGGAATGATGATTCCTGAAGCGGAAGACCTACTGACCACCTGGCAGTCCGAACCAGCAAAGCATCCGAATCTAGAAATGGTCGGACTAATGGGCATGGGAAGCTTGGAAGGGGGCGTCGCCCAAGCTCGAAGAGATTTTGAAGCCCTGCGAAATCTCCGTGATCGATGGGTGAAACAATTTGGACTGCCACTCAAGGAGCTGTCGATGGGAATGAGCGACGACTTCGAAGCAGCCATCGAGGAAGGCGCTACTATGGTTCGGCTCGGCTCGGTTTTGTTCGAATAAAGTGTGTTTGTAGCGAAAGTCGTCAAGACTTTCGTTGCATTCCTGACGTGACCGAAACTCTTGACGAGTCTCGCTACGAATTGTTGCACGGCGTGCGAATTATTGCACGGCGTGCGAACTGCTACACTGCGTTCGATCCAACGACGCCTAACGAACAACAAGTGTCTCCACTGCAGGAGTTGTCGAAGTAGGTGCTACCACTGGCAAAGCCTGTTGATCTGCCGCGGTCGCGGCAATCACTGGCGTTGGCACTGTGACCTTCGGTTCGTCTGGTTCTTGAGTTTGCGGCTGCAGAAATTTCTTTGGGTTCTGGATCAGCGAAATGCGAAGTCGCTCGTCATGAAACTTCTTGTTGGATCGCTCAGGATCTACTTGGGTCCAGCTCTCGCGGTAGAGGCGGCTGGTTATCTTGCGAAGAAGGCGTTGGTCAGTATCAAACCAATCGACCTGATAGAGTTCTGTTTCTTGATTTTTAACTGGGCGACGGTTTAGGTATTCTCGATCCTCGACGAGACACCACGCTCTGACTTGGAACTTGCCCGTTTCTGGCGCTCGCTCGTAAAAAACGACCTGATCGTAAACGAGCCGGCCTTGCTGATCGAAAAAGTGATTGAGCTCGATCAGATCGACATACTCGTCGACGGATTGGCTGCCTTTATGTGATACGGAGGCGCAAACAACAAGACAGAATGCAAAAGACATTGACAACATGACCGCGAACCCTCAATTGAAAACTCCTTGGGTAGATCGAATGTCCATTGAGACTATCGAGGAGATTACATGAGCCGCGAGAAGCAGCGCGGTGATTCACTCGCTTACAAAGTGTGTGCGGTCGAGTAAGCAAACGAACCGAGAGGGCAGGAGAGTTTCCGCGTTACATCATCCAACGATTCTGCAAGCAACCACCTCACTAAAAAGATAGACCTCAGACCGAATTCGATCGGAAACGAAAACGTAAAAGGAATTCGAACCAGCGGCTAAGTCCATGCTTGGCAGCGTGGGCCAAATCCATTCGAAAGACCTAATAACAAAACATCGGTCGCCAAATCAAGGTTAGTTGAGACGAAATGCGATAGCTAGGGGAAAGTTCCTAGAAATCCTTAGGCTCACATGGCCCACAGAGTGACCGAAGAAAACCGAGTCGCACTTCAATATTATGCGTCAACACCAAGCAAAACAAGTCAACAACCACCAAATCAAGTACTGAAGCGAGTGATGAGTACCAATGTACCTAGCACGACGCGCAAGCTAGTGAATTGGATAGAGATTCACTAGCTTGCGCGTCGTGCTACGGTAGTACGCCTTCGGCTGACTGTTAAACGAATGGTCAGGGAATGAACACAAACTCGTTCGCATTGAACATGGCTCGCGCAAATTGGACCCAACCATGCTCAGCCACAAAAGCGCCCGCGAGCGCCAACTCCTGAGCGTCGGCGCTGCGACCAAAACAAAGTTCAAAGGCACGCTCAATTTTCTTCTCAGCCCCATCATCTTCATGCCCAAGTCGCTCAATAAATAACTCCGCTTGCTGCATAACAAAGCGGCTATTCAATAAATTGAGAGCCTGCAAAGGTGTCGTTGATCGGCTTCGTTTTGGGGTCACTTGACTACCATCAGGACAGTCAAACACGCCAAAGATCGAGTCCTTTTCTTGCCGCACTTTGGTCATGTAAATCATCCTGCGCCAATCAGCTGGTCCATATTCCTGCTTAGGAAAATAATGACGGACATTTTCCATCGCGATTTCGAACGCGCTAAAACCTGGCCCGCCAAGACTCAAGTCCAATTTTCCCGTGGCTGTCAAAATGCAATCTCGAATCCCTTCCGCTTCCAATCGTCGTGGAGGAAAACGCCATAGCAATCGCGACCCCGCATCGACTTGCATCGCTTCGACTCGTGACCGACTATCCTGTTGCCACGCCTTCGAACTCAAAATCAAGCGATGCATATTTTTCATCGACCATCCCTGATCGATAAACTCCGAAGCGAGCCAATCGAGAAGTTGCGGATGGCTTGGCTGCGTTCCGTTGGCCCCAAAATCAGATGGCGTATCGACGATCCCTACTCCAAAATGAAACTGCCAAAGTCGATTAACCAATACACGTGCCGTTAATGGGTTCTTTGGACTTGCGATCCAGTTTGCAATGGCAACGCGACGCTGTTGCTCGGGCGCGTCTACAGCGAGGTCCAACGACCCTAACACACGAATCGCATCAGGTACAACCTGCTCCTTCGGGGCGGTAGGATCGCCGCGATACATTCGGTGCGTTGCAGGTGGTTGAAAAAAAGTCCCCGAATAAACCTTGTTCGCTGAAAGTAACTGCTCTCTTTCCTTGCTCAGCGACTGAATGCGATTCAAAGCGAGTTTGGCATCGTTCGCTTCTCCCTCAGGCAGCCCTTTAAAATCGTAGGAGTTCTCGACTTTGCCCTTCATAAACGGCAATCGATCTGCCGAACTGGCAACCGCCAGCCATTCCGTTCCATTCAACGATGTTTCGATTTGGTATTCGGTCGCAACTCGGTCCGCGTAGCGTCCAGTATGGTCCCGTCCCCAAACGATTCGGTCGATCTTCTGCACAACAGAAAATTCAATTTGCACCCAGCTTCCAGCGATCGTGCTCGCAATCCAACTCTGCGGATTTCCAAACTGACCATCGTTAACCTGTTCAAGTTTATGGAGAGGATGGTCCAAGTTGCCCGATGAAGTTGCAATGGAACCAACGGAACGCAAGGCAACATTCTGCTCGCCCGAGAAGATCTGCAACTCATCGATACAAGGCTCCGAGGCATTCGTCGCATGGATCATGAACCGAACCCACTTCGCCTCAACTGGTTGAATGCGTTCTGTATTTTCGACTGCATTGACAGGCTCACGCGTCCCTTGGTTGCGAGCGTACTTGGCAAGCGATGCCCGCAACTGTTGAATTTGCTCCTCCATGGCTTCGGCCTTTGCCTTGGCTCCTGGGGAAAGCGGCAAGGTTTGTTCCCCATGCTCAACCCCAGCAAAAACGGCTTGTATCGCGTAGTAGTCGGTTTGCGAAATGGGATCAAACTTGTGATTGTGGCATCGGGCACAACCAGTGGTTAGTCCAAGGAACGCGGTCCCTGTCGTGTTTACGATATCAGCCAACTCGTCCTGCCGTTGCATAAGCCCTAACAATGGATCTTGTCCTTTGACGATGTCATTTGGCCCCGCTACCAAGAACCCGGTCCCGATCGGTTCCCCAAATGCATCACCAGCGATTTGTTGCTTGACGAACTGATCGTAGGGTTTGTCTGTGTTGAATGAACTAATAACCCAATCGCGATAAGGATAGGCCGTTGTGCGCTCGCGATTCGTTTCGAAGCCATTGGTCTCGCCAAATCGAACGAGATCCAACCAGTGCGATGCCCATCGCTCACCGTAGCGCGGACTTTCCAATACCTCTTCGACCAGCCGCTTCCAAGAATCCGGTTTTTCATCGCTGAGAAATCGGTCGACTTGCTCTCTCGAAGGAGGCAGACCAAGCATCACCAGATACAGCCGACGAATGAGCCTCCGTTTTCCGGCTCGGTCCGACATGGATAAGCCAACGTCCTGCAGTTTTCTGCCGATAAATGCGTCGATCGCATTCGTGTCTTTTGAAACCGGAATGTCTGGGCGTTGGAGCGGCTGAAACGACCAATGCTCTGTTGTTTTCCTTTCCAGTTGATCTCGGGCTTCTTTCCAACGGGATTCGCTATCAATCCAAGCTCGCAGTTGCTGTATCGCACTGTCCGCTAGCGGTTCCCCTTCTGGCGGCATCCGTAATTTTGGGTCGCGACTGGCGAGTCGCTCGACAAGATGGCTCCGCCCGCTATCCCCCGGTACAACGATTGGTTCACCCGAACTGCCGCCTCGCATCGCAAAAAGCATGGTATCGAGTCGAAGCTTGGACTCCTGAACGTCGGGCCCATGGCACTCAATGCAATGAGCGCTGAGGATCGGCAAAACGTCCTTTTCAAAATCACCGTCCGCTAACGCTCGATTGCAAAGCGCGCCTAAGTTGGCGAATGCGAGCAACAAAATCGTGAACCGACAATTACGATTGGCTAATGACACCCTCCCTCGGGGAGGGTCGGCCAGAGGCCGGGGAGGGTGAACTGACGTATACAATTGTCTCTGGTACTTCACCCTCCCCTCGCTACGCTCGACCCTCCCAGCGGGAGGGTGACTAAACCAGATGATCTCTAGGGGTGACGGGGAGGAATACATGTCGTATCGTTAGTTTCGCAGCAGTGATTGTATGAAAGCCGAGGCTCAGGAAGTTTTCCTAACCGATTCATCGAGCGCTTTGATCCATGGTCCAATGTAAGAACCGTGATCATGATAGGTTCGGCCGCTATACATGTGCTGATCAATAACGCACGGCTCATTCACATAAATCCCACCGCATACTTCCAAATCAAACTTGCACTTCGCCACCGTCGCCATTCGCAACCCCTTAACGATTCCAGCCCTAGCTGGGATTTCGACGCCGTGGCAAACGCTCGCACACGGCCTCTTGTTGGCCCAAAACCAACGAGTGATTCGCAATAAATCTTCGTCTTCGCGAATGTACTCTGGCGCACGACCGCCACTGAAGAAGATGCCGGCGTATTCTTCAGGCTTGATATCTTTGAAAGCGATGTCGGCCTCAATCGAATAGCCTTCCCACTCCTTGGTGATCGTCCAGCCTGGTTTGACCTCATGCAAAACCATTTGGTACCTCCGTTTTTCAGGAGCTGCGACCACCGGCTTGTAGCCTCCCTCAATCAGTCGATAGTAAGGGTACAGCGTATCCACCGTCTCAGTAGCGTCGCCGATAATGATCAAGACTTTGGGTTGGGACATAGCGGTAGCCTTTGTTTGAGTTTGAGTAGTGCTTGCGGTTTCAGAACCTGCGGAAACGGCTGTCGCAGAGAGCAACATGGCCGAAGCCGCCGTTGAGTTGGCGATAAATTGTCGTCGATCGATTTCCATGGTCGGGTTCCCCCTTTTAGCTTTTACGAAGTAACTCTTCTAAATAGTTGCGGGATCGGTTTATCTCGGCGGTCACCTCGTCGACTTTTTCGAGAATCGGAATTCCTCGCGGAAATGGATGCATGAAGATCGAAGTCCAACCGTCGAAGCGATTCGCTTTCAACGCACTCAGCAACGGACCAAAGTCAAGCGTGCCACGCCCAGGCATCTGAAGTAGTTCTTTCTCTTTTGGCATTTGCGTCATGCAGCCATCTCCATGCTGCCAAGCATAAAACACCGCCAAAGCTGGTATCAATTCCTGTATCAGCGAGGCCAATAGCTTTTCATCTTGTGGCAAGTGATAAGGAGCCAGCGCTATCGCAAGATTTTTGGACGGTCGCAACTCAAGTAGATATCGCAACGAATCTGGTGTGTTGATGAGGTTGTTCGCGTGGTTCTCAATCGCGATCGTAACTCCAGTCTCCTCCGCGACCGCCAAATGCGGCTTCATCTGTTCGATGAACACTGAAACTGCTTTCTTGAGTTCGGGACCATTTAGAGTGGTCGGCCCCACGGCGCCTGTCACAATCGTTTTGCACCCAAAACGCTTGGCCAGACGCATCTCTTCTTGCAACCCAAATGGACCGAGCTTGTATTGTGTGATACAGCCAAGCGAAACATCGTGCTTCTTCAGAAGAGTAGCAAAGGCATCCTCTCCCAACTCCGTCATTTGCTCCCGCTGGTTGCCATGCACCTTGGGCCAAATATCAATGGCCGTGGCTCCTTGCTTTGCCACTTCGGGAAGGATACTCGCAAGATCGGTGTAGCCGTACATGCATGATGCAGCCAAGTACTTCAAACGAAAAGTACCTGCTGGTTGTTGAGCGAGAGTGCTCTTTTCCCCTTGAAAGACATTGGAGAGGCAACCAACTGCCGCGACCGACGATGCCGCTTGCAACCAACTCCGCCGATTAAACGGTTGTGAATTCATCATACGCTTGTCTCATAGCCTTTTCGCTGATCTCGCCGCAACCATCTGTTGGCTTCGGCATCGTTGACAAACTTTTCGTCTGTTGGGTTCCATTGGAGTGGCCTGCCCAATCGCATCGATATATTGCCAAGGTGGCAAGTCGAAACCGTTCGATGCTGATTCTCTAGATCCGAAATAGGTAATCGTCGCGATTGAATGCAATCAAAGAAATTCCCCATGTGGTTGATGATCGCGTCCAGTTTCCCTGCACGTGCGGGCCTTTCGAGATTGTCGAAGTCATAAACCTTCCACGAATCGCGAGGGAACGGATTCTTGGTCAATTCCTCGACCGGTGCTCCGGTGATCTTCCCTCGGTTCACAAAGATCCGACCGGCATCACCCGTGAACAAGATTCCGTTTTCGCCATGATCTTTCACGGTCATCGTTACGCCGTTAGGGTACTCGTAGACAACTTCGAAATCGTTGGCGACATTGAATCCGTTTTCGACAGTCGGGAATTTGGCTTTGCCCGCGATGGAGGTAGGATAAGCGTTGATTGCCCATTGAGCGATGTCGATGTGATGAGCGCCCCAATCGGTCATTTGACCACCTGAGTATTCATACCACCACCGAAAGGTGTAGTGCGATCGTTCCTCGATGTAGGGGACATCTGGCGTCTGGCCCTGCCAAAGTTCCCAATTCAAATTTTTTGGCGGCCTGGTCGGTGTAAAAGATTGACTGGTAACATTCTTTCCGAGAACAACATCGACCGTCTTGAGTTTGCCAATGCGCCCTGACCGGACCATTTCAACCGCAAGCCGGAAACGATCGTCGCTTCGTTGCCACGAGCCAACCTGCACAACGCGCCCAGTCTCCTTAACGACCTTGACCAGTTGCTGACCCTCTTCAATCGTGAGCGTCAAAGGCTTTTCGCAGTAAACGTCCTTTCCTGCACGACAAGCGTCGATGACCATTTTCGTGTGCCAGTGATCTGGCGAACCGATGGTGACGACATCAACGTCCTTTCGAGCTAGCAGCTCACGATAGTCCTCGCAACTATGCGGAGTACTACCAAAAGCGGCTTTGGCTTGATCTTTGACATTTCGATCGACATCGCAAACAGCGACAATGTCACCGTACATCTGCGCCTTGTGTGCGATCACGCTTCCTTGGTATCGGAGCCCAATGGCCCCAATTCCGAGCCGTTGATTAGGGGACCTGGATTGCGATGAAGTTTCGTAAAGTGCATTTGCAACGCCGCTGTGAAATCCAAATCCTACGCCCAAGCCTGCAATTGCAGTATTGGACAAGAAATCTCGACGATTGCGATTGGAGTGCAAGTGTTGTTGCGTGTGCATCAGAAAGGCCGAATGAGAGATTTCGGGTTCAGTAAGGTGGGACCTTCATTCTAAGTTGCATCCCGCCCCATTGCAATCGGACCAGAATGCCGTGTCCGCTTTGCCAGTGCAAGGTCACTCTCGGCAAGAGTGACCTACCGTGGGGCACACCTGCCGGGTGTGCCCTTGGAGCCAATCTGAGCCCTTGATTGGCCGCAACCCAGTCCACTACATATTGATCTCAAATCCCTTGCGATTTCCTCTCGACAGGAAGGCATTCGCCTGAGCATCCTCCACGATTTCTCGCTTGTTCGCATCCCAGTTGAGCGGTCGATTCAGACGCATTGCGATGTTGGATAGGTGGCAGATTTCCAACATGCGGTTGTGAGTCCAGACGTCCGAGATCGGTTGCTTGCGTGATTTAATCCCCTCGATGAAGTTCGCAGTGTGGTTCTCGCTAACTTTGCCGCCGTAGACCTCTTCAATCGCTCCCTCCGGAAGCGGCTTCTCTTTCAAATCTTCGACCGGCTTGCCGGTGATCTTGCCCCGGTTCACAAAGAAGCGCCCCTCGGTTCCCTCAAACAGGATGCCATTGTCCCCTTCGCTCGTGATGATCATTTCGACATCGTTAGGCATGTCAACTTTGATCTTGAAGTTGGTGGCAGCATTGTATTGATCTTGAACCAAGGGATGCCCGTCTTTGTACTCGACTGGCAATTTGAATTCGACCGGCGTTACTTTGCTCGGTCCTGTGCTGCTTGCCCCGAGAGCCCAGCAAGCGATGTCCACATGGTGAGCGCCCCAATCGGTCAATTTGCCGCCGGAGTATTCATGCCAGTTACGGAACGCATAATGGCAGTTGCTAAAGAGCGGGACACCACCGCCATATCCAACACGCATTTCCGGAAGCGCGCGATAGTCGACTTTGGGGGCTGGGCCGAGCCAAAAGTCCCAATCGAGTTCCTGAGGAACCGCTACGACTGGGATCACCGGTGAGGCTTCCATGTCATTGATTCCGCAGGTCACTTTCTTGACCGTTCCGATGCGTCCCTGTTTCACCAAAGCGATCGCTTGCAGGAATCGGTCATCGCATTCGGTTCGTTGCATCGTACCCACTTGAAAAACTCGGCCGGTTTGCTTGACGATCTTCTCAATCAACTTCCCTTCAGCAATAGTCAGCGTGAGCGGCTTCTCGCAATAAACATCTTTTCCAGCAAGCATGGCTTCCACCGCAATCTTGGTGTGCCAATGGTCCGGCGTTGCGATCATGACCGCATCGATATCCTTTCGATCCAGGATCTTGCGGTAGTCCTTGTAAGCGTCCGGTTTGCGTTTTTGTGCCTTTTCGGTCTTCTCAACGTTAGCCCCGAGAACGTTAGCGTCGACATCGGCGAGAGCAGCAAAGTCAGCGAACTTGAAGGATTTACTGGTAATAGTCCAGCCTTGGTTGCGAAGACCGATTGTGGCAAAAACAGGGCGGTCATTTGGAGACGAACGTGCAAACGCTCGGTTCAGTGTCGGGCTGAGCACTGCCGCAGTTCCAGCAGCAGCAACTCCTTGTACGAATCCACGACGCGTTGTTTGACGAGAAATAGCCATCGAAAAACCTTTTGGAGAAGAGATTATTGGTGACCCGCCGCGTTATCGACGGGTTAGCGTTGCTAACGCTAACCCGAAATTGTAATCCATTCCCAATTCGATTGCACGGCTACTTCTTCGCGTCCATCGAATCCAGTTTTTTCTTAAAGTCCGTTACCGACATGCGATCTCCATTGCTTTTACCAACGTACCGAAACGCTTCCTTACCCGTTTTATCGATGACCAAAAGGGCTGGGTAACGAACCGACTGCCCGTGAAATTGGTACCCTCCTGGGATATCAAACTGCTTAGCAAGCTTCGCATCTGGGTCTCGATACACGATGGGTAAAGACTTGAGATCTTTGGCATCCAAATGACTAACCCAAGATTTGATTTCGGAGTCGGTGTCAGGTTTCAGAAACACATGCACGACATCGGGAGTCTTGGCAGCTAGCAGTGCATACTCGTGAGTGTAACGCAAGCAGTATGGGCACTCCGTCTTGAGCAGAAAGTGCAAGACAACCGTCTTGCCCCGATTCTCAGCCAATTCAAACTTGGTGCCATCCACAGGTGACTTTACCGTAAAATTAGATGGACCTTCGGCTCTAATCGCATTAGTGCCAAGACTAAGTAGAAATAAAACGACGATTGCATTCAGGACGTTTCGAATCATGTTTGGGACCTAAACAAAGGAGGAACAGGATACTTGAAGTAGACCATCAAACGGAGGTCTATCCATACTCGCAAGGCAACGGCTTGCGAACTCAGTCCCCCTCAGACGCAGCCGCCCGCGAGTTCTTACATGCGTTTGATCTGTCCGTAACAGATTCGGCTGGAAACAACGCTTTAGCCGACTCATCCCGAGTAGACAATTTCGCCGATGATGAATGGTGAAGATGAGGCGACGGAAGGGAAACGATCTCAATAGCACGACTCGCATGCTGACCAAATCGCCATACATTCTCCCAGGCCGTTGGGCGTTCGCCAAATGGCGTTCACTTTGTTAGTAGAACGGCGCGAACGGTCCGGTGAGTGGTTAGTAGCCGCGAAACCTGCGGGCTGGCGCCCAATGGCACTCACTTTCGATTGGTTCAGGCAACTAAATGAGCCGCGGGCGCTAGCACTAGCCGCGTTACGGTTTCCTTGGTAAACACGGTTGTCGCGGCTAGCGCCCGCGGCTCAGTTTGAACCAAGTGAGTGCCATTAGGCTAACGCCCTGCCGCTACAAAAACGCAAATGGGTGAAAGATCAAAACGATTTCAACCGACATACCCATTGTCGCACGGTTGCATCAACTCAGGAAATTAAAGGACGCGTCGCAAGCCGCATTCAGTATGCAATTTCCAAAGGGCGAACCGATTTGAATGAAGGAGTGCTTTGAACCCGTCCATGCGTCATGCGTCACGAAGCAATTCAGAAGTTAGGCCTTCCTCATCTTCGCTTTGAATCCAAGGGAGACGAGCTAATTGAGGTTAAATAGCTTGGTAACGCGGATCTTCAGTGCAGCAACAATTGAGGACAATTGTGCGACACTTTTTAGCCGACCGTTTGCGGGACTCGCATCGGAACAATTTGATACGCCCGAGACCGGAACAGGAAGTCGATCAGGTTCCCTTCGTGCGGTTGCAACCAATTGAGGCGGCTGGTTGGCATCGGACCAATGTTCAAGCGATCAATATGCGTCGCATTCGTCAAGTCATCAATCCAAGCTTCGTCGGCAGTAAGCGCTGTGCCGACAAGTGTTGGTCCAATCGATTTGATCATGTCCTTTTGACTGCACTGCACCACCGAAACGAAAGGAAACATGTACTCCTTCATCGCGACCCCGCGTTGCGGCGAGTCGGCGGTCACTACCATTGGTCGCAAGTAAGCAGATCGTTCACGCTCGACCAGTCGTTCACCATAAGAAGCTGTCATGTCGGTCACACCAGCTTCGGCTAGGTCCTGCTGAACCATGGCGTACGTCCCTTTGGCCATCTGCGAATTGGTGAATGCGGCCAGCGCTGCCTTCGGATCGGTAGGTGGCAAAATCTCGATCGCTCCCATTCGAGCAGCAAGCGCTTCGCCAATGGCTTTGGTGTGACGCGAAGCCCAAATGCCTGAGCAATTAATGCAACTCCGGCCAGAATTGCTGAGGACACTCTCCACCATCAAATCCAAATAGTCTTCCCATTGGTCGACGACATCGTCCCCAATCAAGATTTTCGAAAATCCCGGACCGTGCGCTTGGACTCGCGGATTGCCTGAATATTGTTCGACGGTGTGGGCACTGCCAAAGATCATGCTTCGGGAACACTTGTTCATGATGGTTGAACCAACATCATGCCCGCCCGGGTACAAACAAAAAGCTTCGGCAGGAATTCCCGCCTCAATGTACGCACTGATCATTCGATAGGGGGTCCATGGCTCTTGCGAACCTGGTTTCAGAACCAAGCCGACTTGGAGAGGAACCGCAGGTAGCCACAAAGTGTGTACGCCGGGTGAGTTGTTCGGCAATACAGCACCCAGAACTGGTGCCTGACACTGGTAGCTCACCGTAACGTTGCGGCCTTCTTCACCATACCCCTTACTGAAAATATCGAGGTCCAGACCTCGCGTCAGGGCGTCGAGAATCGTGTCGATGTTACTCAACACAAAACAGTTCTTCTGCATGTTGTTTCGGCACATATGCTCTGGTAGACCAGTGCTAGCCGATTGCTGATGAATAAACTCGTCAACGGTCTGATGACCGTCTCCCAGCGGCAATGTTTCGTGTTCGAAAAGGTGGGCAGCTTTCTTGCAGCGAGCAATCAATTCAGGAGTCGGAATGGACCGCAAAGCCTTTCGAGCATTCGCAGCCTTCCTCATATCCATTTCGACCATGCCGCCATTTACCTGCCCAATCTTTGCAATAGGCTCGCCGGTATCAAAATGAAATACTTCTTGGAAATCTAGCGACTTGTATTGCTTGCCCCAGCGAATTGGGTTGATCGTCAGCACGTTTATAAACTCCCGAGAAAGTAGGTGACAGTAGATTCGCCCCAGCAGTTTGCGATGGGACTATCGGTGATAGGAACGCTTCGGTTCCCATCACCGACGTGGATGGATTTGGGTTGAAATGAACTAGTAAACGCCAACGGTAGTGGAGGAAGCAAACGCCCAATAAGGACGGACGCCGCTTACCCCATCCCAAGGATACTTCTTGTATGGCATCTCTCGTTCCCCTTCGTCTCGCTCCAAAAATCCAGGGACAAAAAACTCCTTCGTCATCGTGTAGAGTTTAACTCGCCCGGTTTCGCCATACCCAACAACCTTGGTATGGTCCTCGAAATCGACGACTTCAACGACCGCTCTAGGTTGAGGCGCGTAGTAAGCGATCGTGTAGCCTTCCTCTAGGATTACCGGCCTTGAACAAGCAAGCCCCATCAGCGTATTTCCATAGGTTGGTGTCATGTAAACGCCGCTCTCTTCGGCTGGGCCACCGAGAAGTTCCTCCACGCAAAAGCGTGTCCACTGGGGAGTGAATTCCGTCCCGCCCGAGAATATCCCAGTAATCCCAATTTCTTGGATGCTGGTATCCTTCTCTGCAAGTCCTGCAGCCAGCGATTCAAGCAACTTCGGCGTCGTAAACATGCATTTGATATCGTGATTTGCCGTCAAGATCGTAATTGCTTGATCAATGCAATGACGCTTGTACTCCTCCAAGTGCTCCATCCAGCCCTTCTTGATCAGCTTGACTACCCAGCGTGGATCAAGGTCGATGCAGAAGCAGATCCCGCCGCGATACTGACAAAGATGTTCAATCGCCAGCCTCAGACGCCGCGGTCCCGAGGGCCCTAGCATCAACCAATTGCTTCCTTTCGGAAAGTATTCGTCTGGCAGTGTGTGGCTGAACAATTCGTAGTCGATTCGAAAATCATCGATCACCATTCGACTCTTTGGAATCCCAGTTGTTCCCCCCGTCTCAAAAACGTAGGTGGGTTTTCCTAGCAGACCCTTTGGTATCCACCGGTTGATTGGCCCCCCGCGGAGCCATTCATCTTCAAATTCCGGAAACTTCTTCAAGTCATCGAATACTTTCACCTCTTTCAGCGGATCGAACTTGAGCTCTTTTTTCTTCTCAAGCCAAAACGGGGAGCCCGTCGAGTCATGAAAATGCCATTGCACGGACTCATAGGCATGTTGATCGAGTGATTGTTTTGCCGTCGCGATTTGCTCGTTTGTAGCCAACCAAGCGGGAGATGAAGCGGTCATAAATGGTGGGGTATGAGTAGAGACGTGGTGGATCGAACAACTGTCCGATCTCTGCTGAACTGACTTTCCGCCAGCATTGTAACCGAATTTCAAGGCCCGCAAAACGCTTGCTTTCAGCGTGGGCGACTCCGTTTAGCCCAAATCCTTGATCCAATTGCCAATACAATCGCCAAGCTGCTCCAAAACCCCGCGATAGGAATGGTCCGCATCCGCGATCACGCGAACTGTTTGCTTGGCATCGAGGGCGGTTTGGCCCAATTGTCGCTTAAGCTCGATATCCGCCCCTCGAAAGTTTGCCGAGCCCTCCTCAACCTCAAATTGGCCAAATGTCCAAAGCGTAGGGATTCTCAATTGGTCTGCGAGCGCAAGATAATCGTATTTGTCACCGCTCCCATATTTGTCCTTGTAGGTAGAGGCGCAAATCCACATCGGCAATGGAAAACGGACCTTCATCACGAACTCAGGAGCCCCACTCTCGCATTTATCGGAGGCCTCCGCGAGATGACGAAGAAAGACCGGTCCGCGAGTGGGATCTTTGAGCAATAATTCCGTATTTAGGCGAGGGGGAGATATTGCTACGAGCGCGCCGAGGTAATCGTGTTTTTTAAGGCTCCAAAGTAGGCACTTGAGCGCCCCTAGACTGTGCCCTAACAAGGAAATGCGTTCCACCCCTCTCTTGACCAAAAACTGGACCCAAGCGTCCAGATCAAGTTGGCTGGCCGAGAGACTCTCGATCTGAGACCCTACACGCATTGGTGTCGGCCCCGTATTGAAGCTAAGGATGTCGTGCCCTCGCGTGTTGACAAGCAGCACTGCGGTGTCTTCGTTTGCGAGTTTTCGGCCAAGTTCGCTAAGTAGTGTTGAACTATAAAAATTGCTGTTCACTCCATGAACGCAGATCCAAGCATTTTGCAACCGACGAGGCTCAGAAAGAAATCCATGCAACCGAACCCCGTCGCTTGTCGTGGTCTGTACTAGTGTTCCAAGCATTCTCGCGTTCGCCAAAAAAAGAAGGCCATCGAATATGTCGATGGCCTTGATACTTCGTTCGTCACGGTACACCCGTGATCATTTACCTAATTGGACTAACAACGGGTGCATTATTGTTGTTGTCGGCTGCAGCCACGATTCCAACTGCTGCGAGGCCTCCAATTGCTGCCAATCCGCCTAAGCCGCCGATCCCACCAGCACCGATACCGCCACCACCGCCGCCGCCGAAACCTCCGCCGAAACCTCCACCGCCAAACCCACCGCCGCAACCGCAAGTTGAGGCCATTCCGCAATCATCGACGGGTACAGCACAAGCGTCCGCAACTGCAGTTTCTACGACTGTTTGAACCGGTTGTTCGCAAGCCACTACCTCGCAGCACTGAACAACTTCAACATTCATCTGACCGCATGCGTCCCCAACAGTAGAAATCAATCGGCTGCCATTCGATCCAACTGACGCAATCGAATTGCTCACAAGTTGAAAGGAAGTTGCAGCAAAACCCGAGCTACCCGCAGCCACGAATCCATAAGCACCTGGCTTCAGCCCTTCAATCGAAAACTTGCCTTTGCTGTCTGCCGTGGTTCTTGCTACTTCTTCGCCGTTTCGAAGAACGTAGACGACCATGTCATCCATCTTCTTTTGGGCTAGGGCAGAACCAAGTTGTCCGGAAAGCTTTCCATTGGCATCAAGCTTTACCAAATGCGATTTGCTGAACGAACGCGAATCTCCGAGCGGATCCTTTGAGACGTCTTGGATATTTTCCCGAACAGCATAGGTTGGCAATGTTTGCGATCGAAGGATTTCGGTAACCTTTAGACCCGCTGGACGAACTACGCGAACCTCGACGGAACTGCTCAAATGAGTGTTCTCGGCATCAAGCACTTGCAATGAGAATGCAGCAATCGATTCGTTGGTACGAGTTACCAAAGAGTAAGAGCCAGTCTTGACATCCGTGAAAACGAATGCTCCCTTGTCATCAGCCTTGGTCGAGTATGCCACTTCGCCATCGCGAACCAATGCGACAGGAAGCTCCATCAGAGGTGCCGAACCGTTGTCGTTCAACTGCACCAAGCTACCAGAGATTGAGTTGTCTTTACTCAAGCAGACCCACTGTTTGATGAACAACTGATTCAGTTGAGTGGTCGACGCTTCACTTACCACCGAAACGCTGTCATCTGCGAAAAGGCTTGGCGCAACTCCGAACGACAAACTTGTGGACAATACCACTGCGAAAAGCTTTGAAAACTTGTTTAGACGTGATTCAAAATTCATGTTGTAAATTCCTGGTACAGACGAATCTCTGATTTAATGATACCCCCCATCTGTGATACCCGATCAGCAATGCTTGCACAAGCTTTTTTTGGGCAAAAAGTCGGAAGAATTGACAGAATCAGAATAAAAAACAATTCTTCAGTAGTTACCACAATACGGTAACTACTCAAAACTCTTTTTTGGGATTCTTGTTATGGCTTAACAGCGTTTCGTTTTTCGAAAATCTCGGAAACGCGACCGGTTCCCTCGGAACGGCGAGTGTCCTTGAATTGGTCCAAATTGGGTCTCATTGCGTTACCCATTGGCGAAACGTCCGTTTCTCCAGATGCGCGTAGCCATCCTTGAAGTTTGTCCACGTTGATAAAGCTGATGCCTTTCCTTTTGGCTTCGGCCTCGAGTTCTCTTCGTGCTTTCGCTGCCGCGTTATCGTTTGCAGCGTCATTCTCCGCTCCAGGCGCACGCTTGAAATCCTCTCCCATTACCATCCAGCGAGTGTCGAAACTCAGATTACCTTTGTAAACGGCTCCAGGTGGCAAATCGAGTGTTACAACGCCGCCATTTTGCTCGATCAACGCTTTAATGGTCTCTCGGTCATCGGTTCCGTCCCCGTTCATATCCATCTTACCTACCAAAGCAATTTCAGTCTTTTGGTTTGGATTCCAAGTCGGAGAATAAATCTTGTCGCCCGTTAAAATCGTTGTTGGTGCACGATCTGAAAGAACTCGACATCTCGAAAGCCGGTCGTCTGACTGAATCACTTCGATTCTCGCTTTCGGCTTGGCATCCGCTATGCGGCTCGTGTTACTGTCAATTACCCCAAACCGAACTCCAGGTCGCAATCCATTTAACTTTCCGAGGTTAATCCAAACTAGATCGCCACCATTGGTGACCTGAGTTATCTCTCCTTGAGCGTACTGGAAGTCTTCGCCCTTGATTTCTTCGAGCTTGCGGACCACTCCGTCCAAGGTCTTCTGCAGCTCCGCGTTCTTTTTCGTTTGCTCTTCTACCCTACCTTCTAAATCCTTGGCTTTTTTTTGCACCGCCACGAAGGTCTTGTTTTTCTCGGCTACTTCCTTATCCCACTTTTCCTGTTGGTTTTTGATGTCTTCCGCATACTTTACCAACTCCTTGTCGAGTTTGACGGAAAGATCCATTGCATTCTGCTTTTCAGCCTCGCGGGCTTTGGATTCTTGTGCCAGTTTTAGCTCGAACTCATCCTGTTGGGTTTTATCTTTCTCTCTGGATATCAAGAGTTGCTGATTGCGAGCTCGTAACTCGGCCATCAGAGTGGTCGCAAGCTTCGAATAGCTTCGCTCAGGAGCACTTGGGCCCAATAACTCCATGTTGTTTTGAAAAGTCTTGATTGCAGCATTCAGGTTGTCATCAGCTGTAATCTGTGTCTTCATTTGCTGAAATTCGGATTCAGGAATCGGCTTGCCAACTCCAATCATGCTCTCCAAAAGTTGACGACGAGTGCTCTCCTCACGCAGCGTTGTTTGGGCTTTTTGCTCCCTCTCCAGCGCCCCTTCAACTGTTTTAGCACTCGTTCCGTTCGAGAAAATCACAAATGCCATGGCTCCGAGACACACAACACTCACGATCGACATGACGATGACGTAGGCTTGCCAAACATAGACATTGCGATCGCGAGCCATAAAATACCTCGAAAACTCTGAAGAGACGGAACGGTTGGATCAATGGAGAAGGGATCAAAAATGGAGAGCGCGTGACCTCACGGCCCGACTAAATCCCGCATTTTGCCTTTATCCACCTACAGCATCCTAAATCGCAGCGCTACCGACGTCAAACATTCTCGCATAGCTCAGGTCGCTTTTTTGCTTGAAATCCTTTGCCCCCCCGAAAGCGAACCGTTTGGATCGAATAATCGGATTAATCTGACAACTACAAGACATGAGCGAAATTGGATTTCTTGTTCGCAAGTTGCCCTGGCATCAACTAGTATTCTAGTGAGGACTCATCTTGTCTATTACGGAGCTTTACCCAATGTCATTCCAATCGATTCGCAGCCGATTCCTGGGCACCCTTTTAGCCGGCCTTTCTTTGACGACGTTGAGTCCCTTAGAACCAGCTCGTGCGGAAAACAACTCGGATGATTTGGCCTCAATTGGGTTGACGCTTCACTGGGAAGCCAATGTTGGCGGCGCGCCTCTCGCGAATGGAAGTCAGAGTTTCGTCCTGTGGTCGCACACCACGGAAAAACGGGAGTACGTAACCGTCAGGAGTGGCAACCGAATCATCGAACGAATCCGCGGTGAGGAAGTTGACCAAAAGAAGCTCGATCAAGCCATCATCAGCGGAGAAAAGATTCTAAAAACGCCTCGGCTCGGTCTTGAGGGAGCAACGGAAAAAGCTCAAAAGCTCTTTGCAACCTACAAAACTCTAGGCCGAAAAGTCGACATCGAACCCTACAGCCAGCGAATTGTCTACGCAGTCACCCTCACATCCAACGGTATCCTTGAATCCATGGATGCGGAATCGGGTGCAGTGCTTTGGCGAACCGAAGCAGGCAAATCAACTTTACCTATGTTCGGCCCTGGTGTGTCTGACGACTATGTCGTTGTGACCAATGGCAATGTTTTTTACGTATATGAACTCGCAACTGGCAACTTCGTCACCTCTCGCAATTTGGCATTCACGCCGACGGCCTGTCCGACCGTTTTAGGCGACAAAGTTATCGTCCCGTCTGTCGATGGACGACTCGTTGCCTACGATATCAAGAAACCCGAAGTTGCCCCAGGAATCATCCGCACAGGTACAGAAAATCGACTCGGCGTCGTCATCTCCGCTGATCGGCAATTCTTCGCTTGGCCCACGGGCAGCCGACTCATTCAAGCGAAAATGGACAAGCTTCCGATGCTATGGAACGCCACTGGCCTCCATGAACCAATCCTTTCATTACCGATTGCAACCCAAAGTGGCTTTCTCGCCGCGACGGAACTGGGCACCGTATTTCATTGCTCGACGGGGCGCGAAGATAGCTTGTTTTGGAAGACACGATTGGCGGTTCAAGTTTCCCAACCACCTCTAGCAAACAAAGAACTCGCGTTTATCGTCAGCGACGAAGGAAACTTATTTGCTCTCCGGATGCAAGATGGATCAGACGCTTGGGGACACCAACCAGGAAATATTCAAAACATGATCGCCGTCGGAAAAAAACACATCTACGTCAAAGACTCGCGAAACACCTTAGTCGCAATCGATTTGGCAACTGGACTTGAATCCGGGCGTTCCAATTTGATTCTTCCCACGGTGGTTCCGAACAAGATCACTGACAGACTCGTGTTCGTCACCAAACAAGGACAAGTGACTTGCCTCCGCGAAATTGACGCATCGGTTCCCTCATTCACGACAGAAATGAACACGGAGGCCACTGCCGCTCCGGTCACTCCTAAGAAAACGGAAGAACCGTCAACCAAGATGGAAGACGATAGCAATGTGTTCGAAGGAGCTGGATCAACAACGACATCTGGGGACGACCCATTCAAAATCGATTGATTGTGCTCTCGCAAACGTCCTAGACACATCGGACGAAGTAGCAGGCACGCTCCGTCGTGCCGTCCGCCGGTGCTCATTTATTCTGATTCTTGGTGAACGGCGCATGGAATGTGCCTACTACATTGAATTTTGTCGGCTGCTTATTCCTAAAGAAACGGTGCTGTAATCGATATTGGATTAGCACGAATCGATTGGACTGAACCAGTTGCGGTAATCTTACCTCCCATTGGGCCAGCCCCCGGACCAAGCTCGATCAAATGGTCCGCAGCGCAAATCATCTGCTGATTGTGCTCAATGACCACAACGCTATTGCCGCTATCGATAATGGCATCGATGCAAAAAAGCAACCGTTGAACATCGCTAAAATGCAAGCCCGTCGTAGGCTCATCGAGCACAATCAACTTTCCAACTTTGGCTTCCAATTCCGACTTGCAAGAACTCAAGTCGAGATGACTTGCAAGCTTGAGTCGCATGGACTCGCCAGCCGACAAGGTAGCTAGGCTTTGCCCCAACGGCAAATACCCAAGGCCAATTTCGACGAGAGGTTTCAGTCGCTGTTGAACCTTGGCGTTGCCACGAAAAAAACTCGAAGCACGATCAACGCTCATCTCCAACACTTCTGAAACATTCAGGTCGCGATAACGCACCTCAAGCACTTCCGCTCGAAATCGCTTGCCGTCGCAGTCTTGGCAAGGCAATTGAACATCTGCCATGAACTGCATCTCGATCGTGGTGTACCCAAGCCCCTCGCAGGTCGGACACCGCCCCAAGTCGCTGTTGAAACTAAAGTGCCCTGCCCCAAACCCTCGAGACTTGGCATCTGGCGTGTCGGCAAAAACCTGTCGAATATCGTCCATCGCCTTCGAATAGGTCACAGGACTGCTACGCATCGATCGCTGGATCGGACTCTGATCAATAGCCAAACAAGCGGATAGGTTTTCCATTCCAAAAAGACTTTCAAATGGCAATCCCGTTTCAGCCTCGCTATCAAAGAAACGTACGACCGCAGGGCAAAGCGTATCCAGGATCAACGAACTCTTGCCAGAACCACTCGGACCAACCACGACTGTCAAGCGATTGGCTGGAATGGACAGTTCATCGACCTTTAGATTGCGACCGCTGGCGCCGCGAATTCCAAACCAATTCGAGCCTACCGGTTTCGAAGTGCGCTGAGTCTGGCGTGCGCCGCTTAAATACTCGCCAGTCACGCAATCGCTTCGGAGCAATTCGGACGGCGTCCCCTGAAACGTAACGCGTCCTCCTAGCTCGCCCGCTTGTGGACCTATCTCCACAATCCGATCTGCAATTCGCATCAAGTGCGGTTCATGCTCCACCAGCACAACCGTGTTGCCTCGATCACGTAGGCCGAGAATCGCACCAGCCATGCGCTCCGTGTCCTGTGGATGCAAGCCGACTGTCGGCTCGTCAAAGACATACAGCATGTCGACCAAGCTTGAACCGAGCAATGTTGTCATCATCACACGCTGGGCCTCGCCCCCACTCAACGTATGCAACGGCCTCGCCAAGGAAAGATACCCCAGCCCGACACTTTGCAAATACTCGATCCGAGACAAGACTTGACGCTGTGGCTCCGATGCGACGTACCGACTTCGATTCTCCGCTGCTAGAATGAAGTTGTTTTCCTCCAACAGATCGCGAAAGCCAACTCGTGCATCGTTGGATCGTAGTGAATCGTCCAGCTCGACGGCCAGCAATTGCCAGAGGTCATCGATCGTGAGTTCGCACAATTGAGCAAAACTTTTGCTGCAGAGTCGATAAGCCAACGACTCCCGGTTTAGCCGTTGTCCATTGCATCCCTGACAGCTTGAATAAGTTCGCCATCTCGCCAAAAAAGCCCGTACGTGCATCTTGTATTTCTTGCGTTCCAACCACGCAAAAAAACCATTGAGTCCTCCGAACTCTCGCTCCGGAACCCCTTCCTGGATCCAACGCCACTGCTTGGGCTTTAGTTTCGATACCGGCACATCAAACGGGATGCCATGCTCCTCGGACAAACTTCGCAACTCTTCCAATTCGTGCGAGTAAGCAGGTGTTCGCCAAACGGCAATCGCACCTTCGTTCAAACTCAAGGAATCGTCGGGAATCACCTTCTTCATGTCGATTGAGACGGTTTCTCCGAACCCTTCGCAGGTTGCGCAAGCCCCGATCGGACTATTGAAATTAAACAGCCTTGGCTCACTTTCCGGATAGTCGATCTTGCAGTGCTCGCAGCGAAGGGAGGTCGCAAAACGGTGCACCAAATATTCCACATCATCGACCAGGATTCTCTCAAACGACGAATCGTTTGCTGCTGAATCCACATCAACCGCAGCCTGCACCAAAACAATTGCTCTACTGCTCCCAATATCGTCCCGGTGGTCAAACGCAGTGGCAAGTGACTGCACTATTCGATCCGATTCTTGTCGGTCCAACTCTTGAGCGCTGCCAAGCTTCAAACGATCGACGACGACGAGAGCTTGTCCGCTGTCGGCCAGCAAAGTGGCTAACTGCTTGCGGTCATCCTCGGCCAAGTGGACCGTTTTCCCGGCAGCAATCAAGCGAATGAATCCAGTCGACTGCAAATCGAACAGCAATTCGGACAAACCACTTTTGGTTTGCCACCCTATCTCGAAACAAACGATAATTCGTCGCCCAGAGTAATTGAATAGACTGTCGGCTACGGTTTTCGGACTATGCGACTCAACTTTCCGATGACATTGATAGCAGTTGAGCGCCGCTCGATTTGCGAAAACGACTCGCAGGTATTCCAGCATTTCGCTGGCGGTGCCGACCGTGCTGCGATTGTTACGAGATCGCAGCTCACGAGTTACGGCAATGGAGGGGGGCAAATGGACCAACGAGTCGAATGACGGCTTGTCAATGCGCTGCAAAAACTGCCGTGTATAGGCCGAAAAACTTTCAATGTATCTCCGCTGCCCTTCTGCATACAGCGTGTTCAAGGCGAGAGAAGTCTTTCCGCTACCGCTAACCCCGCAAACGACGGTCAGTTTGCCAATCGGGAAATCTAGGTCGATATTCTTGAGATTGTGCTGACGCGCGCCACGCAACGAAATATTTGCGATGGGTCCACTGGGATTCGAAGTTGGTTCGGCAGGGAGCTTTTTTTTAGTCATCGTTCAAATCTGTTCTCGGTGCCCGCAATGTTTTCTGTGCCCGCAATTCCGGAACCTGGAGGATTCCCAAGATTGGCTACCGCTGATCGAAATGCCTTTCGGCCACGAAATCGCATCGTGCCGGCCTACCCATCCTACAGGACATCGAATCGCTGGTACAATGTGGTCTAGACCGTTTCGCGAATTCGGTTCAATGTCAATGCCAATTGGTCGCAACCATTTCCCTAGAAAGAGACTTATGAGTAGTTCCTCCGCTTCCCAAACGAATTCTGGTTCAAATGAAACGAGAAAGGACTCGAGCCCCGGAAAAGTTCGAGGGCCGGGAAAAATTCGGATCTATAGTCACTCTGCTCTACTCTATTGGTGGCCAGTTTGGGTGGTAGGGTACATCATGGCCGCAATCACCTACTATCAAGGAGATCTGGTGAAAATTGGACAAATCGAGACCCACATTCACAACAGCAGCGACTTGGGATTGATCTTCTTTGTCGTTTTGTTTTTGGTGATTCTCGTAACCAACTACTCCGTCCGCGGACTCGCGTCCGGGATCGTCATCTTAGGGCTGGTGCTGACTTTTGTTCTGCTACTCTACTTTCAAGTATGGGAACAAGTCTTTGGATGGATCACTAGCCACAAGATCTACTTGAACTCAGGTGCCTACCTTTGGATTTCGACGGTCATGTTTGTAATGTGGATGATTGTGGTCTTCGGCTTGGATCGATTCCATTATTGGGAAATCGACCCAGGGCAATTGACTCGGGATTCGCTCATGGGCTCTGGCTCGAAAAGCTACAACACTCAAGGGATGACACTGGAAAAGCACCAAGATGATCTTTTCCGACATTGGCTATTGGGACTAGGTTCAGGTGACTTGCAAGTGATGACGTCCGGTGCGACCCGCGAGCAACTTGATATCCACAACGTCCTGTTCGTTGGCCACAAGATTATTGCAATGCAACGACTCATCGCAGAAGTGCCTGAAGAATAGGAACTCGAGGAATAGGCCCCCGAGCAGCCGGGGCGGCCGATCTATGCTAAACATGTCGTTACAACTAAACCGCATGAACCTTCTGCGATTAAATCGCGAATGCGATGGCAGTAGGTAGCCTGGGGTGAAGTTCGCACCGCGAACGAAACCCCAATTATTGCACCGCGAATATTACGGAGCTCTGAAGTAGCGGCATGGGCCGCGGATGATGGTCTCACCTAAATGGAATGTTGATCATCTGGCCAAATACCTTCATGGTGAATGCCGTCGCTTTGCGACTCTCAGACACCCCGTTCCACGCTGACCACGGATTGCATCCGTGGCTTTCAAATGCCACTGCTCCGCAGTTCAACGCTAACGTCGTTTTCATGCTGCCGCGATCCGAAACATGACTCGCTCCTTTTATCGGATGTGTCGAGCGTCGCAGGATGCTACAATTTGGCATTCACCCGCTCAAAATTGACCTGAAAGGCAAATAATGTTGTTCACTCCTCTCGTTCGGAATTTCTGCTTAGCGGTATCCGCCACAGCTTTATCGACTCAGTTCGCGATGGCTCAAGAGCCACTGAAAAAAGTAATTCCTCAGCCACCGGTAAACGCCAAAACCGCTGAGACCAAAGCGGCTGAGTCCAAGTGGAAGCCACTGTTGGAAAAGGATTCTCTCAAGGGATGGGAGATCACCAATTTTGGCGGCGAAGGAACCGCGGAAGTCAACGAAGGGGTCCTTCGTCTAGATCGCGGAGAGCCGATGACTGGCATTACGACCATTCGCAAAGATTTCCCAAAGGAAAACTTCGAGATGCGATGGAAGGCTTCTCGCGTGGACGGCTCAGACTTCTTTGCCGGAGTTACTTTCCCAGTCGGTGACGAGTTTTGCTCGTTGATCTGCGGAGGCTGGGGCGGCGGATTGGTCGGTCTGAGCAGCATCAACAACAGTGATGCTTCGGAAAACGAAACGACTGGTTTTCATTCTTTCAAAAACAAGCAATGGTACGCGTTTCGAGTTCGAGTGGACAAGAAAACGATAACGGCGTGGATCGACGACAAAGAAATCTTGAAGGTTGAACGCGAAGGCAAAAAGTTTTCATTACGAGGCGAAGTCTTCAAGTCCAAGCCGCTTGGCTACTGTGTCTTCCAGTCGATCGTCGACGTGAAAGAGTGGGAATATCAGATTATCGAATAGGTCGCTTACCTAATTTTGATTCTCAGCCGCGATAGTGGCGGCGTTTTGTAGCCGTGATAACGGCGGTACTTAGTAGCCGTAAGGCTTGCCCACGGCTATTAAATGTCGCCTTTTTCACGGTCGAAACGCAATGCCATTGTCACAGCAGAATTGGAATTACGGTCGAGGTGGAATCACGGTCGAGGTGGAATAAGTTTTGAGCCGTGTAACGGCGCCAGTACGTAGCTGCGGGGCTCGCCCCGCAGTCGCATCGGCAAAATACGAATCGACGAGCCGTGAAACGGCGACACTGGTCACCAACAGGACGACCGTACCGCCGTTTCACGGCTCTCGCATTCAGGTCGGACTGGGCTCCGTGGGGCAAGCCCCACGGCTATTAAATGTCGCCGTTATCACGGCTGAAACACAATGCCATTGTCACGGCAGAAGTGGAATCACAGCAGAATTGGAATCACGACTGAAGTGGAATGAGCTTTGAGCTGTGTAACGCGTTTCACGGCCAAGCACATTTCAATCTTACTGATCGTAAGAACAGTAAAATCAAACGATCGAATGAGGTCGTTCTCCGAGCAACTTCAAGACTTTGCTACAGTCCAAGTGCACGCGTGCGTCCTGGCAGACATAGGGCAACAATCGAATTAACGCAACTGGTAAAACCTTCACGAAGCTTATCGAAATCGATTGTTTTCTGAATTTTCTCTGGCGTGAAGTTCAAGTTGTCCAACAGGTCTTCGTCCACGTCATCGCCAAACTTCCAATCCAAAAATCGAACCTCCATCTCAACTTTTCTTGCTCTGTTATTCGAAGAGATTATGGTTCGCAAGGGCACCCTGCGTTCGCTTCCGACATCGGCCCATTGCGTTCGATTGGTTGCGTATGTACGGTAGTCCTTCAGATTATCCTTGGTCAAAGACAAAAGTGGTGGAGGATTCTCTTGCGAAACTTCGTTGATCTTCCTCTGGAAATCAATTTCTTCTATGCACCAAGGATGCTCTTTATTGAAGGTCACGACATAGACGTCCCCCATTGCAAGAAACATGGTCATTCGCGTTCGCCCATCACGAAGTTCTTCCTCCTCAACGAGTTTTGGCGAAAGCCGTGCGATTGACGTGTCCTCCTCGGCCAAAACACCACCATATTGCGTGGTCGCGATGTTGAATGGATGTTTGCGACGCGTACTGGTCGCGCGAAAGCCAACAATTCCTGATTTTACCTCGAATCGCAAAATTTTGTCCTTCGGAGAACGCGGATAAAAGGAGTAGTACCATCCTTCATTTTTGTGAACAAGCTGAGCTTCTCTAGACTTCTCCGATAAATCCGACGGACTCATCAGATTAAAGTTGATTCCGTCGATTCGCTGCCAGGCACCGTTGTTTCCCATGACAAAACGCTGAAGTATCCGAACCGTGCCTACGTCATCTTTTCCTTCCTTGTCTTTAGATTCAGAAATGGAAATACGCTCAATGAAGACTGAAAAGCACTTGCTGACGTCTGCTTGCTCAAGTAAAAACGTTGAAAAACGGTCTTCGAGGTCTTGAGCAACGGCGAATTGGGACGTGAACAAGATCAATGACATGATGATTACAAATCGTGGGTTCATTTTACGGTGCCTCGTTTGCAAATTGTCTTTGAAGATTGACTCTTCCGTTTAATCGGTAAATTAGAATGACGGATTTCAGAAACTATGAATCTGTCGTTCAATAAGGGATTCGGGAATGACATGCCGGAATCACACTTGTTATTCCCAAACTCTTTTTCATTTTGCTCCCCACGCACCTCATAAGGGAGAGGGACTGTGTCTAGTAGATGCTATGGAAATGCAACTTCATCTGGATCCATTCTCTTAACTTTGAGGCAGACCTTGTCGGTTTTCTTCCATTTTTTGATTACGACCTCCTCTTCTTTTTCGTCGGTCTTGCACGTCGCAGAAACCCCTGGAATATCGTCACAGATACATTTCTTCCGCTTGTGGCAAACTTCTGTTCCATCTTCCGTCACTTCGACACCATTCGCGTTGATGGCTTCTTCTTTAGGGTTTTCAATTTCGTGCGTTTCCACTTCCGAATACTCGTACTCATATTCGTTGTTAGGCATAGGGCCGTATATTCGACATGCGGTGTAGTTCTTATCACAATTACCCGATGGGCAAGACTGTTCCAGAACACTGGTCGGGCATTTATCGATTTGGGTTTGGGTTGTCGAAACACAGACACGCGGGTTTTCTACTTTAGAACCTTTTGGGGCAATCAATGCGATCAACGATTCTTCGTCTTGTGCAACTAACGATGTTGCTGAAACCGCAAGCAACGTGAAAACAGTTCCAAACTGAAGTATTAATTTCCTCATACTCAATGACCTCTCAATCAAAGTTCCAACGGCAGTACTATCGCACCAACACGGCGCGAATATCATCTAACACAAGGCTTTTATCCTCGCTACGCAATCGAAATCTAAGTGTCGGTTCTTTTTGAAAGTCGATAAACTCTCGTTTTACGAGGAGCTTCCCAACCGCCTTCCCGAACCCAAAGGTATCAATTTGGACATCGGCGTCGATTAAAGCCCAATTACTTGGTTCTTTTTCCTGCTCAAGGACAAACCGCGGAGCTTCGTTTTGAGACAAGCTAAAACCCGTGATGACAAACCGTGCTTCAAATTTGTTCTCAATGTCCCGAAACGTCAGCATCTTAGGAATTAAGCGAAGGGGTTTTTTCGGTTCGTACGCTACGATTGATTCGTATTGCTTCTTCTGCCCCCTGAACAACAGGTTAAATCTCAAAGCTATTTGTCCGGTCTCCGCGCCTTCCGGAAGTTCGCGATCAATAACCGAGACAATTTGCGTTTTTGTGTCGAAATTAAAATTGAGTTGCGAGCTCGTGTCCGCGATCTGGGTTTCCAATATCGTCACCTCGTCGGTAGGTTCCACTTGAATTTCAGTGGTCATCAATCGCCGCTCCTTAACCTCTATGATCGCTGGCGTCACTCGCAATGGTTGAAAGACTTCGCAAGCCAGCTTAATCTTCGCAATCAGAACCGGATCGACTTCTCCTGCACGCGTTCCCATGATGTCGATAACTTGATAGAGGTCCTCGGATTTTGGCTTAATCAAAAGAAACCCTCGGCCTGGGGCATCCGGTTTCTTTACATGGCCGTTTTTGATCGTGAATGAAACACAGTTGCAAATGGTGGAGCCGTGCAAGCTAGAAACGTCTACACCTTCCGACACAGCGATCTTCAATGGAACGCGATAAGCAAATCCATAAAGCAGCGAAGCCTCAAGTTGTACTGTCTTGGCGTCTTGGCCGTCGAACAGTACGTTTACCGGAGTATCAATATCAATATATGTTTGCGCGATGGAATGGGATGGTGGCATTGCAATCCCACCCACAACCGCCAAAAAAATTACAATGCGGAACGAAATTGTGAGCAGTGAGCAGTGAGCTTGTTCATGCGCGGCGTCCGCAAATTGGATTTAGGGATTGAAACCTTAGACGAGGCTTCAGAAATAAACCAACTGCTCACGAACGTACAAAACTCAACTTACAATGCAATAGAATTCGGTAGATTTTTTGAAAAATGTTCTGTGAAGCGATTTCAAAGGTAGTCGACGCACGGAAACGTATTCATGAATTGTCGACATGAAAGAACAGTAAAATCAAACGATCGAATGAGATCGTTCTCCCAGTAATTTCAAAACTTCGGCCGCTTTGCCGGAGTCGATGGCTCTGGCGGCCCTCGCTACGCCATCGATGAGTGAATGGGTTATTCCGCTGACCCAAAGTGAGGCTGCCGTATTGGCGAGCACAATGTCTCGCCGGGGCCCGATTTCGCCAGTGAGAATGGAATGAATAGCTGCGGCGCTTTCTTTTGGATCTTCGACTTTCAAATCGTCGACATTGATCTTGGAGAGACCGAACGATTGAGGGGTCCAAACCGTCTGTGTCAACATGCCTCGCTGGATGTGCAAAACATGCGTATCAGCGGACAAGGTGACTTCGTCCATTCCGTCTTCTCCTCGCACCACGATCGCCGCTTCGATGGGCAACTGCAAGAGAGCGGCGGCCATTTTGGTTTGCAGATCTTCTTTGCCAACGCCGATCATTTGGAATGCGGCGCCTGCTGGATTGCAAAGTGGGCCAAGGTAATTGAACAGAGTTGGGACGGTTAGGGAGCGGCGAACGGCCCCGACGTGTTTCATGGCTGGATGTAGAAGAGGTGCGAAGCAGAAACAGATGCCTATTTCGTTGAGGCATGTTTCGACCACGTTTCGAGGCGCTTCGATTTTGACTCCAAGCTCGCTAAGGACGTCAGCGGACCCCGTCGCACTTGTGATTTTGCGATTGCCGTGTTTTGCGACAGCGGCTCCAGCTGCGGCGGCAACGATTGCTGTTGCGGTTGAAATGTTGAATGTTTTGGCGCCATCACCGCCGGTTCCACAGGTATCCAACAATCCGGACCGCGTCGTCCGAATCGGCGTCATCATCATTCGCATGGCTCGGACGGCGCCAACGAGTTCCGAAACCGACTCCCCTTTTTCGCGTAGAGCCAGGAGAAGATCGCGAATTTCCTCGTCTGGCACGGTTCCTGCGAGCATCCAAGTGATGGCTTGTTGCATCTGATCAGCCGAAAGATCCGTGTTGGATTTGGAAAGACTTAGGAATTCTTCGAGCATGTTGGTTAGGTAAGCTGGATCGGTGACTAGCTAATGGAGAGTAAGTGACTTAAAACTTAGAGTAGATTTTTAACACGAGTTGACTCATTTCAGAGATATTTGTCCAGCATGGCGCGTAAAGTCATTATTGATTGCGATCCGGGGATTGACGATGCGGTTGCGTTGATCATGGCTTTGTTCGATCCCCGTCTGGAGGTGGTGGCCGTGACCGCTTGTTCTGGTACGGTCGAATCCGAGCGAAGCATTCAGAATATCCTGGGTCTTTTGGAAAAATTGGACCCGCCCCGATTTCCGCGAGTCGGTTCTGGGACTGATCCTGAGGATGCTCCGGTATCCGACAATCGGCAAATGCATGGCGAAGATGGATTGGGGAATTTGGGGCTGACCCCTGTCAATCGTCAGCACATTATGGCCAGCGAGAAGCTGATTGCGGATCGGCTGAGGGCTGAACCGGGCGATATTACCATTTTGTGCTTAGGTCCGTTGACTGGGATTGCGAGAGCTTTTCAACGAGACCCGAGCATAATCGAAGCGGTCGACAAGATTATTATGCTGGGTGGATCAACGCAGTGCATCGGGGACGTAACTGCTGCCGCGGAGTTCAACATGCACTTTGATCCTTCGAGCGCATCGACGGTGTTTCGATCGCCGACAACCAAGGCTCTCATTCCGCTTGAAGTGACCAATCAAGTCGTGTTTGACATCAACCTGTTGAGCTTGTTACCGCCAAAGCATACGCGGGCCGGAAGCTTGCTGCATTCCATGTTGCCGCATTTGTTTCGCTCGTATCGACAGAATCGGGCGCAAGAAGCGATTGCTTTGCAAGCGGTGCTGGGCATTGTGTATATGGTGGAACCGATTCTGTTCAAGTCGGAGCAGTTTTCCGTGGACGTCGAAGAACTTGGCGAATTAACGCGAGGCGCGACCATTGTGGATCGACGTCCATTTGCGAGTAGCCGGCGCGACTTAGAAATTGTCACTTCGGTGGACGCCGATGCAGTTAGGGATTGTGTCATCAACGGATTGAAATTTGCGGGCCAATGCACAGGAGGAGTCTAGCTCTGTGACGCGCTCTCGCATTGGACCACTGGCTTTAGAATCACCGCTTGGCGAACGCGGCTCGAATGTATTTCGGGCAGTGCACATGCAACAGCAGGCTCAAGTCGTCGTGCGAGTCTTTTCCATTCCGTTGGGGATGACACCTGAATCCAAGCAAGAGTTTGCCGACCAACTTGAAAGCCTCAAAGCACTTCGCCATCGAGGAATCATTCGATGTTATGGTGGTGGGTTTGATGCCAAGGATGCTTATTTGGTTTACGAGTTGATGCAAGGTGAATCGTTGGCTTCGGCATTGAAACGACGCGAGCGATTGCCTTGGGAGTCGGTGCTCGACTATGGCCTGCAACTGTGCGAAGCGTTGCAGTATGCTCATGAAGCGGGCTGGATTCATGGGCGAATTCGTTTGGACAAGATTCTGGTGTCCAGTGATGCAAACACCGTTAAGATCAGCGACTTTCGACGTGGGCCAGGCACTCCGCCACCTTTGACGCTGGAGCAACTACAGTATTCGGCACCGGAAGTGCTCGGCAGTCAAGCCAATTTCAATGCTGCTACGGATTTGTATAGCGTGGGAGCCGTGCTCTATCATGCCATCACGGGGCTGCCTCCGTTTGCAGGCGAAACGCCGATCTTGATGAAGCAAGCCATTGTGGGATCATCAGTTCCGCCTGTGGCATCGATCGTTTTCGATTGCCCTGTTTGGCTAAGCGCCATCGTTGAGCAATTGTTGCATAAAGATCCACTTCGTCGGCCGTTCACTGCGGCGGCGACGGCAATGGCGCTTCGTGAAGCCCAGAGACGAGCCACCGAGGGAATGGGAGTTGCCGAGCATGCGGTCTCTGGTTTCAGCGCTTTACAACTCAATACCAACCGTGCCGAAGCGGAAGTTGCGTTAGGGCGAAAGAAGAAAAAGAAGCGGCGATTGGACGACGAAGACGAATACGACAAACCAGGTTTTTTTGAGCGACCGGTCGTATTGTTGAGTTTGCTGGCGGCTGCAATTTGTTTGATTGCGTTTCTCGTTTGGCCCGCAGGCGAGAAAACGCTGCGAGCCCGCGCGGAAAAGTTGATGGCTAGCGAAGATGTTAGCTCGCATAATGAGGCTCGGGACAAATACCTGTTCCAAATCCTCGAGCGATTTCCTGAAAGCGAAAGCGCAGTATGGGCAGAGGAGCAATTGCAATCCATCGAAATGGAAAATGCAGAAGCCAGAATTCAAAGCAATCGTCGCTTTGGTCGGGAGCCCTCGACCGAGGGAGAACGCAAGTACACCGAAGCCAATCGATTTGAGCAGTTTGGGGACCGCGTCACTGCCTTAGAAAAATACAAAGGGATTGTAAACCTGCTCAAGAGCGAGGAAAAAGAGAGACCTTACGTCAATTTGGCCCGAAGGCAGATTGCGAAAATCGAGACGCAGCCTTTGAATAGCACAGAAGAATTGCGGCGATTCTTGTTTGAAAAATTGGAACTAGCGGAGAAAATGTACGAAAAAGGGGACTCGATTGGCGCCAAACAAATTTGGGATGGTATCGTCAATCTATACAATGGGAACAAGGAAATGCAGCCCGTTGTCGAAAGGGCACAAGCGAGGCTCGACAAGATCAAAGGATAGTGTGACACAGCTTTCAAAGCCGTGATTCACGTAATGCTCTAGGAAGAAAAATACAAACTGCGATGACTCGATTCTTTCATTTTTTCTCCATAACATTCGTTTTGATCGCCGGAGTGTGCTTGCAAGGTTGCGATCGAGCGGCTTCCAAAACCAAGTTGGAAACCGGAAGCAAAGAACCTCAATCGGACAAGAAGCCGGAGCCCGCTGCGGTCGAGAATTCCAGTATTGCGGCCAAAACGCTTCTGGAAGCGTTCATGGCTCGATACAAGGAGCTCAAAAGCTACGAGGACCTCGGAGTCTTGACGATTCGGATTCCGACACTGGATGGTCCTAAGGTCATTACGGAACCGATGCGGATCGCATACGAGGCACCGAATCGACTTGCTATTCAAGCGAGAGCTTTACAAGCCATGTGGTCCGACAGCGATGGAGGAACTTGGCAAGCGATGGTTGAAGCGGAGGACTTCAAACCGTTCGGGAAACAACGATTGGTCCGACCTCTACCGTCGGCGATCGATATAACGTGGCTCGTCGAGGACAACTTAGGGGCGATATTGAACCATCCCGCGCTTGGTTCACCGCTTCAATTGCAATTGCTGCTCCATGAAAAATCGCTTGAATATTTGCTTGTCCCGGAAGCCAAGTTGTCGATGCTTGAGTCGAAGGAATTCGACTCCGTAAAATGTGAGCGAGTTCAAGTGATACTCGCAGACCAGAAGTGGGTATTTTGGATCGATGCGGACAAATTGCTTCGCAAATGCGAATGGCCAAGTCAAGCCATCGTCGCATTGATTCCTGGCTTGCCTTTGGACTTCGATCCGATGTCTACGGAAGTGTCGATCGATTTTACCAAGGTGAAAATCAACGGGAGTATCGATTGGTCGGTATGGCAACTGCCTAAGGAACCAGATGCACTTCTGGTGCGACGTTGGATCGATGCTCCTCCCCCCAAATCGCCACCGATTGTTGGAGAAAGACTCAATCAGTTCGATTTGATTGGAGCAGATGGTATGCGCATTCTCGATTCGGCGCAACGCAGCAAGCCAATTACGGTGATGTTTTGGGTAACCAACGATGAAATCGGCGAGAAGTTGGTGAAGTATACATTCGAGGTCCAAAGCAAGCTTCGCGAAAAAGGAATCACTAAAGCGGAAATTTTCCTTGTCTCTCAAGCTAATCCGAAGGAAATGCAGGCATCGCTGGCGAAGTGGAATTGCACATTGCCACTAGCGATTGACACCAAGAACTTGACCCGCGATTGGTTTGGCATTCAACGCCAGCCAGCCGTTGTCATTATCGACAAGGACGTTCGCGTACAGCATTTTAGTGACGTCGACTTGCGGTTCATTCCCGAGATCGTGGAGGAACTGCAAAGAGGCGTGGATCTTGCCTTGCGGAAAAAGCAGTTGGAACTGGACAACGAGGCCAGATTCAATTCGAGATTACACAGAGCGATCATTGATAAATCGCAAACGGAAAAACTGGAGCCTATTTCTAATTTCCCGTTCAGCGAACATCAGATCAAGGGCAACTGGAGAGTCTCATTCGAGAACTCGATTATCGCCGCTAGCGCTGAGCATTATTACCCGCAGTCCGGGCAGGCCGAGGATGGCTCGAAGCTGTTCGTGGAATCTGCTGGCAAACATCGGTTGATGACCGTTCTCGATGATTCAGGCCATGTATATTCGGTCGACAACAAGGGTGTTAAGAACTGGATTGCAAACATTCCAACGGAACAAGCAGTCAACCCAAAGCGAATCCACGTCCTACCTGATCCTTGGCTTCATCGTTGGATTGCAATTGTACCAGAGGGCTTGCCACGCTATTGGTTGATTGATTCTGCTGCAAGTACCGAAAGCGGGCCAGTCGATGCCACTCAGTTTGATTTTAAGGATCAAGACGGGTCGCCTGTTTCTTTCACATGGGCAGTACGAGACGGTGACCCTATTTTGGTAATCGCGACCAATGCGGGCAACGTGGATGTGCTGACTCCACCCGAAAACAAACGGGATAGCTACGCAGCCGCGTCGGTTGTTTCCATCGCCCCGACCATCAACGATCGAGGTGAAACGTACTCTTGGAACTTGATCAAGGCCAATGGCGACATTGAGGAACTCGAGTTTCTTCGATCGAAAGCGAGTGCGGGTAGCGAACCAATCGTCTCGCGGCTCAAGCGACTAAGCATTACCCCACAGCCCAGCGCATGGGAATGGGGAACGAATGGAAACCAAGGGGTCATGTTAGGGATGTCTCTGTTGCCAAGTGGCGAAACGGGGGCCGTTCTACAAACTCCTTTTTTTAAATCGAAATTGCGGCATCCTCTTTCCGTTCGACCTGAACAGTGCCGCATTCTGTCGTCCGCAACGCTTAAGGATGGGTCGTTTTATTGGTTATCGACTGGTCCCAATCGGGTTTTGCACCTACAAGCGGCAGACGGAATGTCGGGTGACCAAATGTCGTTAGGCACACGCATCTTTGCGGCTGGTCTGTTCCCGGATGGAGAGAACTTCCAGACGGTTCTTGCGGTCGAAAGAGAAGTCAACTGCTGGTCCGTAACGATTCCTAGGCTTCCCGCGATCGTTCCAGCGTCCGAGGCAAAACCAGAGGCTTCCCCCAAAGAGGCTGTCAGCGCTTCGGAGCGCCCCAGTGCGTAAACGGATGGATCGAGTTCATTTAACGGTGGTTTTGTTTTTCCTGTATGCCTTAGGGAACGCGAATTCGGTCGTCGGATGGTATCCGCTGCAAGAAACCGTTGGGAAAAAATCCGCAATGGCGACTTCGTCGGAACCATCCTCAGCGGAACGCCAAGATGCATTGAAGTCGCTTGACGAAATTGCATCACGGGCATCCAAAATGTCCGCGGCGACGTCGGACACCCAATTTGCCGAGACGCTAGGCTCACTTCGTTTATTGTCGGACCTTGAGCCCAAGGGTCGCCATCGATTTGTTTTGCCAAGATCATCCAGCGCATCGAAGATCAACGCAGACCGCTTAAAAAAGGTTCTAGACGGAGAATCGGCGGGCCTCAAATTAGCGATCGAGGCGTTGGGCAAGTCTGTCGAAAAAGAAATTGAAACGGCCGACTCGGAGCAAAATTGGGAGTTAGGCTATCGATTGCGGTGGCGATTGGCCGGCCTAAACGCGATCTTGCCTAGCGCAAGCGACGCAAAACGCGTTCGCAATGAACCTTGGTCGCATGCGAAAGCCTTGGACACGGTGCCGGACGGAAGAAAAGCATTTGCGAATCATCCCAAGACGCGTTGGCCAGCGAATTCATACACGGTCATGACAACCCCTCATTTTGAAATCGCCTCGCAATCGGATACGAAGTCGACAGTCGAGGTTGCGAGTCTAAGCGAACAAGCGTTTGCGATTTGGAAGCAGATCTTCTATTCCGCGTGGGCCAATAACCAAACAGTTGCACCGGAGTATGCAGAGCCGGTCGATCATAAATTCTCAGTGGTGTTGTTTCGCGATCGCGAATCGTACACCAAGGCCCTTCGGTCGGTTGCGGACATTTCGATTTCGACAGGCTACTATGATCCGAATGAAAAGGTCGCGTTCTTTTATTGGGACGGAGCTAAAACACCAAGTACGCTTGTTCATGAATTGACCCACCAGTTCTTTTACGAAGCCAGTGCCAATCCCGTTGCTTTGGATGCTAATCGTGGGAAGGGTTTTTGGGTCGTCGAGGGGGTCGCGTTGTACATGGAATCGTTATCGAATCGAGGATGCGGTGGTAGTTTGATCGTGGACCTTGGCGGATGGGACGCTCCTCGATTGCAAGCCGGCCGATACCGGCGACTTCACGATAAATACTGGGTCCCTTGGGAGGAATTCCATTGGGCGGATGGAAAACGATTTCGTGCCGAGGAGGATATCCGTGCTTGGTACAGCCAAGCCACGGGGCTAGCTCATCTATGGTTGGACGGTTCGGTAGAGAAACGTGTAGCCTTTGCCGAGTATGTTGCAAGCGTGTATGCAAACCAGGAGTCGACCGCGTTGCTGGGTGAATGGGACGACGACAAGGCGATGCGAGATTCATACGATCGTTATTTGATAAATGGACCTTCGGCGATGGCTTCTCGGCCTTTTTTTGCGAATCGACGCGAGGCCGTCCTGTGTCGAACGAAGCTTTCCGCCAAGGAGCTACTGGATTGGCCTGTTGAGTTCCGTACGACCCCTTGGTTGGATCTGTCGTATAGCCAGATTGATGATCTTCTTTTTACCGATGTGGAGAAACTGCCTCCGCATTGGAATGTCCAACGATTGAATTTGGAGTCAACGAAAATCACTGATGCATCGTTGCCAGCGATCGCCGGAATGAAGAATTTGGCAGATCTCGATTTGTCGAATTGCGACGTTTCGGATGAAGGCATCAAGGCTTTGAGCGGTCACAAGTCGCTCAAAACGCTATGGCTGAACGAGTGCAATGTTTCGGACGCTTCGATGGCAGTTCTGGCAACGATTCCGCAATTGGAATCGGTGCACTTGTCCAAATCGGCGGTGACGCTTGATGGTTGGCGTCAATTGTTGGCGGCGAAGCCAAGGTTGAAGAGCAAATCGACGTCGCCGTGAGCATTATTGATGCGTACTCACCGCCAAGTTCTCCGTCCGACAAGAGGTGAGAGCCGCGAAACGGCGGTCCGGTCGTTTTGTTGGTGACGAGTATCGCCGTTTCACGGTTCGTCGACTCTCTTCCTGTCGCTGTAACTGCGGGGCGAGCCCCGCAGCTACGTACTGGCGCCGTTACACGGCTCAGCTTCATTCCACTTCAGCTGTGATAATGGCACTGCGTTTCAGCCGTGATAACGGCGGTATTTAGTAGCCGTGGGGCTTGCCCCATGGATCTCTGTCCGCCCGGAATACGAGAGCCGTGAAACGGCGGCACTGGCGTTAGATTGGGGAGCTGTGGCGCCGTTACTCGGCTTATCTGCGACTCACCCGTGATGTTCGTCTTCAAACAAATACTTCAGATCAAAATCAATATTGTGCTTTTTCAAAAGGTTAATGTACTCCTGTTGGAACGACAACCTCTGATGGTGTACTTCTTGGTTGGCAATGTACGCGCGAACACGGTCCATTTGCGAAAAACTAACCGTAAACGCTCCATAACCTTTCTGCCATTCGAAGTCTTTGGTGTTCCAGGTTTGTTCATTGAGCCAGCGAGACGAGTTGGATTTGATTGACCGAATGGCGTCGGACACAGCAATTTTTGCCTGGATATTAACAAGCAGATGGACATGATCTTCTATGCCGCCGCAAGAATCGAGCACTCCTGAAAATCCATGAACGATTCCGCCGATGTAGTTATACAAAAATGCCTGATTTGCCTTTGCTAGGACTCGATTCCGGCATTTGGTGGCAAAAACTACGTGGTAATTGAGTTGAGTAAAAGAACCCATGAGACGATCCTCGAACAAAAGCATAATCCAACGATATGGGAAATCATCTAGCATAAACTATCATATTGACTTCGTGACTTGGATCGCCTTGCCTTAGAAACGAGACGTCTTGCGGAAATGACGAGGAAATTGTGCGGTGTCGCCGTTTCACGGCTTGTCGATACTTTCGCCGCCTCTATGGCTGCGGGGCGAGCCCCGCAGCTACGTAATGACGCCGTTACACGGCTCGAGTTTGATCCTTTGCTTCCATTGATGAGCCCCCATAGATGTCGCCATCGGCTAGATGTCGCCATCGGCGCTCCCCTACTGGAAAATGCCCGCCGGGACGGATAAGCTCAACAGTACGTTCGCTCTACCGCGATGATATTTCAGTCCTGGCCTTTTTTGGAGTCCTCTCATGGCTACCGTTGCTTCGCCTGTTGCTCAACCGAAAGTCAAACACACCGAGTGCTTTATCGATGGCCAGTGGCGGCCGGCGATGTCCGGAAAGACGTTTGAAACCATCAATCCAGCCACCGAAGAGGTCATCTGCGAAGTTGCCGAAGGAGACAAGGCTGACGTCGATGCGGCGGTCAAGGCGGCTCGTCACGCGTTCGACAGTGGACCTTGGAGCAAGATGGACGCCCGCGATCGCGGTCGAATCATGTACCGTTTGGCCGATTTGATCGAGGAAGAAATCGACGAACTTGCCGCTTTGGAAACGCTCGACAATGGCAAGCCGATTCGGGAGTCTCGCTACGCCGACTTGCCATTGGTAATCGATTGCTTGCGGTATTATGCGGGCTATGCGGACAAGATCCACGGCTCCACGATTCCGGTTCGCGGGAACTACTTTACTTATACCCGTCGCGAAGCGGTCGGAGTTGCGGGGCAAATCATCCCTTGGAATTTCCCGATGTTGATGACCGCTTGGAAGTGGGGACCGGCGTTGGCTTCTGGCTGTACCATCGTGATGAAGCCAGCCGAGCAGACACCACTAACATGTCTTCGCATGGCTCAGTTAGCCAAAGAAGCTGGCATACCCGACGGCGTTATCAACGTCGTGCCTGGTTACGGTCCAACCGCCGGAGCCTCGGTCGTAAAGCATCCTGGAGTCGACAAGATCGCGTTTACCGGCGAGCATCGAACGGCTCAAATCATCATGCGCGATGCAGCGGAATCGCTCAAGCGACTGACGTTTGAATTGGGTGGTAAGAGTCCGAACGTCGTTCTGGCGGATGCGAACTTGGACAAAGCTGCACAGGGGGCTTACGTCGGCTTGTTCCTGAACCAAGGGCAATGCTGTTGTGCTGGTAGCCGCGTGTTTGTCGAAAAGAAAGCCCACGATGAGTTCATGGACAAGCTGACGAAGCTGACAAAGAACCGAAAGCTCGGCAATCCTTTTTCGATGGAGACCGAGCAAGGGCCACAAATTGACAAAGCTCAATTTGACAAGATCATGGGATACATCGACAAAGGAAACAATGACGGAGCCAAGTGCGTTTCCGGCGGTGAACGATTCGGGGACAAAGGCTATTTCGTGCAGCCCACAATTTTCGATGGCGTAACCGACTCGATGGCCATCGCTCAAGACGAGATCTTTGGCCCTGTCATGTCCGTTTTGACGTTCGAAGACTGGGAGGACTTAGTCAAGCGAGCGAACAACACGTTCTACGGTTTGGCGGCAGCGGTTTGGACGAAAGATGTTACGCGGGCCCATGATTTCGCTCGACGGGTACGAGCTGGAACTGTTTGGGTGAATTGTTATGACGTTTTCGATGCAGCTGCACCATTTGGTGGATTTAAGATGAGTGGCCAAGGGCGCGAACTCGGCGAAGAGGGCCTGAAGGCTTACACCGAATCGAAGACGGTTACGATCAGCTTGGATAGCTGATTTTTGAATTTTCACATTGAGCTTGGATTCTCGGAGCCACGCCCACGAGTTGGGAGAGCGAGGCTCCTGCCGAGCTTAGGACTTGTTGATTTAGTCGTTTAACAGTCAGCCGAAGGCGTACTTTGCTTCTTTGACAGTACGCCTACGGCTGACTGTTAAACGAAGTGCATTTGGACAGGTATTAAATAAACAGCCCGCTAGCGACGCAAAGGTTCGGCAGGAGCCTCACCCTCCAAAGCAACGGATTTTCTGGGTAAACCCGATGAAAATCTGCTTTCCAGCCTATGCCAATCCCATTCGCTCTTTCGGATCCTTGAGCGCATGCTGCAATCGAGCTAACGCTTCGGTTTCGATTTGGCGTACTCGTTCACGAGTCAAACCGAGCTCGGCACCGATCTCTTTCAGTGTGTGCGGCGGAGTATCATCAAGACCGAAACGCATCTTAAGGACGGTCGCTTCACGTGCATCCAGCTTGCCAACCAATTCGATCGCCGTCTTGAGGACGTCGTGATCGATCATGGCCTCATCAGGACTCTTGACGCGTTCATCCATGACCATTTCACCGAGCGACCATCCCGATTCGGATTGATCGCTTTGTGGGGTCGCGTTGTAAACTTGAATGGCTTTCTTGATGATCGGTAATTTCTTCTTGGGCAAGCCGAGAATTCGTCCGATTTCTTCCTGAGTTGGCATTCGTCCCAATTCCTCATTAAGACGTGCCGTCGCTCGACGCCACTTGCTCAGCAATTCGACCATGTAAGCCGGAATGCGGATCGTCTTTGAGGAATTGATCAATGCTCGCTTGATCGACTGCTTGATCCAGTAACTGGCATAGGTACTGAATCGGGTTCCCATATCCGGATCGAATCCTTCAACGGCGCGCAGCAGTCCAAGATTGCCTTCTTCGATCAAGTCTTGCAAAGCGAGTCCTTTGCCGACGTAACTACGGGCGATATTGACAACCAATCGTAGGTTGGCCCGAACCATGCGGTCGCGAGCTTGCGCGTCGCCCTGCGCAATTTGCCGTGCGAGCATTTGCTCGTCTTCGGCGGTTAACAATTTCATCTCATTAATCTCGCGGAGGTATGTTTCCAGCGGAGATTGTGCTTGGGCTCCATCCTTGGGACTTTTGCGACGAGAGATCAATTTGAGGTCTTCGTCCTGTGAATCCTCCACATCGTCTAGGTATGGGTTTAAATGAGCCATGAAGTCTCTTTGGACGGAGTGGACAATAGAATTTTGGGGGAAGCTACAGCAGTCCTCCCACCGAAAGTTAGTGCGTTCCATTCCTATCGTCCAGCAAATGCAAGCAAATTTAGGGAATGCGATACTGTGCAGCGCTTAGCGATTATCGGGCTGGACCTAAACCCTTTGGCAGAATAGGTTTTCGATGTATAATCCGTACGCGTCGTGCGAGCGGCATTGCTGGTGGGGTGAGTACGAGTTGCAAGATCGATTCAACTCATCCTATCGGAATCAGACCGCCTCCAGAACATTCCCTTTACCAACACACCATTCCAATATGCTTTCAACTGTCCTCGATCCATCAACCCAAGCATCCAGCGATTCTGTTTGGCAAACTATTGCAACGTCCGTGCTGGCTGGCCAACCGACAACACGCGAACAAGCCTTGGCGATTCTTGGTTCTACCGACGACGAGTTGCTGGATTTGATTTCAGGGGCATACAGGATTCGACATCAGTATTTCGCTAAGACGGTGCAACTGTACTTCTTGATGAACGCCAAAAGCGGCTTGTGTCCTGAGGACTGCAACTACTGTAGTCAATCGAAAATCTCCGACGCTCCGATTCCAAAGTACAACATCCTGAGCCGTGACAAGCTGCTCGATGGAGCTCGGGTTGCTGCGGAACGCAAGAGCAAGACCTATTGCATCGTTATCAGCGGTCGTGCTCCGAATGAACGGGAGATGAAAGCGGTTGAAACGATTGTTCCGCAGATCAAGGAGCAGTATGGCCTCAACATTTGCGCATGCCTGGGGCTCTTGGACGAAGACCAAGCCAAACGCCTCAAAGCGGCTGGCGTTGACAAGGTGAATCACAACTTGAACACAAGTCGTGAGTACTATCCGGAAATCTGTACCACGCACACCTTCGACGATCGTGTTGAGACGCTCAAGAATGTCCGCAAGGCAGGGATGGAGCTATGCAGCGGTGGAATTATCGGTATGGGCGAAAAGCACGAAGACATTGTTCAGATGGCTTTTGAACTGAGCGAGTTGTCTGTCGAATCGATTCCACTGAACTTCTTGCATTCGATCGATGGCACGCCGCTTGAACGAAAAGAGTATCTCAATCCACGCGATTGCTTGCGGGCACTTTGCATGTTCCGTTACGTCAATCCAAAGAGCGAGTTGCGAATCGCGGGTGGCCGGGAAAGGCACCTTAGAAGCCTGCAGCCACTTGGTCTGTATGTTGCGAACAGCATTTTCGTGGGCGATTACCTGACCACTCAAGGACAGCCGCCAAAAGAAGACTACGACATGATCGCGGATCTGGGATTTGAAATTACGGGCTGTGCGCTTTGAGGTCCTCCGTTGGCGGCCCTGGTGGACAAGGCAGGATATCGTTTAACAGTTAGCCGGAGGCGTACTATGTTTCTTTGACGGTACGCCTACGGCTGACTGTTAAACGAGATACATGTCTTACTGCACGTGAAACTCCGCCTTCAACAAGATAAGGCGGTGCTCATTGTTAAGCGATGGTTTACTGCCTGACTCTTCCAAAATCGCGACGCCGAATTCATTTAAGTCCAACGGAATCAATCCTGCTGGAATGAATGCGGGCACCGTTTGTGTTGCGTCGTTGGTCAAGTCTGTAAGCGTGGCGACAAGCTTTTGATCGATGGCTTTGTAATCCAATTCAAATCGATACATCACTCCCGGCTCGACGCCGCCCGTCAACTCGATTGGCAGAGATTGTGTTGATGCACCGGTCTCAGCCAAAACCAGGATCATCTTGTCTTTGCCTTCGATTCGAAGAGAAATGGAGCGATCATGAATCAATCGCTCGTCGTTAAACAACCCCAGCACAATTGCAGGGCAATCGCTCGAGCCAAAAGCGTCGACTCGAAAATCTAGGCATGCGTGAAAATTTGTTTTTTGAATATCTGTTGGGAGTCGCCGTACGAATCGTTGGCGTTGGCCGCTCAGGTTCAGCGAGTTCTTTGCAATGACCGAAATCCCCTTGAGCTCTCGATCCCAACGATAAGGGATCGCAGACGTACTCATGACCGTCGCTTCATGTTCGGGGGCCGCTTTTCGACCGATCGTAAGCATATCAAAGTCAAAGTACCAGCTGCGGAGCATAGGGTCGGTCGTGAAGTCCTCGTGGAAGTCAGTTGAAAGCTGTCCTGTTTCGTTTTGGGTTTGATTATTGAGCGACGCCAAAAAGGGATTCATTTCACGTAGATGAGGCTGGCCGTACTTTGTGTGTTCAGACCATACCCACACGTACTCATCCGAATAGGCTAAGGCGAGCGGGAGATTGGACCAAATGGACGCTTTGCTCCCGATGGGCCAACCGTCGGGGACGTTCCACGGATGGTCCTCAATCCAAGCCGCCATTCCGACTTGTACAAATCTATCGTACTTTTCAGGATTGCTGCTAAGTCCGGCCCAACTGCGAATCTCGGCCCTGGCTGAATCGTATCGATTGCGATCACCTGGGAAACCGTTCTCTGTGGCATAGGTGTGAGTGGTACCTTTGGCTTGTCCGAAGTAGAACGTGTTCTCATGTCCATGTATGATTTGGCCTGGCGACTCGATTCCTTCGAGTACGCCATCGAGAAACGGGATGACTCCCGTAAGAGGGCCGTAGCTATTGGAGTCGGGTGACCAGGCAAAGGTGGTCATGATCTTGACCTCCGGAAACTCCGATTGGATTGCCTTGATCCATTCAGCACCACGGCGACGAAGCACTTCGGTCGAATCCTTTCCCAAAGGAAAATGCAGCCCCTGAGGCTTGTCCGGTTCGAACTCGGGCGTCCCCGACTCGGTCCGCCATCGGTAGTAGCCATATTGTTCCGTATCGAGCCAGAACCCCTTGAGTTTGCCCTCGCGACAAATCCGGGCTGCGAGTTTTGCGTTTTGCTCAACAATGGACCAGTCCGCATCCTTGGTTAAATCCGGAGTGTGCATACCGCGCGCACCATCCACCATTCCAAAAATGAGGAAGTTGTCTGTAAGGGTACCCCGCCGCATCGCCTTGAGGTCTGCGACCGTTTGTGCGATCGCTTCCTCCGGAATGGGAATTTTGTTCCAAAGCAGTTCATTCAGAAAAACAGGTAGCAGCGGTTTTCCCATTTTCGTGAGACCAAGTTTTTTGACCCATTCTGCCGACAAAACTGCAGGCACAACGATTCCGTCAAAAGGATAAGCGTCCGCAAACTCGGGATGCTGAGCAAGAAACCTTGGTGTGATCGCGGTCTCTTCACCATAAACAGTGTAAAGTCCGCCACCGATGAATTTCTTGTCTCTCAATTCGCGTGGACTTGCCCATGGCTCGTGAGGAAGTTTTGCGAAAGCCTCAACCCGTAACCAAGCTAACGTGACAAACCCGTCCGTGTTACTGGGGTCCAACCGAATTCGGACACCCCGGCCTGGCGATGGAAACGAAACACGATAGTCATGCCACTCACCATCGTTCTTGACGTTAAAGTTGCGACTGTTGGCTTCTGAGAACTCTTGGCCGAAGTACAACTGACCGTTCGTGTTCCCCGTCGATCGCATGCGGAGAGTCACCACGATAAATCCATCGATAGGGCAGTCCAACTTCGGACTTGTTAGGAAAGGATCCGGCGCTTTGAGTTGAAAACGCAAGCCATCGTCGGCATGTTTTTCGATAGTAACAAATGAGTTAAACAACCACCCCTGCATGCCCTTCGAAAAATTCCAAAGGGCCACGCGGTCGGCAGCGGTGGCGTGTTCCGCACAAGTGAAAAGCACGGACGCAAAGAAAACACTTCTTAGCAATGCGACTAATGAAGGATGCCCAGGCTGAATAATCCTGTTCATGTGAAATTGGCCTTTGAAGAGGTCGAGCGGTCAAGATTTACTTGATGATCAGAATAATCAGAATTGATTGTAGCAATGCACTATCCATGCGAATACTCATCGCGACTCCTACAATCCTCAAATGTGCTACCTGAGAAGTATCCGTATTCCGTATTCACCACACGATCTTCATTTGACACTGGAGCCATTCAACCTAAGTTTTGGAAAGACAACAACATCCAGGCGATGTTAACCCCAAGACCTGTTTTGAAAGCGATAGTACCAAAATGATCCAAGACGAGCGGTCCTATCGAATCACCTTTTTGGGACTCATTGCGTGGGTAAGCATTTGTTTGCTGACCGCTGGTTGGGGGCAATTGGAAACAGACCACGTTCGAATACTATCGTTTGCGGGGCTTTTCGGCCTGATTTCAGCGGTCGGTTTATCCGAATCGCTCCGGTCCGAATCGAGTCTGAAGTTCGCTAAGCTTATGGCATCCTCTACGACCGACCCGTTGACTGGAGTGGGTAATCGGCGTTGTCTCGATACTGAGATCGAACGCCGCATAGCCCAGTTGCGGCGACAAGGAACGACGGTTTCGCTGCTGATGATTGATGTAGATCATTTCAAGCAACTCAACGACAAATTTGGGCACTTGGCAGGTGACGCGATGTTACGTAATCTGGCCAAGCTCTTGGATAAAACGTTGCGAGATACGGACCTCATTACACGATACGGCGGGGAAGAATTTGTGGCCGTGTTGCCCGGCACCGACCTGCACCATGCCCGCCTTGCTGGTGAACGCATTCGACATGCGATTGAGTATTCTCGGGTCAGCTTCGACGGCATGGAGCTTGGAGTCACCATCAGCGTTGGTATTACCGAAGCTTTGCCAGACGATACGCCGGAGACGTTTTTGAATAGAGCCGACCAAGCGTTGTACGAAGCCAAAAACGCTGGTCGTAATTGCTGCTACTTCCGAAAGGAAGAAGAAACGGGGACTCGGCATATCGTCGAACTCAATCCGTCAATCAGCGAATCAGCTCTGGCCTAAGCTGATTTCCATGCTTCTTCCATCCTGCCCGAAGGGCGAAAAAGTGTCGCACAATTGTCCTCAATTGTTGCTGAACTGAGAAAAAACACTCCCGAGCAATTCACGCGTACTTGGCAAATGACTTATTTGCTCGCGATCCGATATGCTACGATCTTGACAAAGCTACTGGCAACCAACAAAGGCTCGCCATCGGCCGCGATTATCCATGCAAGTCCGTTAAACGACACGAGGCTTTGATGCCACATCCCTGCAAAAAGCATTGGAGCACGAAGAAAAGGGAGAGCGAGGCTCCTGCCGAGCTGCGACGCAATGGCTCGGCAGGAGCCTCGCCCTCCCTAAATTCACTCTCGTTCCAGGGCTCTGCCTTGGAACGCACTGCTTTCGAGGCTCCGCCTCGCGTCAGCTATAGATGTGTAACTCAGGAGGCAGGAGCCTCCGATGCATAGCGTTCCCAGGCAGATCCTGGGAACGAGTTTGACATTGGAGTGAGCTGCTATCCCATTATCCATCACTCAATGGCTGTGAACTGCGAAGATACGCCAGCAGATCCGCAATCTGCTGGTCCGTCAAAGAATTCAGCATCCCCTCCGGCATGATGGAAGTCGCCTGAGGTAGCACTTGGTCCAGTTCCGATTTCGCAAGAACATGCGACTTGCCATCCACTGCCTTCAAAGTTATCTGCTCGTCGTTCTGGTTTTCAATGAAGCCGGTCAAAACCGAACCGTCTTCCATTCGAACACCAACCGTTTGATATCCCTCACGAATCTCAAGGCTTGGTGCAATGATGTTTCGAACCAACGCTTGAAGTTGATCGCGCTGGTAGCCTGTTAAGTCCGGGCCGATTTCACCACCTTCCGCGTACAGCTTGTGACATCGCACACAGTTGGCTTTGAATTGAGCTTTGCCTCGATAAGGGTCCCCCTCGGTCGTCCCAATTCGCTCGAGGAGATTCGTAACTTCCTTTTGTGCTTGCGCCAAATCAGGTCCTACCAAACCCGGATAAAGTCTTCCAATTTGGCTTTGCAGGTTTTCGTCATTGTGCAACCGCATCGCGCGAACGCACTCCATCGGCATCGTCTTGGCGTCCACTTCTCCTGCACTGGCTTGCTCAACCCACTTCATCGTCCATGATTTGCGAGCCCCCAACACCGAACCACCAACCGCCCGCAAAACAGGATTTAGTTCCGGCCAAGCATTAAGTATGGCCGTCGGCACGTCCAGAGTATCAAACCCTGTCATTGCCGATAACGAAGCCGCACGCACCGGCTCAACTTCACTGGAGTTACGGGCAAGCTTGATAAGGATTGGCAGCGCATCCAAGTCATGAAGTTCTCCGAAAAGTTGTACCATCTGAATACGCTTGGCAGGTGCCTGCTTGGTATCAAGAAGCAACTCCATCCCTTGGCTCTTGGCCTCGACGTCTCCTCGTCGCAACCGCAAAGTCAAAGAAGGTTGCCCAAGTCCGATCAGTGCATTGATGACTCCATCTGGGACTCCGAGCAACGAACGACCAACAAAGGCACGTTCGAACGCTTCGTTTGCATGTTTGGCTGAAACGCTGCGAATCGCTGCTGGCTGCTCCCCGATCTTCTTTAGTACTTGACTGATGGCGGCCATACTCCTTGGGGAATTGGTCTTCGCCCAGATCTCAATCAAGTTAGGTGCAATGCGTTGATTGGCAATCGATGACGTCCAAAAGTGCTCGTCCCATTGCAACTTGCTCAGCACGCGATCGATGTCGTCCGAGTGTGGTTCAACCGCCCACCAAATCATGAGGGGCAGCGAAAGGTCGCTTTCCTGCAAATTGCGAGACAGGAGGGCCGAAACGAGAGTTAAAGCCTCTTCCGCTGGCAAACGTTTTGCCGAACTCGCAATTTGGCAAAGGACCTTAACGTCTGGTTCGCTTTGAGCAAGCCTAGCTATCGCTGCGGAAGTATCCGGACTTACTTCGCGATCATCGCAAATTAGGCGAATCGCCCACGAGCGAACAGCAGGACTGCTATTAGCTAAAAGCGTTTTGAGAGGGATCGCATCCTCACCGCTAGCCAAAATCGTATCGGCGATCCATCCGCAAGCATGCGCCGTCCATAGAGACTCCAATGCGATCTGCTCGCCACTTGCAAGCCCAGCCTCAACCTGCCGTCGAAGCTCTCCCCGCATCGGATGTTGAGCCAATAATTCACGAGCCTTCCAACGTTGCCAACGATATGGGTGCATCAGTCGGTCAGCTAGATAACGCAAAGACTTAAAATCGGTTCCGTTTGCCAAAGTTGCATTCCAAGACGAAACCTCCGAGGGTTGCTTAGGCTTCAATCGATAAACTCGGCCATGATCCCGATCCATTTTGCCAACGTGAGCATAGAGGTGGGCCACTTGGAAATCGTACCAATCGCAAACGTAGGCCGCACCGTCCGGTCCATCCTGAATGGCAACAGGCCGAAACCATTTGTCGTCACTTGCGACCGTATCGGAAATATCTTTGGTCGTAAACGTAGAGCCAATCGGAGACAATTCGGTCTCTATCAATTTGCCATGCAGGGGATCGACCGCCAACATCGAACGTGGCATCGCTTTCCCAAACGCAGTCCCGTCCGTCATCAACATGGCGTGAGTGAAACGCTGGATCGGCGGATGCTGCATCGGGTCTAGGTAACCAAAGGTATTGGGATTGGATAACCCACCATGCTTCGAAAAGCCCTTTCGATAATAAGCATCTTGCAGATAGTGGAAGCCGCGAGTGTCCCCGCCATTGTGGCCCGAGAAGACTTCACCTTGGTCATTGAATGCGACAGAAAATGCGTTTCCGCCACCTTCGGCAAAGATCTCGTACTTGTGGGTAATCGGATGATAACGCCATATAGCTTGTCCCATGGAGCGTTTAGGCGTTTCCTTCGAACCATAACGTCGGACGCTGCCGCTGACGGTGCTGCCTTGTGCTGCGTACAGCCATCCATCTGGCCCCATGCATAAACTGTTGACGACCGAGTGTGTATCCTCAAGCCCAAACCCTTCAAGGTGGACTTCCGGAGGACCATCTGCCTTGAGATCATGGTCACGGTCGGCATAGAAAAGAAGGTAAGGTGGATTCAATACCCAAGCTCCTTGTGCGGTTGGCACAACAGAGGTTGCTATGTTGAGGCCGTCGACAAACGTGGTTTCGGTCTCAAGCGTGCCGTCCCCATCACGATCTTCATGGACCGTGATCTTATCCGCCCCAGGAACTCCGCCGTGACCTGGAGGCAACGGGACCGAGTCGTATACCGTACGCCAAAAATTATCGCGGCTTAGTCTTCTCAACCCCGCAGGTTCGGGATACTGGAGGTACTGCACCACCCATAGTCGGCCATAGGAATCATGCGCTGTGCTGAGGGGCTGGCTAATTGCAGGGTCTGCAAGCAACGTCTCCATTGCATAGCCATCAGCCAGTCGGAATTTGGAAAGAGCTTCCGCAGGCGATAGCGCCGGCCCTTGTCCTTGATCCTGTGGAAGCTGTCGACCTGACGCGGTGGCAGTCAGGAGGAGCGTGACGACGAGGTTGGCCGTCAAAACGCGGATGAAGAGGTACATTGCAAACTCCAGTTGGTGGGATATTTCTGGATGAGGAGAGGCCTTATCGCCTTTGTATTCTATCTCCCCTTCTCCTCCTCGCCACCTGACGTGATAGTCCAGGTTGTTTTGCAGGGGTTTTCAATGAAGTCACCCTCCCTCCGGGAGGGTCGGGCCTTCGGCCCGGGGAGGGTGAACTGACTTGTGCAACGGCGGTTGGCACTTCACCCTCCCCTCGCTACGCTCGACCCTCCCAGAGGGAGGGTGTCTAAACCGGACGATCTCTTAGGAGGAGAAGGCGGGAATGAAACACCAATAAACCGTACTATCTACTTCATTCGCTTGGCCGCTTCTTGAATCAAAGGCCCCACGACCTTCACTGCCGCATCCCGCAAAAGCAGTCCAGTTTGGTAGGCTTGGTTGCGAAGCTGGCTCCAATACTCACCGGCATGATACTCCCGAAGCAATCGAAGCAATTTTGCTCGGTCGGCTTCCGGTAGCAAAAAGAGCAGTACCGGAATAAGCGACTCCATTACGTTTTGATTGGACTCTTGCCGAAGGCAAATCGGGACAATTCTCTCTGACGGAACCGCTAGCTCTGTTTCAAGCGTTGCAATGACCGCCGCGATATTTCTAGCTTTGATCGAATTTTCGTCTCGCAAATCGTATGGCGGGTTCCATTCTGCAAAAGGACGAAGCTGGTCAATGTGCGTCACTGCAACAACGACTGGAGGTAGGGAGCGAAGTTGGTTCGATGCAAACCGCTCTCGCAAGTCGCTTAGCAATTGCAAATCGGGCGCGCGAGCCGCGGTGACCGCCGAGCAAACCATGACAATCAGATCGCATTTGACAAGCTCTCGATCCAACTGCGACAGCGCACGGCGATCCTCTTTTCCGCCAAAGCCTTCGGTGTCAAACAATATCGCCTTCGGAAGCCCATCCCGTTCGAGTACATAGGGAGTGATCGATGTCGTGCATGGCAAAGAATCCGTTGCCGCACGGACTTCACCAAACATCGCATTGACCAAGCTCGATTTCCCCGCTTTCGCTTGCCCAAGCACCATGATGCGAAGCGGCTCGTTATTCTGCGATGCCTCTAAGCTCGACGCCTTTTGATGATCCGCGCCCGATACTGGCGATTGGAACTCCTGAAACTTCCCTTCGTGAATCGCAAGCTGGCCACTGTAAAGTTGGATCGCGTATTCGCCAGCTCTTCGAATGCAGTAGCCAATAGCCCATCGCTTAGCTTCCTCGAATGCAGTCACGCTCAGATCACCCAAAAGATTGTCGTTCGCCTCTTTGAACACTCCCGAAACAGGGTTCATGACAAATCGAATGACTCGATAGCCGAGTCGCCACGGGCTCGACGCAGAAGTGAACTCCGAAGTGTTCTTCCACAGCAACGTTAACTGTTCGAGCTGCCGAATGGTCAAAACGTGCGAGCCAGGAACCTGAGCTTTGGTCGCCAGACGCAAATCATGCAAGACCCGTTCTCCGATCAACATCGCATCGGGCACAGTAATCTCGAGCGCAGGTTTCGCAGAAGTACGACCAAATTTTACTGCCACGGTATCGAAAACTTCAATCGCAAGTCGCTTCCACGCTTCTGAATCCTCCAACGCTGGCGGTTTGCTTTCAACCCTGCGTGCAATCTTTTCGATCGACTCTCTCGCTCCAGCTTCTCCGTTTGCTCCAAGCGAATCGATAGTCGCGTTAATCGGCTTGAGCTTTTTGAATCGAAAGATCCGGTCCAAGTTCCAACCTAAAAGTGAAATGGCAGTGGCCGCGATCGCAAACCAAGTGAACAGTCCCCGCTCGTAAAGCGCCAAACAACCCATTCCCATCAAGATCACGTAGGGAATCAAGCACAAGAACGCTACCAAAACCAATCGCAACTTCCATCGGAGCATAATGAGTTATCCGCCACTGACTGGAGAAGTGCGATCATCGCGATTCAAGAACCCGGTAAAACGTCGGCGACCTTCTTCCAATTCCTTGGCATAGAACTCGCGAAGCTTGCCGGCATCGGGCGTTGCACCGCGGCGAAGCTGAGCAAAATACCAGCTGAGCGAACAGCCGAGAGCGTAGGTGGTGGCTGCGTTGTAGGCCGCCCCAAAGACGCTTCCAAAGACAGGTATGAACTTCGCCAACAAGCTTCGAACGATACGGACCACCATGCTCCCTCCAACCGCTGTGCCAAATTCGGTCATCAATTGGGCGGTCAACGGCTGACCATAGATCGAAGACAAAGCGTGAAACATCTTGGCTTGAATGCCGATCACGACCGGTATATCCACCAACGGCCAAGGGACCGCACCCGCTCCTCCAGCAGCAATGCTATACGAAATGATGTGTCGCCATGCTTTGGCGTAGTACATATCGCCCAGATCCGCTCGCAACTCCGGCTGGGCTTCCATCATCGACCGTAGGCCGTGTGGAAACTCCTGTTCGATGGCATTCCAAAGCGTCTCGAGACCATAATTGGCTGGTTCAAATCCGTCTTCCGGCAATGTCAAATCGACGGCCACAAATCGATTCGAATACGAACCGAACTCGGTCCGCTGATGTTGTATGGATCGGGCCAGATCAGCAGGTACGGACGTCGCCCAATCTGCTTTTTCATACGGATACGGTTGAACATGCGGATCGCCAAACTTGGCATAACCTTCATGCAGCGAAGTCTGCACGACGAGGACTGGCCAATTGGGCCGCGTTTTGCGAATCGTTTTCAGAACATCGAGAACCGATTTCTGAGCGTGGTCCATCGCTTTGACCACGACCATGACCAAATGCGCATTCTCTTGACAGTAGTTCAAGTCTTCCGTCGGATCATAGCCAGCTTCGCCGAGCCCCCGCGTATCAAGAAAACGAAGCCAACAGGACTCTTCATCAGGGAAAGCGAACAGACTCGCTGTGCGCGTGCACGGTTGAAAGCCGTTGCCAATCTCTCCATTGGTGCTGCCTGTGATCGCCCGGACAATGGACGTCTTTCCGGATTGGGCTTTGCCTAGCAACCAAATAACCGGCACAGGCGAATTGATTTGCGACTCGCGAAGCTTCTCATTTACTTTTTCAGGATTAACCTGAGGCGCGAGCACTTCCTCACGCAGAGTCTGCCAATATTTTTTGTAAAAGAGCATCGCACTCCAAACAATCTTGGCCGGATCTATTTTGGCCCGTTAACTAGGAAATGAATGATTCGGACCGCATGCCCTTGGCTCTTTGCGTCTGCTTCTTCGCTGATCTTGATCTCCAGCTCATGATTTCCATCTGACAACTCGGACGCAAGCATCTTCGCCCATGGCAAGTGGAGACCGGAGCTCCATTGAGTATACAACGATTGCTTCTGCCAAGCTCCCTGATCGACACGATATTCGATCGAACCCGAGTCTGGACCTGCGGCCACGAAGACGCCTATTCCAATTCCTTGGAATGCGAGCTTCATGGTTGAGCCTGGGGTATTGGCAACCAAGGCAGGGACATCGACAAAGCCCGGACGGGTTCCAGCCTTGTCGTTCGGTTTCCAGCGTTGATCAATCGTCCACCCTTGGTCCAGGGTAAGCATTTTGTTAGCGTTTGCATCCGATGGCCCTACAAGTCGGCCGAAGAAATAGCTCGATTTGTCCAATGGCGGTGGCAGCATTCTAGCCGATACATTGGGTTTCGCATCGGCATTGCCCCAAGCGGCCGACAGGAGCCTGCCAATCGATTTGGCGTACAGTTCGTGACCAAATGGAGCTGGATGCAAATCGCGGAAGTCCATCTCCCAAGTGAATTCGCCCGCTTCGATTCGCTCTGTAACCTCTCTAGCAAGATTGATCGATGGGACGCGGTAGTGTTCGGCTACGCGTTCGTGGTTGGCGATGACGACTGGCGTTTTTCCTTGTCGTATTTCGGCGATCTTGCCCGGGTCGACGAAATGCAGCAAGACTACGTCCATCTTTGGGTTCGATAGAAACGCTTGGCGGACGATCCCCTCCATTCCACGGACTTGTTCGACATCCGAAAAGCCATTGGTGTCATCATTCACAGCCGCCTCTTCGAAGAGTAGATCGACAGTCCCATTCGCTAGAACATCGCGCTCGAATCGAAAGGCACCTGGCGTTGAACCGAGGGACGAGATACCAGCACTGACAAAATCGAATTCGGTTTCTGGGAATCTTCGCTTAAGTTCTTCGCATACGAGATCCCGCCATCCTTTGGAGGCAGTGATCGAGCCCCCGAGAAATGCGACACGACCGCGTTTCTCACTCAAAAACTTCTCGCGACTTTGGCTCAAACCGTCACGCAATTGAAAGTAGTCGTATCCAAACGGCGTTAGAGGTTCCGTTATTTGGTTCGGAAATCCAGTATGAGCCAAAAAGAAATTCACAATGCGAGTTGGATCTTCCAAACTATGGGGATGATGATTGCAGTTGGGTTTGGAGATCAATGTCATCGAGCCCCCGAACTCCTGGTAACGCTTTTGAACTAGCAGCGAGTTCTCGTCGATGGGAACCACATCATCGGTGGCACCACAAACATGCAGCAACGGAATCTTGGCGGTCGCCAAAACCTCAAGGTTATTGATTGGGTTTAGCTTGCTCGAGGCTGCTTCGAGTTCCGTCAACTGATACAGCTTCAGCAATCGCTCCCAATCGCCTGGTGAGCCTTTTCCCTTTCCTTTGCCGCCAGGCCAACTTGTGAAGTCACAAACAGGTGCGTCGTTGTAGATGCAGGCAACTTTGTCTGGATTGCGAGCAGCCCAGTTCAACGCAAATAGGCCACCACGACTGAATCCTTCGAGAACCGTTTTCTGTGACAACCGATGATCTGCGGTCACCTTCTCAAAAGTCGAATCCATAATCGCCATGGCAGTTGGGCTACCGTAAAGGTTTTGAAGGTCGACGTAGGCGACATGGAAACCCTTTTTTAGTAAAGCGATGTCGGCCTGAGGTTGATGGCCAAAAAACTCGGTACGCCAGATCCAAGGCCGACCAGAAGCCGCCACGACTGGCTCAATGAGAAACGCTTTGTGCTGGTCGATCACAAAATCGATTTTATTGAAGCCTTGCCAACTCTCGGCAAAAGTCGCACGCGATGAAAGGACGAATGCCAGAAGGGCGAAACACCCGCACAAAAAGGAACGTCGTAGTAACATTCGAATCATGATTTTTGTTTTATGTTTCCAACAAAGTCACCCTCCCCCTGGGAGGGTCGGCCAGAGGCCG
>JANPHB010000303.1:0-15989 GCA_031424235.1 Pirellula sp.
GGCGGGGCTCCCCCCGAACAATCTAATTCTCAACTCTTAAACATCCGCGTTCAACCGGGGCCCCTGGGGGGAGGTTTCACGGCTCATGTTCACTAGCTTGCGCGTCGTGCTAGTTATTCACGGTGCCTAGAGACCATGGGGCAAGCCCCACGGCTACGAAGTGCCGCCGCTATCGCGGCTAAGAAACAAAACGCTCATCCCCCAGCCCCTTCTCCTCCCGAGGAGGAGAAGGGGCGTTAGAATATCTCGCGATCCTGGCGTCGGTCGACGTGGCGCGAGGTAGAAAATCCCTTCGGTTTCGCTTCATTTGAAGCGAATTGGATTTCTAGGTTGAATCAAAATTCGAGTAAATCCGACGCTAAAGACCATCGGCTAATTGACGGGCAAATCTCATAGCGACATGCTTAGCCAAATTCGAAATCGTATAACCTAGACACAGGCGACAAGAGTCAAAGTGGTAGCCGTTCAGCAGGAAGCATTGTCAATTCACTCCAGCGGACGGCACGACGGAGCGTGCCTGCTACTTTTGTCGGCTGTGTCAACCTACGGAGTGTTAAGGCCGATTGGATGCTGAACAAAGTCGAAGTCATACAAGGGGACATAACCAGACTGGCCGTAGACGCTATCGTCAACGCGGCCAATGAGTTCATGTTGGGAGGTGGCGGAGTGGACGGTGCGATCCATCGCACTGCTGGACCTAAACTCTTAGAAGCCTGCCGCGCCTTTCCCGAAGTCCGAAAAGAAGTCCGCTGCCCAACTGGTGATTGTCGTGTCACTCCGGGCTTCCAACTGCCGGCCAAGTTTGTGATCCATACCGTTGGTCCCATTTGGCGCGGGGGGCACCTGGGCGAAGAAAGTTTGCTTGAGTCCTGTTACCGCCGTTCGCTGCAGCTCGCGATTTGGCTCGGCTGCCGCTCGATCGCTTTCCCTGCCATCTCCTGTGGTGCCTATAGCTTCCCGATCGATAAGGCGGCTGCACTTTCCGTTCGAACAATTCAGTCTGTATTGAACGGGGGAGCGGCATTCGAGCAAGTCACCCTGATTGCCTTCGAGAGAGAAACCTACGACGCATGGCGAGATGCCTTGATCGAAGCAGCGCGAACAAGCTGACCGTAAGTCGTTTAACGGTCAGCCGTAGGCGTACCGCGACACAGCCGACAAAAGTAGCAGGCACGCTCCGTCGTGCCGTCCGCTGGAGTGGCAATGATCTCTGGTGAGCGGCGAATGAAATATGCCAACTACCTTGACGTTTGTCGGCTGTGTTTACTGCGTTCTTTTTGGCAGTACGCCTACGGCTGACTGTTAAACAAAGTCCCTTCAACGCGAGGGCGCCCCATTTGATAACCCGAAGCGTGAGTAAAGCACTAAGCAACTACGACGATGACCGCAACGGAAACGATGAGAGCTTCATGCCACCCGGGAGAGCCCTCGCGTGTTAGGCTTCCAGCCTTTCAGTTGTAAAGCTACTGAAATTGGGTAAAACGGTCTGACTTGAAGACCAACCTACAGCTACTCCTTTGATAAGAACGGCAACCGTGGAACACATCAAAAACCCCGAACTACGCAGCGAAATCCGTCATTTGGGAACTTTCCTCGGTGAAACGATTCGTGAACTTGAAGGCGAAGAGGCGTTTCAAATTGTTGAGGAACTACGAAAGTTAGCCTGGGATCGCCGAGCGGGTGTCGAGAATGCGGAGCAGCGGATGATCGATCGAATCTCGAGCCTAAGCGTTGAGCATTTGTTTATCACCACGCGCGTTTTCACGGTCTTCTTGGATTTGCTGAATATGGTCGAGGACCGTAGACGAGTCCGGGTGCTCGGTGATCGAGCGCGCGGCATCTATCCACAGCCTCGCAACGAATCTATTCGAGATGCCATTTCGCAACTGCATAACTCTGGGAAGACCGCCGAGGAAATCCAAAAACTGATCGACGAACTCCATATTGAACTTGTCTTCACCGCCCATCCTACAGACGCGAAACGCCGATCGGTGCGAAGCAAACTAACCGCCATACGTGGCCTGCTAACCGTACTGGATCACGATCCGTACCCTGAAGCACGCGACCGGGCGGAGCAGGAGATTCGCGTCGAAATCGCAAAACTTTGGCAAACAGACTTCATTCGCCCCTGGCGTCCTACCGTGATGCAAGAAGTATCGCGTGGTCTTTCGATCAAACCGGTACTTTGGGATGAAATCCCTCTAATTACCGACGAGTTTCGACGCGGGATTATCGAAAATTATGGCGATACGGTGAAGTTAACACGTCCATACTTAACCTTTGGTTCATGGATCGGCGGTGATCGTGACGGGCATCCCGGAGTAACTGCCGATGTGACTCGCGAGACCGTGACCTGGTTGCGACGCGAAGCCCTCGCTTTTCATCTGAAGACTTGCGATACGTGGTTCAATACACTGAGTCTGTCTGAGCGGCAGGTTAAGCTGAACAGCAAGCTGGGCAATGCGATCTCTAGTGCCGAGTTCAAGTATCCAGAGTTGAAAGCCCGACTATCGGCATTACCGCCAGGTGAGTTGTGTCGTCGATGGCTTGCGACGGTTCGATGGCGTTTAGAACAGACTCAGCAAACGCTACTTAGTAGCCGACCAACTGAATTAATCCAATGCCCATCTGTTGCTGGCGCCTACCAATCAGCGGATGAGTTGGCGACGGATGTAGGGATCCTCGCCGATGCTCTCGATGCAACTCCGGCGGGAAAAAGTGGCATTAGTGGAGTTCGCGATTGGCTTGTGCAGATCGCAACGTTTGGGTTTCATTTGGCGAGATTGGATGTTCGACAAAATGCCAAGGTCTACAGCGATGTGATGGAGACGATCCTGAAGCAAAATGGCCACTGCGAAAGTTGGAAGACGCTCGACGATGCTGCAAGAATACTGTTTTTGGAGAAGTCACTCGATGTCAAACTACCGCTCGCTGTAGGTGATAGCGAAGCCGATGCTATGGCGCGCGAGACGCTAGCCATGTTTCGAATGCTGCACGAGGTGACAGCAACGTGTACCAAAGCGGCCTTTGGAGCGCACGTGATCAGTATGGCTGCGGTGCCGAGCGACGTGCTAACCGTGCTTTGGCTGTGGAAGCAAACTTGCACTGCCTCGAATGATATGCTGACTGGCGCTCTGGGGATGCCTATCGCTCCTTTGCTTGAAACGATCGACGACTTGCAGCGCGGGCCAGACATTTTGGCTGGCATGTTGAGCATCCCGGCTTATCGCGAATACTTGCGAAAGCAGGATGATCATCAAATGATCATGCTAGGGTACTCCGATAGTACTAAGGACGGCGGTTATTTGACAGCATGTTGGTCTTTGTATAGGGCGCAGAAGAGTCTCGTAAAAGTCGCTGAACAACACGGAGTCAAGCTGACGTTCTTTCATGGTCGCGGCGGTTCGCTGGGACGTGGTGGTGGCCCGACCGCACGAAGTATCATGTCGTTGCCAACGGGTTCGTTTCAGGGTTCGATGCGATTGACCGAGCAAGGCGAAGTGATGGCGGACCGATACGACGATCCCGCCATCGCGCATCGTCACTTGGAGCAAGTCATCTGGTCGTCATTGCTTGCGGCTGGCAATCCAGCGCCGTCGCCGTCGGAGGAGTGGCTGGTGACGCTGGATCGAGTTTCCGCGACTTCATTCGTCGCATATCGCAAGCTTTTGGAACAGCCGCGGTTTGTCGAATTCTTCCGATGTGTCACACCGCTGACAGACATCGAGCAACTGCCCATCGGTTCGCGTCCGTCGCGCCGCGTTCCCGGTGGAGGGCTAAGCGACTTGCGAGCGATTCCTTGGGTTTTTTCTTGGACGCAATCGCGTTGTTTGCTACCCGCTTGGTACGGCCTTGGGGCGGCGTTGAAGCCGCTGATCGACGACCCACAGCAGCATTCACTATTGAGATCCATGTACAGCAGATGGACCTTTTTCCGCGCGTTAATAGATAATGCCGAACTGGCGCTAGCCAAGTCGGATATGCAAATTGCGTCTCACTATGCGGGACTAGCGGCAGATGAGCCCGATCTGAAGCCGATTGCAAAGATGATTTCCGAAGAGTTTGCGATGGCTTGCGATGCGGTGTTGCATTTGACTGGTCGCAATGAACTGCTGGATGGCACGCCTTGGTTAAAGGAGTCGATTCGAGTTCGCAATCGTTTCATTGATACTTTGAATTTGACTCAAGTTGAACTGCTGCGACGCAGTCGCCAGCAAAAACTGACGGAGCAAGAGAGCGAAGAGCTACGACACCTAACTCGATTGACCATCAACGGCCTGGCTGCCGGCATGCGCACAAGTGGGTGAAATAAGTTCAAGGGAAATAACGCGTTTGCCGTTAACTCATTCGCACCGATTGACTTGCGATCTCCGAAGTCGCTCGAAAACAATTGCGCACTAGATAGCCCCTCATTTCTTTCGGTGTGTGCAGCGTCAACTAGTTCCCTTTCCGTTTTCGTCCGACTCCACAAAGTTTGCTTTCACCAGCCAAAAACACCAAGAAATGAGTCCGATGTTGATTACTGCGAAAAGCAGAAACACCCAGAACCCCTCTACTTTCATGGCTTCGGCATGCTGCGGGATCAGCTCTTCTATGCGATTCGTCCCAAGCGATGTAAGGCGAATGGCCTCTCGGCACACACTCATTCCCATTACGGTGGCAACGAGACCTGCGGTGGTAAGCAGAAGTGGTTTCAATGAGATTTCGTTGGCAAGCGGAATTCGTCGCAAAAGCTGCAACCAACCGATGACTTGCGCGATCATACCGAGAATGGCCAACCCCAAATACCATCGGGCCATTGGACCCAAAAAGACCGCTCCAAGGTTTGGAGCAGAAAGGTAATAGGCGATTCCGCATGCGATCGACGCAAGTAGTCCGAACAAGGCTACTTTCGGGAGTTTTGCCATCGATTGGCTATTTACGGGTAACTGATGAACGCTTCGATAGCGAAGTTGCCACGAAAGCCATACGCACATCGTTGCAATCGAACCTAATCCCCAAACAGCGAGTCTCGGAATGATCTGCGGCTCAAAGTAGATTTCCTTGTCTTCGGCGTAAAACGCTCGCCATTGTGCTGGACTGTTGACGCTCAGCAAGTGATTCTCGGTCCACGAATAAGCGACAAACGCAACACATAAGAACGGCAGCAAGCCCGTCAGCGTCTTTACAAATACAGATCGCCGTGTCAGCCAATTGCTTCTGAGGACGTACAGCGAATAGAATCCAACAATCAGGACGGGCAAGATGCTCATCCAGCGATTGAATAATAGCAAGTTCGCTGTATAGAACTCGCGCTGGTACAGAATTTGGACAAAAAGCAATGGCGCTACACCGGCAGTAATCGCGCCGGAAAGCATGGTTGGAATCCAATCTGCCAGTATCGATTCACTGGTCGCAGGCTCGTTTTTTGCGATCTCTGCCGACTTGGCGCCCAAGCCAGCGCACCCTGTTACGATTGACCATGCAAGCCATGCGGTCCCTGCTAGCACGTAGTTCATGAACAGCACGTGCAGCACGAGCGTTACGACAAAAAGCGTCAAGTAAAACGCTGTTGCAAGTGGAAATCCAAAAGGAAATACGGTGTCCATCAGTGAGTAATCCTATCGACCCTTCCAACGCTTGTTAGCGAGTTCTCGAAGTGCTTTATGTCGTGCAGTTGCATCGGCCGGTTCGGTTCCTGCGTCGTCGAGATAGCCTTGAATCCTAGCAGAAATCGCTCCAAATTCTTCCTGAGCCGAAGTCATAGGCCATACGTCTGGGTTACTTTGATGAGTCCAAGAAAGAAACTGAACAAGCGATTCCACTTCGACGGCCGTTCCAGCGAAGGGGGGCATAAAAGGTTTCGTTTGCTGAAGCTGGGCGATATTCAATCGCATTTGCTCCACTGACCACGACTGGGTCAACTCGTCTACGGCGTTAACACCTCCCAATGTGTGGCAAACGCTGCATTGTTCGCGAAACACCAAGGCTCCCTGCTTGAGCTGATCATTCGCGTAACGATCTGAATGACGCAATGGATATTCATCAGGACGCGTACTCAATCCACTGATGCGAAGTTCGGCGACCTCATTCTTGTGGATGCTATTGCTGTAAAAAGTCTCGCGGACCGTAAACGGTTTGCGGACCCCTTCGCGGACAAATTCGCCGCCTGCCGTCGCACCAAACGCCAGCAACACCAACAAAGCTGAGGTTGCTCCGTTGATATAGAGCCGTCCGTACCATAACGCGACCAAGCTATAAATGCCAACCAATGCAGACGATCCAACTGCAATCGTGAAGAACATCGTCATGGCGACGGACCCGCCCGTTGCCCAAGCCCGACTATCAGCTGGCATCGATCCGATGTACCAAGCTCCAAGAAACGGCATCAATACCATCGGAATGAGCAACACAGCGACTTGCCTGACCAGTTGCTCACGTTCACTACGCTGCAACTTGGGAATGAAATTCACGACCACCAGACCTATCAAAGCGGCAACCGACATGGATGCAACGGTTCGATACAAAAGGGATGGCCAGAATCCTGCATTGAAAAAGCCGACCCACACACTCTTCGAATGGACCCACTCTCCGGGCGTCAATTGCCAACTCAAAATGCCGTTGATCCAGAACAGACTAAACCAAGCAGCGATCGTATAAAGAATGAGAAGCGTAAGCCTCGCTCGGTTCTTGAGGTGCTTTCCGTAGCGATAGAACGCGTATCCGCTCACCACTTCGAGCGAAAAGAAGGTCCATTCTGTAGCCCATACCCAGTGAAACGAACTGACCATCAGGCCAATCGTTCGCGGGCTGACTTGGATCGATGTGAACCACATCGCAACACCGGTAACCGCACCCATGACAAAACTGACGAGCACCAGGAACTTGAAGTAACTATCCAGAAACGCTCTCGCAACCGTGCTCTTGTTGTTCATGTCGAGCCACTGCAAGTAGCACATCAAAAAACCACCACCGATGGCAAACTGAGCTAGAAAGACGTAGAATATCCCAAGTCCTCCGATGGCCAACCCCTTCATGAGCGGTCCAAAATCATTGATAGGGTAAATATCGATTGGCATGGAATGCAAAACCTATCCTTAAAAACTCGCGTGTATTCGATGCCTTCCAATGATAGCAAGAGTTTCTTAAAAAAGATGCCATGCGCTGATTCGCCGCTGTCTCAGGGCTGACATTCAGTAATTGCCCAAATGCATTTCGTTTAACAGTCAGCCGTAGGCGTACTGTCAAAGAAGCTAAGTACGCCTACGGCTGATTGTTAAACGACTAAATCAACAATCCGCAAGCCCATCTGGGCGTTCATAAAGTGAGACGTGGTCCAGGAACAGCCCGCCTGGGCCAGGGCATACAAGTTCGAGCCGCGTCTACTTACGGGCGTCTGCGAGTCGCCACAAATACCAAGCGCCAATGCTTCGGTAAGGCTTCCACGCATCGGTCCATTTTGAGAATTCCATCTTCTTCGGCATGTCCTCAATACCATAAAGATGCTTGAGGCCCGCGCGAACTCCGAAGTCGTCTACTGGCATGACGTCAAGTCGCCCCATCGTGAAAATCAATAGCATCTCGACCGTCCACTTTCCAATGCCCCGCAATTCCGTAAGTGTTTCAATCAAAGCTTCGTCGCTCATGCTGTTGGCTGCTTCACGAGTAGGTACTAGTCCCTTGATAGTACCTTTGGCGATACCTTGAATCGCCTCCGTTTTGGCCAGCGAAAAACCGCATTTCCGGAACGAGGGCACTCGCATTCGGGATAGTTGTAACGGAGTTGGAAACGGCTGATCCGGAAACTTGGCGACCAACCGACCGAGAATGGATTCGGCCGCCTTGCCGTGCAGTTGTTGATGCGCCACGGCGCGTACCAAAGACTCAAAAGGCTCGCGATCCCATGCTGGCACCAACTCACATTGCCCGACTTCTGCAATCCAATCGCTTACCTTGGGACACGAGGTGCTCAAGTGTTTTTCAGCCAAGCGTAGTTTTTTGTTGAATGGTTTTTGCATCTGACCTTACTTCGTTTCTTCAATCGGAACCTGATAGAACGTCAACGCTGCAATCCCGTTTCGCCCCAACAGCAGCTTGTCCTGGCTCCATGACTTGCTATCGAGGTACGAAACACACTTCGATTCCGTAGGAGCCATCAATTTGAGCAAAACACGATTGCCATTCGCGTTCCCGGACGAAACGAGCCCAGGCTGGTCATCCAAATAAAACTGGCTGATCAAGTTGGGGGACCATACCAACTCGCTATCGAATACCAACTCAACTTCGTCTCGCTTGGCCGTCGTAAAAGATACACGCTGTAGATTGGGAGGCGTAATCGATTCGGTCGCTCGCACCCCATAGTGATCCCGTTCAATCAGTGGGCAAATGAGCCTCGCAAACTCAGCGTATCCCTCGATGGGGAAGTGGCATCCTCCTGGCGGCTTGATTCCGAGAGTCGACATGAGACTTAGGTTCGAAAAGGAATTGGCCAAAGATCGCTGAACTTCGCGCAATCGATTGTCCGAGCCATCGATCCCCATCGAGCACGCTTTTGGCCAAATTTGGAACGCATAATAGTGTTGGATATTGGGGTAGTCTTCTTTCCATGCACCAGCCATATCGACAAACAGTTGACGGTACTTTTCCCAACCGTAGCCACCCGTTGGACCGTCCGCTCCTTGATCGTTTTCACCTTGATGCCAGAGAACTCCACGGATGCCGTGCGTCAATTTCGCTTGTTGCACTCGCCAAAGCAGTCGACCATAAATAGTGTTCACATCCGTCGGATCGGAGTCGTTGCGTTGGTGTTGGTCAATTCGAGTTCCACCTACCGCACCATTGATGATACAAATCGGCATCTTATGGCGTTCGACAAGTCTTTTCGCCAGTTCCATGCCCCAGTATCCAATCTGCGCCTTCCCGCCTTTGCGGTCTCTTACGACGGCATTGCTCCAGACTTGCTGCCGAGCATTTTGAGGATCGCCAGCCGGACTTCCAAAGCTCCGTATCCAATTGCTTGTGTACTTTGGGTCGGTTGGGCCAACATCTGTCGCTTCTGCGTTGGATTGCCCGTCAATGAGAAAGGCATCGCCGCAAATGAGATTCGATGCGCGATACAAGACGTTCTCACGGCCATTCAAAATGGAACCAAACTCGATTCGGTATTTGATCAAGCCCGGCTTAAGACGCGCATGTATTGCATACTTCTTGTTCGCTTGGACGTCCTGGCTCTCCGTTTGGATAAGAACATCTTCGGCGTACACTTTCAGAAAGACTGAGTTCGCAGCTTCTTTCAAAGTTCCAACGCAATGGAGTGCGGCAGTCCCAGAGTCGTCGCGAGCGAAGAACTGGTTGTCCACTGGCATTTCCATTTCGGCAGAGACACGAACCAGCCATGAGTCCTTGGCTGGTTCTTTGACAGCTACCGTCGCAGAACGCACGACCGGTTCGCCGCCGTTGCTGATTGACACGGAGACTTTCATCAAACCGCTTCCTTGAGCGCGTTTAAGAACCAATCGGTCGGTGCCTATTTGCCTGAGCACCGCGATATTCTCAACTTTCCAATCGTACTTTAACTGGCCAGCTCCCTTGGATTGCATCTCCTTGGCATTGATCATCGTTGGAACGATCTCGATCGTCTCACGGCCGTCCCAGCTTGTGGGTACTGTCAAAGTGAACTCTGGCTCTGGGATATCCTCAATTATGGTTACAGGGATATCCTGAACCGCGTCGGAGTCGGCAAAGTGAGCTCGAAAGCGTAGGTTCATCTGTTTGTTACCGACGGTCCGGCCTGCATTGAGTGTGTAACTGAACCGATCTGCGACAAGACTCACTGGAGCGTCCTTGGCTTTCAACTCCCAATAGACCTTCCTCGCGTCGCTGGGGTTGGCTTGGATGGTGACACTGGCGCCCTCTTTCAATTCGATTTGCTTGTGTGAGACGGAGAACTCGCCCGCTGGTTGCACAACGTGACCAATGACTGTCTGGTTCGGCTTTTGATTTTCGTATTGCAACCGAATCCATTCCGGAGAGCGAGCGACCCGTGAAATGCGTACTTCATCGACGTCGCCGATATAGTCGTAGTTGTGATACCAGCCACCAATCCACAATCGGCTAGGGTTCTTGATGTCGAGCATCGGTGTCGCTCGGGTATCGAGCTGGCCATTGATGTAAATTTTGCCGTCCGCTCGGTCATAGGTATGAAAGACATGCACCCATTCATTCATCGGAATCCGTTGCTTGCCTTTGACATCGGAGAAGTCGCTATCGATATGCACATGGGGCGGGCTGCGAAGTTGCATGCGAACCTTGCTGCCTCTCCCACCTCCTTCGTTGCCCCAACCGAGGATCGTCGCGTTGGAACGTTCAGCGCGAAACCATGCTTCGGTGCTATGTGAACTTGCTCCGGAAGGGTAGTTGCGGATCTTCTCACCGCTAAATATCCCTTTCTGGCCAGGCAAGTGCCTCGCGCTTCCAATTCTGCCCACCGAGGTTGTCGTTCCGTTGTCGTCACTCGGCAACGTACCGACCGAGTCCTCAACTGGATCGCTCATGTGCCAAACGCTCAGGTAGCCATTGGATTCGTTGAAGACCGCTTTGCCATCGGACTCGCTCTGGGCATTTGGGTTCCCCCAGTGCAACTTGATTTCCTCGTGGGAAAACCCACTTATCTTGGGAATACGAACCCAGATGCTCGCTTCACCTAAGAGTGGCTCCCACTGTTCGATTTGATAAGCGATCGGTTCACCACCAAAAGAAAACCGGAGGTCCTCACCGTTCGCCCTCGCTTGACTGAAATCAAAGAAATCTTTGTGCAATCGAACCAGCAAAGGGAAATCGCGAACCGAAGTCGATTCAGGTACATCTCCACCTGAAGGAAACGTATCCAACCAAATCGAACCAGCGTGCTTCCATTCCGGGAACTGCGAGAAGGCTTCTTCAACGCAGCAAAGGCAAATGCAAAAAAGCCAGAGTGTTTTCATGGAAAAACCAATATCGACTTTGGACCAGTTTCGAAATGCCCATTGTAGCATGGCTCCCAAGGTTCCGATTTCTTCGATTCGATATGATTGCCATCGGCTTTTGGTAACCCGACTCCTCGTTCCCGAGGCCGTTGATTCCTCAGCCCTGGTAGATTTCAAATCCAAGCTCGCCTAAGATGCCAACCTTCGATTCCTTAGCGATCGATAAACCAAGAAATCCCCATAACTAGGTATTGTGTCGACATGCGTTGCGAGAGTTTTTCCGTTGATTTGATCCTGTCCGCTTGCGATTGTCTTGTCTTGGGACTCGACAATGAGTGGGCGAAGTCATCGGAAATTGCGAAACTAAACGAGGCCACAAACGGTCTGCTGAAGCGGCTGATCGAAACCGAGGAAATCTCGACCAAACCTCTGAAAGTGACGCAAATCGTTGCCCCCGCTGGCTTGGAAACGAAGCTGCTGCTGACGGTCGGTCTAGGCTCGCTGGAGGCCCGTGATTCAAATGTCTACTCCCGCGCTGCAGCAGCGGCCTTGAAAGCCATCGCTTCCAAGAAACGAGGCATCGTACGGGTTGTCGGCTTCCAAGGCGCGGGGCTTTCACTTCGAGGGGCCGTTTCCGGAGCGATGGTCGGTTGCGTCGGCCAAGACCTCTTCCGCAAAGAAAAATCTCTGTACGCGCCCGATTGCATTCAGTGGGTTGGGCTCGATGAAGCTACCGTGCAAGCTGGCGTCGTTTTGGGGGAAGCGATCAACTTCACGCGTCGGCTTGTCAATTTGCCGCCCAACTACCTCTATCCAGAAACTCTGGCGGATGAGGCGATTCAATTGGGGCGAGAGCACTCGGTGGCAGTCGAAGTTTGGGACCGAAAGAGACTTGAAGCGGAGGGGTGCGGCGCTCTCCTCGGCGTGGCTCGCGGCTCTGTCCGCGATCCTCGTTTGGTCATTTTGCGATATAACGGTGCGGCGACGAACGCAGCTCCAACCGTACTCGTCGGCAAAGGCGTGACGTTTGACAGCGGTGGATATTCGATCAAACCCACCGATGGAATGCTGACCATGAAATGCGACATGGCCGGCGCGGCCACCGTGCTCGGGATCATGAAAGCCGCCGTTCAATTCCAAGTAAAGCACAATCTCGTCGCCATCATCGGACTGGTGGAAAACTTGATCTCAGGGGACGCGTTCAAACTTGGCGATGTCCTAACAGCCAGAAGTGGCAAGACGATCGAAATCCACAACACCGATGCCGAGGGACGTTTGGTTCTAGCCGACTGCCTGAATGTCGCGCTCGACCAAAAGCCCGCTAGGATTGTCGACTTTGCGACTCTGACCGGCGCGTGCTGTGTTGGATTGGGACTCGAAATTTCAGGCTTAATGACCAACAACGAAGCTTGGCAGAGCGAAATCAAAAAGTCAGCCGATGCATGCGGTGAATACACTTGGCCATTGCCGATGCATGCATTTTTTACGGAGCAAATCGCAGGCAAGATCGCTGACATCAAGAACGTCGGCGAAGGACGATACGGCGGTGCCATGACGGCAGCCAAGTTCCTCCAAGAGTTTGTAGAGGATGTCGCATGGACCCACATCGATATCGCTGGACCTGCGTTTCTCGATAGCCCCAAACCATGGTGCGACGCCGGCGGAACAGGGACGCTGGTACGAACCTTTGTCGAGTTGCTTTCTAACTAAGGCGAGCGGCAGCATGAAAACTACCTTAGCACAACGCGCAAGCTAGTGAATCTACTATTCAATTCACTAGCTTGCGTGTCGTGCTCGCTATGTGCCGCCCAAACATCTTTGCAATGCCAGGTCCCATAAAAGCCTTTAGGGAGAGCGAGGCTCCTGCCGAGCTTGCGACGCCACGGTTCGGCAGGAGCCTCACCCTCCCAAGTGGTTCACCGAGCTACGCCACAGTTCACCGAGCTACACCAAAATATCCTTGACCACATGAGCTTCTTCGACTCCCGTCAAGCGTGTGTTCAATCCGCGAAACTTGTAAGTGAAGCGACTGTGGTCGATGCCTAGGCAATGCAGAATGGTCGCATGCAAGTCTCTCAAGTGCACCGGCTTGTCCGCGATGTTGTAACAGAAATCGTCCGTCGCTCCGTATTCCATACCTCCGCGTATACCGCCACCCGCTAACCATACCGTAAAGCTTCGGCCATGGTGGTCTCGGCCCATGCCCGGGTCCCCCATCTTGCCCTGACTAAACACTGTCCTACCGAACTCCGTCGCAAACACCACGAGCGTATCTTCCAACATTCCGCTCTGCTTCAAATCTCCGATCAATGCCGCAGTTGGTTGATCGATGTCTCGACATTGATTCGGCAACTGCCGTCCCAGTGCAATATGCTGGTCCCAGCCTCGATGAAAGAGTTGTACAAAACGGACATCGCGCTCAAGCAGCCGTCTGGCCAATAAACAGTTTGCTGCGTAACTGCCCGGCTTTAAGACCTCCGCACCATAAGCGTCGAGCGTCGCCGCAGATTCCTTGCTGATGTCTGTCAATTCAGGTACCGATGTTTGCATCCGGTACGCCATTTCGTACGAATGGATCCGAGCAAGCGTTTCTGGATCGCCTAGTTCGGCAGCTCGAAGCGAATTCAATTGCGACAAGTCGTCGAGCATCTCGCGGCGCTGACTCGACTCAACCCCCGGAGGATTACTTAAGTACAACACAGGATTCGCCCCCGGACGAAGCCCGACCCCTTGATGCGAAGATGGCAAAAAACCACTTCCCCAAAGCCGCGAGAAAATGGGCTGGCCCGGGTTCTTGCCTGTTCCCTGCGAAACCATTGCGATGAACGCCGGCAAGTTTTCGTTCTCGGTTCCAAGACCATAACTTGCCCAAGCGCCCATGCTCGCGTAACCAGGTTGTTGATTGCCGGTGTTCATAAACGTGATCGCCGGATCGTGGTTGATAGCTTCTGTATAGAGGCTCTTCACCAAGCAGATGTCGTCTGCGATTCCCTGAATGCCTGGTAGCAAGTCGCTGATCCACGTGCCGTTGACACCACACTTTTTGCCAGTCTTGAGCGGTGGCACGACAGGGTAAGTGGACTGCCCAGACGTCATCCCCGTCAGTCGCTGTGTTCCTTTGATAGACGGCGGCAACTCCTTGCCCGCGTGCTCGTGCAGCATGGGTTTGTCATCGAACAAATCCACGTGCGAAAGCCCGCCGCTTTGGAACAAGCAAACGACCCGCTTCGCTTTTGGTACAAAGTGGGGTAAGCCAGCGATGCCACCAACGGAACGCTTCGGCTCTTGCCCTCGGGATAGTTCCGGAAACAGAAGCGATCCAAGAGCAATACTTCCAAGACCACGCGTTGCGTCACCAAGAAACGTTCGGCGCAACTGCGTTTGCTGAAGTTGTTGCTGATGCTGTTCAATCCGATTCATGATATTTTGTTCGATCTACTAATTGCGGGTAACGGTTTCGCTGAGATTGAGCAGCGTAGCTGCGACTTGGGACCAAGCGGCAAGCTCGACGACGACCAGTGTTGCATCGACGGAAGATTCACCGACTCCAACGTATGCTTTGGCCAAATCGCGGTGGGTAGCATAACGAGATCGCTCGCGCGACAGTGCCTTCAAAAGAATTTGCCCTTCTTGCGGGCTGGGCGTTCGAGCGTTCGACTCTTGAAAAGCCCAACTCAATCGATCTTCATCGGACTTTTCGGACCGAAGCAAAATTCGTTGAGCAAAGGCTCGTGAAGCTTCGACAAATTGGGTATCGTTGAGTGTAACCAACGCTTGAAGCGGAGTCGTGGTATTGCCTCGCGCCACAGTGCAGACCTCGCGATTGGGCGCATCAAAAGCCATCATGTTCGGTGGCGGTGCCGTCCGTTTCCAATAGGTGTATAGACTTCGTCGATATAGCTTTTCGCCGTGGTCTTGAACGAACGTTTGCGAGGTCGCTGGCGAACTACCGTAGTGACTCACCTCTCGCCAAAGATCACCAGGCATATAAGGATTCACGCTTGGGCCACCAACGCGAGGAACGAGTAGTCCACTTATCTTGAGCGCAGAGTCTCGAATTAACTCGGCTGGTAAACGAAAGCGTGGCCCACGTGCGAGCAGACGATTGTTGGGGTCGCGTTCCAATAACTCAGGTGGCGTTACCGACGATTGGCGATACGTTTTCGACAAGACAATCTTTTTGATTACCGCCTTGGTATCCCAGCCGCTCTCTACGAAATCAACAGCTAGCCAATCCAACAACTCGGGATGACTTGGCCATTCCCCTTGTGAGCCAAAGTCCGCCATCGAGTTGACGATGCCTGCCCCGAAGAGCATCTTCCAAAGGCGATTCACCGCCACACGGCTTGTCAGCGGATGATCTTTTGTCGTCAACCAACGTGCCAACCCGAGTCGATCTGGACTTGCATCTGCCGGAAAGGGTGGCAGAACAGCAAGCGTTCCTGGCTGAACCTTGTCCGTTGGCCGCGAATAATCTCCGCGTTGCAGTATGAAGGTCTCACGAGGCTTGGCTGCCACGTCCATGACCATCGTCGAGAACGGTTTTGTCAGCACATCCAATCGGTCTTGCAGGTTTACCAGTTCGATTCGATCGCGGGCTAGCTCAGATGCATGTTGGGCACAGTAACGCCAGAGGGACGCGGATTGTTCTGCTGTACGCTCGGACTTTGAGATCGCTAGGATTTCGAGAACGTCGCTCGGCAAATCCGTACCGTCATCGGTCCCCGAGATCACTTGCACTTCGATCAACTCGGGAATTTGGTTTCGCCCGTTGCCGAAGTTCAATTGAACCGTGAGGAACGGTGTTGCGCTGGACGAGATGGGCTCTGCGAAAGTCGCTGTCAAGTGCACTGCTCCATCGGTTGCCAAATCAGGGGCCCAACCAGTTTCATTGAGCGGATTTAAACAACGAATCCTGTAAAGCCGTCATTACATCGGTGCGTATGATGAAAAGGGTAACCTTTCCATCGCACGAGGAGACTGGCAATGATAGCAAAAATCGTAGGGCAGTTCGCAAAACAAGCGCCCGCAGCGTTGATGTTTCGT